>DATBYA010000162.1:0-91600 GCA_036514015.1 Candidatus Sulfotelmatobacter sp.
ACGGCTGCGCAAGGATCCATCGCTGGTAAATGACAAGACGTTCGTCGGAGACCATCCCGCACTGCAACAGTTTCTGGCTGAGCACCCGGGCGTCCGCGAGGAATACAAGGAAAATCCGAGCGCCTTCATGAACCAGGAGCAACGCTTTGACCGGCGCCAAGATCAGACTCCGGATCGGGTCGTGACCCGGGGCGAATTGGCAAACATGGACCGCTTCCTGGACAGCCACCCGGAGATTGCAGAACGGCTGCGCCACGATCCATCACTGGTAAATGACAAGAAGTTCGTCGGAGACCATCCTGCCTTGCAGCAGTTCCTGGCCGATCATCCGGGAGTGCGGGAGCAATACAAAGAAAATCCGAATGCGTTCATGCGGCAGGAGGAACGCTTTGACCAACACCAGGACTTCGCCATGCGTGGGGACCGCGATCTCAACCGTGGGGAACTTTCCAGCTTCAACCAGTTTCTGGAGGACCACAACAATATCGCTGGCGAACTTTCTAAGGATCCCTCGCTAGTGAACAACAAGGAATATCTGGAGAACCATCCCGCTCTGCAGGACTACCTAAAGGCGCATCCTCAGGTACATGAAGAACTGAGCGAGAACCCGCAGTCATTTCTGCAGTCGTCGGAACAGTTCAGCACGCATGGCACGGCTAAGGCGAACACTGAATCGAAGCCCAAGTAGGCTTGGCAGCTTCGTGGGAGAAAGGCTGCTTACGGGCCTCTCTCCCACAGCTTCTACAGCCGGTAGCAGCCAACCGGAAATGTCTAGAGCTTCCCTAACGGAGGTTGTATGAACCGCGATGTGCCGCTGATCATTACGCTTACTCTGCTTCTTGCACTCCCTGGACTTGCAGGCGACAGGAAGAAACCTGCCAACCGTGCCATGATTGAGAAAATGGATGCTGTCCCTTGTGGCGCCAACGAGCATGGCCTGACCGGCCTGGGCAGTCTCTGGGCATCGGTGGGCGTGACGCACGTGAAATCGGATGAGAAACTATGCCCGCAATATCTGCTTCGCACCGACGACATGGAGTATCAGGTGCGACCGCTTGGTCAAAAGCATCCCGTTCTCCTGCCGGTGGGCCAGGAGGGCGAACTCAAGCTCAGAAAGGATGAGATTGACATGCGTATCCCGGACGGTGATCGCAAGATGCGCCACTATCAGGTGGTGGCGATGAAACCGATTGACCACTCTGACGTAGCCTCACCTGCAACCTCAAGGTACGACGTGCCCCGCAAAGACTCAGACAAATCGTTGGCTGAGAAAAACTTCGAGGACAAGAATGTTCCGAAACCGCCAGATACTCATCCTCAATAATCGAATTGTGCCGTGAACTGAAAACCCGCCGGGTAAGCCGGTGGGACTGCAATCCCTGTTTAAGAAACTGTACCGCTCCACGGTCAGTGGGACGACGCTGACGGCGTTACGAAGGCCACAGTCGGCTACTTCGTAGGCGAGACGGCGCACCCGTACCGAGGCGAAGATTGATTGCGCCTGGAGCGAGTTATCGGGATTCCAGATTGACGATGCAGCGCGGGATAGAGCGAGCCGTGCTGCATCTGCCGAATCGGCTCGAACGGCTCTGTCCGCTACGGTCCGACTCCCGCCTGAGCTTTCTCGTTTCCGTTCAGGCGCTTGAGGTAGGGAAAGAACGGGGACACTTCGAGCGGCATCTTCTCCACCGCCGAGAGCGGTCGCACGAGCGGGCGCTTTTGCATTTCGATCTGGTCTGACCAGGGATCGACCGCGATTCGCGAGCCTAGCGGCAATGCAGCGTTTTGATCCAGCCGATCCATTTGCAGATGCTTGGGAATTTGGGCTAGCGCCTGCATTTGGACCAGGTGACTCGTACTGAAATCGTTGCTAAAACGGCCGTGAAGCAGATTGGGCAATTGCCTGGAGCGGGCTTCCAGAGCTTCCAGGAAGAGGCCGGTATTCGCGAGCTGGGCTTTATAGGGCGACTTCAAAAACAGCTCCAGACCCTTTTTGTCAGCGTCGACTTCCTCCGCGGGATCGAAATGGAAGTCAAAGTGGGCAAAGACGTCCAAATCCGAGAACGGCAAGGTCGGGCCCGACATGACTCCATCGCCGACGGAGTGAAGCAAGACTATGTGGGCCAGTTCGTGCGCCAGTACGGCGGCGAGGGTGGCTTCATCAGGCAGCACGTCGAGAAGCCCCCGACTAAGAATGATGGTTCGACCTACGACGAACGACTCCAGCGGTGTTGTGAGCAGCACACGGCAACGAACCCCGGCGAGGTCGAGGTGGTTGCTCAATAGCAGATTGTTGACGACGGTCTGCAATACCCGGTCGACTTCGCCGTCTGGAGCCATGAGCCCAGCGACTTGCAACCGTTCCACCACGTTATCTTCCGACGTATAGGTAGTTTCCCCCAGAGTATTGGCCGGACTAAGGTCCTGCGAGGCTTCGTGCTGCTTGGGATCGACCCAAACCGGTGCATCCGTCAGCGGTTTGGCATACTCTTGGTGATCCCCCGCGTGCTGCAGGTCGTAGCCCCAAATGCGGGTTTGCGCCTTAAACCAGAGATCGTGGTCCGCCGGATCCCGAGAAGTCGGCTCCTGGGAGTAAATGTATGCAGGCATCCACATGATGCCGAGGGTGTTGCGCCGCCAACTGTCGACATGAAACGCGCGTTTGGATAATGATTTGGAAGTGTACGTTCCCGTGAAGCGCACAATATTGAAGTACTCATCCTCGATCCAGATCCGCCCGACAAAGGCATGGTTCTCCGAATTCTCGCGAGGCTTCACGTCCACCACGCTGCAACGCACTTCTCCAAGGATCTCCCAACGGACGAATTCGAAAGTATAGTTCCGACGATCGAAGTGGTTCAGGTCGGGGAATATCGCCTGCGCGAAGCCGACTGCCGCGAACGGTTGCGACGGACTCTTCAGCAATCTCTTTTCCCAACTGTTTTTTTCGCGCTCCGGGTCGGCAAAGGCTAGAGTCGCCGGAGCCTTGCCAGTCAGATCAAGCCGGCTTAGGAAATATTCGTCGCCCCGAGGGGACTTTCCTGAATCTTGTTGGATGTAAGTCTCGACGATCGGCTTGAAGTTGCGCATCAAAACGATCAAGCGATGTTCCTGGCGGATGGCCGAGTCGACAAGTACATCAAAGGCGATACTGCGCGCCGGAACAGATGGCGCCCACCGGTCTGGCTCAGGAGATGGGGCTGCGGGGGCGGCATTCTGACCTGCGGCAAATCCCAGGACAAGAATCCCGAACAGCGTTTGGCCACGCCAGGAAAATGTTCTCCGCGCAAACATGCAGCGAATATTGTAAATGCTCAAGGAGTCCGAAAATCGTGGGTCATGGCCTACTGATTTTTCCTAGGACTTCGCACGCCGCCGCGAAGCTGAAGGGGCGTTCCTTTGGGCTTAAATCCCAATGGCGTCCCGTTTTATTTCGAACATTTTTATTTACTCAAAACCATAGAGGCCGTTTCGTTTCAAAGCCTCCAGAAAATCTGCGGATACTTCGTGGATGCGATGCAGGCGCTCTGTGTGCTCGCGCAATTCTTCGGCGGTGATCCCCAAGAATATCTGCCTCTGCATACTCTCAAGATGCTCCTGCATCAGCAATTGGAGTTCATCCCGGAGTTTCGCGGGGCCGCGGCCATCCGAAGAACGTTGCCTATCCAGATCATTTCTCCCTTACCGTTGAAAATAGGGAAGTCCACCGCGCGGCCGGCCGCAGAAGAGTCATCCCGCTGCCTCGCATCGAATCAAGGCGTGAGATCAAAGATTAATAAGAAATTCGTAAGAAAGTCGTAAAGGAACCTAGTGATTTTTTCGCAGTGGTTCTGGGGAGCGAGCAACCGCCCTTGGAGCGAACTAGTTGCGCGGTAACGATTCGTCGACGATCAGTCAGCCGCTTCCATCTCTTCTGCGATGGCAAACATCTTGGTAACGCTGCTCCAGTTGCGGGCCGTGCCTGTAACTTTCAGCAGCTTCTCGACGGACGACCAGGGCAGCTTGGACCGGCCGACGCCATCGGGAAAGTAGATGTAGAGTTCGCGGCCGTGAAGATGCAATTCCTCGGGATGGGACTTCAAATGGAGAAGCGCGGCGCGCGCCTCTGGCGCGGGTTCGACGGCGAGGAAGGTGACCAAGAGTTTGTTGGGTTCGAGGGCGCGGCGGCCGGCGAATGGGCTCGCAGCAATGGCTTTTCTCAGTTCGTCCGGAGTGCGCAGAACGACTTGGGGACGGCACCCAAACTCGCGCTCGATCGCATTCTGGATTTTGTTTGCCAGGGCGGCGGAGTTTTTCTCTGTTGTCCGGAAAATGACATTGCCGCTCTGCACGTAGGTGCGCGGGTTCTCGAACTGGAGCGATTCGTAGAGAGCACGCAGGGCTGACATGTTGATTCTGTTGTGTTTGCCGAGGTTGACGCCACGGAGCATCGAGATCAGAACAGGCATGACGCAGGCAGTATAGCTTCTTAGGGAGGCCCGGCGGTGTCTTTCCCGGATTGCCGGGGCGCCCGGGTGGCCTGCAAGGAGTGGAAATGGACTACTGAGTCAGCGGAACCAAGAGAATCACTTTGACTTGGGCCCTGTGCACCTAGAGAATCAGTGCTAGAGAAGCAGTGCTAGAGAAGCAGTGGAAGACCGGACCGCGTCAGAGCGACGTTGTTTCGTTTGATCTTTGTCATCTTGTCAGAGTGATCTTGCCAGTTGATCTATATTAAGTCGTAGGGCTGACGACTTCGGGCTCCGAGCCCAGGGAGAAGTGCTATGTCGGGACAAGTTGTTCTATATTTCGAGGATCAGGCAGATGCATTGCGTTTCGCCCTGGCCGCCGGTTCGGTGATGGCAGGGGAAGGCGCCAAGGTCACCAACGACTTGGTGCAGGAAACAGCGCGAGTTACACGCATCCGGCTGGACGCGGTGAATGCGGGCAACTCGAAGAAGCCGAACCCGGCACGCGTAGCGTAACCGTCCGCGGGACTCGACGCCGCTAATCGCGGGCCAGAGGGGCGGGCTATGCCCGTCCGGACAGCCGGGTGGCTGTCTCCACATATAAAAGGGCTTCAGCCTGGAAATGGTCATTACGCCGAGCCGGCGTTGGTGAAGGCTTCGAGCGCGTCGGAGAGTGTGGGAAACATCAGGAAGATCTGCTCGACCCGGGTAATTTCGAAAACCTTCAGCACCCGTTTATTCACACCCGTCAGAGCCATGCGGCGCCCTGCCTTAGCGCAGGAAGTGCAGGCAGTGACCAGCGATCCCAAGCCGGAAGAGTCGAGATAGGGAACACCGCTGAAATCCAGAATCATGGTGGGAGCGTCTTCACGGCGCACGGCATTGAGGAAGGGCGGAACGTTCTCCAGGGTCAGCGGGCCCCGCAAACTCAGCACTCCCCGGTCGAGGCGCTCGATCTCCAGCGGTTCCGATGCCATGGCGCAGCGATTCTAGGCTAGAGGGCAAGGCGGGTTCAAGTTGGCGTCAAACCGGAGTGAAGGCGTAGCCGGGTAGGCGCGGGCGAAGCCTATCCCGTTTTGCGGCTCGAGAGCAAATTCAAAATTTCGCGCAGGCCCTGGCGGATGTGCTGAATCTCTGAGGCGGAAGAGCTGGACGGGAACGGGATCGCGGACTGGGTCTTGTCGGATTTGTTCTCCGCGCGCAGCTGCTGGCGGGCGCCGGAGATGGTGAATCCCTGTTCGTAAAGCAGTTGCTGGATGCGCAGCACGCTCTCCACGTCGCGCTTACGGTACATGCGCTGGCCCGTGCTGCTCTTGACCGGCTTCAGTTGCGGAAATTCGGACTCCCAGAAACGGAGCACGTAGGCGGGCAGGTGGCACAACGTGGCCACTTCGCCGATGCGGAAATAAAGTTTGTCGGGGATGAGAATCTCGTCCGCTTTGTGCTTCGCCGTATGTTTTTTGCGCGCTGCCATTTTTCAGTGACGCGGCAAAAGCCGCGTGTTATGCCGGTTATGACCGCCTATTACGATTGCCTATTGTGACACAGGGCGCGGCGGGCCATGAAAAGAATTTCGTGCGCCCGAAAGGGAGCAAGTCGGCTGCGAGTTTCTTCGCGACTGCCAGAAAAGGAAAAGCCTCTTAAGAGGTGCTTCTCTCAAGAGGCCAGTGAAATTCGTGGCGGTTGCGAGGTCTCGTCTCGCCGACGGTTAATGTTTCTTCTTTTTTGCCTTCTTTTTCGTTGCCATGAAGGTTCCTCCGTGAACGATTTTCCCTTGCAAAGGTTCTCGACTACGGGCCCTTGTACTCTGAAAAACCAACCCTACTTGTTGTATGGGATGGTCCTATATCCCAAGATATTGCGGCAGTATGACCAAAGTGTCAACACAATTTTACAGTTTTGCCCGGATTTCTTTTGCTGCGGTTCGCCGGTGGTGGCTGCTTCGTCGTCAGCCAAAGCTTATATTTGGTTGCCCACCGGCTCAGATTCGCTAACAAGCGACGACGAAGGACCAACCACTGGTAGTACACTGCGCCTCATGCGGCGCGATCCGGTGGAATTGGAAATTTTCAAGCACCTGTATCACTCCATTGCAGAGGAGATGGGCGCGGCGCTGCGGCGTACGGCGTTTTCTCCCAATATCAAAGAGCGCCGCGATTACTCATGCGCGGTTTTCGATGGCGCGGGTGAAGTGATTGCCATGGGCGACCACATGCCGGTGCATCTGGGATCGATGCCGATGTCGGTGCGGGCGGCGATTGATGCGGGTGCGATGGAACCCGGCGATATGGTGATGTTGAACGATCCGTTCCGCGGCGGTACGCATCTACCTGACATTACGCTGGTCGCGCCGGTGTTTGTGAAAGCGCACGGAGGAGTCGCCCGCGTCCGCACCAATTCGAAGGTTCGCAGGCGGGGGCGCCCGCGCTCCATGGATCCTGAGTTTTATGTGGCTTCGCGGGCGCATCATGCGGACGTGGGCGGGACTTATGCCGGCTCGATGGGACTCTGTCGTGAAATCTATCAGGAGGGCTTGCGAATCCCTCCGGTGAAACTGATGCGACGGGACGCGATGGATGCCGATGTGCTGGCGATGCTGCTGAACAATGTGCGCACGCCAGAAGAACGGGAAGGCGATTTGGGGGCGCAGATTGCGGCCTGTCATACCGGCGCGGAGCGACTGCGGGAGGTGTGTGCACGCTATGGGATCAAGCGAGCCCGACGCGCGGCGGGCGATTTGCAGGATTATTCCGAGGAATTGATGCGCGCCTTTTTGCAGCGCGTGCCAGGGGGAGAATATCGGGCGGAGGATTTTCTGGATGGGGATGGGATCAGCGAGCGGGCGGTGAAAATCGCCGTAGAGGTCAGGGTGGAACGACATAACGAGAAGCAACGGCAAGTTGACCGAGCTGCTCGCGGGCGCGGGCGCCCCCGCCCCATGGTTACCGTCGATTTTACGGGGAGTGATGCGCAGGTTGCGGGAAGCGTGAATGCGGTGGCGGCGATCACGTACTCTGCTTGCTTCTACGTGTTTCGTTGCCTGCTGGCGGAGGACGTTCCGGCGGCGGCGGGGCTGATGCGACCGATCCGGGTCATTGCTCCCGCAGGAACAGTGGTGAACGCACGGCCTCCGGCGGCGGTTGCCGGGGGGAATGTCGAAACGTCGCAGCGCATTGTCGACGTCGTTCTGCGGGCGCTGGCGCTGGCGATTCCGGATCGCATTCCGGCGGCGGCCTCGGGAACAATGAACAATCTGACAGTCGGCGGAATCGATCCGCGTACCGGCGAGCCGTTCGCTTACTACGAGACCATAGCTGGCGGGATGGGCGCTCGGCCAGGCAAGGCCGGCGTTTCTGGCGTGCACACCCACATGACGAATTCGCTGAACACCCCGGCGGAGGCCTTGGAGTATGCGTATCCGCTGCGGGTGCGCCGGTATTTGCTGCGTGCGGGCAGCGGCGGCGAGGGAAAGTTTCGCGGCGGCGACGGAATTATTCGCGAGATTGAAGTGCTCACCGACTGCGAAGTAACGCTACTGGCCGACCGCCGAACGCGCGGTCCATGGGGCCTGTCTGGAGGAACGGGCGGCGCGCCGGGGAAGACTTTCATCACGCGGCACGACGGCTCGATCGATCGGATGCCTGCGAAGTTCAGCACTGGCCTGCGCAAGGGCGAACGGATTACGATTGAGACTCCCGGGGGCGGAGGCTGGGGCCGGGCACAACGACTCGGAGGTGGCAGAAACGATGGCAATCGATCTCGAGACTCATTATCTGGAGGAAGCTCGACGCCAGCTGCGCGGCCACAAGCGTATGGGCGAAGGCGCCATGACGCAGCTTCGCGATGACGATTTTTTTCTGACGCTCGATCCGGAGTCGAACTCCGTCGCCATTCTGGTGAAACATGTGGCCGGGAATATGCGTTCGCGCTTTACCGACTTCCTCACCAGCGACGGCGAAAAGCCCGACCGCTTTCGGGATCGCGAATTTGAGGTAACCGGCGAGACCACGCGGGCCGATGTGCTGCGCTGGTGGGAGGAGGGTTGGGCTTGCGTGCTGGGCGCGACTGAGGCGCTCAGGCCCGAGGATGTGATGCGCACGGTGACCATTCGCGGCGAGCCGCATACGGTACTGCAGGCCATCAATCGGCAGATTGCGCACTATGCGCAGCATATTGGACAGATTGTCTTTCTGGCCAAGCATCTGCGGTCCAGTGCGTGGAAGACGCTGACGATTCCGCGGGGAAAGTCGGAGGAGTTCAAGAAAGTGGCGCCGAAGCCGGCCAAGCCTTGACGTGGCAGTGGCGCGGTTTCCGGGGTGCGCCCGGATGGAGAGCCGGGGCGGCCGTCCCCCACAGATTCGGCAGGCTGCGCTGGGCGGATGAGATTAGTGTTTCTCTTCGCTGGCCTTCCTTGAAGCTGGGGCTGCAGATCGGGGCCAGTCTGGCGCCACCAGCTCAATGCGCCAGATTGGCCCTCCCATGAACAAGATGCCCTCCGACTTTACGAAGGTTGGAGCTTCCCCTTCCGTAACCCAAATATGAGAATCGGGTGGCTGCTTTCCCAGCAGCGGCGCCACCACTCCGGCGACTCCTCCGATCTCAACTTTAATGACGAAATGCTGGGCTTCGCGGGCAGATCCAGCCAGGGAAAACGGATCTTTGCCTGGACTACTAATCGCGATTTTCACCAGGCGGGGTTTGGGTGTGGCCACGACCATCGACAGCTCGATCGATGGCGCATCCGGCCGGAGATTCTTCAGCAAGGTGGCCACTATGCCGTTGGAGAGATCCGGGGGCAGCTTCATACGCTGGCTGGTTGTTTTTTCCTTACCATCGTCATCCGTGTACTGGACTGTCACTTGACCCGTGGACGGCGCGATCGTGACTTCGGTGGGGTGCTGGAATGTCGGTCCTTTCTGGATGAGGTGATAGCTGAGGAGCCGGAAGTAGCCACGCTGAGAAAAAATGGCGGTTTCCTCTTGCCGGGAACCGTCCTTGAAGCGGTATATCAGGTGGCTCGTGATGCGGTTGCCGTGTACGACTTGAGTAGCATCCCCCTGTGCAATGGGATTGCCCTCGAGCGTGCTGAGCACAAGAAAGCCGTGAACTATGCCTTCCTTGTGACGCACCTCTACGGGGGAGGCCGACACCGGCGACACCGCCAGAAAGCAAGCGGAGATCACAGCAATGACAAAAGCCCGGCAGACTAGACTCCAACTTCCACAGTTGAATAGCAGCACAGACTTACGATGCCGTTATCGGCGTTGTGGTTTGCATAGTTGCAGCAGGCAACCCTTCCCGAATCCAGTTTTTACAACTTCCTGACATTCGAAATCGGCTGGATGCTAGCGGCCTGGGGAAACTTCCCGCGCATCGCCCCTGAAGGACGGGGTTTTACGCTCCACCGGATAATGATGGGGATCGATCGATGCAGCCTCGGAGAGGCCCACCGGGCACGGTGCTAGAATTACACGTTTTGTGTCTTATTCATTTTCGGGTCGAAGCCGGACTTCATAGGTGGAAATGATGGCTACAACAATGCTGGCGGTGGTGAAGCCAGAAGCGGCGCCAGGTGCGGAGATTCGGCAGGTAAAGATCCCAGGTTTCGGGCGCAGCGACGTGCTGGTGAAGGTGAAAGTCGCGTCGATTTGCGGCACCGATCTGCACATTTACAACTGGGACCGCTGGGCGCAGAACCGCATTCATCCGCCGCTGATTCCAGGTCATGAGTTCTGCGGAGAAGTGGCTGCATTCGGCGAGGAAGTGACCGGCGTGAAGGAAGGCGATTTCGTCTCCGCCGAGATGCATGTGGCGTGCGGCAAGTGTCTGCTGTGCCGCACCGGCGAGGCGCACATTTGTCAGAACGTGAAAATCATCGGGGTGGACGCCGACGGCGCATTCGCGGAGTACGTGGTGATTCCGGAGTCGAATATCTGGAAGCTTGATCCCGCTATTCCGCACGAGTACGCATCCATTCTCGATCCGCTGGGGAACGCGGTGCACTCGGTGCTGGCCGGGGAGATTGCGGCCAAGAGCGTGGCCATTACGGGCTGTGGGCCGATTGGCCTATTTGCGATTGCCGTGGCCCAGGCCGTGGGCGCGACTTGCGTGTTTGCCATTGAAGTCAACGAACACCGCGCCCGCATCGCCCGCGAAATGAAGGCCGATTATGTGCTCAATCCCACCAAAGAAGATGTGAACGCGATCATCCTGGAGAAGACCGGGGGGCTGGGAGTGGACGTGGTGCTGGAAATGGCGGGGCATCCGGATTCGATTCGCACCGCTTTTGACATCGTCCGGCGCGGCGGAAGAATTTCTTTGCTCGGCCTTACCTCCAAACCCGTCTCGCTGAACTTTTCCGAGGACATCATTTTCAAGGGCATCACGGTGCAGGGCATCAATGGCCGCCGCATGTACCAGACCTGGTATCAGATGACGGCGCTCCTCAAGAGCGGGAAACTCAATTTGCATCCGGTGATCACCGATCGCATTGCCATGAAAGACTTCTCCAAGGCCATGGAGCGGCTGAAGACCGGGGAGGCCAGCAAGATTCTGGTGTATCCGAACGGCGTGCGCTAAGTTCGTGAGCGATGGTGCTGCGAGGTGTGGTTGCGTGTACGGATTTTCTAAAGAGGCCAAATCACCCTCTCATTTCTCGCGGGAAAAGCGATGTGTCAGGTCGCGATTGGATCGCACAACGCGCAGTTTGGTTGGGGAACGGCGGGGTTTCCCTATGGAGCAAGTTCCTATACCGGCCAAACGGCAGTTCAGATCAGATCGGGAGATCCTGAGTCGCTACTCGGACGGTTCGCCTCCTGAAAGCAACAGGGATCCGATGGAAATAGTCAAGATGGTCAAGGATGAGCGGTAGAGTCCTTTCCGGCGCACGACGGCAAGGGACCGACAATCATCGTGTGAACTAGGCAAATCGAACTCCCGAGGCACTCACGACCATGGTAACTCGCACCAATCCGCTCTCCTACCTCACCGACCAGCTCAACGAACTTAAGGCCAAGGGCACGCACTTCAAGCTGCGCGTGCTGGACGATGAGCAAGCCGCCGTCTGCACATTCGACGGGAAGAAGGTCATCAATCTGGCGTCGAACAATTATCTGGGGCTGACGACGCATCCGAAGTTGCGCGAGGCGGCACTGAAGGCGACGGAGAGATATGGCGTGGGGTCGGGTGCGGTGCGCACCATTGCCGGGACGATGAAGATCCACCTGGAACTCGAGGAGAAGATTGCGCGCTTCAAGAATGTCGAAGGGTGCGTGGTCTTTCAGTCGGGCTTTGCGGCGAATGCGGGGACCGTGTCGGCCGTGCTGGGCAAAGATGATTTCATCATCTCTGACGCGCTGAATCACGCCTCGATCATCGATGGCGCACGACTCTCGAAGGCCAAGATTCTGGTGTTCCGCCACAAGGACATGGCGCACGCAGAAGAACAGTTAGCCAGCATTCAGGGCGAGCCGGGCAAGAAGTTGCTGATCACCGACGGCGTGTTCTCGATGGATGGCGACATTGGCCCACTGCCGGCGCTGTGCGATCTCGCCGAAAAATACGGCGCGATCATGATGGTCGACGACGCGCATGCTTCCGGCGTGCTGGGGCGCAATGGACGAGGCACGATCGATCACTTCAACGTTCACGGACGCGTCGATATTCAGGTGGGAACGCTGTCCAAGGCGATTGGCGCGCTGGGCGGATACGTGTGCGGCACGCGCGATCTGATCGATTTTCTCTATCATCGGGCGCGGCCGTTTTTGTTTTCGACATCGCATCCCCCCTCGGTGGCAGCTACTTGCATCGCGGCTTTCGACGTTCTGGAAAACGAACCCGAGCGCATGGAAAAGCTCTGGGAGAACACGCGCTTCTGGAAGAAAGAACTCGGTCTGCTGGGCTTCGACATTGGCGGACGAGCTACGCCGCTCAGCGAGACTCCGATCACGCCCATCATCATCGGCAACGGCAAGCTGACAATGGATTTCTCACGCGAATTGTTCAAAGAGGGCGTGCTGGGGACTGGCATTGCCTTCCCGACGGTGCCGGAGGGGAAGGCGCGCATCCGCACCATCATGACCGCGACGCATACCCGGGAAGAGTTGGAGAAGGCACTGGAGGTGCTGGGGCGGGTGGGAAGAAGGATGGGAATTCTGGGGAATCCCTCGAATTAAACCCTACTCCGCCTTCCGGGACTCGCCATGCCTTGCGAACGCTTTCCCCGCGTTTATGTGCGGGGCGAGCAAAGGGCCTAGCTTTTCGCACTTTCGCCGTCGACGGGCCTCTCCTTCCGCGCTCAACCTGCCCGAACTTCTGTGGAGTCCGCTATTGCGCGTCGAAAATGGGTCTCGCCAACTCTTCGGCCGACGCCGCTTCAGGGTGTTCGGCTTTCCAGCGCATCGCTGCCGTAATGCGGGTGCGACCGCTGGGGTGATCAAAGAAGACGACCTCTTCGATGGCGCCAGGATCGAGTTTACGATATTCGCCAAGCATCAGATCCACGTTCGCCTCGCCGTCGGGCTGGCGGGCGGCGTTCAAACCGTACATGTCCGCTTCATACTCCATGCTGCGCGAGATGGTGTTGGTCAGTGGGGTCATAAGGAAGAAGTAGAAGGAGAAGACGATCACCGCCAGCGGCAACACTGCGACGTCGGTGATCCCGCGAATATCCCATTGCGTTCCCCGGCGCGCGAGAGCGGAGCGGATGCCCCAATTCAGGAACGCAAAGCCGATCACAATCACGACCCCAATCATGACTAGCCCTTTGTAGGCGTGATTGAGAACGTAATGGCCCATCTCGTGGCCCATGGTGGTTTCGATCTCTGCCAGAGTGCAGCGCTTCAGCAGATTGTCGTTCAACGAAATTCGCTGCGTGCTGCCGAAGCCGCTGACGTTGGCGCTGACCCGATTCGACTGCTTGGACGCATCGAATTCGTAGACATCGGTGGCGGGGATGCCGTTGGCGCGCGCCATGCTGAGAATCGGATCCTTAATTCGGGGATCCTCCAGCTTCTTGTACTGATTGAATAGCGGAGAAATGTAAACCGGAGCGATCAGACTCACGAATGCGAAAAACACGATCATCAGAGACGCGCCCCACACCCACCAGCTTGTCCCGAGCCGTCGCACCAAGCCGAAGAGCGGCACCACGAGAATCGCTCCCAGAATCAAGCCCACAGCCAGGCCTACGGCCTGATCGCGCATCCACGGACCGAAGGCCTGATTCAGCAGGCCATATTTGTGTTCGCGGAAATAGCCTTCATACATCGTCATCGGAAAGGTGAGCACAAAGGCAACAATCACGAACTGAATCCAGTAGAGAGCGGTTTGCAGAGCACGGAAGCCTGTAATGCGTTCGGCGAGGTTACGCATACGAGCTGACCAACGAAAATGGAGTAGCACCCACATCCCCACCACCGTGACCAGGAAATCCCACAGAATGAGCCAGTAGCCGCCTTCAAAGTAGGCATCGGAGCGGGCGCGCTGCGCGGGCGGCATCTTGGCCAGATAGGCGTTAACCGCCGGGTTGATGTCGAATGGCTGGGCCGATGGCGCGGGGGGAGACGGAACATTCTGAGCGGACGAACTCGACGGATGCCCGCTGGCGAAGATCGTCGTGAGCAAAACAACGGAAAAAATGAAGTGGCCGGTGCGAAGCATCCAAGCCTCCGTGATGGGGAGGAGTATACGCCAGATCGAGAGTGTGTCTTATTCCCTCTGGTAGGCGAGGTAGGCGGTCTTACCGCCAACAATTGTGGCCACTACTTTTCCCGTGAATTGCCAGCCATCGAAGGGAGTGTTGTGTGACAGAGAACGCGACTTCGCCGCGTCGAAGGTCCAGCGCTTCTTGGGATCGAAAATAGTCACATCGGCGAAGCTGCCACGAACGAGTGATCCGCGGCCGCGGAGGTCGAACACTCGGGCCGGTCCGGAGGTGAAC
Source organism: Candidatus Sulfotelmatobacter sp. (assembly GCA_036514015.1). Lineage (GTDB taxonomy): Bacteria > Acidobacteriota > Terriglobia > Terriglobales > Acidobacteriaceae > Sulfotelmatobacter. The sequence continues at coordinate 14,389 of DATBYA010000162.1, forward strand.
AGCTCGACGATGCGCAGCAGAGAAATTTTGTGCTCGCGATGAAGTTTCGTAATTGCCAGGGCCAGCGCGGTTTCCAGACCGGTAATGCCGAAGGATGCGCGTTCGAATTCGACCTGCTTTTCGTGGCTGGCATGCGGGGCATGGTCGGTGGCGATAGCGTCGATTGTGCCGTCGGCGAGCGCGACTATGATGGCCTCGCGGTCGGCGGCAGAGCGCAACGGCGGATTCATTTTGAAATTGGTGTCGTATTCGCCGACGTTTTCGTCAATCAGAGTGAAGTGGTGTGGCGTGACTTCGCAGGTGACACGCGCCTTGGCGCGTTTGCCGCGGCGTACGGCCTTCAAAGCATCGGCGGTGGAAAGATGGGCCACGTGCAGACGCGACTCGCGAATCTGTTGCGCGAGAGTCACATCGCGGTCGACGATGAGGGCTTCGGCGGCGGCTGGCATGGCGCGCAGACCGAGTCGGAAGCTGGTGGGGCCGGCGTGCATCGAGCAATTCTCGGTGAGACGCGTATCTTCGGCGTGCTGCACCACGGGGAAATTCAATTCCGCGCCGAGGCGCAAAGCCATGCGCATGACATCGTCGTCGAGGATGGGCTTGCCATCGTCGGTGACGGCGACCGCTCCCGCTCGCTCGAGCGCGCTGAAGTCGGTAAGAGTGCCTCCGCGGCTGCCGCGCGTGGCGGCGGCGATGGGAAAAACGTTGACGACCGCTTGGCGCTCGGGATGGCGCAGCCACGCGACCCATTCCGCTGTATCGACAACGGGCGCTGTGTTGGGCATGCTGCAGACGGACGTGAAGCCTCCCGCAGCAGCGGCGGCGGTTCCGCTGGCGACGGTTTCTTTGTAGTTTTGCCCGGGCTCGCGCAGGTGGACGTGCAGGTCGATGAAGCCGGGAGCGACGATCAGGCCGCGCGCATCGAATTTCTCATCGGCGGTGCCGCGGATTTTGTTCGGCTGCGCAACCTCGGCGACGCGGCCATCGCGCAGGAGAATATCCATCGGCCCGCTGATCTTCGCCCCGGGATCGATCAGGTGGCCGCCCTTGATCAGCAGCGACGCCGATTTGGATTTGTTGTTTGGCATGCGTTTAATGGTCTCGGCGCACAATCGAAAGCGCCCAGAGCCTGTGCCGCCCCTGCGGGACGTTTCCTTAGTCTTTCACTTCTCTCCGGCACTTCCGTGCCGGGCTTTCAGGTGCCGCCGCTAGGCGGCTGGATCAGAGGCAAATTCAACATCGGGCTTGCTTCAAGGATCCGTGTCGATCCGTGAAGATCCATGGCTCATCTCGCCTTTCCTAACGCCCGCGCCAGGATTGCCATGCGCGTGGGGACGCCGTTGTGGACTTCGTCGACGATTGCGGATTGCGGCCCGTCGGCGACTTCAGCGGTTAACTCGAGGCCGCGGATGATCGGACCGGGATGCATGACAATCGCGTCGCGTTTGGCTAACTTCAGGCGTGCAGTCGTCATCTGGTAACGGGCGATATAGTCCTGCAGGCGAATTTTCTGGCCTGCGAGACGCTCCTTTTGTACGCGCAGCAGCATGATCACGTCGGCGCCGCGCAAGGCCTCTTCGAGGTGACGGGTTACGCGCAAGCCGGGAGCGAGCGTAGTAGCAACCTCGGGCACGAACTCAGGTGGCCCGCAGAGCGTCAGCTTGACTCCGAACTTGGTCAGCAAATGGCAGGCGCTGCGGGCGACGCGGCTGTGAAAGATGTCGCCGATAATGGTAGCCTGCAGGCCCTTTAGAGTCTTCTTGTGCTTGAGGATGGTGAAGGCATCGAGCAGCGCCTGCGAAGGATGCTCGTGCATGCCGTCACCGGCATTGATGACGGGAATGTCGAGATGCCGTGCCATCAGGTGCGGGGCGCCAGCCGACGGGTGGCGCATGACGATGCAGTCCGCCCCCACGGCGCGCAGCGTGTAACCGGTATCGAGCAGGGATTCGCCTTTCTCGATGCTCGATCCGGAAGATTGCACCAGCGTGGTCATAGCGCCCAGAGATTCCGCAGCGAATTCGAAGGAAGAGCGGGTACGGGTGGACGCTTCGTAAAACAGAAGCACGATGCGCTTGCCGCGCAGCAGCGGACGAGCCTTCAGCGGATTCATGCGGCGGGCCAGCCTGAGCAGGCCCAAGATTTCCTTCGCGTCGAGGTGTTCGATTCCGAGCAGCGAACCGCGTGCGGGAATATTCATCGGAAAAACTGCAAACGGTGCATCATACGCGGCAGATACGGCCCCCGCAAGAGGTCGGCGTACCCCACGTACCCCATCAGGATCGATCGCGCCGGCCGAGGATGGCTCCGCCCAGCGCGCCGCCGAGACCTCCCAGGACGATGGAGGCGAGAAAGGCGAAAACCAGACCAGTTAACATCAGGATCTCAAGCCCACTCTGGGATTTCAGGCGCTCGAATACAGCCAGCACCTGCGGGTCACTGGTTTGCGTGGCGGCTTGCTGGATTCTGACGATCAGTTCGTGGCGAAGTTCCGGCTCTTTGTGCAGAAAAATTACAATCAGGGCTTCGAGGACGGATGATATCGCGAACCAGAGCAATCCGCCAAGTGCGCCCAGACCAGCGCCGGCTGAGGCTTTGATCATAGCGTCTCGCCGGCCCTGGCGATAAAACACGACGGCCAGAAATCCGACGCTGAACATGGCCACGAAGGGATTCAGGCCCATCGACATCAGCAGCGATGCCACCAGCGCTGCCAGAGCACACGGCTTCAGCGCTTGCGACCACTGCATGGGGAGAGCAAGAACGGGGAGAGTCTGCGAAGCCGGCAGAACCGTTGCGTCTTGAGAGGCCGCGGACGAGAAGGCCGCCGCGACGGGCGTCACGGGCTCAGCCAGCACTACGCGAATCTGCGGGGCCGAGCAGTGCGGACAAAAGGGGACGCCCTCCTCCACGGTTTGTCGGCACTTGTAGCAGAGCTGTTCCATCCGAGATTAAGAGCATCAGAAATGAAGCATCAGAGATTCAGGCCTAACTTTGAAAGTATCGCACGGCACGGGCCGGAGGCAAGGAGGGATGCGCCGCTAAGCAATCGAGCGCGGGGTTTTACGAGCGCGCGGCTCTGCTCGCGCGCAAACCTCTCCTTTACTTCTCCCAGAGGCAGCATTCGCTTCCCCGGAGACCGCTCTGGTCAGGATCATTCGGATGAGACGGTGAAACGCACACGGCATCCCCACTCGGACTGCACAACCTTAAAGGTCTCCGCGCTTGCCGCGGGTGCGGAGGTAAACGAGAGCAAAGGTGGATCCCTTACCCGCATCGCGGGGCTCGATAGCCACGATGTGCTGATCATCCTCGGTGCCGACTTTTAGCTCAGTGACCGGGCCTGAATTCTCGTCGCATTTCAATTCTTTGCTGTCGCTGGAGTCTTTGCTATCGACGTCCGCTTCGACATCTCCGCCATGCTTTTTGGAATGGCACTCCAGGACCTTTCCATATTTCTTTAGTTTATCGCGATAGAAGTCGATGATTTTGGCGGGGCCATCGTCGGAATCGTACTTTGCGACCACCAGCTTCATGCCAAAAGCTTCGGTGAGCAGACTCAGATTGGCCTGGTCACTGTCTTTATCTTTGTCTTTATCTTTATCTTTATTTTGGCCATCCCGCTTAGGACGCGCGCCCGGGTAGAGCGGCAGGCCCGCCTTACGAGCGTCCGCGTCATTGCCGACATGCAGGTCGCCGACGGGACTGGTGATGTCTAAGTTCTTGTTCGGGGTGCCAGAATCCTGCGCGACCACGGGCAGTGCCATGGCCAGCAAGAGCGTCAGATGGCGAAACATGGTGATCCTCCTTAACAGTAAGCGGAGAAAGTCTAGATTTCGGCGTCTTTACCGTGCGTGCGTACGTACACGAGCGAGAAACTTGAACCTTTGCCCTCGGGCTCTACCGCCACAATGTGCTGATTTTCTTTGGTGCCGACTTTCAATTCGATATTGTCGCCGCTCGTGCCCTCGCAGGTTAGCTCATGCGAACCGTGATCCGAGCCCTTCATGTCCGTGTCCATATCGAGGTGGCGGGTATGGCACTCGAGCACGTGCCCATACTTTTGGAGCTGGTCCTTGTAATAGGAAACGAGCCGCGAAGGGGAATCGTCGGACTCATATTGCAGGGCAACCACCTTCACCCCGAAGCCGAACCCGGAAATGTTCACGTTAGCGCTTTTGTCATCGCCATTGAAATCCTTTTGCTTCAGGCGAGCCCCGGGGTAAACGGGCAGACCAAGATCGGCAACGTTTGCGCCTTTACTTACGTGAATGCCGCCAACGGGAGTATCGATGTCGACCTGTTTGTCTTCCCCGTTCTGCTCCTTCTTCACGTTTACGCTGCAAGCGGGCAACAGCAGAGCAACCAAGGTCGCGAGCCCTAGAGCGAACGTGCTCACGATCTGAGAATTAGTTTTGCGCATGGGGAGAATCTCCTTTGGCGACTGGCGCCGGAGGTTCGAGACCGGCGCCGCGCTGGGCGACATTCGGAATGGTGACCGGCAAATGACCGCGAATCGGAATTTCTCCGAAGAGCGCCTTGATCGCGGCCACTTCCGATACGGTCGCGTTGGAAAACGTACACATGTAATTCTCGATCTTCGGAAAGTCGCTGGCAAGATAAGGATTCCCCATGGCGACGACGGCGGTCTTAGCCGCGGCATGATCGAGCAACTGCTGCAGCAGCGTGCCAGTGGCATCGGCCATCCCCATCGAGTTGTCCATCTTGCCCGCCGTCGGAATCACGTAAACTGCGGTCACCACGGTTTGCGCCTCATCGATCGCCTTCAGAACCTCGTCGCTCATCCCGGCGGCCATACGGGGATCCACATAGATCACGCGCGCATCTGGAATTCGGGCGCGGAATTCACGGCCGAAGGCGCGACCAGAATCGGTGCGCACGTCATCGGAAAAAAGGACCGCGACCACCTGGTTGTGGGTCTCCTCTTTGGTCATATACGGAAGACCGGCCTTGGCGGTTCCCTGGGATTTCAGGGGCAGGACTTTACCGTTGTCGCGCACCAGAGTGATGGCCGAGTCGGCCACCTGCTGGCCGAAGGCGATGTTTTCCGGTTTGCCGACGACGCTTGCAATCGCACCCAGATCGATCGTGCGAGATTTGTTAAGGCCTAGTTCACCCTTTATTTTCAGGATCTTGAGTACGGAACGATCGAGACGCTCGCGCGAGATCTCGCCCGATCGGACGGCCTTGAGCATGGACTGGTAGGACGCACCCAGGTCGGGCGGAATGACGAGCAAGTCGTTGCCGGCTTTGAAGGCCTCGACGGCGGCGCGCCCAATATCGTTGGCGAAAAGGTGAGTCAGACCCGCCATGTCGAGAGCATCGGTCACGATCAGGCCTTTGAATCCCAGCTGCTTTTCGAGCAGGTCGGAAACCACTGCCGGCGAGATCGAGGCCACGTGATTGAGGTCCGAATCGAGCGCGGGGACGGTGACATGCGCCACCATCACAGAGTCGACTCCGGCCGCGATGGCCTGACGAAATGGCGGAAGCTCAATCGAATCCAAATGCGCGCGGTCCCCGTTCACGCTGGCAACGCCGAGATGCGAATCGGTCGCCGTATCGCCGTGACCGGGAAAATGTTTTACCGTGGTCAGCATTCCGGCTTCGTGCGCCCCCTTGATGTAGGCGGTGACCAGGTCGCCCACCTGTTTGGGATCTTCGCCGAAGGAGCGCGTGTTGATGATGGGATTGGCGGGATTCGAGTTCACGTCGGCGTCAGGAAAAAAATTCCAGTGCACGCCGATGGCCCGCGCTTCCTGGCCAGTAATGAGGCCGAAAGTCTCCGCGTCTTCGATCTTGCCATCGGCACCGAAGGCCATGGCGTGAGGAAAGTTCGTGGCGCCTAGCAGCCGCATGGCGAGGCCGCGCTCAAAATCAGCTGCGAAGAGCAAGGGCAGTTTCGATTCCCGTTGCAGACGGTTGAGCAATTCGGCGACTTCATAGGGCTCTGTGCGCAACAGGAACGGACCATCGACGTGAACCGACATAGTGAACGAGCCCACGTGATATTTCCGCATCGCCTCGAGCCATTCGAGATACTCGGGACTCTCCACGTTAAGAAAGCTGGCGCGGCACCAGATCATGAAGAGCTGGCCGATTTTTTCTTCGACGGTGAGCTTGTGGAGCGTCTTGTTGGCCCACTTGTCGCCGCGCGCGGCGTCCAGGGGAGGGCGGCGCGGATGCTTGTCTTTGGCGAGAGCGGGCAGCGTCAACGTGAGCGCAAGCAATATGGCAAAGAAAATTCGCGGCATGCAGGAAAGATAGCAGAAGCGCCGGCCTCCGGCGCTTCTGCTTTCGGCTTCCGCTTCGTGTCCTCACTAAGGCCTCGTATCCCGTTCCAATCGAATCAGCATTCATCGGAGCGGATGCCCCTGCAAAGAAGTTTCGACGCGAGCACGAGCTTCCCCGCGAACCTGCTCATCATCCCCAAACCCCCGCAGCCACGTTACCTGTGATTCGCGGCGGAACCAGGTCATCTGGCGCTTGGCATAGTTGCGCTGTGCTTGCTGCGCGGCTTGGACTGCTTGCTCGCGACTCAACTCTCCGCGCAAGAACTGAACCGCCTGTTTATATCCGAGAGATCCCAGGGAGCGGGCAGCTTCGCCGTATTTTTGCTGCAAGCGCTGGGTCTCCTCGATCAGTCCAGTTTCGAACATGCGGCGGGCGCGCTGGTTGATTCTCTCGTAGAGGGCAGCGCGGTCCGGATCGAGGCCGAGCCGCAGAATGCGGCAGCCGCGCAGGGGATCGCGTCCCTGCTGCCAGAGGTCGGACATTTTCTGCCGCGATGCCAGGCAGACTTCGATGGCTCGGATCAGCTTGGGGGCATCGCTGGCATGGATTTTGTTAGCAGCCTCGCGGTCGAGACGCCGCAGAATTCGGTAGAGATGATCTGAGCCGCTGTTCGCTGCACTTTCGCGCAGGCGTTGGCGCAACTGTTCCGAGCGCTGCGGGCCGGGGAAGAGTCCTTCCAGCAGAGCGCGCAAGTACAATCCGGCGCCACCGACCACGATGGGCAGGTGATCGCGAAAGTTGATCTCCGCAAATATTTGGCGCGCCTGACGAGCATATTCGCCCGCGGTGATGTACTCCGTGGGATCGAGAACATCGAAAAGATGGTGGGACGCGCGCGCGCGCTCGGCTGCGCTGGGCTTGGCCGTACCGATATCAAACTCCCGCACCATTGCGACCGAATCGCAGTTGATAATCTCGCCCTCGAACTCCTCAGCGAGCGTGAGCGACAACGCGGTCTTCCCGCTGGCGGTCGGACCGAGGATCACCAGCAGGAGCGGTTCGGCTGCGGAGGCCTGGCGACGGCCGTGATCCTCGGTGCCCACGTTCAGCGCAGGCTCCAGTGAATGTGGTGTTGGTAGCGAATCAGAGTGAGGACGAGCAATCCCAAGGCGATCAGCAGCCACTCCATCGCTTCCGAAGAGCAGACCGAATGACGGGGATGCTTACGCGGTGAGTCTGTCGGCTCGGCAGACGGCATGGGGATTGCAGGCGGGGGCACGCGGATATTGTAGCGCTGGGCCGAAGCCGGGTTGGGTCTGGGTGTTCCCTCTTGGGTCTGAGGTTCTGAGATCCAAGGTCCAGCCTTGATTATTAGAGCCGTTGCTCCTGTACCATGAAATGCGATGCCGAGTGAGCTGACACATAGTTCGGCGCGAGTGCTGGAGTTCGAGGGGCTGCGGGAGTTGCTGCGGGGATACACTTCCTCGCCTTTGGGACAGCGGCGGATTGCCGGGTTGACTCCGTCGACCGACCGGGACTGGCTTGAGGGCCAGCAGAAACTGGTGGCGGAGATTCGGGAATTCCGGCGCGTGGGCGGACGATTTGATTTTTCCGCACTGATTGAAATCGGGCTTCTCGTGGAGAAATCGCGCATCGCGGGAACTGCGCTGGAAACCAGCGAAATTCGCGATGTGATTTTAGTGGTGGATCGCGCGGCGCAATGGCGAGAGATCGCGCTCCATCCTCCGGCCAACATGAACTCCGATTGGCGAGAAGTGGGGGCGCTTTCGCACCAAATCGTCGACTTCACTGAATTTCTGCGGTCGTTCCGCAACAAGATCCAGCCCGATGGAACCCTGGAAGATAAAGCTTCCCCCGAATTAGCGCGGATTCGCCGTGAGATCGAAAGACAGCGGCGTTCGATTCAGGAGTCTCTGCGCGGATATTTACGGCGGCTGGCGGAAGGTGGCACGGTGCAGGATGAACTGGTGACGATCCGGGGCGAACGCTTTGTGATCCCGGTAAAAGTTGAACAGAAAAGGCGCGTACAGGGTGTCGTCCACGGCACCAGTTCGAGCGGGCAGACCGTGTTCGTCGAGCCCCTGGAGACGATCGAACAGAACAATGAACTGGTGCGGTTGTTGGACGAGGAACTGGCGGAGATTCACCGCATCCTGATCGAGATGACGCAACGCATTGGAGCGCAGGCCGAGCAGATTCTGGCGGCGGTGGGTGTGCTCGGCGAACTGGAACTGCAATTTGCCAAGGCGCGTTTCGCCGAGGACTACAACTGCGTCGTAGTGCAGTTGAGCGGGGCCCAGCAAGATTCAAGGGGGGACAGCCACCTCCGGCTGTCCGCGACGAGCGATGCTCGTCTGCTACTGCATAACGCGCGGCATCCCCTGCTGGAGCGCAATCTCAAAACCAAGGGCATCTCCGTCGTTCCCGTCTCCCTCGAACTCGAAGGCGAACGGCGTCAGCTCATTATTACGGGGCCAAATACCGGCGGCAAGACGGTTACGCTCAAAACCGTTGGCCTGCTCGCATTGATGGCGCAGTCGGGCCTTCCGGTGCCCGCGGACAGAGCGGAGATTCCCCTGTTTGACGCCGTGCTCGCCGACATTGGCGACTACCAGTCAATCGAACAAAATCTTTCCACCTTCTCCGCGCACCTCACCAACATTGATTTCATCTCCCGCACGGCCAGCGCACAATCGCTGGTTCTGCTGGATGAACTGGGCTCCGCCACCGACCCGGAAGAAGGCGCGGCTTTGGCGGTGGCGATTGCCGGACACTTTGGCGGCATCGGCTGCATGACGATTGTCTCCACTCACCACACTTCCCTTAAGGTCTACGCTGCGAATACGCCCGGCGTGGTCAACGCGTCGGTGGGCTTTGACGAAGCCACCTTGCAGCCGACGTATGAGTTGAAAGTAGGCGTGCCGGGAGCATCGGCGGGCATCAGCATTGCGCGCCGGCTGGGCTTGAATCCCGCGATCATTGAGAGCGCGCGGTCACTGCTGGGAACGCAGGCGCGGGATGTAGGGCAATTTCTGGACAAGCTGCATGCCGATCTCCGCCAGGCCGAACATGAACGCCTACGGCTGAAGACACGCGAGCAGGAACTGGAGCGCGAGAAGGCGCATCTGGCCGCCGAAGGACGCAAAGAGCAACAGACAAAAATCCGTGAGATGGAGAAAAAACTGGAAAGCCTGCTGCGCGACTTTGAGTATCACGCGCGCGAGGCGGTGAACGCGGTCGAGGATCGCACGGCGGCGCAGAAACTTTCGAAAGACGCGGAGCGCCGGATGGCAAAGCTGCGCCGCGAGTTCCGCGAGCAGTTCGATTCGACGGTGGTCGCCCACTCCACGGGAGCCGACCAGGGCGATCCGCACGCGCAGCCGCAAGTAGTGACCCACGTCTCGGAAGGCGACCGTGTCAAGTTGAAATCGACGGGGCGCGCGGCAACAGTCTTGCGCAAGTTGGATGACTCTCACTTCCAAGTGGCGATGGGCGCGATGAAGATGAAGATCGGGCGCGACGATATCGCCGAGGTGCTGAACCGCGCTCCGGGACAGGCGCAGGATTCTCCCGTCAAGGCTGCGCGGGCGCGAGGGATTTCCGTCTCGCTCGAGAACGAGGGTGCGAACGTGCCGAGCGAGATCAATGTGATCGGACGGACCGTCGATGATGCTTCGCGGGAAGTCGAGCGTTTCGTGGACCGGGCATTTCTGGCCGGCCTGCCGCGGGTGCGCGTGGTGCACGGCAGCGGCATGGGCGTCCTGCGCAAAGCTCTGCGGCAGCGACTGCAGCAGCATCCTCATGTGGCGTCGGTGGCCGAGGCGCCGCAGAATGAAGGGGGCGGCGGAGCGACGTGGGTGGAGTTAAATGTCTAGTTTTCCTCGCAGCTCAACGGATTAGTTCGACATTCCACAGTTTTTCCGCAGCCCAACTGGCCCTGCTATATTCCCATCAGGAGCCTTTTCCCCGACAATTCCTACGGAGAGCTCCGTCGCACGATGGCGAACCCTGGCGATTTCGCGTACACGGTCAAGCAGCAGACGGATATTGTCCGCATCATCGGGGACTATATCAAGCTGAAGAAGGCTGGGGCGCAGAACTATTCAGGGCTCTGTCCCTTTCATGGCGAGAAGACGGCGTCGTTTTCGGTGCATGCAACGCGGCAGTTTTATCACTGCTTTGGGTGCGGCCTTTCGGGAGACGTCTTCAGCTTCGTGCAGAAAATCGAAAACATTACCTTCCCCGAAGCGGTGCGGATGGTGGCGCAGAAGCTGGGGATTCCGCTGCCCAAGACTGCATATTCGACTCCCGGCGAAGCCCACGAAGCGCGGCTGCGCGGGCAGTTGCTCGACGTGCATGAGAGGGCGGTATTGTTTTTTCAGGAGTGCCTGCGCCGCCCCGAGGGCGCGCGGGCGCGGGAGTATCTGGCGGGGCGTGGGCTGGATCAGGAGATGATTGCGCGGTTTCGCATCGGATACGCGCCGGATTCCGGGTTTCTGTTGCGCGATCGCTTGCAGGGAGAGTTCAACGAAGAGGTGTTGCGGGAGAGCGGGTTGTTTTCATGGAAGGAAGACAGCTCTCCGTCATCAGCCGTTAGCCGTCAGCCAAGCAAGTCCCTCGAGTCCACCTCCGCTCGAGCTGACCACGGGGATGGAACTCCGGCGTCAGCAGACCGGAAGCCGGAAGCCGAGAACCGGGAGCGCAACGTTACGGCGATATATTCCAAGTTTCGCAACCGGGTGATGTTTCCCATCGCGAGTGAGGCAGGGAAGGTAATTGCCTTTACCGGGCGGACGCTGGCTGCCGATGAGAAATCTGGGCCGAAATATTTGAATTCGCCGGAGACGGCGATCTATTCCAAGAGCCGGGTGCTGTTCAATCTGGATGTGGCCAAGGAATGGATCAAAAAGTTCGGCTACGCGATTCTGGTCGAGGGGCAGATGGACTGCATTTCGGTCTATGCCGCCGGATTTCATAACGTGATCGCCAGTTCGGGGACGGCCTTCACCGAACTGCAGGCCAAGCTGCTGGGACGATTCAGCAAGAATGTCGTGGTGAACTTCGATCCCGACACGGCGGGAGCCAAGGCGACGGAGCGCACGCTAGGCCTGCTGGTTGAGGAGGAGTTCGCGATCAAGGTTCTGAGCCTCGAACAGGGATTCGATCCCGATCTCTATATTCGGCGCAAGGGCAAGGAAGCTTACGCAGACGCGCTGAAGCATTCGCAACAGTATTTCGATTATCTGATTGAGCGGGCGCGCGCGCAATTTCCCGTGCGCAGCGGCGAGGGCAAGAAGAACGCCGTGAATTACCTTTTGCCGCACATCCAGCGTGTGCCGAGCCGGATCTTGCGCGACGAACTGGCGCACGAGATCGCCCAGAAGCTGGGGATCGATTCGGCGGTGTTGCGGCAGGAGTTGCGGCATGCAGCGGGGACGCGCGCGGCTTCCGCCGTCAAAGCCCCGGTCGAGGTGCAGGTAACTGACGCGGAAAAGGTTTTGATTCGCGCCTTGGCCTCGGCGCGCCAGATGCAACCCGGCGAGGATCATCTTTCGGCTCGCGACGGCGCTGAAGAAGAGTTCGATCCGGCGCGGCAGGCGCAGTTTGTGCTGCAGAATGAGGCGCTGCATCGCGGGTTGGCGACCGAATCCCTGGCCGAATCCTTGCTCAACATAGGCCGCGAAGTTGCCGATATTCTGGAAGTGCCGGCCACGGAATGCGACCGCCGAATGCTGGCTTCGATCCTGCTCAAGGAAGAAGAAGACTTGAGTGCGGAAAGGGTGGAGGGCGCGGTCCGTGCTCTGCGGCGCATACACATCCGTCGACGACTGGAACAGGTCCAGCGAGATCTTAAGGCACTGGGCAGCTCCGCTGACTTGCGAGAGAAAACTGCGCTGGGTCAGGAGGCCATGCGTCTGAAACGGGCTCTGATGGATCCGGGACTAGCCGAGGGAGGATCGGCGGCCTAGCAAAGGAAGCCGCTAAAAGCGCTTGAAACAAAAAAGCCTCCGAAGCCATCTAACTATTGAAGAGAATTACAGATAGCAGGCGAGGGATGGGAAATAAAGCGGCAACCGATAGACGGTACAGCACTTATGTGCTAAACTCTGTAAGTTTGTGCGAGACGCACAATCCCGCAATACCCACAATTCCCACCTTTTAAGGAACTGTATCACACGCTCCTGTGGAGCGGAATAACGAAGTTTAAGGACACACCTTTTGGCTCTTGATGACAAGTTCGACGACATAAAAAAGCTGATCGATACAGGCAAAGAGAAGGGATATCTCACCTACGATCAGGTCAACGACCTGATCCCGCACGACGTGCACAGTCCCGAAGACCTGGATGATCTGCTCACCACAATTGGTACGCAGGGAATCGACGTGTTGGAAGGGCCGAAGCTGCCCTCCGCCGCGCTCGATAAGAAATTCGACGAATCCGAAGAAGGGGAAGATGTCGAGCTGGACCTGACCCCCGGAGCTTTGGAAAAAACCAACGATCCCGTCCGCATGTACTTGCGCGAGATGGGAACTGTGCCGCTGCTGACGCGCGAAGGCGAGGTGGAAATCGCCAAACGCATTGAACGCGGCCAACTGCGCGTGCTTAAGGCCCTGTCGCGGTCGCCCATCGTGATTCGCGAATTGCTGGCGATGGGCGAGGATCTCAAGAAGGGGGTTCGCTCGATCAAGGAAGTGGTCACCTTCGATGAGGAAGAAATCACCGACGAGATCCTGCAGAATCGCCTGAACGAATTCACCGGCAAGATCGACGACATGGCCAAGCTGTACAAAAAGACCGCGTTGCTCGAAGAGAAATACGCCGAAGTCTCGCTGAAGAAGAAGCCGAAGGATCACCGCCGGGCTCGCCGCCGGCTGGCTCGCGGCATTGTTGCCGTGTCGCTGGCGGTGCGCAAACTGGGATTCACGAATGCGGAACGGAAACGGCTGATCGAGCGGCTCAACAAAACTGTCGACGGCATGCGTTCGCTCGACCGTCAGACCCAGAACCTGGAGCGCAAGGCCGACGCCACGCGCAGCGAAGAACAGAAAAAAGAATATCGTCGGCAAGCACGTGCGATTCGCGGCGAAGTCGAAAAGCTGGAACTCGAAACCGGCGTGTCGTTTCCGGAACTCAAGCGCACGCAGCGCGAGATCATCCAGGGCGACATGGACGCCGAGCAGGCCAAGCGCGAGCTGATTGAGGCCAATCTCCGCCTGGTGGTCTCAATCGCCAAGAAATACACCAACCGCGGATTGCAATTCCTCGACCTGATTCAGGAAGGCAACATCGGCCTGATGAAGGCGGTCGACAAATTCGAATACCGCCGGGGTTACAAGTTTTCCACCTATGCCACGTGGTGGATTCGGCAGGCGATCACTCGTGCGATTGCCGATCAGGCGCGCACGATTCGTATCCCCGTCCACATGATCGAGACCATCAATAAGCTGATCCGCACCTCGCGGCAACTGGTGCAGGAACTGGGGCGCGAGCCGACGTCGGAAGAGATTGCCAAGCGCATGGACATTCCGGTTGCGAAAGTGCGCAAAGTGCTCAAGATCGCACAGGAGCCGATCTCCCTCGAAACCCCAATCGGGGAGGAGGAAGATTCGCATCTCGGCGACTTCATCGAAGACCGGGGCGTGGTTTCTCCGGCGGAGGCAGTCATCAACGTGAACCTCAAGGACCAGACCGGACAGGTCCTGCGCACGCTCACCCCGCGCGAAGAAAAAGTCATCAAGATGCGTTTCGGCCTCGAAGACGGCAGCGAGCACACTCTGGAAGAAGTCGGGCAGTCGTTCGCAGTTACCCGCGAACGCATCCGACAGATTGAAGCCAAGGCGCTGCGCAAACTGCGGCATCCCTCGCGCTCGCGAAAGTTGCGGGCCTTTATGGACGGAGTGCGGGACTAGGTAGTACCGGGCGAGCCTCGTTCGCCGCAAGCGCCCTTCAATGCTCGCTCGGTCGACAATTCGCCTCGAAGAGCCGGTAAAGCCGGGGTCAAACAGCGCGGGGACGGGTTGAGACTGTTAACGAAACTGTAAGCTCGGACCCAGCTCGTCGCTGGTCCAAGTTCCGAGTTGCCGCCAGCTCTCCGTCGCCAGACGGAATGAGTGCCTTTTAGGACCGACAAAGCCACCTTGCATTCAGGGTATTTCACGGATTGAGGGGCAAGTGGTATTTTAGAGATGGCGTTTTTAGGGCGCCTCCGTGTCCGCGGAAAGGGACTGCGTCCCTCCTGAATTTTGTCCTTCGACAAATCTTTTGAGTTAACTCTTTTCTGCCTGAGCTAGCGGACAGCGGGCGCCACAGAAAGGAGTTCACGTGAAACAGAAGCTATCTATTCGCCGGATGCGCAAGCATCCGGACCTCGAACAACTCAAACGACAGTCGAAAGAACTCCTGGCCGCCTTCAGGGCGGCCGACGCGGCGGCGGTCAACGAAGTCAACGCCTGTTACGACGATCCGCAGCGTGCCACTTTTGCACTGCACGATGCGCAACTCGTCATCGCGCGCAGCCACGGATTCGATAGCTGGCCAAAGCTGAAGGCTTACGTTGATGGCGTAACGATCAGGCGATTGGTTGAGGCCGTGTGTATCGGCGACATCGAGAGTGTGCGAACGATGTTGAAGGCACGGCCGGAGCTCGCCAATATGGCTGTTTCATACGGCGATGAGCATCGCGCGATCCATTACGCCGTGATGCACCGTGAACCGGAAATTACCCGTCTGCTCGTGCGAAAGGGCGCGAACGCACGGGCGGGTATCCACCCGCACCGCGACGCCACGTCAGCCTGGACGTTGGCGCGTGAACGGGGTTACGACGACCTTGTCGTGATCATCCAGGAAGAAGAGAAATGCAGAGCTAAACCTGCGCACGAGCCAACTATCGCTCCAGCCGTGGAACTCGATGACGCGGAGCGCGCGGCTGTGGCAAATGGTGACTTGCAGTGGCTGCGTTCCCGTCTGGTGGAAGGCAAGCTCGCCAATAATGTGCGTTGGAATGACGGCGGCTTATTGACGGTCGCAGTGAGGAATAGTCGCGCAGAGGTGCTCCAGTTTTTGCTCGACGAATGCAAGTTTGATCCGGACGAGCGTGTCTCGGGAGGTGAAGGAGACTGGGTGGCATACTCGCAAGGCTATCCTTTGTGGAACGCCGCCGCCATGGGATTGAGTGAGATTGCGAATTTGCTTCTTGATCGCGGGGCCAACCCGAACGTCCACGTCGACTCCAGCGGATCGGCTGTGCACAGTGCATACAGCCACAAGCAGTGGGAGATGGTTGAATTGCTGTGGGCGCGAGGGGGATTTGTAACGGCAGATACGGCTGCGCTTTATCGTGAGACGCAGCTGGCCCGGCAGATCCTGGCTGATGAGGAGCGCGGCATTTTTCTCCGGAATGCCACACTTACTAAAGGATCTCTTGTCGAAGACTTGCTTCGTTTTGGCGGCGACGGAGGAGCCGCCGAGATCGTGCAGATGGCGTTGGAGCGCGTCGACTGGTCTCGACACGACGTGCGTTGGTTCCGCATGCTCGCATCGCCTTTGACCTTCTGGCACCACATACCGTGGCTGCATGCGGGCAACAAAGACCTAGATCGAAGTGGATATCTGGAGTGTTTCCGACTTGTGCTAAGCGCCTGCGACGTCAACGTCGTTGGATCGTTCGGTCGAACCATCCTGCACGAGATTGCGGCGATGGGCGATTGGATTACCGAAGACGAGGTAACCGCGTTCGGTCGGGCAGCTCTAGAGGCCGGCGCGCGTACAGATCATCGCGACGACATCCTGAAAAGCACACCCCTTGGTTGGGCATGCCGCTGGGGCCGGATCAAACTAGTGCGACTGCTCATGGAACACGGAGCGGTTGCGGAAGAAAAAGATGCCGAAACGTGGGCCCAGCCGCTCGCCTGGGCGCGAAAGATGGGGCATAACGAAATTGTCTCCGTGCTCATCCAGCAATCCCAAGGCATTCGTACCAACGAATCGGCAAACTGAACCTGGCCTGCTGCTTAAAGCTGAAGTCGCTGTGTTATTCCCGAGTCACGGGCAGCTCGGAAGTCACTTCGGTTGGCGATAGAACGCAGCCACGCAACACACAGTCTCAAATTCTAAGTGCGTCAGTAAGAGCAATTGCGCCCCTCCTTTACGATTTTCTGATATGGGTTTCGTAACCGTCTCGGTTCCGCCCGCGAAGAGGCGCGCGAATTGTGTCGGAATTTGGGCAGCGACTGTCGCGTTTTTTCTGCTCTTGTTCGAGATGCTCGTCGGATTCACTCTAAAGAGGAAAGAGGGACGAGCGACTTGCGGAGAAACGACCGGTGCGCTGGGGTCATTTCTGGACAATGGCGGCATGGGTGGGAGATCTCGAGGCGCATCTGTATTTCAACGCCTGGTAGTCGCACGAGCGATTCATGGCTGATCGGCAAGGGATGGTTTGACCACGTGGAAGTGATTGAGATCGCAGGGGAAGCTGCTGGCAGAACTGGAGTACTTCTCGGTTTTCCTCATTCATCCACAGGGAAGTCTCATCCTCCACAGCTTCTTCACAAGGTGGCGAAGTTTTTGTGTTGCGAGGGGCAACGTTTCTGGCGGAGAGTGGGTCCAGCGAAACGTGAAGTTTCCTGAGCTGGCCGAATGATTGCGGCAGAGTCAGCGGCAGCCGGTGATTCTCGAGGGTGAATTGCCGGGGGAAATCCATAAAACGTGCGCAAGCGCGAACTGGATTCCCCGGGCGTTGCGGCCTCCTTCCCCCAATCTGCTCTTCGGAGCAGGACAGGATCGCTGGCCACTGCGACGGTTGATGGCTCGTGATCGAAGGATGACGAATCGGCAACTGGCTTCGGCAAAGGCGGCGCTCGGCATTTCTTCGAGCGCGGTTGGGCTGAAGCGGTCATTCCGCTGCTTCGCGGTGATAGGGCAAGCGCAGGAAATCACGTAAGTGCGGCTCGGGTGGCTGGCCCGGGCCGCATTTGTTTGGTTCGGACGCTGTTCCCATCCACTTGACCTTCGCATTCTATTCGCCTACACTGGAACCACGTAAGGACAGGCGCACATGCGGCCAACTTTTTTTGATTTGGCCCCGGTTTTCCATAGGGCGCGCGTCGCATTCACAAGCTGGTTGCGGCTAGTGTTGCACTCCGGCAAATTTTAGAGAGAAATCATTGGCCACCACCGATTACAGCATCAGCGCTCTTCCGGCGAACGTAGAGGCCGAACGTTCGATTCTGGGCGCGATCCTGCTCGACAACTTTGCCTACAACCAGGCCGCCGAGCATCTGCGAATCGAAGACTTCTCGCTCGACTCACACCGTCGCATCTATTCGCGCATGGTCGATCTGGCGGAGTCCTCGCGGCCGATCGACATGATTACGCTGATTGAGGAGCTCGATCGGCACAAGGATCTGCAGCCGATCGGCGACGTCGCCTACGTGTCGAGCCTGGTCGATGGCGTGCCCGACCGGCCCAGCATTGAGCACTACGTCAAAATCGTACGCGACAAGGCGCTGTTGCGCGGGCTGATTTCCGCCGCCAGCACCGCCATCGCGCGGGCGTCGGACCAAGGAGACGCGGCCGAAGATGTTCTCAGCGACGCCGAGGCCGCCATCTTCCAACTTTCGGACAAGCGCATTGGTCGAGGCTTCATGGGAGTGCAGGAAATCGTCCGCGAGTCGTTTGGCTCGGTCGATGCTTTGCTGCAACGCGGTCAGCGCATTACCGGACTAGCCACCCACTACACCGACCTTGACGAGATGACGTCGGGATTGCAGCGGTCGGATCTGGTGATCATTGCGGCGCGGCCTTCCATGGGCAAGACCGCCTTCGTGATGAACATTGCGGAGAACGCCGCCATTGAAGATCAGCAAGTAGTGGGCGTCTTCTCGCTGGAAATGTCGCGCGAGGCGCTGCTGATGCGCCTGTTATGTTCCCAGGCACGGGTCGACGCTCACAAGATGCGCACCGGTTCGTTGTGGCAGGACGACACTAAAAAAGTTGTGCGCGCCATGGAGCAACTGGCGCACGCTCCGATTTTCATCGACGACACCCCCGGCATTACCTTGAGCGAGATGCGTGCCAAGTCACGACGATTGAAGCAGGCCCAGGGGGGCAAGCTGGACCTGATCATCGTGGATTATTTGCAGTTGATGTCGGGCGGAGGCAAGCGCTTCGAGAATCGTACGCAGGAAGTTTCGGCGATTTCGCGCGGGCTGAAGGCACTGGCCAAGGAACTGGCCGTGCCGGTGATCGCGCTTTCGCAGTTAAGCCGTGCTCCCGAAAGCCGCGGCGGAGATCATCGTCCGCAACTCGCCGACTTGCGCGAGTCGGGTTCGATCGAACAGGATGCCGACCTGGTAATGTTTATTTTTCGCGAAGAAGTCTACAAGCAGGATGACCCCGAGCTCCAGGGCAAGGCCGAGATCATTATTGCCAAGCAACGCAACGGTCCCATCGGAAAAGTCAGGATGGCATTCCTGAAAAATAGCACGAGGTTTGAGTCCCTGGCCGAGGGAGAAAACGGCCCCGAAGACTAATCACGTCCTACAGGGAACACCCTAGCCCCGCCTCAGTAAGTCCCTTAGGAAGTTGAGTTTGCAAAGACAGCCACAAAAGGGTCTGGCCCTGTGGAAAAGCTTGTGGAATTGAAAACCTTGTTTGGCATTTCCTTTGGCAAGGACCGATCGGTCGGTTTCCAAACCTCCTTCCAGGCAGCGTTAAAGTCATGAATAGTAACCAGTTATGCAATTCATTGTCCATTAACATGAGGGCGGCTGCGAGGGAGTCGATTTCTTTCCTATTTTGAGATTTGCACATTTTGAGATAGTCGGACTTTCGTTTTTCCTCTGATTTGACGGGTTTTTTCGTCGTACAACGAAATGAAGCAGCCTGCGTAAGTCTCATGGGAGCAATCGCTTTTCGCGATGCTGCAGGTGGGAGCTTCACCCCGGGGGATGCTCTCTCAGTTGTTGCCTTCGCCCACCTTCAGGACAGCCAGAAATGCCTCTTGTGGAATGTCCACGCGGCCGATGCGCTTCATCCGTTTTTTGCCTTCTTTCTGTTTCTCCAGCAGCTTGCGCTTGCGGGAAATATCGCCGCCATAACATTTCGCAATAACGTTCTTACGAATGGCGTGCACCGTTTCCCGGGAGATGATTTTGGCGCCGATCGAAGCCTGGATCGCCACCTCGAACATCTGGCGAGGAATCAGTTCCCTCATTTTGGAAACCAGAAGTTTCCCACGTTCGTAGGCAAAGTCGCGATGAACGATGATGGAGAGCGCATCCACCGGCTCGCCCGCTACCAGGATGTCGAGCTTCACCATCGGTGACTCCCAATAGTCGGCCAGATGATAATCGAGGGAAGCGTAGCCGCGGGAGACGGATTTGAGGCGGTCGTAAAAGTCGAGAACGATTTCGTTCAACGGCAATTCGTAGTGCAGCATCACCCGGGAGGAACTGACGTACTCGAAAGTTTTTTGCTTGCCCCGCTTTTCTTCCACCAGCTTGAGAATTCCGCCAACGTATTCTTCGTTGCTGAGAATTGTGGCCAAGATCACCGGCTCTTCGACTTTCGCGATTTCGCTGGGATCGAGCCAGCGCGAAGGATTGTCGATTTCGACCATGCTGCCGTCGGTCTTCGTAATCTTATAGCGGACGCCGGGAGCGGTTGTGATCAAGTCGAGATTGAATTCACGCTCCAGACGTTCCTGAATGATTTCCATGTGAAGTAGGCCCAGAAAACCGCAGCGGAAGCCGAAGCCGAGCGCGACAGAACTTTCCGGCTCGAAGAAGAAGGACGAATCGTTCAGCCGCAATTTCTCCAGGGCCTCGCGCAGTTGCGTGTGCTCGTGGGCGTCGACGGTATAGAGTCCGGCGAAGACCATGGGCTTGATTTCTTCAAAGCCGGGCAAAGCTTCGAGCGCGGGATCGGCGTCGTGAGTAATGGTGTCGCCGATCTTCGTGTCGGCGACATTCTTGATATTGGCGATGATGAAGCCAACTTCGCCGGCCACGAGTTGGTCAATCTCTAAAGGCTTTGGCGTGAGCACGCCGAGAGTTTCGGCATCGAAGGTTGTGCCATTCCACCACAGCCGGATTCGATCGCCTTTGCGCAGCGTACCTTGAAACACGCGGGTCAGCACGACGACGCCGCGGTACGCATCGAACCAGGAGTCGAAAACCAGCGCCTGAAGCCGGTTGTCCGGCGAGCCTTTGGGTGGAGGCACCCGCTTCACAATCGCTTCCAGCACCTCGGGAACGCCCTGGCCGGTCTTCGCGCTAATCAGGACTGCGTCAGAGGCGTCCAGGCCGACCGCGCTTTCAATCATTTCTTTGGTGCGCGGAATGTCGGCGCTTTGCAAATCGATCTTGTTAATCACAGGAATGATTTCGAGCCCATGATTGATGGCAAGATACGAATTGGCCAGAGTCTGCGCCTCGACTCCCTGCGAAGCGTCGACCACGAGCAGTGCTCCCTCGCACGAAGCCAGCGAGCGCGAGACCTCGTAGGAGAAGTCCACATGGCCCGGCGTGTCGATGAGATTAAGTTGGTAAGTCTGGCCGTCTTGCGCCGTGTAGGCCATGCGGACGGCGTGCGACTTAATGGTGATGCCGCGCTCGCGCTCCAGGTCCATGGAGTCGAGCACCTGGGCCTGCATTTCGCGCGCGCTAAGCGATCCAGTTAGCTCCAGCAGGCGGTCTGCCAGCGTGGATTTGCCGTGGTCGATATGCGCGATGATCGCGAAGTTGCGGATGAAAGCGGCGTCCATGGGGGGTTAATCCTTGATTCTAGCAGGGGTGCAGCAGTTCTCTGTTCTGAAGCTTCCAGTTCTGAGCTCGCGCGATCGCTGCGTAACCACCTTTCTTAACTCCACCTGCGGGCTGATGTTTTCTCCGGTAGAATCCTGCTCTGTTCACTCGAGATGGCATCGATGTCTTGCCAATTACGGAGATCAGAATCATGCGCAAACTGTCTCTTGTCGTCTTTTTCATGCTGGCGTGCCGAGCTATGTTCCTGGGTCAAACTCCAACGCTATCGCCGAAGGTGCAGCCGTTTGTGAAAGTGAATGCACCGATGGTTGCTCTCACCCACGTCCGCGTGATCGACGGCACGGGTGCGGCGGCCCGCGACGATCAGACCATTCTCGTCAGTAAGGGCAAGATTGAGTCGGTGGGCGATGCTAGCGCGAACGTTCCCAAGGATGCGCAGGTAATCGACCTGCATGGCTATAGCGTGATTCCCGGCCTGGTCGGAATGCACGACCACATGTTTTACCCCATGGGAAACGGAGTTTTTGGCGAGATGGCGTTCAGTTTTCCGCGCTTGTATCTTGCCGCGGGCGTGACCACGATTCGCACCACCGGAGCACTCGAGCCCTACACCGACCTTGAACTCAAGAAGTCGATCGACGCCGGAGAAATGGCTGGCCCCAGGATGCATGTCAGCGGCCCGTATTTAGAGGGCAAGGGCTCGTGGGCCATTCAGATGCACCAGCTCAGCGGGCCCGAGGACGCGGTCCGCACGGTAAATTTCTGGCTCGACCAGGGAGTTGACAATTTCAAGGCGTACATGTTCATCACTCCGGCGGAGCTTGGCGCCGCCATTACTGCCGCCCATAAACGCGGAGCGAAAGTGACCGGGCATCTGTGTTCCGTGGGATTTCGCGAGGCGGCCGATTTGGGGATCGATGATCTCGAACATGGCCTGTTTGTAGATACCGAATTTCAGCCCGGGAAAAAGACGGGCGAATGCCCGGAGGAGTCGGAGAATCCCGATCTGATGTCAAAACTCGACGCGAACGCCGGTCCTCTGCACAACATGATTCTGTATCTGGTGCAACACCACGTTGCCGTGACTTCGACTCTTCCCGTGTTTGAGATGGGAAGTTTTTCAGGACGGCCCACGCTGCAGAAACGCGTGCTCGATGCTTTGTCGCCGGATGCGCGCAGTGCCCTGCTGTGGAATCGCGTTCGTTCCAGCGACGCAGCCTCGTTGCATCAGAGATACGGAACCGACACTTCCCCATGGCCGGCGGCGTTTAAGAAGGAAATGGAATTCGAGCACGATTTCGCGCAAGCCGGCGGCTTGCTGCTGGCCGGGCTCGACCCCACAGGGATGGGCGGAGTCATCGCCGGCTACGGCGATCAGCGTGAAGTGGAATTGTTGGTGGAGGCGGGATTCACGCCGCTGGAAGCGATCCACATCGCGACCGCCAATGGGGCCCAGTTCCTGGGAGAGTCGGACCGCATCGGAACAATCGCCGCCGGTAAACAAGCGGACCTGGTCGTAATCAAAGGCGATCCGTCAAAGAAAATCGAGGACATCGAGAACGTGGAGACGGTCTTCAAAGATGGCATCGGCTACGATTCGGCCAAGCTGATCGATTCGGTGCGTGGAGTGGTGGGCAGCAGGTAGGGCCGCCCAGTTGTCCTTCCCAAGCTCGCTCGGTGCCGCGACTTCGTACCTCTTCCAATAGAATCAGACCCATGCTCGTTCTCGCTTCCGCTTCGCCGCGACGCCGGGAACTTCTGCGCAACGCAGGGATTTCATTCACGGTGCAGCCGGCGGATATCGACGAGACTCCGCTTGCCATCGAGCCGCCGCGCGCGTGTGCGCTGCGACTCGCTCGCGAGAAGGCACTCACGGTTTGGCGCACCCGGCGGCAGGATCTGGTGCTTGCAGCGGATACGATTGTGGTAGTCGATGAGACCATCCTCGGTAAGCCGGTGGGTGCGGATGATGCGGTGCGCATGCTGCGCCTGCTCTCAGGTCGCGTGCACGCAGTGATTACGGGAGTATGCATCGTTGAAGGAGTGGCCAGCGGCCAGCCCCCAGTCGCCAATGAGGCTGCGCCTCACGCTCCATCACGACCGGGCTCATACGAAATACTGAGAACGGAAAACCAAGAGCTGAGAACTGCCTCCGAAACCACGCTGGTAACGATGAGCGGGTTGTCCGACGATGAGATTCGCGATTACGTTGCGACGGGCGAGCCCATGGATAAGGCGGGGGCATACGCAATCCAAGGACTCGCTTCGCGGTGGATTCCGCGTATTGAGGGCGATTATAGCAATGTGGTGGGGCTACCGGTCGCCTTGGTTTACGAGATGCTGCGGGAGCGAGAGCGTGTCTGAATCGTGGCGCCGACGTTTCGCGGGGATCGGCCGGGGAAAGCGAACGAGCATTCAGAATCAGCGATAAGCGTCCGAAAAGTTACACCTTCTTTTCTTCTTCTTCTTTTTTCTTGGCCGCTTCCTTTTCGACTTCGGGATCTTTCTTTTCGACTTCGGGATCTTTCATCGAGGTTTTGAAGTTGCGGATGCCTTCGCCCAAGCCCTTGCCCACGGCAGCGAACTTGCTGGTGCCGAACACCAGAAGTGCGATCGCGACAATCAACAGCAAATGCAAAGGCTGAAAAAGACCTTCACCCATAGCTCCTCCGCCGGGACGATCTTCGAAAGCACTGCCGAAGGCTCCCTCTGAAAAGTTTAGGCTACCCAACCCGCGTAGTCAAAGGAAGAGCCCGTCCAACCCGTCCAACACCGCATTTGCACCAAAACGCTTACCGGCTGGCGTCTCCAGAGTCTATCCTCGAGAGATACACTCTTTTTCGGAGGTCTCTGGGATGTTAAACCCTCGCGTGATCGCGCTCGCGCTATCGATCTTGCTCCAGAATTTCTTACTTGCTTCGGCGCAAAGCCCAGCTCAAACGCCGGACGCACCGCCCGGCGAACAGCGCAAGACCAGCGAACCGTACACTGGAGATCTTTCTGTTTTCGATTCCCCGGGACGCGAGGATCGGCTTCAGATCCACCGCGTGATGGACATTCTTGGCATCGCGCCCGGAAAATCGGTGGCCGACATCGGCGCCGGATCAGGATGGTTCACCGTTCGCGCGGCCCGGCGCGTGGGCGGAGGCGGCCTGGTTTATGCGGTTGATATCAATCCGGAGGCGATCCGTTACGTCGGCGAACGGGCGCGGAAGGAGCAGCTGCAAAACGTGAAAACGATCCTGAGCCAGGCCGACAACCCGCTTCTGGCTGCCAGTTCGGTGGACGCCGTGTTGCTGCTCAAGACTTATCACGAAGTGGCGCGGCCGGTGGTTTTGCTGCAGAACCTGCGCGCAGCGCTGCGTCCGGGCGCCAAAGTGGGAGTCATCGACCGCAACGGCAACGGAGAAAATCACGGGGTTGGCCGCGAGGTGGTGATTCGCGAAGCAAAACAGGCGGGCTACAAATTGCTTGCGCAGTTTGATTTCGTGAAGGGCGACAAAATGGATTATTTCCTGGTCTTTATGGAAGAGTAGTAACCTCTTCCACCGCCGACCAGGAGGTACGGCTAAGATCAGCGAATCGAGTAAGGTCGGCGTCGGAAACCAGGCCCTGCGGACTGTTCCACGCAACCTCCATCGCAGCCCAGCTGTCGAAATAGAGTTCGACAATTGCATCCCATTCGGGTGCCTTCCGCTTAGGATCGGCGCCAGGATAATCCTGCGTGTACTTTCTCAATCCGGGAAGATTCTTTGCCAGAGGTCCGTGGACTTCTTCGAGGTGACGGCGGAATTGCGCCGGATTCAATTCGGGCCTGCGGTAGACGACAACCATGAACTTGAGCATGCGGTCATCCTTGATCCCGCTACGTTAAGCACTCTCGATCATTCCCGCGAGAAGCGCCGCACGGCGCCCCAACTCGGAAATCACGATGTATTCGTGGACGGCATGCGCACCTTCGCCCACGCCTCCCATGCCGTCGAGTGTCGGTATGCCCATACCCGCGGTAAAGTTTCCGTCCGAGCCTCCGCCCACCGCCGCTTCCTCGAGTTTCCAGTCAATCTGCTTCGCGATCGTCTGCGCTTTTCTGTAGAGCGCGACTACGCCGGCGTTCCGCTCCATGGGCATGCGGTTGATGCCGCCCTCGATGCTGAGTTGGCAGTGCTTGTCGAAGGGCTGCAGTGAGCGGAACGTGCGATCGAGCGCGGCGGCCTGGGTTGCTTTCTTGATGCGGACGTCAAGCTCCACGGTGGCCTCAGCGGCGATCACGTTGGTGCGCGTTCCGCCTCGAATTACTCCTGGATTCACCGACAGACCGCGCTGCAGATCATTCATCTTCGAGAGGGCAGTGATCTGCCGCGCCAGTTCAACGATGGCGCTGTGTCCTTTGCCCGGATCGAGTCCGGCGTGGGCAGCGATGCCTTTCACCTTGAGAATGTATTCCCCCACCCCTTTGCGCGCGGTTTTTACGGCCCCGCGCGGTCCGGCAGGTTCAAGCACGAGAACGCCCGCCGATTCTCTGGCCAATGCTTCGGTCGCTTGGCGGGAAGAGTGACTGCCGACTTCTTCGTCGGAAACCAAAAACACGGTCACCGGTCGCGGCAACCCCGCATGCCATGTGTGCAGCGCCTCGATCGCGTAAAGCATGAGCGCGATGCCCGACTTCATGTCGAGCACGCCAGGCCCGTGCAGGCAACCGCGTGCGACGTGACAAGGCATGGTCGTAAGCGTTCCCAGCGGATAGACGGTGTCGAAATGGCCGAGCAGCAGAACCGGCTTGATCTTTTCTCGTCCGGGGAAATCGATTCGCACATGATCGGCAAACTCGTCGGCGCGGTGCACATGCGCGCGTCCGCCCAGGGCCTCAAAACGCCCCGCGAGTAAAGCGCCCATGCGGTCCGCCGCCGGCTTGTTGTCGCTGGGAGACTCGATCGCGACAAATTCGCGAATGGTCTCGACCATCGCTTCCTGCCGCCCTTCGAAGTAGCGCAGCCGTTCGCTCCACGCTGAGTCTGCAGCCGCTTGGTCGGCTCGCTGGGACGCTGCATTTTTTGTGCTCGGCATCTTTGCGCTAGTCTCCGCCCCTGCTTAGAAAGCACCTTCGGGCGCAAGTCGTACAGTATAATCTTCAAGCCGTTTTGAGACGAAGCATTTTGAGACAACCATGAATGAGAGCATCCCTGTGCCGGATCCTTCGCCCGGCTCGCCGAAGGCCGGGCTCGACATCCACGAGATTCTGAAAATTCTGCCGCATCGCTATCCCTTCTTGCTGATCGACCGTGTGCTTGATCTGGAGCGTAGAAAGCAAATCATTGCCATCAAGAACGTCACGATCAACGAACCCTTCTTCGCGGGACACTTTCCCGGTTTGCCGATCATGCCGGGCGTACTGATTGTGGAAGCCATCGCGCAGGCGGGCGGTGCCCTGTTGCTGACCGAAGTCGAAGACCGGAGCGACAAGGTCATGATGTTTACCGGAATCGAGCGAGCCAAATTTCGCAGGCCGGTCAGCCCCGGCGATCAGCTTCGTTTGGAAGTGACAGTAACCGGCTGGCGCTCGGTACCGGGCATGACCGCCGCCAAGATGCAAGGTTACGCTTATGTCGGCGAGAAACGCGTGGCCGAGGCGATTGTTTCGTGTCAGTTGGTCGACAGTTCGCGCGGGCGCGGAGCGGAAAGCGGGAACGGAAATGAAGGATAGCGATCGCAGGGCGACGATGAACCGGCGAACGACTTCATGCATTCTTCGCCCATGAATTCAGTTTCCACGAGCGTTCATCCCACAGCGATTATCGATCCGCTCGCGACGGTTCCTGCGTCTTGTAAAATCGGGCCGTATTGCGTGGTGAGCGCCGGAGTCGAACTGGGCGAGGATTGCCGTCTGGCGTCGCATGTGGCCATCGAAGGGCCCACCAAAATTGGCGTCGATAATGTCTTCTTTCCTTTCTGCGCGATCGGGCTGGCGCCGCAGGACGTTACCTACAATGGCGAGCCCACCCGGCTTGAAATCGGCGATCACAATGAGATTCGCGAGTCGGTCACCATCAATCGCGGCACGGTCAAGGGCGGGGGCCTGACCAAAGTTGGCAGCCATCTGCTGATCATGGCATACACGCATATCGGTCACGATTGCACGATTGAAGATCATGTCATGTTGGTGAATGGCGCGACGCTGGGCGGACACGTGACGGTGGAAGAATGGGCTGTGGTTGGAGCGCTCTGCCCGGTGCACCAGTTCGTGCGCATCGGCGCGCACTCGTATGTAGGCGGCGGCACCACGATCACGCAAGATGTTCTGCCCTACTCCATGACCTCGGCTGCGCGCGACACCCATGCCTATGGGATGAATAAGGTTGGCCTCGAACGGCGCGGCTTTTCGAAGGAGCGCATTGCGAAGATTCATCGCGCTTACAAAATTCTCCTGGCCTCGAAGATGAATACTTCGCAGGCGCTGGAAAAGCTGAGGGCAGAGACGGATCGCGGCAGCGACGTGGACATGCTGATCCGGTTTATTGAAGCGTCGGAGCGCGGAATTATTAAGTGATCAGTTTGGCCGATCCGCGGTCGGTGAGTGAGATCGAGATATTGCGCCAATTGACCTGACCCTACGCAGATTTCCGCAAGATTGCAGCCGAATTCGTTCTAACTAACGAAACTTACCGCCGTCCAACCGATATGAGGACATTTCTGCGTAGCCACAAACCGATTACGGCATGCTGCGGGACTTCTCGCGGTTTCTTGGCTCTGGTCTTGGATCGCTTCGATTCGCGATCGCATGGCCGCTCATACTCATAGACGTCGAGGTCGATGCCAAGTCCTCGGCTATGAATTACCGAGTCCCACACGCCCCTGCCTCGGACTGGATCGTCTCCGAGTCACTCGTAGGGTATGTGAATGCCTATGATTCGACGCTGGAGAAAAGACGCGCGGCAAGAGATTTTTTGACGCGACTCGCCGCCAAGTAAAAGCTTGGTCATACCGCCACTTTGTGCTAGGTTCACCCGAATGCAGTAGGCGCAACACCAGCCCCGGTAAGGAAACCCATGGCGAGAACTTCGAACCCAAGTGCTTCTGCGCCGAAACCGGCTGCACCTTCGCAAAGCGCGCAAGGCGGAACGCGGCTTCCGAGCATTCTGATGGCTGTTGGAGCAACCGCAGTGTTGGCGCTGGCCTTGACTGGCTCAGCATCAAGTAAACCATGGGCACAGGGGTATGATCCACTGGACCACTGGTGGCTCTCGACCATTTGCGCTGGGCTTCCGGTGCTTGTGCTGCTCGGAACGCTTGCTCTGTTCCGGATGAAAGCCCACTACTCAGCCTCTCTGGGGCTCGTCACGGCCATCCTGGTTGCCAGCGGTTTGTTTCACATGCCGCTCAAAATGGCCAGCATAACAGCCATCTATGGCGCGTGCTACGGACTGTTCCCCATCGGCTGGATCATTCTCAACGTGATTTTTCTGTACCGAATGACGTGTGAGACTGGCCGGTTCAAGGTCCTGCAAGAGAGTATGACCGGGATTACACAGGATACGCGCTTGCAGCTCCTGCTCATTGCGTTTTCGTTTGGAGCGTTTTTTGAGGGCGCCTCCGGGTTCGGAACGCCGGTGGCCGTCACCGCGGCTTTGCTGATCGGGCTCGGTTTTCAGCCACTGCAGGCTTCGGGATTGTCACTCATCGCTAATACCGCTCCTGTGGCTTTTGGAGCTTTAGCCACTCCGATCATCGCTTTGGCTGCAGTCACCGGTTACAGCGAAGTCGCCCTGGGCGCTCAGATCGGCCGGATCTTGCCGTTCTTTTCCCTGCTGGTTCCGTTCTGGCTGGTATGCGCGTATGCCGGCTTCAAAGGAATGAAAGAGATCTGGCCGGCAATTGCGGTTGCAGGGATTTCCTTCGCCATCCCGCAATATTTGGTATCGAATTACCATGGTCCGTGGCTCACGGATATCATCGCCGCGTTGTGTTCGATGGCTTTCCTCGTCCTTTTTCTCAGGATCTGGCAACCCACGAGGATTTGGGGACGCGGTGGACAGAATGACCAGCAGCGCGCCGCTCGTGGTACCCACGGTTACTCCCGCGGCGAGGTTGTGCGGGCGTGGTTGCCGTGGTTGGTTTTGAGTGTCTTAGTCTTTTGCTGGGGCACTTACACCGGGAAGAAGATCATGAACACGCCAGAAAAGATGCTCCCGTTCATGAGCACGTGGCATATTCCTCCCAGCACAGTCACGAACCTTCAGATCCCGGTCAGCGGACTCAACAAAATGGTGCTGCGTGTTCCACCCGTTGTTCCAAAACCGACAGCCGAGGCTGCGATCTTCGGGTTGAACTGGATTTCGGCCACGGGTTCGGGAATCCTGGTCGCAGCCATAATCTCCGGTTTCATCATGGGCCTCTCATTACGAAGGATGGTCGTCATGTGGTGGAAGACAGTTTGGCATGTGCGCTTCTCGTTGATGACGATCGCAGCGATGATGTCAGTGGGCATCCTGACCCGCTACTCCGGGTTGGACGCCACGATGGGCCTGGCCTTCGCGCGCACAGGACATCTCTATCCGTTCTTCGGAACGTTGCTTGGCTGGCTGGGTGTGGCTCTCACCGGGTCAGACACAGCGTCTAATGTGCTATTCGGCAGCTTGCAGAAAATTTCCGCGCAGCAAATCGGCATCTCTCCGGTGTTGATGGCGGCGGCGAACAGCTCAGGCGGCGTGATGGGGAAGATGATCGACGCGCAGAGTATCGTAGTGGCCAGCACGGCGACCGAGTGGTACGGACATGAAGGCGACATCTTGCGCTATGTATTCTGGCATAGCATTGCTTTAGCATGCCTGGTAGGCTTGTTCGTTTTATTGCAGGTCTATGTACCCCCATTCACGCGACTGGTCGTTCACTAAGCCCGGAAAACAGAAATTCATGGTGGGGCAAATGGGGGTTCACCTCATTTCATTCAACCGTGAACTCGAGCTTGTAATTGGCAAGGTAGAATCGGCAGGTCCCTTTTACTTGTGTTCCGAAACGGAAGGACCTTATGAGCGAAGATGCCAAGAAGGACGTGGTTTCGCGGCGTGGATTCCTAGGAATGGGGTCGGTGGCATTAGCGGCTACCGGGATGCTGTCGGCGGTAGATGCCCTAGCCCAAGATCAAACACCATACCCTACCAGGAACGATCGAAGTACGAGCGCTCCCAGCCCAGGCAATCTCCCGTTGGAGGCCCAGAATCCAGATTCCTTCTTGCCGCCGCCCTCCGACGCAGGCGGCGTGCAGACGTTCAAGTATCCTTTTGCACTCGCTCACAAACGGATGCAGGAGGGTGGATGGTCGCGCGAGGTCACGGTTCGCGAGCTTGCGGTTTCCAAGTCGATTGCAGGCGTGGACATGAGATTGACCGCGGGGGGCATCCGAGAGCTGCACTGGCACACGGCTGGCGAGTGGTCCATCATGCTCTATGGAAACGCGCGCATCACGGGACTTGATGCGGAGGGCAAGAGCTTCGTCGCCGACGTAGCGGAAGGCGATCTCTGGTATTTTCCCACGGGAATTCCGCATTCCATTCAGGGCTTGAATCCCGACGGTTGCGAGTTTCTGCTGGTTTTCGACGACGGCAACTTCTCGGAATACGAGACCGTGCTGCTCACCGACTGGATGGCGCACACGCCCCACGACGTGCTTTCGAAAAACTTCGGCGTGAGTGAGCAGGCTCTGGAGAAAATGCCGCGGCGCGAGAAGTTTATCTTCCAGGCCGCAGTGCCGGGCCCGCTGCCTGCGGACCTGAAGGCAACCGCCGGCTCGCTCGGCTTATCCCCCGTCGATTTTGCCTTTCGTACATCTCAGCAACCGGTCACCAAGCGCACCAAGGGAGGCGAGGTGCGGATCATCGATTCGAGTAAGTTCAAGATATCGACGACCATTGCGGCGGCGATAGTCACCGTCCATTCCGGAGGAATACGAGAGCTGCACTGGCATCCCAATGCCGACGAATGGCAGTACTACATCAGCGGTGCGGGAAGAATGACCGTATTCGCTACTGGAGGCCGCGCTCGCACAATGGACTTTCAAGCCGGAGACGTTGGCTATGTCCAGAAGACGCTTCCCCACTACGTTCAAAATACCGGTGACACCGACTTGCGATTTCTGGAGATGTTCAAGAGCAGTGTCTATCAGGACTTGGCGCTCTCAGAGTGGCTCACTCATACACCGCCGGAGCTCGTCATGGCCCACCTCGGCATCGATAAGGCGACGCTGGACACCATGCCGAAAGACGAAATCGTGGTGATGCCGAAATAACGCGGCACCACGTTCGCTTGGGGTCGTTGAATGTAAGGCGATTTTCACGTTTTGACCGCTGGTCATTGAGCGTTGTGGCGATCCATCAACAGCGGAAGGCTTGCAGGGAAATTGGTATCCGTGCCGGACCGTGGAGCGCGGTACACTATCGACACTGCCGATTCCGATCAAGCGGTAACTCGGATGCGGGCCACCCCAAAATCGTTCCAATCCAAGCATCATAATGGCGCATCCGCCGCGTGCTCCTGGTGTCAGGGCATGGTTCTGGTCAACACTCTTCTGCCTCGTGTCCAGTTTCTGCAGTAGCCAAACATACAAAGTCGTATGCAGCAATGCGTATTACGGTAAGTTCGAGGTGAAGTTCAACACTGGAGTGAGTGTGAGTGTGGGGCCTGCAGCTAACGGGGGGTTTTTTAAGCGAGTTTGTGAAGCAAGACTCAGGTGGGATAAGCAAAGCCTGGTCGTAGCCGAGGCATCGCAGATCGATATCGATGCATTGGGTGCGGATTT
Source organism: Candidatus Sulfotelmatobacter sp. (assembly GCA_036514015.1). GTDB lineage: Bacteria > Acidobacteriota > Terriglobia > Terriglobales > Acidobacteriaceae > Sulfotelmatobacter. The sequence continues at coordinate 46,220 of DATBYA010000162.1, forward strand.
GGGCTTGGGCGTCCACGATTCGAAGGGAAAAGCGGACGCCAAGGATGATCGGAATCAAAGCAAGGGTGAACCGGTTGTCGCCTTTCAAGTAAAGAAGTCCGATGCCGATCCGAGCATGACATACCAGATCTACTCGCTGGAGAAGCCTCCCCGGCTCCTGCGAACGATTACTGGAGGAGACTTCTTTAGCGCAGCCGATACTGATCTGGACGGCCGCATCGAGATTTGGACCGGCGATGCCCGTGCTGTGGATGGTTTCGAGAATCTGGCCCTGAGCGAACTTGACTTTGCTCCGACCCTGTTATTGCGGTTTGAGCATCACCGGCTAATGGACGTGAGTTCTCAGTTCCGATCTCATTTTGACCGCCAAATTGAGAACGTGCGCGCCCGCCTTGACTCGCAGAAGTTGAGAGATTTTAAGAATAGTGACGGTAAGTTGTCGGCTCCGTCTCCCTTGCCAGTGGAGCAGTTACTCCGCTTGCGGACTGCGAAAATCAAAGTGTTGAAAATTTGTTTGGTCTTATCTTTACAGCAGCCGCGAGCAGGAGGCATGGAATGCACTTGCCGACATGCGGCCTCCAGCGGATTTTGTACGGATTCGTGCAGCCATTCTGGATGCCCAGACACGCGGTGTCCGCAGTCAGCCGGATGGTGTTTCCCCGAGAGCCGCCCTCTTTCATTTGAGACGCTTTACATACATCTACGAGGACGGAAAGGTGACCAGTACCGCGTGCGGTGTGGTGAGCTCAACCAAATGCGCTGAGTCGAATCCCGTCTCCGGAGGCCTCATGGTCGGCACCTTACCCCAGACAATCTTTCTTCGAGTCCCACCTCGGAAGTCAGAGGAACTGGTTGATCTGGTGATTGATGCCGCGGGAAAGGTTCGAGAGGCCAAAATGGTGGGAGCCGCTGACCGGAACATGATCGCTGCTACTGCGGTTTGGAAGTTCATTCCCGCATTTCGGGGCGGTCGCGCCGTCGCCTGTCGCATGCGCCTAACTGTCGCACCTTTGCGATGAATATCCGGGCCTGAGAGTAATTCACTCCTTCAGGAACGGCGTTAACTGGCTCAAAACCCCGGTCGTGGGGTCGATGAGTGCAGAGCGATTTGCGACAGTTATGGATCCGGCGATTATTCCGTCGCCTTATCGCGCAGATCGTTATGGCCAAATCGCGCAACCCCTATGAGACGGACTAGAAGCACCTGTCGCGCCTTACTGCTAGTGATGGTGGGTAGCCCATCCGAACCTGGCGCCCTGTAACATCCACATCCGGCGACGGGGCGCTCAAGGTTCCCCTGACGGAAAAGAAATGCCGCCGATTCGGTCGGCCCTCCAACCTTGTGTAGAATGCGAATGCTATGGTCCGGCGCGAAGACTTGCAAGCCTCGACGCCTTCCGCCGAGCCGGTGGCGGGTGGTGACAGTATCCGCTTTTTGTGCGCCTAGCTGTTTAAATCAGGCCGGTTAAACACTCAAAAACCCAGTGATGTGGTCGTAGGAGTCTGCGGGCGAGAACTAACAGTTCCTCCTCATTCCAAGCTTTTCCGAACGCGATGCGCTTTTTGTTCGCGCGAGACAGGCGAAAGCAAAGCGCAAGCTTGTGCTGTGGCGACTTCTCTGTCAACTACCGCCTGAGATTCCGCCAACTCCACGGCTTTCATTGACTTACCCGTTTCGCAGACGTAAGATTCGCGCCAGTGATAGGACAGACCATCTCGCATTACCGCATCGTTGAGAAGCTCGGCGGCGGCGGCATGGGCGTGGTCTACAAAGCCGAAGACACGCGCCTGCAGCGTTTTGTCGCCCTAAAATTCCTGCCCGAGGACGTTGCCCGCGACCCGCTGTCACTCGCCCGCTTTCGACGCGAAGCTCAAGCTGCATCTGCACTGAACCACCCCAACATCTGCACGATTTATGACATCGGTGAACAGGACGGGAAAGCATTTATCGCCATGGAATATCTCGATGGCCTAATGCTGAAGTACCGCATCGCCGGACGTCCGCTTGAAACCGATCTGCTGCTGGCGCTTTCCATTGACATCGCCGACGCGCTCGATGCGGCGCATGCGGCGGGCATCATTCATCGGGATATCAAACCCGCCAACATCTTTATCACCAAGCGTGGGCACGCCAAGGTTCTCGACTTCGGGCTGGCCAAGAGGACCGATTCGATCAGCAAGCGGGAATCAGCGTCGGGATCGGACGATCCCACGATCGGCGAGTCCACCTTTCCCGACAAAGATCTCACCGCCAGGAACACGGCTTTGGGCACGGTGAGCTATATGTCGCCCGAACAGGTTGCCGGCAAGACTCTGGATGAACGCACCGACCTGTTTTCTTTCGGCGTAACGCTTTATGAGATGGCCAGCGGCCGCCTGCCCTTCGATCGAGACACCGACGGAGCGACGTATGGAGCCATTCTTCACGAACCGGCGGAACCGCCCAGGCATTCGAACCCGCAGCTGCCTGCGCAGCTTGAGGCGATCATCATTAAAGCTCTGGAGAAAGATCGTGAGCTGCGCTATCAGCATGCCTCGGAGATGCGCGCCGACCTGCGACGATTGAAGCGCGATACCGAGAGCGGTCGCTTTTCGGTGGCGGCCACGGGGCCATCTTCGGGCCCGGCGGCGGTAGCAAAAGTTTCCGGGCCCGTGCCTGCGATGCCGCGGGCATCGCGTGGAAAGATTGCATTTACTGTTCTCGTCGCGAGCCTGCTCGTCGCTGGTCTGCTCGGAGGCGGAATCTACTATTACCGCTTTCATCAGCAACCCAAGTTGCTGACCGAGAAAGACACTATCGTTCTCGCCGATTTTTCCAACAGCACTGGTGATGCGGTATTCGACGACACGCTCAAGACTGCGCTCAGCGTTTCGCTGGGGCAATCACCGTTCCTGAATGTGCTCTCCGACAGTCAAGTCGCGAAGACCTTGCAATTGATGACGCACCCAGCGGACGAAAAACTTACGCCCAAGGTGGCCCGCGAGGTTTGTCAGCGGGCGGGCAGCAAAGCCTACATTGCCGGAGCGATTGGCAGCCTGGGCAGCGAATATGTGCTGGCCCTCAAGGCGGTGAATTGCCAGAGCGGAGACACACTGGCGCAGCACCAGGTCACCGCAGCATCCAAGGAAAAGGTGCTGGACGCGCTGGGCCAGGCGGCATCGAAGCTTCGCCCGGAGTTGGGAGAATCGCTGGCTACGGTGCAGAAGTTTGACGTTTCGCTCGAACAAGCCACCACGTCTTCGCTCGAGGCTCTGAATGCATACACCATCGGCAGAAAGGTCGCACACGAGAAAGACACTGGCGCAGCGATTTCCTACCAGCAACGAGCGATTGAACTGGATTCAAATTTTGCCATGGCCTATATGGCATTGGGCGGCGACTACTGGAGCCTTGGCGAAGTAGGGCGGGCCAGCGAATATTACACGAAAGCATTTCAGTTGCGGGAGCATGCCAGCGAGCGAGAAAGGCTCGACATTACAGCCGACTATTATTCGAACGTGACCGGGGAGCTGGACGAGGCTGCGGAAACGCGCCAGCAGGAGATCGATAGTTATCCTCGGGATCCCGGAGGATACGGCAATTATGGGACGCTGTTCGCTTCACTGGCGCAGTATGAGAAAGCGATTGAGGTAACCAGGCAAGCCTTGCGCCTGGCACCAGCAAGCTTGTATCGGTACGCGAATCTTGCTAACTACAACCTTGCCTTGCAGCGTTTCGATGAAGCACGAAAGATGATTAATGAGGCACAGGGACGAAAATCAGATGACGTGAGTCTACACAATGCTCTTTACGCTCTCGCCTTTCTCAGCGGCGATTTCGCAGCGCTGCAGGAACAGCAACAGTGGTACTCAAGCAAGCCGGAGTATGAGAACTTTGGGCTTGCGCTCGCGGCCGATACTGACGCCTACGGGGGGCGTCTTATCCAAGCTCGGGAACTGACCCAGCGGTCCGTAGAGTCGGCCATACGAGCGGACAGTAAGGAAACTGGCGCAGTGTGGCAAGCAAACGCAGCCCTCGAAGAAGCGGCTTACGGCAAGCCTGTGGAGGCCCGGCAGTCGGCAGCAGAGGCTCTGAAGCTGAGTCCCGCAAGCCAGGGCGTGGAGGTCGAAGCCGCATTGGCTTTTGCCATGGCAGGTGATACGACACGAGCTGAGTCCTTGACGAAAGGCCTCGAGAGACAGTTCCCATTAGATACGCAGATTCACTCTCTTTGGCTGCCTGCGATTCAGGCGCAATTAGGGCTCGACAAAAAGAACCCGGATATCGCAATGGATGCACTGCAACCAGCCTCCCCCATAGAATTTGCACTAATTTCGTTCGGCAGCAACGTCTCCTGTCTTTACCCGAAGTATGTTCGCGGCGAAGCATATCTGGCAGCCGGACAGGGCAGCGCTGCAGCCACCGAGTTCCGGCAAATTATCGACCACAGCGGGATAGTGTGGAACTGCTGGACGGGAGCATTGGCGCATCTGGGCCTGGCTCGTGCCAATGCATTGCAATCGAGAGCCTCGCACGGGGCGGATGCCGATGTCGGACGCGCCCGGGCACTGACTGCGTACAAGGATTTCCTAACGCTATGGAAAGACGCTGATCCTGACCTCCCCATTCTGAAGCAAGCCAAGGCCGAGTACGCGAAGCTACAATAGTCGATGAGCCTGCCGCTAACCTACCCACACCCACAATGAACTCCCTCAATTTGAAAGTGCCGCGACGGTACTCAAAACGACCCACTTGCTACCTGCAGAACGATTCAAACGCCACCGAGTCCTGGCCTTGCGAAAGAGAAGGACAAACATGACATTCTTGCAGCGACTCGTCGGAGAACTTTGCCCCCATCGGTTTGCTTGGCCACGACTCAGTGACAACGGACAGCATGATCAGATCTGTCTCGTTTGCGGAACGGCGTATGCGAGCGCCACAACCAGAAGGGTAAGTAACGCCAGCATCGCTTTTAAAATCAGGGCTCTCACGGCCTCACACTTTACGCCGGGCCGGGGGCAAAATTCTAGTGATTGATGTAACCAGTGTAAGGGCGATGGCACAAGCTTGTGCCATTTGTTCGCCTCTGAGTCGGGTCGATGAGCTCGATGGCGAATTAACGCCAACTATTTCCAGGAATCGGTCGGACTAACTCCATGAAGCCTTTGCGACGAATCACGTGCTCCGACCGACTCGCCATCTAGAGCTCGCAGGGGTTGAGAATGCACACCAGTTCCATCATCGGGCCGTCGAGCCTGAGCGGAATCTGAGGCTTCCACGTAGGATCAGAGAGGCGCGAGCAAGGCTCCCAAGGGTAGGTGTACTGCCAATCCGTGAAGAACCAGTTACCATGCTCCCACACCGCACGGACCGCCACGATGCTTTCGTCGCGCCCAGGAACTTCCCCGCATCCGTAGATGTCATATCCAAAGAGTCCCGATTCCGTCCGAACGGGTGTGAACTTCTGAAGGTGCCGCATCTCGTAGGTATTCTGCATCGCGGAAATGAACATGTGCTTGTACACCTTGTCCTTACCCTCTTCCACGCTGATTCTATTCTGGTCCGACACGAGGTCGTAGAGCGTGCCCCACTGCCCATTGCGGAAGCTGTTTGTGTAAGCATTCAACCGCTTCGCGAGTGAAGGACGTTTACTCGCAGCCACTGGATCGAAGGGAGTCTTCACGCCTTGGGAATAGACGATATTCACAGTGAGAAACAGGAAGAAAAGAAGTGCGCCGAGGGCTGAATCTGCGGGATAACATGGGACGCCGATTTTCATAATGCGATGACCCGACCCGCCAAGCGTCAACGTCAGCATAACTGACGAAATCAGACGATTACGCTCGCCGAGAATCGGCCCGATCTTGGATCAAGGGTTAAAACGCGTATGGCAATTTATCAACAATCAACACACGGGATATCAGGTCCGTGTGAGATGGTGCCCATCTTGTCATTTGTAACCTGCCATTTGCCAGTGTCCTTCTTCACGGTGTAGGTGTTGCCTGAAGAGCGTACATTTCCTTCGTAGTATCCTCCCACGACTTCAACTTCTGTGTCAGAAAATCCACGCGATGCTCGTAACCCGAAAGAACAAGCCCTTGTTGCCTGTCCGCCAAGCCGACCCCTTATGGACCGGTGGATTGTGGTGAGCGAATCGCTTCATGAACTCGGCTGACGGGTCAACACCCTTCTCGCCTATTGCTAGGAAATAACCCTTCGCACTCTTCTGCAAGCCAGAAGCGTTGTGGTCGAATTGGTAGCGAAACACTGTCTCGCGAATGTCGTCCTCTTGAGTGAGGCGGGTCGTATCGGTTGCGAGACTCACAGAGGCGACCGCGAGCAGAAGAAAATACGTGAAAGACGGATGTCATTTCAACTCTTACGCTCCCAAAGGCTCTCGAGAATTGTGGTGCGGGAACGCAATGATTATAAGGTGTAAACTGCCGTGGAAATGGAACGTAACAGAACGGCAAACTTCTCAAATTAGATGGGCGAGAGTAAGCTGCGCCGCTTCGCCGCGTTGCTTGTCTTCTGGATAACTTTCGATCGGCTTTTCGGGTACATCTCGCACAGCATTATCGGCTGGCCACGCCACTCGTGGACTCAATCTATCTTTTACAGTGTTTGGATGGCCTTGTGGTTCACTGTCTTTTCGATCTTTGGTTGGCAACGGGAAATCGACTGCTAACACAATCGCTTGACTCCAGCTTGTCAATGCATTATCAACCGTAATGCGACCCAAGTAGCCGCAACTGGAGGCTGCACACCTGTACTAGCCTGCCGTCTTGGAACGGAGGCCAAAATGCCTGGAAACAAAAGCGAGCGGCCATCAGGCGCTCACTGGTATTCGCGATTCGGCGACAGGTGGAGGATGCCGATTTTTCCGTCGGCGCCCAAGCCGAATACCAGCAGCATAGCATCGCCGCCTTTGCTCAGGCGGTAATTAGAGACCCATTCCGGCTCGCCCTCGGTTCCCTTATCGCGCTTCACGAGCGTGAGTGTTCCTTCGGGCCAGAGTTTCGCGAGGCTTTGCTGCCAGCGTTTCGACGTGTCTGGCGTAAAGAGTACCGCCATTTGCGGGGTGGTTTCGGGGCGGATGTCTTTGCCCGAGACAATTTCGTCCAGAAGCTTCTTGAGACGCTCGGCCAGCTCCGGCTGGTCGTCGGCAATTGTCTCCAGCTTCGGTACGGTCAGCGCCGGATTGACTAGGCCAGCGACCACATGTGCGATTACGCTCGGATTGGAATAGCCGGCTTCGAGGTTAGTAAGCACCGCAACGGTGAGGCTATCGTCCGGATAGCGCGAGATTCTGCAGATGAATCCCTGCCAGGCACCGCCATGCTCGATGCGCTTGTGACCGTCCTGCGCACCGATGAACCATGCGAAGCCGTAACCCGCCGGATTGGGCTTTCCGTCATTTAGCGGATACACAGTCCAGATCCGGTCGAGGCTCGATTGCTTCAGCAGCTTCGTCCCGTACAACGCCTCGTCCCACTTGGCCAGGTCGAGCACGTTGAAGTAGAGCGTGCCGTCGGCGGTGGAGTTGAAGGTTGGCGAGACCCATTGCTGGTTCTTGAGCTCGCCATTGCGGTCGATCTCGTAGCCGGCGGCGCGGTTGGGGATGATGTCGCGGTCGCTGATGAGCCGGGTTGAGATCATGCCGAGCGGCTTGAAGATGCGCTCGCTGAGAAACTCCGCATACGGCATGCCTGTGATCTTGTGAATGATGATGCCGAGCAGCGCGTAGTTGGTGTTGCGATAGTCCCATTTCTCGCCCGGTGCCCACTCGATGGGGAGGGACTCGATCTTCCTTGCCAACTCATCCTCAGTGAAATCGAGGCGGAAATAGAATGGGCCGTTCGGACCAGTGCGGTCAGGGCTTTCGTACTCTGACAGACCCGACGTGTGCGACAGCAGGTTTTTGATCAGTATGGGCTTCCATGCGGTGGGCGCATCGGAGAAGTATTTCGTGATGCTGTCCTCGAGAGAGATTTTGCCTTCTTCGACGAGCATCATGATGGCGGCAGAGACGAACTGTTTGCCGACGGAGCCGGATTGCATGAGGGTCTCGGGTTTGGCCGGCACATTGAGCTCGACGTTGGCTAGGCCGTACCCCTTGGCGAGCAGGACGCTGCCGCGACTGTAGATGCCGAGTTCGAGACCGGGAATACGCTGGCGGGCCATCTCGTGATTGACGAAATCGTCGATGGAGGCGAAGTGTTTGGCGTCGAGCGGCGCGAGAGGAACCTGCGCGAGCGAAGTCGCAGCGCAGACAAAAAGCGCTCCGAACGACAGCATCTTCCGACAAGTATTCATTGATCCGCTAAAGCAAGACTCTTTATCAGGAGTGCCCCTCTATCATAGAAGAACGTCGCCAGAGACGAAATGCTTGGCTTTTTTGGCTGTGGTTGACGCTATCAGGACATTGTACTCATTGACCGCTCTGTAAAATGCGGCAGAATAACAGCATGACTTCTTCCCTCCGTTATCTGAGCACTTGCCTTCTGGTGGGCCTGATCCCGGCTCTCAATGCAGTTTCCGGCCATCCATTCTCTGGGCAGACTCCGGCGCCGGCGCAACCGACCGAACGCGTGGCGCCGCCCACGCGGGACCCGAACACTGCTGGCTTTGTCTCAGCCAAGCAATTGCCCGACGGCTCAAACCCGCCCGTGAACGCGGACGGCAATTTCATCCTCGGCCCGACGCATGAGGTTCACATCGATGCGGCTGCCCCGGATGGCAGTCCTACGGGCACCGTGATCGAGTTCACGATGAACTCGTCGGACAGCAAAATCTATCCCGGCATTGGCCGGAGCGCGGGCACTTTCGGGACTCCAGATCCCGCCGACCCGGCGAAGCTGGTGGTTACGACGAGCCATCCCGCTGCTTATACGCGGAAGGTGGCCGTCTATGTTCCCAAGCAGTACGTCGCGGGCAGCGTCGCGCCTTTCATGGTGGGGGCGGACGGGCCTGACCGGTTGCTCTTCTCGACTCTGGACACGTTGATCGCCCAACACAAGGTCCCAGTAATGATTGCGATTTCGATCGGCAACGGAAGCGGGGACGCGCAAGGGAGTGAACGCGGTCTTGAGTACGACACAATGTCGGGAGTCTATGCCGAGTTTGTGGAAAAGGAAGTGTTGCCTCTGGTGGAATCAGAGGCCCATGTGAAACTGACGAAAGATCCCGATGGCAGGGCGACCACGGGTGGCAGCTCCGGAGGCTCCTGCGCGTTGATCATGGCGTGGTATCACCCTGAGTTGTATCACCGTGTTCTCACCTATTCGGGAACATTTGTAAACCAGCAGTGGCCTTACAGTCCGCAAGCACGGCATGGCGCCTGGGAGTTTCACGAGCATCTCATCCCGGAAAGCCCGGTGAAGCCGATACGACTGTGGATGGAAGTTGGCGACCGGGATTTGCTCAATCCGAACGCGATGCGGGACAACATGCACGACTGGGTTCTGGCCAACGAGCAGATGGCGAAGGTACTCGCGGCCAAGGGATATCACTACCAATTCGTGTTTGCCCGCAACGCTGGGCACGTGGACCGAGCGGTGAGACAACAGACGCTTCCTGAGGCGCTGCAGTATGTCTGGCAGGGCTATCCGTCTTCTGTCAGCAAGAAGGACGTCAAGAACTGATCCGCAGCTTCGGGGGGAACCAACGATGGCGCAGCGGATTGGCGCTCTCGTTCGGGTGCTGCCGCTCGCAACATTCCTTCTACAACGCCAAATGCTAGACTGACTCCGCGCCGGTCTTTTGGCGTGTGGCTTCGACCTCATGCCTTCGCAAACCGAAAAGCTCGGCCTGATCGCCGGCAATGGCAAGTTTCCCATTCTCGTTCTGGATGCGGCGCGGGCCCAGGGATATGAGGTCGTGGTGGCGGCGATCAAGGAAGAAGCCTTTCCGGAGATCGAATCGCAGGGCGCGGTTTCCGTTCATTGGCTCTCGCTGGGGGAACTATCCAAGCTCATCGAAACTTTTCAGCGCGCAGGTGTGCGGCGCGCGGTGATGGCGGGTCAGGTGAGACACAAGCAAATCTTTTCCAGCATACGGCCAGACTGGCGCTTGGCCAAGCTTTTGCTCTCGCTCACCACCCGCAACACCGATTCGCTGCTGGGTGCGATCGCGAAATTGTTGGCCGATGAGGGCATCACGCTGGAAAATTCCACCTGGCTGCTGGAGCCCCTTCTGGTGAAAACTGGTGCGTTGACACGGCGCGCACCCACTGAGCAGGAGCGCAAGAACATCGAGTATGGACGAGCTATCGCTCGCCAACTTGCACAGCATGATATTGGCCAGACGGTAGTCATTGCCGAATCCGCCTGCGTCGCGGTCGAGGCGATGGAGGGTACCGACGCCACCATCGAGCGCGCGGGCGAGATCATGCGTTCGCTGCATGGCGAAGCGTCTACCCTGAGCCGGGCGTTGACCGTGGTTAAGATCGCCAAGCCCAATCAGGATATGCGCTTTGACGTACCGGTAATTGGAGTGAAGACAATCGAAGTCATGCAGGCGGCGGGAGCGTCCTGTCTCGCTTTGGATGCAGGAAAGTGCCTGCTGCTCGATGGAGACAAAATTGTTCACACGGCGAACGCGCTGGGAATCGCGATTGTCGCAGAGGGAAATTAGGAAAATAAGGAAAATAAAGAAATTAAGGTTTGATTCGATGAAAATTCCACATACAGGAACCCGATCGGAAGCTACTGGCATCGCCGACCAACTTCGCCGCGCCTTTGAGGGCAGTGCGTGGCATGGGCCTTCGCTACTCGAACTGTTGGAAGATGTCGATGCGGCCATGGCCGCGGCCCGGCCCCTGCCCAAAGTTCACAGCATCTGGGAGCTTGTCTTGCACATTGCGGTGTGGGACAACGCAGCCTCCCGCAGGTTGAGCGGAGAAAAGTGTCAACCTACCGGTCTGGCAAATTTTCCACCTGTGTCCGCGCCTACAGAATCAGCGTGGCGCAAGGCCGTAGCCGAGACGAGACGCATACACCAGGCTCTCGTCAAAACCGTCGCGGCTCTTCCCGACTCGCGCCTCGGCGAACGCGTTCCCGGCAAACGCTACGACTTCTCTCACATGCTATATGGAGTTGTTCAGCACGAGCTTTACCATGCCGGGCAGATTGCGATCCTGAAAAAAGCGCAGGGTCGCTCGCGCGGATAGTAGCGTTTCAACGCAAGTCTTCGGGGTAGGTCTTGGATTTATGGCATCGAACCTCAGACCTCGAGCTCGGACCAAACCCAACATCCAAGACCTTTGCGTCACCATTTCTTAAAGATCACGGCCACGGCCACGACGATCAGCGCGAACCCTGCGAGGTAATTCCACCGCAGCGGCTGCTTCAGATACAGCACGGAGAACGCGGCGAAGACAGTAAGGGTAATGACTTCCTGGATCGTCTTAAGTTGGGCCGCGGTGAACTCGTAGGAGCCAATGCGGTTTGCCGGGACTTGGAAACAATATTCAAAGAACGCGATCAGCCAGCTGATCAGAATTACTTTGTAGAGCGGTACCTCGCGATATTTCAGATGCCCATACCAGGCAAACGTCATGAAGATGTTGGAGATGGTGAGCAGCGCGATCGTCCTCATGGGGCCGATTCAATCCTTTCCGCGGTTTTCCGTAACGTTAGAATGCCCGACTCTGCAACGGCCGGCCCAACGGAGCTAATGCAGATGCTCTTTCTCTGATTTACGTTTACAATTTCCTTCCGGCAACCGGCCCTCGAGAATTTCTCTGCCCTCGCAAAATCCGATTTCCGTCGCCGTGGTCGGCGTAGGCGTCTTCGGACGTAATCATGCCCGAGTCTACAAGGAACTGGAACAACAAGGAGAGCCGGTACGCCTGCTGGGGGTGGTTGATCCGGATTTAAGCCGCGCCGACGCCGTAGCCAGCGAGTTTGGATGCAGGGGCTTCGGATCAGTCCAGCAGATGTTAACCACACGCAGCGAGTTGCAAGCCGCCTCGGTAGCGGCTCCCACGGTGCATCACCTGGCTGTGGCGCGCGAGTTGATGAAGGCCGGAGTGGACGTGCTGATCGAAAAGCCGCTGGCGGCATCGCTGCCGGATGCCGAGGAACTGGTCTCGCTCGCGGCCACGCACAAGCGGATCGCGCAGGTCGGGCATCTCGAGCGCTTCAATCCAGCGGTTCGTGCGATCGTTCCTTTGCTGACGCAACCTATGTTTTTCGAAGTGCACCGGCTCAGCGTGTTTACTCCACGTTCACTCGATGTGAACGTTGTCCTCGATCTGATGATCCACGATCTCGACATTGTGCTGGCGTTCGCCAAATCGCCCGTCAAGGAGGTTCGGGCCGTCGGACTGCCCATTTTGTCGGGCAAAGTGGACATTGCGAATGTGCGGCTGGAGCTCGAATCGGGTTGCGTTGCGAACTTTACGGCCAGCCGCGTCTCCACGGAGCGGGTGCGCAAGCTGCGTTTTTTTCAGCCAAGGCAGTATGTTTCGCTCGATTACGGACGCCAGGAGGTGCTGGTCTTCACCGTGGGACAGGAGGGAGCCGTATCGGAAGGAAAGTCCGGAGCAATGTCCGGATCGCCTTCGGTAAATCCTCAGATTGGCGTCACCAAACCAGCGGTCGCCTCGGAAGAACCGCTGCATGCCGAGCTCAAGGCTTTTCTCCGCGCGGTGCGAGAACGCTCCACGCCCGTGGTTCCGCTCGAAGACGGCCGTCGCGCCCTGGCGTTGGCGCTGGAGATCGTTGATGCAATTCGCGACCACGGAACCAAAGTTAACCTCGCAGGCATCGCCAAAGCAAAACCCTGACTGTTCTCTGGAGATCCGCGTCAAACCCTGCCGCGTCCTCCTGACCGAAGCCGTATTTCAGGGGAAGTAAAGCATCTCGCGCGCAGACTGACAAGGCTCTCATGCCAGATCCCCTTCGACGTGCGCAGGGGAGGCTCTCGCTCGGCCGAACCGCCCCGGCTCGGGATTGAAGCCCTGACACGAGAGTCCCAACCTGCAAACTGGAAGGCGTCAAATCTCTCATTTACATATGTTTACACACTAAAGTCGTGGCCCGAGAGTGGGAGAGCAGAATCCCCCGAAAGATGCGAAAATAGAAGCAACTTGGTTGTAGAGCATCGCGCGCGCATTGCGTTACTTCCTGCCAGGCCGGAATGCAACGCCGCGAGTGTATCCTGTGTCTAATGAGTGGCGGATACAGCTAAGCTTTTACAGTTAAGCGTTCTCAGTTACGCCCAGCGCATGCCGATCACGCAAATTCCATTCCAGGATCCGGTGGCTCCCCCCGAAAAGCCGCAACCGGAACAACTCGGCCTCTACGACCAGCAGGATTGGGAAACCGCCTACCGTGATCTCGATGCGCATGTGCCACACCTGCTCATCCAGTTGCAGGACGATCTGGAGCGCTCTCGCTGGCGCGAAGCGATCTGGATTTCGATCATCGTGCACTTGGTGCTCACCATTGTTCTCTGGAACTTAAACCTGATCGAGAAATTCGTTGGCTGGCACACCGCAGTCGTTGTGCCCATGGCGACCGAGGATAAGAACCTTACCTTCCTTGCACTGCCGCCGGATTTGCAGAAGCCCACGCGCAGACCGAACACGAACATTGCCTCCGACAAGGATCGCATCGCGACCTCGCGTCACCCCGCGCTCGATCCCAAGGAATTGCGCAAGATTCTGGCGACGCCTCCGCCGGGCGCGCCTGGAATGACGGGTCCGCGCGCCCCGCAGCCTGCACCGCCACAAGCGGCGGCTCAGAACCAGCCGCCTTCTCAGCAGCCGCAAGGGCAGCCCCCGCCTCGTCCGCAGTTCCAGAGCGATCAGCAGGCACAGTTGCAGACGCCCGCCCGTCCCAATAACTCTTTCAGCAAGTACGCGGGTGCGATGACGCCGGGGGAGGCGATTCAGCAGGCTACGCAAGGAGTGGCAGCCAACCGGGCAGCCGGTGCTGGTCAGGGAGGCGACTTCGGGCTTGGGACTGGGGCTCACGGCGCCCAAATGGGTCCCTTCGAAATTCTCAGCGACACCCAAGGCGTAGATTTTGGACCTTATCTGCAGCGTATCTTGGAGGATGTGCGACAGAACTGGTATCACCTGATTCCCGAGTCTGCCGAGATGAAGAAAGGGAAACTCGCCATTGAGTTTGCCATTACAAAGGACGGCAAGGTCGCGGACATGCGCCTGATAGCCACCTCGGGCGACACCGCCCTGGATCGCCCGGCATGGGGCAGCATCACCGCTTCCAATCCTTTCCCCCCACTACCCAGCGAATTCACGGGGCCGTATCTCGCGCTCCGCTTCCGTTTTTATTACAATCCCGACAAAGCTGATTTGCAGTAGCGTCGCGTCCTCCCCCTCCCTAGGCGCCCTTCCTTGCCCTGGGTGTACCTGCTACATTTTTAGCCAGTGCCGCCCTCCGAAGAATACGTTCAGCGTCGAGACCTCCGTCAGTCGCGCGTTGCCTATTATCAGAAAATTCACCTTCGCCTCGGGAACCTCCGACTCCTCTTAGCTCTCATCGTCGGATTGATGGCATGGGCGTCATTCCCCGGGCACTATTTCTCACCCTGGTGGCTGGCCGCTCCCCTGGCGGCGTTCGTAGGCATCGCGGACCGTCATTCGCGGATTCTTCGGGCGCGCGAGTTGGCTCAACGTGCCGCCGGATTTTATGAAAAAGGGCTGGCACGCGTTGAAGATCGTTGGGCCGAATTCGGAGAAACCGGCGATCGCTTTGACGATCCGCACCACGCCTACGCGAGCGACCTCGACCTGTTCGGGAAGGGAAGCTTATTTCAACTTCTTTCGACCGCCCGCACGCGCATGGGCGAAGACACCCTGGCACAGTGGCTACTCGCTCCCTCCACAGCGGAACAGATCCGCGAGCGCCATGCCGCAGTGAACGAACTGCGCGATCAACTCGATCTGCGAGAGGATGTGGCGGTGCTTGGCGAAGATGTTGGCGTGGGCGTTCATCCCGCCGCACTGCTGAAGTGGGCGGAATCGTCGAACCAGATGAAACCGTTGTGGATCCGATGGCTGTCGCCGTTTCTGGCTGCGTTGGCGGTTGCGGGCGCCATCGTGTGGGCCGTGTGGGGAGTGGCAACGCCGCTGGCGCTGATGGTGGTGATCGAAGCCATACTCACCTACCGGCTCAAGAAACCATTGGAGGAAGTGCTGCGGGAAACCGAGCACGCATTCCGCGACTTGGATCTGCTTTCAGGCCTGCTCGCCCGGGTCGAAGCGCACACGTTCCAGTCGCCACAATTGCTCGCGCTGCAGCGCGAACTGTTCTCGAGCGGCGTCCCCGGGTCTCAGGCGATCGCGCGCCTCAGAACTTTAGTTGACCGGATCAACTCGCGCCACAACATCTTTGTGCGGATCATCGACGCCCCGCTCATGTACTCCGTGCAAGTAGCATTCGCCGTCGAACGCTGGCGCAACGCTCATCGCAGTGCGCTGCCCTTGTGGGTGAATGCCGTGGGACAGATCGAGGCTCTTGTTTCGCTGGCCGGTTATAGCTTCGAGCATCCCTCCGATCCGTTTCCGGATTTTACCGGTGGTCCGGCCGCGTTCGACGCCGAAGAACTCGGACATCCGCTCGTTCCAGCGGCAGACTTCGTGCGCAACCACGTCAACATTTGTGGAAAAATACGGGTTCTGCTGGTGAGCGGTTCCAACATGTCGGGAAAAAGCACCTTGCTGCGGGCGGTGGGAATCAATGTTGTGCTGGCCATGGCGGGTGCGCCCGTGCGAGCCCGCCGCCTGTCACTGACGCCGCTGCAACTGGGGGCCAGCATTCGCGTCAACGATTCTTTGCGGGAAGGCAGCTCCCGTTTCTATGCCGAGATCACCCGTCTACGACAGATTTTCGATTTGGCCAGAGGCGATCGGCCGGTGCTGTTTCTATTGGATGAACTATTACAGGGCACAAACTCGAAAGATCGCCGCATCGGCGCGGAGGGAATCGTACGCGCGCTGGTGAAGCGCGGCGCAATTGGGCTGGTGAGCACGCATGATCTGGCGTTGACCGACATCGGCGGTCCGGTCGAAACCCAGTTGCGCAACGTCCATTTTCAAGATGAGCTGGCGAACGGCCGAATGACCTTCGACTACAAGCTACGCGATGGCATCGTTACGAAAAGCAACGGCCTTGAACTGATGCGCTCCATCGGGCTTGAAGTGTAGGCATCGGCAGTTCTTCCGCATTGGTTACCACACTTGGCAACGGTTCCGATTCACCATAGGCGCGCCCGCCTTGCAGTGAAATGCTTCCCGGAATTGCGGCATATTTGAGACTACGCCGTTCGTACGATATTTTTCCGGAGAATGCGGGTCGACCGTGGCCCGCATCCGCTTGGTCTCATCCCGAGTCTCGCCGCACCAACTCTGGCCGTAACCCACAAAGAAGCGCTGATCGGGGGTGAGGCCATCGATCGGCTCCAGCCTTTGGTCCTTGGTGTCATCCTTCCACGCCGCGTAGGCCAGAAGCAGGCCGCCCAGATCGGCCACATCTTCACCCAGAGTCAGCTTGCCGTTGATTTTGATGTCATCGATGATGGTGTAGGTCGAATACTGGTCTGACACGCAACTGGCGCGCTTCACGAATTCCTTTCCGTCCTCCGGAGTCCACCAGTCGCGCAGGTTGCCGTGGGCATCGAACTGCCGTCCTTCATCGTCGAACCCGTGGGTTAGTTCGTGTCCGATGGTACCCCCGGTGTCACCGTAGTTGGGCGCTGCATCGGAGGTCGGATCGAAGGCCGGAGGCTGCAGCACGCCCGCGGGAAAATTGATGTCGTTCATCTGCGGATCGTAATACGCGTTCACGGTCGGCGGCGTCATGTCCCATTCACCACGATCCACTGGCTTGCCGATTTTGGCTAACTGTCGGTTGAATTCGAACTCCCGTGCGCGCTCCACGTTGCCCAGTTCGTCTCCGCGCACAATCTCAAGTTTGCTGTAGTCTCGCCACTTGTCGGGATATCCGATCTTGTTAGCCATCCCTTGCAGCTTGGCCAGCGCCTGTTGCTTGGTTGCCGGAGACATCCACGGCAAGCTCTTGATGTCCTGGTCCATCGCTATCTGGATTTCCTTCACGATTTTCAGCGCCTGCTGCTTGGCCTCCGGAGTGAAATACTTTTCCACGTACGCCTGGCCTAAATCCTCTCCCAAATAGCGGTCGACCGCTTCCGTGCAGCGTTTCCAGCGGGCCTGCAGTTCCTGCTGTCCGCGCAGCGTCTTCCCATAAAATGCGAAGTTCTCGTTCAAAAATGGAGCCGAAAGAGAGGGCGCATCCGCATGCACCAGATGCCACCGCAGATAGGTTTTCCAATCCGCCAGGTTTTCTTTTTCCAGTTCTTCGTTCATGCTTTTGAAGAAGGTGGGCGAGGCGACATTCAAGGACGAGAGCGCGGGCATTCCAACCTTGGCGAAATAAGCTGTCCAGCGGAACTCGGGAGAAATCTTCTCCAGCTCCGCGCTGGTCATCTTGTGGTCCAGAGCCTTGGGGTCGCGCCGCTCGACTCGCGTCATCGAACCCTTAGCCAGAGCGGTTTCGATGCGCATCACGGTTTGCGCTTCGGCCGCTGCGGTTTCGGGCTGGTCGCCGAGCAGCTCAAACATTTTCCCCACGTGAGCTACGTACTGCTTGCGCAGTTCGACCGACTTGGCATCGTCTTTGGTGTAATAGTCGCGGTCGGGCAAACCGAGTCCGCCCTGGTCGGCGTCGGCGATAACCTGATTGGCATCGCGGAAATCCTGAATCGAATCAAAGCGGAAAAGCACGTTGTCATCAATCATGGCCGAGGCCACGTCAGCGATTTCCGCCTTGGCGCTCATCTTGGCAATCCGTTCCAGCGCCGGCTTCAGCGGCTCGGCTCCCTTGGCGTCGATCGCCTTCTCGTCCGTACAGGAGGCATAGTAGTCGCCAATCTTTTGGTCGACCGTGTTGCGCTTGGGATCTGGCGCGGACGCAGCTTCCAGAATCCCGCGCAAACGCGCCAGATTTTCGTCCTGCATTTTGGAATAAGTGTCCCACGACGATTGATCGGGGGGGATGGGGTTTCTCTTGATCCACCCGCCGCAGGAATAGGTAAAGAAGTCCACACAAGGATCGACGCTCCGGTCCATCGACGTGACGTCCAGCGCCGGCTCAGGCTTGGCCACTCCCGCCTGCTGCGCGTTGGCTAAGGACAGAGAAAATAAGATCGCAAACGCAACCAAACTCATGCGCACGATGGCCATTGAGAACCCTCGTTGATATGAAAATTGAAACCCTGAGACCCCGTAGTATAAGCCCAGGCGTCAAGCCTTATGTCAGAAGCCCAGGCCGGAAGTCGAGCTTAGCCCTTTCTCAAATGAATCGATCCATCTCCGGTGCGAATGGTCAGCAGGCTGCCGCCGCCATTCAGCTTACCGCGGAATTCGTTCCGCCGAGTTTGGCCCTCGGTGGTGATGGGCATGTCGAGATCGATGTGGCCGTCGCTGGTGTGCAGGTCCAGGTCGGCGGCCAGTTCGCCGGGGACTTCGAGAGAAACGTTGCCGTCGCCGGTCTCCAGTCTCCAGCCCGCTGTCAGCGAAGATCCGGCCGCCGCGCGGACTTCCACGTGACCATCGCCCGTCTTCAACTCCAGTTCGTCAAAGCGTCCCTGAGCCGTAATGTGTCCGTCGCCGGTCGTGGCATGCAATTTTCCGTCCACCGCCTCGAGGTTCTCGGAGCCGTCGCCGGTGTGCAGATCCATTTCGCCCTTCAGTCCGGCAATGTCGATCTTCCCATCCCCAGTACGCAGGTTGACGCGACCCTGGCGCGGCATCTGGATAAGGATGTCCACGCGATGGTCGCCCCACTCGACGCTGAAGTTGTGGTGCGGATAGTGCACATCAATTTCGACCGAGTCTCCGCTCTGATGCTCTTCCACGCGAATGCCGCCTTCGCCGATCTTGTAACGAGAAGTGATGACCTTGGCCTCAATCCGGTTCTGATCCCAGGTCGTGACGCGGATGTTGGCGTCGGAGGTCTCGATTCGCAGCTCGGGCTGGCCGCTGAGGTTATAGGTTTTCGACCATTCGTCGGCGCGGGCGGGTGCCGCGCAAAGCAGGGCTAGAGAAGTGGTCGCCAGCGTGGCAAGCGTCAGGCGCTTCATCGCAGAGAGTTTCATAAATCCTCCGGCAAGGGCACAGCTTCGCCCAGCCTGTTAGACGTGGTTACGGACGATCGGTGAGGTTAGTTCCACGGAATTAACCCCCAGGCCCATCCGCGGCAACGCCACTCGCCGCGCTGGAGGTCCCTTGAAGGGAGAGCTTCTAGGGAAGCGCAGGAAGAAATCATTCAGAGATTACGGAGGGGGATCCCAGAGATGAATCTCGGCACGGGGTCGGAATGCTGTGTACGTTCAGCGGCCAATGTGCTTACTTGCCGCCCGCGCCGGCCACCTGCACCGCCGACTCCATCAAGGCCGGGATCCGCACTACGAACAGCGCCCCGCCATGCAGCTTATTCTGGCAGGTTATCTGGCCACTATGATCCTGGATTACTCCATACACCGCACTCAGACCGAGGCCCGTACCCTTTCCAACCGGCTTGGTGGTGTAAAACGGATCGAAAACCCGCTGCGGCTCGCGAATGCCCGGTCCGGAATCGGAAAACTGCAGCACGGCCTCTTTGCCCTCCAGTTGTGCTGTAATCTCCAGCGACCCTCCACCTGACTCTTCCAGAGCATCCATGGCGTTCTCGATGATCTCGACAAAGGCCTCGAAGAGTTGGTTGGCATTGCCCTGCACCCGGGCAAAACCGGGGTCAATGGAGAGCTCCACCCGGATCGTTCCCGATAAACGGCGCAACTCGAGCATCTGGGTCGCGCGCTGCAGCAGCATACCAACGTCCACCGGAATTTTCTCCGCGGGCGACTGCTGGGCAAAACTCAACAGGTCCGCGACCAGATCACGGGTTCGCCCAGCCTGGTTCACAATCTTGCGCACCAGCGCGTGCTGTTCGTCGGTGAGCCGCTCCTTCGTCCACAGTTGCTCCGAATACGTCATGATTGCGGTCAAGGGATGGTTGATGTCGTGGGCCGCTCCTGCCACCAGGTTTCCCAGCGAAGCCAGCTTCTCTCTCTGCACCAGTTCGCTCTGCAAACGCTTCTGGCCCTCGTATCCCTGGCGCGACTTCTGCAGCAGGGTCACCAGAGTCTGGTCTTGGACATACTGCCGCAAAAACACAAACGCTCCCAACAGCAACATCGCCACCAGCACGGTCGCAACCCGGAACACTCGGGTGGGAGGAGCCGAGTTATCGAACAGTATGGTCCACAGTCCCAATCCCGGCAGAGACAATAGTGTCAGCATGGCGAGCCGCGGAATCACTTTTCTCCATCGCGGGTGCAAATTGATCTCTCGGCTCTCGAGACCCCATTCCCGCGCCGATAACGCGGTGGCCGCCATCCACGCCAACGTCCCGATGAAAGGGACATCGTACAGGCTTCCGGAGTAATACCTGCCGCTCATCACCGCCCACCCCAGCACCCAGGTGTTAATGGCGTAAAGCAGACCAACGGAAAAAAGATTCCGATAGAGACGGCGCCATCCGGTCGAACTGGTCCATACCGCTTGCCCCAGCGCAGCCAGCAGCAGGATGTTCTCCAGCAGATAAAGCCGGTTATAGCAGATGTTATACAGATCGACGTTCAGGGCTACATACTGGTGGGGAAACACAATGAAGGCATAAAGAAAAATCCACCAGGCCAACAGCATCAGAAAATTCCGCAGACTGAGATGATTTCTGGCTTCTCTTTTAGCCAAGTCCGGGCGCCAGAGCACCGCCGCGATCATCGGTACCGCATGGAAGAAGAGAATGACGTCAAAGAAAGATGCATCGGGAAACCTGCGATGCAGCCCGATTTCGCGATAAGTCCAGGCTGCCTGATTGCACGCCCAGAGCGAGAATCCGAGCGCCATCAACGCCCAGAAACTGCGCTCCTGCCCGGGGCGGGCCAGAGCGTTGCCGAGCGCGATCGCGGCGGCTACCAGCATCAACGCCAGTCCCCCCAGATCGGAAAATGCCGTCAACCCGGTGCCCTTATGAGCGATCAGAGACACGCCGGCAAAAGCCAGTGTGATCCCGGCCGCTGCGGCAAACCAACGGTGGCGCGCGAACAAACTCATCCCTCTTTATTTTATGTCACGGAATTCGTCATCCCGAAAGCGCCTGGCAGGTCGTTGGTTACTTTGGTCATAGCCGTTCGGAGTCGCAGTTGGGGGATCACGGGTCAGGTGCTCGCTCAAACCTCGCCATTCTTTGGCGAGACTAGGGCCTGCCCCGGGCGAAGTCGTAGGGTTTTGATCTACCGCCGCACTTCCAGACCCCCGAATCCAAAGATGTTTTAGAATCGACAGGGAGGGCATTGATCGAATCCTTCCCCTGGTGACCTATGGCATTTCCCGTAACCCGTCTTCGCCGCCTCCGCCGCACCGCCGAGCTGCGCAACCTGGTGTGTGAGACTCGCCTCACTCCCGACGCACTCGTCTATCCCATGTTCGTCTGTCCCGGCGAGGGTGTTCGCAAGCCAGTCCGCTCCATGCCGGGCGTGTTTAATCTGTCGGTGGACGAAGCGGTCAAGGAGGCGCAGCAAGTTCACTCCCTGGGTGTGTCCTCGGTCATCCTGTTCGGCCTTCCCGACACGAAAGATGAAGTTGCCACCGGCGCCTGGGCCGACGACGGCATCGTCCAGCGCGCGGCCCGCGCCCTGAAGCGCGAACTCCCCAGCCTGATCCTGATGGGCGACGTATGCCTCTGCGAATACATGTCGCACGGCCACTGCGGAATCGTGAAACAGACGTTCACGCCCCAATCCTTGGGTGCGGCGGTTCGAGACGCCCTAACGCCGTCGCAGCGCCTGCTCATGGTGAAGAGCAAAGAAGAGAAAGAAAGAGCCATCGCGACGCTGGCATCCGTGGCCGCGCGTGCCGCGCAGTCAAGTTTCGAAATTGACAACGATGCCTCCCTCGATCTCCTGGCCCGCACCGCAGTCTCGCTGGCGAAAGCCGGCGTCGACATCATCGCCCCCTCCGACATGATGGACGGCCGCGTCGCCGCCATCCGCCGCGCTCTCGACGCCGTTGCCTTCACAAATACGCCGATTCTTTCCTACGCCGCCAAGTTCGCCTCCGGCTTCTACGGCCCCTTCCGCGAGGCCGCCGACTCCGCTCCGCAATTCGGCGACCGCCGCTCCTATCAAATGGACGGAGCCAACCGGCGCGAAGCCATGCGCGAAATCCAAGCCGACATCGACGAAGGCGCCGACATGATCATGGTCAAACCCGCCCTGCCCTACCTCGACGTAATCGCCGCCGCCCGCGACCGCTTCGACCTGCCCCTGGCCGCCTATCAAGTCTCCGGCGAATATGCCATGATTGAAGCTGCCGCCCAAAACGGCTGGATTGAACGCGACCGCGTCATGATGGAATCCCTGCTAAGCATCCGCCGTGCCGGCGCCACCATCATCCTCACCTACTACGCCAAGGACGCGGCCAGGTTGTTGGGATGAAGTGGTACGGGTGAGGGAGTTGTACCTGTGGGGGGCGGACACGACACGACAGCCCACCCCGCCGCTACAGTCCTGCAGCCCTTTGGCCCTGGAAACTCACTTCCACCAGCTTACGGTCTTCCTCCGAGACTTTGAACATCAGCCGCGGCTTCAGGCTCATGAAGCTGGCCACGAACACGTCGGGGATTTGGCCGATACGGGTGTTGTAAGTGTTGACGTCGTCGTTGAAAAACTCGCGGCGGTCGGCGATGCGCTCTTCCAGTTCGGTAATGCGGTTCTGAAGCTTGAGGAAGTTTCCGTTGGCCTTAAGCTGTGGATAATTCTCAGCCACGGCAAACAGTCCGCGCAGCGCGCTCGCCATTTGCAGATCGGCAACCGCTTTCTGGCCGATGCTCGCCGCGTTCACCGACGCCGTTCGCGCCTCGGTCACGGCGAGCAGCGTCTGCAGCTCGTGCTGCATGTATCCCTTCACCGTCTCCACCAGGTTGGGGATTTCGTCGTGACGCTGCTTGAGCAGCACGTCGATATTGGCCCAGGCGCGGTCGTTCTCATTGCGCAGCCGCACCAGCCCGTTGTAGAGAATCACGCTGTAAATGAGCACGCCGGCGACAAAAAGAAAAAACGCCAACCCGGTGATCGCACTGCTATCCATTCCTTAAAGGTGCCAGTCGCAGGTGGCGAAGGCAAGTGCCGGAAGGGTTGCGCCAGCAGTTTCGAGCCCCTGTCGCGTCTGCGCCCAAGCGGGACAGCCGAGGCGGCTGTCCCGACATGAGCCTCTTTATCCGCTAGTCTTTACTATTCTCTAATCTTTACTATTACTATTCGCTAGTCTTTACTGGGTTTTTTCGGCGTGAGATCGCAGGCTTTGCGAACTTCATCCAGGTTCAAGCCTGCGGGGGTGAACTCCGCAATCTGCCGTCCGCTGGCGGTCGGGAGTTCGATATTAAACAGCTGCGCACCGAGTAGCCCTCGGGTGGTTCCTTTGTCCATGGAAAGGAAGTGGCCGCGCTCCCAGTTCCAGCCATGATAGCCATGCGTGTCGTCGATGCGAACCATCACTTCCAGTTGCGGCTGACCCCAGAAGCCGGGTCGATTGGGGGGAGGAAGTCGGACCCCGGGATTGAAATCGGCCAACCTGAGCTTGCCATTCTCGCAAAACAGGTCGACTCGGGGCGGGTAGTTAGGATCTTCGCGAAAGTAATTGTTGGCTACAAGTTCGAAGCGGACTTTGTGGGCGCCGGTCATCTTGTCTTCCGATTGAAACTCCATCCATTTGCCGCCGGCGCTGACGCCGTCTTTTTCACCCTGATAGGGGCTCATGGCGCCGCCCTGGGCAAAAGCAGAGACGGCACAAAGCAATGTCACGCACGCCAAAACGGACTTGGCGGCCAGGGCGGTACGATTGGGTTTACGAGACGAGTGCAATTCGTTCACAGTTTCCTCCAGACGGGTATCCTTAACTATGTTTGAACCCGGAAGCACCCTGAAAAGTTGCGCGAAAAGGTTCGGGCCGGACGGGTTCCCGGGCAACGACCTACCGGGTATTGACCTTCAGGTCGACATAGACCTGGGACCGGTCGTCGAACTGGCTGACCGATTTGGTGTCGCTTTTGCGGCCCTTATACTGAGCGTAAACCTCATAGTCGATGGCAGTGGAGAGCGCCGGGAAGCGGTAGGTGCCGTCCGGTCCCACAATGTAGGTCTTCACCGATCGAGTGCGGGTGTTGGTCAAGTAGACGATCGCATCGGGTAGCGGATTGTCCTGCGGATCGAGCACCTTGCCGAGCAGCAGGCGCCCCACGGCCTTATCTTTTTTGTCGGCCGCGGCATTGGACACCACACCCAAAACTACCAGCAACCCACACGTCACAATCAAAGCCTTGATCAAGGATCCCTGGCGATTCATGCTGCCGCTATTGTCTCACGGAGAACTTGCAGCCAACTACCGACCAGAAGCTATCTCATCAATGGTTGGGAAGTGCACGGGCGACGCCGGCGGCTGAAACACTGGGCATGCGCGACGGTTTCTAGTGGGTCAGGTGTAATCCAGTGTCTTCGCGTTCGTCGTTATAAATGTGAACCGTAACCTGCTGCACCAGCCGCAGAGGCTTGCCGTCGGCGGCTTTGACGCCCTTAAGATCAGCCCACAGAATATAGTCCGCTTCGCCAGCCGGAACCCGTTGGGCGAACTCACCCATGTGGTCGGAATAGAGTTCCCAGCGAACCTTCTTGGCTTTATCGGTGGCGCGGCGGATTTTCACGGTGACGCCATACACCGGATGATCATCCGGTCCCCAGACCGTCCCGGCAATGAGAGCGTAGGGTTTGGCTCTGTCTTTGTCCTTGGAGTTGGAAGCTGCGAGAAGCCCTTTCTGCGGGCTGAAGATCGGCAAGAGAAGTACGATCAGGAAAACTCCCAGGTGAAATAACTTTGCAAAAGGCCCGCCCGAACGAAGTTTAAGAATAGTCACCGTCTTCGCTCTCCTCCGCTTCGTCGTCGTCTTCTTCTTCGTAACCTGCTTCCACGGCCTTCAATTCGAGCGGACTGGTGGTGACGACTTCAAAATCCGTGCCGCACTCCGGGCACGAGATCACTTCCCCTTCATCGACCTCTTCCTCATCGACGTCCAGATTGGTGTCGCATTCGGGACAAAGAACCATAAAGCCTCCCTCGCCGGTTAGAGCCTCCTGTTAATATTTAGAGGCCTCCCCGGCTGTAGGTCAAGGGGCACGAGCTGTAGACGCGCGATTTTTCTAGAGGAGCGGGAATCGCTCTCCCGGAGCGACATTTGCGCTAGAAGGGGAAATTGAACCATGCTCCATTGGTTTCGCGGAATGCGCTGGATTGCGGCCGCGCTTCTGTCGGTAGCGATGGCGGCTACGGCCCAGTCTGCGAAATCTGAGCCAAGTTACGCCGCCGATTCGCAGATTGCGGCGGCGTTGCGGCAGGTTTCCGCGCAACGAATTCAGGCCAACATTGAAAAACTTGTCAGCTTCGGAACTCGGCTGACCCTTTCGGCGCAGGATCCGGCATCGATTGCCGCGGGTCATGGAATTGGCGCGGCGCGCGAGTGGATCCGGTCGGAGTTCGAGCGCTATGCGAAAGATTGCGGCGGATGCCTGGAAGTGAAGACCGACAGCTTTACCGAAGAGCCCACCGAGCGCATTCCGAAGGCAACGCAAATCACCAATGTTTATGCGGTTCTGAAAGGGACCGACGCCGCGAACGCAAAAAGAATGGTGCTGGTGACCGGGCACTACGATTCGCGCAACACCGACATCCTCGATGGCATCGGCGACGCACCCGGAGCGAATGACGATGGCAGCGGCACCGCCGTCAGCCTGGAATGTGCTCGGGTACTAAGCCAGCTGAAGTTTCCCGCGACCATTGTTTTTCTGACCGTGGCGGGGGAAGAGCAGGGTCTGAACGGCAGCAAGCACTTTTCGAAGATGGCCAAAGATCAGGGTTGGGACCTGGAGGCGGCCCTTAACAACGACATTGTCGGCGGCGACAAGAGCGCGGAACAGGATCATTCCGTGGTGCGAGTTTTCTCCGAGGGCGTGCCCGCGGCGGCCACCGAGCAGGACCTCCGGCGCATTCGTGGTTTGGGCGGGGAAAGCGATTCCGGTTCGCGGCAGCTGGCACGGTATATCGCAGAGGTTGGCCGGACCTATGACGTGGGCCTGAAGCCGATGCTGGTGTTCCGGCTCGATCGCTTTCTGCGCGGCGGCGATCATTATTCCTTCAACCAGCAGGGATTCGCCGCCGTGCGTTTCACGGAATTTCGCGAGGACTTTCATCATCAACACCAGAACGTGCGTACGGAGAACGGCGTCCCCTACGGCGATCTGCTCAAATTTGTGGACTATGACTATGTGGCGCGCGTGGCGCGTCTGAACGCGGCTACGCTCGCATCGCTGGCCTCGGCGCCGGCGCCGCCAGCGAACGTACATATCCTGACCAGGGATTTGGAGAATGACACCACGCTGAGCTGGGAGGCTTCGCCGGGCGGACTGGCCACCGATTACGAGGTATTATGGCGCGCCACGACCAGCCCGGAATGGGAACACGCGCAGAAAGCTGGCAACGCGACGCGCGCGACCCTCCAGCTTTCGAAGGATAATGCCATCTTCGCGGTGCGGGCAGTGGACCGCGCGGGTCATCGCAGTTTGCCGGTGGTACCGGTACCGGAGCGCTAAGCGGCTGGACTCGCCCTGGTGCGAGTAGAATTGGACCTTAGGTAAAGTCGAGGTAAAAAGTCGAGGTAAAATCTGTGCGGCGAACCGGCGAACCCATGACGTTGAGCCTGCCCCCGTTCACCCCGGCGGTGATCTGGCTGCTGGGCATCAACACGGGCATCTACCTCCTGCTCCTGCTGTTCATGCGAGTGCAAGCAGATGTCCCAGTTTTTGTTCTCGATAACCTCGCCCTTCAACCGCAAGCCGTAGTCCACGGCGCGATCTGGCAGTTGGTCACTTACGGTTTTCTGCATTTCGAGTTCTGGCACTGGTTCGGCAACATGCTCGGCCTTTGGATGTTTGGCGCTGCCTTTGAGAGCGCGTGGGGTACGCGGCGTTTCCTGGAACTGTTTTCGATTGGAGTGGTGGGGGCGGCGATTACCACGATTGCCGCTTCGTACGCGCACATCTTGGGCAATCCCGGGACGCGTACGCTGGGCGCTTCGGGCGGAGTCTTCGCCATTCTCATCGCCTTTGGAATGCTGTTTGGGGACCAGGAAATCATGATGATTCCGTTCCCCTTTATGATCAAGGCCAAGTACTTTGTGGGCATCCTGATTGTGGTCACGTTGGCGTTTGCCATGTCCGGCAGCGGCGGCGTAGCCTACGTGGCCCATCTGGGCGGACTACTGTTTGGCTGGCTTTATGTGAGACGCGGCATCAAGCCGGCGCTGGTGCACGTCGGATTCGCGGAACGCTACTACGGCGCACGCAATTCCTACTACCGCTGGAAGCGGCGCCGGGCGGCGAAGAAGTTTGAGGTCTACATGTCGAAGCATGACCGCCAAGTCCACTTCGACGAGCACGGGAATTACATTCCACCCGATGACGACACCCACAAAGGCAACGGAGGATCGAAGTCGGGATGGGTGAACTAAGATTGGCCACGGATTGCACGGATCGACGGTAGAAACGTCGCTGGCCAACGTCTCTGCCGGCGGGTGCTCCGAATCATGGTGAGAGGGACGTTGCCGGCAACGTCCCTACGATAAAAGTCCTGCTAGCTCGGACCAGATTTGTCGGGGCAGTGTCTGCTGCATTGCCTTCCCTTTGAATCCCAGATCGTGACCGGCACCTTCCACCACCAGGAGCTTCGTCTTCGCGGGAATCATCTTCAGGGCACGCTCCATCTCGGCAACTGACGCGAAAGGGTCGCGAGTGCCTTGAACGAAGAGCGCCGGTGTGCTCAGGTCGGGCAGATGTTGGGTGCGCTGCTGTTCGGGTTTGCGCGGGGGATGTAGCGGATAGGAAAGCAGCAGCAGGGCGGCAACCAAGTCTGACGCTTGCGGTCGACTCTCGGCGCACAGCATGCTGGACTGGCGTCCGCCGTAGGAGTGGCCCCCCAGCAAGAGGCGGCCGGAAGTCATTTTTCTCATGGCGGCGAGCGCATTTTTCAAGCCCGCGCGGTCGCGGGCTGCATCTCCCGGTCCCGGCGGACCGAAAGACTTGGATTGGCGATACGGCAAATCGCAACGCAGCACGGTGAATCCCGTGCTGCGGAATGTCTCCGCCAGAGCAACCAGGAGCGGTGCCGTAGCGTTCGAGCCCGCGCCATGGGCTAACACCAGGGCGTCGCCGTTGGGAGTGTCGGGCAGGTGGAGGAAGCCGCGAACCTTGGGGTCAACGGAATCGTCATGGAACTCGCGAATGGGATTCTCAGGCAAGAGACCATTCTAAATCGTGCCCGGTGCGGGCCGAACTCGCTCTGGCCTCACCGCCGGGGCGATGATCTCTACACCAGGCTCTTCCCCCGAGTCTTTTCACTTCCGGCTCCCTAGAGGTAGTTCCGTCAGGGTCTCGTAGACTTTTACGATTTGAATTTCATTTCCCAGGCGAGACCAGCAGCGCAGCATGTCAGGATCTTCTTGTGCGGCGCTGCGTGCGGCTTCCGACTTCCAGTGGCGCAGCAGAACGTAGTGCGATTCGCGGTCGCGGTAGAGCAGATCGCGCCCATAGCCTTTCGTAGCGACGACGGAACTCAGTTCGCGCAGGGTCGCCAGCGACGCGGCTTCCATATCCGGGATCGGTTCCCAGATGGCCACCGAGAGTATCTCTTGCGGCATAGGGGGGGATTATAGCTTGCGGCGGCGGGCGGAGAGCGGTTTCTGTGGGTAGGGCTTTTTCCGGTTCGGATTCTTAAGGTTGGGGTTTGTGGGATGAGCGATGCGTTCCGCTTCTTCGTCGGTGACCACGTGCAGCCGCATCAGGTTGGTGGAACCGGAAGATTGGCGCGTGCCGGCGACGACTCCGAGAACATCGCCGGGCTTCACCAGGCCGCGGCTGACCAGATCCTGCTCGGCCATGGTGACCATCTGTTCCGCGGAAAACGCCGGGCGGCAGTGCACCGGGTGCACCCCCCAGTAAAGATTCATGCGCCGCACCACTGGCTTGAGGTGGGCGAAGGCATAGATGGCGGCTGGCGGGCGGTATTTCGAAATCATGCGGGCAGTGTTCCCGGTTTCCGTGAAGACCGCGATGGCGCCCATGGGCAAATCTTCCGCCGCGTGGGCAATCGATTCGCAGATCGTTTCAGCCACCGAAAGTCCGCGGTGTTCTCGCCGGCGGCGTAACTGGACGAAGTCGCCCATGTTGCGTTCCGCTTCCACCACGATCCGCGACATAATCGCGACCGATTCGTGAGGATATTGGCCACTGGCGGTTTCCGCCGAAAGCATAACAGCGTCGGTGCCGTCGAAGACGGCATTGGCCACATCGCTGGCTTCGGCGCGCGTAGGGCGCGGATTTTCGATCATCGACTCCAGCATCTGGGTGGCCGTGATGACCGGCTTGCGCCACGCCGAGGCACGGCGAATTATATGCTTCTGAATAACGGGGACTTTTTCCGGCGCCATTTCAACCCCCAGATCGCCGCGTGCAACCATGACCCCATCCGCGGCTTCGAGAATTTCTTCCAGGTGATCGACGGCTTGCGGTTTTTCGAGCTTGGCGATGACCGGAATATCGCTGTGGTGGCTGGCGATGATCTGCTTGGCCACGCTGAGGTCTGCCGCGGTGCGGACGAACGAAAGCGCGACCGCATCCACTCCGTGGCTGAGACCGAATTCGAGGTCCCTGCGATCTTTATCGGTCAGCGCCGGAATGGAAAGTGCAATGCCGGGGAGGTTGATCCCTTTGTGTTCGCCCAGCATGCCGCCGTTGAGAACATCGCACAGCACGTCGTTTCCGCGAATGCCGCACACTCGCAGCTCAATCAGACCGTCACTGAGCAGGATGCGGGCCGCGAGCGTGAGTTCGCGGGCCAGGTTGGGGAACGTGGTGGAGATACGCAAGGCCGTGCCGGGCACATCTTGCGCCGTGATGGTCACGACTGAGCCGGTCTTCAACAGGACCGGCTCGTGCCTCTGCAGCCATCCCGTACGAATTTTCGGGCCCTGCAAGTCCTGGAGGATACAGATGGTGCGTCCCTCGCGCTCGGCGGCGCGCCGCAGGCGTCGGATGTTCTGCGCATGATCCTGGTGTGTGCCGTGGGAAAAATTGAGGCGAGCGATGTCCATGCCCAGCCGAAGCAGGTCGCGCATGGCGACTTCCGTGTTGGAGGCAGGACCGATGGTGCAGATGATTTTTGCGCGGCGGGGAGAAGGGTTGTGCGCGGAGGGAGCGGAGATCGATTCTGGCTGGCTGACTCTCAACCTCCCTCCTCCATCAGAATCGTTGCGACGTAGTTTGCTACGTCTCGGCCTACGGCACTGCGAGCGTCGAGTAGAGAGAGACGTACCAATCCCCAAGTCTACGGGTGCGCCACCTTGGGGCCGTGGATTGCCGTCAACTCTTTTCCCAGCATGGCGCGGGGAAATAACAAGGCATTGAATTCCGCCCCCACCAAAACCACCAGGGAAATCATGTACATCCATACCAGCAGCGCCATGGCGGCTCCGAGCGATCCGTAAATTGTGGCAAAGTCGCCGAAATGCTGGAGATAGGCGCGAAAACCGACGGTTACCGAGAACCACAGGATGGTGGCGAGCATGGCGCCCGGCATCACGCTGTGCCAGGGCTGGGTGCGCGGGACCGCATGATGGTAGATCAGAGCAATCACTGCGATGCTGGTAAGGGTGGCGATCAGCCAGCGCATCGCGCCCCAGAGCAGCAAGATGTAGATGCTGAAATCGGGGTCGAGAAAGGGCAGAAGGCGAGTCTCGAATTTGCTGCCGACCGCGACCAGAAGCGTGGCGAAGGTCATGGGAATCAGCGCGAAAACCACCAGCAGAAAGGCGATCAGGCGCTCCTGCACCAAGCCCCAGGTTTTCGGCAGTTCATAACAGCGGCGAAAACCGTCCATCCACGAAATCATGACGCCGGATGCGGTCCACAGCGTGATCAGGGAGGTCGTGGTCAACAGGCCGACGGGATGTTGCGCGGCTCCCTTCAAATAATTGAGGGCGGTAGTTCCGCCCGCCGGCAGAATGCTTCCCAAGGCGTAAGTGATCTCCCGCAAATAAGGCTGGCCTTTGCGCCAACTCGCCAAAGCCGACCCGATAATCAGCAGGACGGGGAAGAAGGTAAGAATCGAGGAATAGGCCGCAGCTTTCGATGTGGCGAAGGCATCGTGAACAAAGGCGCGCCACAAGGCCAGTCGCAAGAGTCGGAAGAAGCGCAGCATGGGCTTTTCTAGCTTAGGGCCGACAGGCATGGGCCGCAAACCAGGAAGTTGGCTGGGTTCCTCCGAGGGCAATCGTTGGGGGTTGGCATGCATGGGTTTTAGAACCGGTGTAGAAGCAGTTTCGGGGGCGAAGAGTTCGCCCCCGAAACTACCTTCATTTTTCGATTACTCGGCCGCGGGAACTTCCGCGGGCAGATCATCGGTTTCGCCCTCGTGCCGCATCATCTCGAGAGCGCGCTCGGCTTCTTCGTACGCCGCCGAGACTTCCGCCTGTACCTTAGCCGCAGCCTCTTCCATTTCTGGCGAGAGGCGCACGTTGCGGTAGTACTCCATGCCGGTGCCGGCCGGAATCAGACGCCCGACGATGACGTTTTCTTTCAGACCGCGCAGATGATCCACCTTGCCGTTGATCGAGGCTTCGGTGAGCACGCGCGTGGTCTCCTGGAACGACGCCGCCGAGATGAACGAGTCGGTGGAGAGCGATGCCTTGGTGATGCCCAGAAGCAGAGGCCGTCCAGTGGCCGGCTTGCCGCCCTGCGCAATCACGCGCTCGTTCTCCTCGCGGAAGGCGAACTTGTCGGTCTGCTCTTCCAGCAGGAACCGGGTGTCGCCCACGTCTTCGACCTTCACCCAGCGCATCATTTGGCGGACAATCACTTCGATGTGCTTGTCCGAAATGTTGACGCCCTGCAGACGATAAACTTCCTGGATTTCGTTCACCAGGTAAGCCTGCAGTTCTTTTTCCCCGAGCACCGCCAGGATGTCGTGCGGGTTGAGCGGCCCGTCCATCAGCGGTTCGCCCGCCTTGACGCGCTCGCCTTCCTGCACGTTGATGTGAACGCCGCGCGGTACCGAGTATTCCTTCTCGGTGCCGTTGTCGGCGACCACGTAGATCTTGCGCTGGCCTTTCGAAACCTCGCCGAATTTGACCGTGCCATCGATTTCGCTGATGACCGCGGTTTCATGCGGCTTGCGGGCTTCGAACAGCTCGACCACTCGCGGCAGACCACCGGTGATGTCTTTGGTCTTGGTGGTTTCGCGAGGAATCTTGGCCAGCACGTCTCCCGGAGAAACGGTGTCGCCATCCTGAATCATCAGGTGGGCGCGGGAAGGCATGAGGTAGCGCTTGCTGGCCTTGCCTTTGATGACAATGGCCGGCTGGCGTTTCTCGTCGGGCGAATCTCCCACGACGTGACGCGACAGGCCGGTGACTTCGTCCACTTCTTCGTGCAGCGTGACCCCTTCCTGCAAGTCCTTGAACTGCACGGTGCCGCCGATTTCCGTCAGGATGGCGAACGTGTATGGATCCCACTCGACCATGACTTGGCCGAGTTTGACCGGATCGCCTTCGTTGACCTTCAGCTTGGCGCCGTACACGACGGAGTAACGCTCGCGTTCGCGATTCTTTTCGTCAACGACCGCGATCGAACCCTGCCGGTTCATGACCACCAGATCGCCTGACTTGGACTTAACGGTCTGCAATCCGATGAAGCGCACGTTGCCGTTGTTCTTGGCATCGAGGCGCGACTGCTCGGAAACTCGCGACGCCGTACCCCCGATATGGAAGGTACGCATGGTGAGCTGGGTTCCCGGTTCACCGATGGACTGCGCCGCGATGACGCCGGTCGCTTCGCCCAGTTCGACCAGACGCCCGGAAGCCAGGTTGCGGCCGTAGCACATGACGCAGACCCCTCGCTTCGATTCGCAGGTCAGTACCGAACGAATTTTGACGCGCTCGATACCGGCAGCCTGAATCGCTCCGGCGAGGTCTTCGGTGATTTCCTGATTGATGTCGACGATGACATTGCCGTCATAGTCTTTGATCTTCTCGAGCGACACCCGGCCCACGATGCGGTCGCGCAACGGCTCGATGATCTCGCCGGCTTCCACGATGCCTTGCACGTAGATGCCGTCGACCGTGCCGCAATCGTACTCGCTGATAATGACGTCCTGTGCCACATCCACCAGGCGACGAGTCAGGTAGCCCGAATCCGCCGTCTTGAGCGCTGTATCGGCCAGTCCCTTGCGGGCGCCGTGGGTCGAAACGAAGTATTCGAGCACTGTCAACCCTTCGCGGAAGTTGGCCGTGATGGGTGACTCGATGATTTCGCCGGAAGGCTTGGCCATCAATCCACGCATGCCGGAGAGCTGGCGGATCTGCTGTTTCGATCCTCGAGCGCCGGAGTCGGCCATCACGTAAATCGGATTGAGTTCGCCTTCCTTGTCGCGCCGCTGCATTTCACCGAACATTTCGTCGGCCACTTTCTCCGTGATCGCCGACCAGATTTCGATGACCTTGTTGTAGCGTTCGCCGTTGGTGATGGCTCCGTCCAGATATTGCTGCTGCACGGCCACGACCTGCTTCTCGGCGTCTTTGACCAAGACCTTCTTGCTGTCCGGGATGACCATGTCGTCGATGCCGATCGACAAACCGGCCTTGGTGGCGAACTTGAAACCCAGGGTCTTGACCTCGTCGAGCATCTTGACCGTGACTTCCAGTCCGAAACGAAGGTATCCGTAGTTGACCAGAGCGCCAATGCCTTTTTTCTTGAGCAGCCCGTTGATGTAGGGCATGCCGTCCGGCAGTTGGTCGTTCAGAATCGCACGGCCCACGGTGGTGTTGATGAACGCGCGCTCCACCTGCACCGGCTCGGTATGAATGATGTCCTGATCGTCGTAAGCCGTAGTCAGGTCAATCAGTTCGCCCGAGTAGCGCAGACGGATGGGGCTGAGAGTTTCGACCGCACCAGCGTCCAACGCCATCAAGACTTCTTCGACGTTGGCAAAAGCGCGGCCTTCGCCCTTCGCGCCGGGCTTCGCCTTGGTTAGATAGTAAAGCCCGAGCACCATGTCCTGGGTCGGCACGGTGATGGGCTGGCCGGAAGCGGGCGACAGAATGTTGTGCGAGGCCAGCATGAGAACGCTGGCTTCGACCTGCGCTTCGGGAGACAGCGGAATGTGTACCGCCATCTGATCGCCGTCAAAGTCGGCGTTGAATGCGGTGCACACCAGAGGGTGAATCTTAATTGCTTTGCCTTCCACGAGCACCGGTTCGAAAGCCTGAATGCCCAGACGGTGCAGCGTGGGAGCGCGGTTCAGCATAACCGGGTGGTCCTTGATGACTTCCTCAAGAATGTCCCACACGATCGGCTCCTGCTGCTCGACCATCTCTTTGGCTTGCTTGATGGTGGTAACGTTGCCGGTCTGTTCGAGCCGGTGATAAATAAACGGCTTGAACAACTCGAGCGCCATCTTTTTGGGCAGACCGCACTGGTGCAGCTTAAGTTCAGGCCCGACCACGATGACGGAGCGTCCCGAGTAGTCCACGCGCTTGCCCAGCAGGTTCTGACGGAAGCGTCCCTGCTTGCCTTTCAGGGTGTCGGAGAGCGACTTCAAGGGACGGTTGTTGGCGCCGCGCAACACGCGTCCACGGCGTCCGTTGTCGAACAGCGCGTCGACGGCTTCCTGCAGCATGCGTTTTTCGTTGCGCACGATGACTTCCGGAGCGTGCAAGTCCATCAGCTTCTTCAACCGGTTGTTGCGGTTGATGACGCGGCGGTACAGATCGTTCAAATCAGAGGTGGCGAAACGACCGCCATCGAGGGGAACCAGCGGACGCAACTCCGGCGGAATGACGGGGATGACGTCGAGGATCATCCAGTGCGGCTTGTTGCCGCTCTTGCGGAAGGCCTCGACCACTTTCAGACGCTTGGCATACTTGAGCCGCTTCTGCAGCGAGCTCTCGTTCTTCATCTTCTCGCGCAGTTCCACAGAAAGCCCGTCGGTGTCGACTCGCTTCAGCAGTTCCTTGATCGCCTCAGCGCCCATCATCGCCTTGAATCCGGCGGGACGGTATTGCTGGTCGAGTTCGCGGAACTTGGCTTCGTCTTTGATGACTTCGCGCTCTTTCACCGGAGCATCGCCGGGTTCGACCACGACGTAAGCTTCGAAATAGAGCACGGACTCAAGGTCGCGCAGGGAAATATCGAGCAAATGGCCGATACGGCTGGGCAGTCCCTTGAAGAACCACACGTGGGAGCAAGGCGACGCCAGCTCGATGTGGCCCAGGCGCTCGCGGCGGACTTTTGACAGCGTCACTTCCACGCCGCACTTGTCGCAGATCACGCCGCGGTGCTTCATGCGCTTGTACTTGCCGCACAAGCACTCCCAGTCCGTTACCGGGCCAAAGATGCGCGCGCAAAACAGTCCGTCGCGCTCCGGCTTAAAGGTTCGGTAGTTGATGGTCTCGGGCTTGGTGACTTCGCCGTGCGACCAGCTCCGGATTTTTTCCGGAGAGGCCAGACTGATGCGAATGGCGTCGAAGTCCGCAATCACATTTGCCATTTCGAAAGGGCTCGAACGAAACAAGGGGATCCTCCGCTTCCTGCGGCTCTAGCGCGTCCGCTGACGGCCCTCGTGACCAAGTTCTCAGTTCTGGAGTTCCCGGTTCTCAGTTGAAACCGAGATCGAACCTTTTTGCCTTTCACGCGGCATCGAGAGCGTATGCCGCGGTGGCGGATGTTTCAAAAATCTTAAACCCGGGTCTCAGCTCTCAATTCCGGCTCAGGGCTAACTGAGAACTGGGAACTGAGAACCGAGAACCGCTTTCTAATCTGCCGCCGCGCTGGCGGTGGGCTTCTTCTCGCCTGCCTTGATCAATTCCACATCCAGGCAGAGCGACTGCAGCTCGCGGATCAGCACGTTGAACGATTCCGGCACCCCGGGCTCCATGGCGGCTTCGCCCTTGACGATGGCCTCGTAAATCTTGGTGCGGCCGTATACGTCGTCGGATTTCGCGGTCAGCAGCTCCTGCAGAATGAACGCCGCGCCGTAGGCCTCCAGCGCCCAGACTTCCATTTCTCCGAAACGCTGTCCGCCGAACTGCGCCTTGCCACCCAAAGGCTGTTGGGTAATGAGTGAATAAGGCCCGATGGAACGCGCGTGAATCTTGTCGTCCACCAGGTGCGACAGCTTCAGCATGTAGATGTAACCGACGGTGACCGGCTGCTCGAACTTCTCGCCCGTCATGCCGTCGTGCAGCGTGGTCTTGCCCGAAGTCGGCAGACCGGCGTGTTCGAGCAGCGCCTTGATCTCGCCTTCCTTCGCGCCATCGAACACCGGCGAGCCCATGAACACGCCCTTGGCCAGGGTCGGGGCCACCGACTCCAGTTCTTCCTCGCTCATGTCGGAGATGATGTCCGCCAGCTGCGAGTCTTTGAACAACGCCTTCAACTCGCGCCGGATGGCCTCGCTCCGCGTGTTCTCCTTCAGCAATTGCGTGATCTTCTCACCCAGCACAAAGCCGGCCCATCCCAGGTGGGTTTCAAGAATCTGACCCACATTCATACGGCTGGGTACGCCCAGCGGGTTGAGCACGATTTCCACCGGCTGGCCGTCTTCGAGGTACGGCATATCCTCTTCCGGCAGAATGCGGGCAATGACGCCTTTGTTGCCGTGACGCCCGGCCATCTTGTCACCCACACTCAACTTGCGCTTCATGGCGATGTAGACCTTGACCAGCTTGATCACGCCCGGCGGCAGTTCGTCGCCCTTGGTGAGTTTTTCCTTCTTCTCGTTGACGATTTTTTTCAGAACATCGATCTGACGCGAAGTCATCTCTTCGATCTCGTCGATCTGTTCATTCACCCGCGGGTCTTTATCCGCATACTTGATGCGTTTCAGGTTGCGGGTCGAGATACGCTCGATCTCGTCACGAGTGAGCATGTTGCCCTTCGTCAAAAGGCGTTTGTTGGTGCGCTCGTCGTGCAGGTCGGCCTGCACTTCCTTGCCGCCCAGAATGTTCTCCAGGCGCTTCAGACGCTCGTCGGTCAGAATCCGGATTTCGTCCGAAAGGTTCTTTTCCAACTTTGCGATCTGGGTGGCTTCGATGGACTTTGCGCGCTCGTCCTTTTCCTGGCCCTTGCGCGAGAAGATCTTCACGTCGACGATGACCCCCTCGATGCCCGGCGGGCAGTAGAGGGAGGCATCGCGCACGTCGCCGGCCTTTTCGCCGAAGATCGCGCGCAGCAGTTTTTCTTCCGGCGTAAGCTGAGTTTCACCCTTGGGCGTAACTTTGCCTACGAGAATGTCGCCCTGCTTGATGCTGGCGCCGATGCGAATCACCCCTGCTTCGTCCAGATTGCGCAGCATCGACTCGCTGACGTTGGGAATGTCACGCGTGACCTCTTCCGGCCCCAGCTTGGTGTCGCGGGCTTCGATCTCGTACTCCTCGATGTGCAGCGAGGTGTAGTAATCCTCTTTCACCATCCGTTCCGAGACCAGGATCGCGTCCTCGAAGTTGTAACCGCGCCAGGGCATGAAGGCGACCAGTACGTTGCGGCCCAGCGCCAGCTCGCCATGATCGGTGCAGGGACCGTCGGCGATGATCTGACCCTTCAGCACGCGTTCGCCCTTCTTCACCACCGGTTTCTGGTTGATGCAGGTATTCTGGTTCGAGCGCTTGAACTTCGTGAGTTGGTAGATGTCGCTGCCCACTTCACGCGACAACTGCGTGGGATGGTGCTCGCCTTCGACGCGCACAATGATGCGCTCGGAGTCGACCGAATCGATGATGCCGTTGCGGCGGGCAAGAACGACGGCCCCGGAGTCGCGGGCGGTCACCCCTTCCATGCCCGTTCCCACGATCGGCGCTTGCGCGCGCAGCAAAGGCACGGACTGGCGCTGCATGTTCGCGCCCATCAACGCGCGGTTGGCATCGTCGTGCTCGAGGAACGGAACCAGCGACGCGGCGACCGATACCAGCTGTTTCGGACTGACGTCGACATAGTCCACTTCCTCGCGGCTGACCAGCACGAAGTTGCCGGCCTTGCGGGCGTTGACCAGTTCCGCCACGATGCGGCCCTTGTCGTCCAGTTCCACGTTGGCCTGCGCGATGGTGTGCCGGTCCTCTTCCCAAGCGGACAGATAGAAGGAGAACGGCTCAATCGCCGCCGGCTTCTTGCGCTTCTCTTTCAAGTCGGCGTTGAGCTTTTCGATCTCGTGCTTCTCCATGTGATCGCCGACTTTGAAGTCGCTGTCACCCACGTTCACGATGGTGACGTAGTCGATCACGCGTCCGCCCTTGATCTTGCGATAGGGCGACTCGATGAAGCCGTAGTCGTTGATGCGGGCATAACAGCTCAACGACGAGATCAATCCGATGTTCGGACCTTCCGGCGTCTCGATCGGGCAGATGCGGCCGTAGTGCGTGGGATGAACGTCGCGGACTTCGAATCCCGCTCGTTCGCGGGATAGACCGCCCGGGCCAAGGGCCGAGAGACGCCGCTTGTGGGTAATCTCGGACAGCGGGTTGGTCTGATCCATGAACTGCGAGAGCTGCGACGATCCGAAGAATTCGCGGATCGCGGCCATCACCGGCTTGGCGTTGACCAGATCGTGCGGCATCGCCGTCGACATTTCCTGGTACACGCTCATTTTTTCCTTGATGGCGCGCTCCATGCGAACCAGGCCGATGCGGAACTGGTTCTCCATCAGCTCGCCCACCGCGCGCACGCGGCGGTTGCCGAGGTGATCGATGTCGTCGACCGCGCCAATGCTCTTGCGCAGTTTCAGCAGGTAGGCGATGGTCGCGTAGAAATCGTCGGGATCGAGCGTGCGCTTGTCGAGACTGGTGGCTTCCTGGTTCTCGAACAATTTGATGTTGAACTTCAAACGGCCCACCCGCGAGAAGTCATACTTGCGCGGGTCGAAGAACATGCCGTGGAACAGCGCCGTCGCCGTGTCGAGCGTCGGCGGATCGCCGGGACGCAGCTTGCGGTAGATTTCGATCAGCGCTTCCTGCGGCGTCTTCACCGCATCGCGCTTCAGGGTCTGGCTGATCACCGTGCCCACGTCGTCGCGCTCGGGGAAAAACAGGCTCATCTCGACCACGCCGGAATCGAGAATTTTCGAAACTTTATCGGCCGTCAGCTCGGAGTTGGCTTCGAGCATGACTTCGCCGGTGGTGGTGTCGACGATGTCGCCGGCCGTCCATGCACCTTCGAGATCGGTAATGTCGACTTCGATTTCGCTGACCTTCGCCTTCTGAATATCTTTCAAAACCTGGGCGTTGATCTTGCGGCCGGAGTGCGCGATCTCGTCGCCGGACTTGTTCTTGATGCTGTGGGCGAGTTTCATCCCCAGCAGGTTCGTCGCCTTCTCGCTGGCCGGATCGAGCGTCCAGTAAAGCTTTTTGTCGCGGACGATTAGGCGATCCGTGGTGTAGAACGCCCGCAGAATGTCCTCGCCCGAGCGCAGGCCCAGGGCGCGCAGGAAGATTGTGCCCAGGAATTTGCGCTTGCGGTCGATGCGGACGTAGAGCACGTTTTTCTGGTCGTACTCAAACTCCACCCAGGAGCCGCGGTAGGGAATAATTTTCCCCAGGAAGTAGGTGCGGTTGTTGGCGGTCTCGAAGAATACACCCGGCGAACGATGCAACTGGCTTACGATGACGCGCTCTGTCCCGTTGATGATGAAAGTCCCGTTTTGGGTCATCAAAGGAACGTCGCCGAAGAAGACTTCCTGCTCTTTTATGTCGCGAATGGAGCGATTCCCGGTCTCGGCGTCCTTGTCGAAAATGGTCAGACGCATGGTGACCTTGAGCGGCGCGGAATAGGTCATGCCGCGCTCTTCACACTCCGCCACGTCGTACTTCAGTTGCAGTCCAACCGGATCGCCGCATTTGTTACAGAAGTCGGGGGTGTTGGCGTTGTAGGTGCCGCACTTGCCGCACAGCACTTCGCCGGGATGAAACGGATCGGTAATGACCGTAGATCCGCAATTCTTGCAAGTGGTCCGGAGGTGGTGCAGGCCCTTCAGGTGGCCGCACTTGCACTCCCAGTTACCAATGGCGTAATCGACAAACTCCAGTTGTGATACGTTGCGAAAGTCGGTGATCGGAAAGACCGACTGAAACACCGCCTGCAAGCCGCCGTCTTCGCGCTCGCTGGGCAGTTTGTCCATCTGCAGGAAGCGGTCATAAGAACGCTTCTGCACTTCGATCAGGTTCGGGATCTGAATGGTGGCCGGAATTTTGGAAAAATCGAATCGTTTACGGAAGGCATTTTTCATCGTCAGAAACTCCCAATCTCACGCGCGACCGAAGGCCACGCTCAAACCGCGGAATGTGGGGCGCTTGCGGCGCCGCGG
Organism: Candidatus Sulfotelmatobacter sp.; assembly: GCA_036514015.1. GTDB lineage: Bacteria > Acidobacteriota > Terriglobia > Terriglobales > Acidobacteriaceae > Sulfotelmatobacter. Next base: position 86,737 of record DATBYA010000162.1, read on the forward strand.
GACTTATGTACGTGGAACTGGAACTACTGGAATCCTAAAACACGACGGGGCGCCTGCAGGGACAGTCGTTCCCGCAGACGCCAACCAAGGCGTTTCGCCCTTCTTGATTTGAATTCTTTCGCGCCAGTTCCTCGGCCTGTTTTCCGCCCCGCCTGCCTGCGGAGCAGCTTGCCCTAAACTTCCCTCGCGAGCACCGCTCGCGCTCGAGTGAATCCCTGGGGAAGCGACGTTACTATAGATGCTAACATCGCCGCTCCGGGTTCACAAGTAGAGAAACGTTCGCTAATAACGATTTTGCGCCGCTTGCAGTGCCATACCGAAATCGGCGACGCTGCCCCGCCGCCACTCCGGAACCAGACCCCGCAAAACGTTGCCAGCTACGTCTCTTGGCGTTACTTCACTTCGACAACGGCGCCAGCGTCGGTAAACTTCTTCTTGATGGTCTCCGCCTCTTCCTTGGAAACGCCCTCTTTCACGTTCTTGGGCGCTCCATCCACCAGTTCCTTGGCTTCCTTCAAGCCCAGGCTGGTGACTTCGCGGACGGCCTTAATCACGTTGATCTTGTTGGCCCCCACTTCCTTGAGCAGAACGGTGAACTCTGTTTTTTCTTCCGCCGGAGCCGCCGCCGCCGCACCGCCACCGCCCCCGGCCATCATGACCGGAGCCGCTGCCGCCGCCGACACGCCCAGACGCTCTTCCAGCTTCTTCACCAGCTGCGCCGCGTCCAGCAGCGACAGCCCTACGATTGATTCTTCCAACTGCGCTAAATCTGCCATGTTGTTCTCCCGTAATTTAGTCTTTTCGTTAGAGACCCAGCCCGCCAAAACAAAGCTTGCTCGGTCTCGCTTTCGTTCGCAGCCCGCCAGGGTTCCAGTGCGACCAAGGTCCTAGTTTCCTCGCGCCAGACAACGCTCGGAACGAACCGCGCAACCCCCGACTTGCTGATCACCAAAGGATCGAGAAAGTGAGTCAGTGGGAAACTTCAGAACCCGCCGAAACGCGAGTCCTTCCATTCCCCCGATACAAAGTTACTCAATGACACAATGCCTATGCTTCTTTGAACTTCTTTTGCTGCACGCCCTGATCCACCACCACCGCCAGGTTGCGTCCCACCGCGTTCATCGCGGTAACCAGCCGCTGCGCTGGCGCGCTGATCAGAAACAGCAGCTTCGAGTACAGTTCTTGCTTCGACGGCATGGTAGCCAGCGCTTCGATCTCTTTGATGGTGACCACGCGGCCTTCGACCACCCCGACTTTAAAGGTGAACTCCGGCGCGTCCTTGGCGTACTTCGTCAACGCCTTGGCCATCGCGACCGGGTCGCCCGTGGTGTAGGCAATCGAAGTCACGCCCGACAGATCCTTCAGAGCGCCTTCGACCTTGGTGCCCTTGGCGGCCCGCTCCGCCAGCGTGTTCTTGACAACCTGATACTTCGCTCCCGCGCCGCGCAGCACCTTACGCAACTCGTAGTCCTGGGGCACGGTCATCTTGGTATAAGTCGCCACGATCACGTTCGAAACGTTCTTCAGGTCTTTGCTCAGCTTCTCAACCTGCTCGTTCTTCTTCGCTTTAGTAACCGCCATAGTCCAATCCTTTTCACGTTATGGTTATCGATCCTGAGCGGGACGCTTTTTGTCTCGCGAAGGATCTGGGCGCAGCGCGCGTTGGGCGCGCCTCCCTACGCCTTGGCTGCAGTCTCGATAGGGGCAACGTCCAACAAAATCCCCGGCCCCATCGTCGAACTCAAGGTGCAGCCCTTGATGTACTTCCCCTTGGCCACCGACGGCTTGGCCTTGATCACGCTGGTAATCAGCACGGTCGCATTCTCAATCAACTTGTCGGGCGAGAACGAAATCTTGCCCACCGGACAATGCACCAGCGCGGTCTTGTCGGTGCGGAATTCAACCTTGCCGGCCTTCACTTCCTGCACCGCCTTGGCCACGTCGAAGGTCACAGTCCCGGTCTTCGGGTTCGGCATCAACCCCTTGGGCCCGAGAATCTTTCCCAGGCGTCCCACCGATTTCATCACGTCAGGCGTGGCGATGAGAGCGTCGAAGTCGGTCCAGTTTTCCTTGGTAATCTTCTCGACCATCTCTTCGCCGCCGGCAAAATCGGCGCCTGCCGCCTCGGCTTCCTTGATCTTGTCGCCGGTCGCGATCACTAGAACCTTTTTCGACCTTCCCAAGCCGTGTGGCAGAACGACCGTCCCGCGCACCATCTGGTCGGCATGCTTGGGATCGACTCCCAGGCGCAGGGTGACTTCGACGGTCTCGTCGAACTTTGCGAATTTCACTTTCTGCAGGAGCGGAACCGCCTCCTCGAGAACATAGGGGCGCTTCTCCACTGCCCCGTGCGCCTTAGCGATATTCTTTCCTTCTCTTTTCATTGCTCTTCCTTGTCTCCCACCGCCGATCGTTGATTCAGTCGGCCGTGGTGTGCGACCATCACTCGGTACGTGTGGGGACGGGCGACCAAGCCCGCGCCCCCACAGAACTATCCAACCACTTCAATACCCATCGATCTGGCCGTGCCGCGGATGCTCTTGATTGCGGTCTCGACGGAAGCCGCATTGAGGTCGGGCATTTTTTGCTTGGCGATATCCTCGACCTGCTTGAGGGTGACCTTGCCAACTTTATCTTTATTCGGCGTGCCCGATCCCTTGGCGATGCCCGCGGCGCGCTTCAACAGGATCGACGCCGGAGGAGTCTTGGTGATGAAGGTGAAGGAGCGGTCGTTATATACCGACACCACGACCGGAATGATCAGCCCTTCCATCTCTTTCTGATTCGTGCGAGCATTGAACTGCTTGCAGAATTCCATGATGTTGATCTGCGCCTGGCCAAGCGCCGGGCCCACCGGGGGCGCCGGAGTCGCCTTGCCGGCGGCGATCTGCAGCTTCACATAACCTGTTACTTTTTTTGCCATGATCTCTCTTCCGTCTGCACTGTGAGTCTAGGATTTTCGGCTCAACATTCTGCTGACTTCTGGTTTCTCGAAACTGCCATGCCAGGCCTGAGGGGGCTAAAGCCCGGTTTCGTGCAGACCTTTATGGCTGTGGCACGCCTAAGTATGGCACGCCTAAAGCCATGCCCTTTCGCCCGACTACGCGACCTTCTCCACCTGGTTGAACTCGAGTTCCACCGGCGTGGAGCGGCCAAAAATTGTCACCATCACTTTCAGAGTCTCGCGGTCTTCGTTCACTTCGTCGACGATGCCGGTGAAGCTGGCAAACGGTCCCTCGCTGATGCGCACCGATTCGTTTTTCTCGAACTTAACTTTGAGTTTGGGCTTCTCGCGGCTGTCGGCGACCTTGTAGACGATGTGCTGAACTTCTTCTTCGGAGAGCGGAGTCGGCTGCTGGCCGGTGCCGACAAATCCGGTCACGCGCGGCGTGGACTTCACCACATGCCAGACGTGATCGTCCATGTCCATTTCCACCAGCACGTAGCCGGGATAGAACATGCGCTCGGAGGTGTACTTTTTGCCGCCGCGCACTTCGGTGACCGACTCGGTCGGGATCAGCACTTTGCCGATCTTGTCCTGCAGCCCGAAGGCGGTGACCCGCGACTCCAGCGACTCTTTCACCTTGCGCTCGAACCCGGAATAAGAGTGGATGATGTACCACTTCATGTTCGGATTGCGGGGCGGCTCACCGCTTGCGGCAACGCCATCCTCGCCGGGCGGCGGTTGTTCTCCGCCTGCCGCAGTTTCGTTTTTTTCTTCGTCCTGCATATAGGGTGCTTCTTCCCGGCCAGCCGATTTTCTTTGCTACGGAGTGCTCGTCTGCAATCTGCTCAGTGATTCTTGAAAAAACCAAACAAAGCCGTGACGCCGTGTTGAATGACGAAATCGATCACGAAAAAGTACAGCGCGAAAATCGCAACCGTGATCACAACCACGGTGGTCGTGGCCTGAACTTCTTTCCACGAGGGCGCGGTCACCTTGCGCATTTCGCTGCGGACATCGTTATAGAAAGTCCGGGTGCGTTCCGGCCAGGCCTTTACCGTAGTCACAAGTGCGTTTTGTTCCGTCGTGGTCGCCATTTCTAATTTCTTCCCATTCTGTCTCGCCGTGCTGCCCGTTCCGGGCCCAAAATTCTGGCAGGGGCGGAGGGATTCGAACCCCCAAGTTCGGTTTTGGAGACCGACAGTTTAACCGTTGAGCTTACGCCCCTGAATTCGTTCAGCAATTTTGTAATTGAGCAATTTGATAGTTTGAATACCGCAGGCAAATCAGTTTTCAATTACCAAATTACAAAATTCCCAATTAGCCAAATCTATTTCACTTCTTTGTGCGGCGTGTGCTTGCGGCAACGGCGGCAGAATTTCTTGAACTCCAGCCGCTCGGTCGTCGTTTTCCGATTCTTGGTCGTCGAATAATTCCGCTCTTTGCAGTCACCGCATTGTAGCGTTACGATTTCTCGGGGCATTGCTCACTCCAAAACAGCTTTTGGCTTTCGTTCTTGGTTCTCAGCTTTGTCATCCTCAGGCGACGCTTTTTGTCGCGAAGGATTCTTAACACTCTCTCATCTCGGCCGCAGTCACTTCCCTATTCCCGGTTCGCCGCAACTTCGGAACCAAACCGGAAATCAAGCCGATCGGCAGCCAGCACAAAATCCATAGACCCCACGCCTCCATCGCTTGCCATTCGACTCCAGTAGGCATGCGGTCTGCTGCCCACCACCACTACTGCACAATCTCCGCGATGGTCCCGGCTCCAACCGTGTGCCCGCCTTCGCGAATGGCAAACCGCAAGCCTTTCTCCATGGCCACCGGCGTGATCAGTTCAATCACCAGGCTCACGTTGTCCCCCGGCATCACCATCTCCGTGCCCGCCGGCAACTCGGCTACGCCCGTCACGTCCGTG
>DATBYA010000163.1:0-127321 GCA_036514015.1 Candidatus Sulfotelmatobacter sp.
AAGGCGATCGAAGCGGGAGTCGATGCCGTGATGACTGCGCACGTGCGAGTGCTTGCGCTCGATCCCGACCCCGGACGTGTGGCGACAACCTCGCCCGCTATCATGACCGGCCTGCTAAAGAACCGGCTCGGTTTCAAGGGCATTGTGGTGACGGATGCCTTGGATATGGCCGGCCTGGTTGGTCTGTATGCAAAGAATCCCGGACGCCTGGCCGTGGATGCGTTCAAGGCGGGAAGCGATGTGCTCACGGAGCCCTACAACCTGGATGCATGCTACCGAGCGATGCTGGACGCTGTCCGCACGGGCGAGATCGGGCAAGAGCGGCTGGACGCATCCGTCCTCAAAATCCTGCATGCCAAGGCTTCGCTCGGGCTCGAGAAAAATCGCTTGGTGGATGTGGCAGCGATCCCCAGGCTGGTGGGCATTCCGGAGAGTCTTGCGATCGGTCAACGTATCTCCGATGCTGCCATTACTCTGGTGCGTGACAACGGCAAGGTGCTTCCGCTGCGAGACGGGGGATCCGACAAAAGACTGCGTGTCGTTTCTCAGGGCAAAGCTCAGCCTGACCTGCTCGTGATTATTCTCTGCGACAACCGGCACGGGGAGGACGGACGCGTTCTGGAGCGTCAGATCCGGAAGCGGTCGCCAGATGCGAGGGTGGTCTACATAGATCCTCGCGTGGCGGCGGCCAGGTCGGATGAAGTGTTGAACGCAGCAGACCGTGCGCTGCAGGTAGTGGTGGGGGTGTATGTCGTCCCCTCTGCAGCGCGAAGCAGGACGGTAGCACGCGGCCAGAAGAATTCCGCATCTCTGCCGGACTCGACTGCGAAGTTATTGTCTAGGATTCTTGCCCGCGCGACCGAGAAAACGGCCGTTCTCGCCATGGGAACTCCGTACCTGACGGAGGATTTCCCCACGATCCAGAACTACATCTGCACATTCTCAAATGCGACGGTCTCGGAGATCAGTGCGGCTAGAGCACTTTTCGGGGAAATTCCGATCCCAGGCCATTTGCCGGTCAACCTTTCCAACGCCTCGGTCCCGGACATGAGAATTGCGCGCCCGACACCAGTCGCAAGCGTGGCATCGCCCGAATAGATTTCAACCCCACAAACTGGCTGGACGGCGCGACGCAATCACCGCAGTAGGGACGCGCCTCGCGCCTTTGCTCCCGAATGATGGGCTAACCGGCAGTAATCCACGCTGAACGAAGGGACGAAGTCTGGCCGCCTGAGAATTTGCTGATCAAGCGGCGAAGTCACACTGGCTGCGGATTCAATCTGTCGACCATGGGTTTGCTCTGACACTTACTTTCCCCACGCCCCAGTCGCAGGGGGCGCTCGGTGCTCCCGGATCGTAATACCTCGGAGCAACCGCGCCTGTTGGCGCATTTGTGCACCTTGATCCGGGCCCGACTTTAGGTAACGGGGTTCGCGTTACGACCGGTCGTTGTTCTAGTGCAGACCGGAACGTAAGGTGTGTGAGAACAGTCTTCGGGGGAGGACTGATCGACGGAGCGTCCGCGACTCGATTGAGTGGCGTTTTGTTTTGCACGGCTATCCGATCTGCAATGATCTCCTCATGTGCGGTCGCTGCAAACTTTCGAGGCGAAAGCAGATCATCGAGGCGCTACCGCAACGCCGCCGCTCTGAATCACGTGGTCGTTGATCAGGATTTGTCGGTAATAGGCCAAGACGGCCGGGTTCCCGCCAAGAAATCCCAAGAACTGGTCATTTCAGCACAGTCTCCGAAATGAAACCTAGCCATACTTGTTAGCGGATTGGCAGGCCGAACAGCGATGATCGGTACAGGAATGTCGAGAGCCGCCATCAAGCGAGGCGACGACAATGAAGACGAAGACATGGAAGGTTGTCACCAACACAGGCAGACAAGCAGACCTTCAGTCTGGCCTTGAGAGAAAGGCGGTTCAAAAGCCGCCGCACATCAGCGCTAGAGACTTTGTTCATTGGCTAGCGCCTGAGAGCCATGTTGATGACGATTCTTTGCGATCACTATTTAAGCTGTAAGGCTTGCTGGAGCGCCAACTGTACGTTTTACACTCGTAAACCTCCATGCAGAAAAAGATATTCTGGATGGCCTTCACGCTGTTTGGACTGCTCGCCGATGTCGTACTTCCTTTCTGGTGGGCCTGCGCCGCCACCATTCCCATCCTTTTTGTCTCATGGTGGGTCGCCTACCGCAGCGATTGGTTTTAAAGGGCCGTGAGTCAAGTGGGTGTATTCGAAAGAACTTCCACCCACAGTGCGATGTAAAAGGGCCGCTAGCGAGACGCCGCCAATGCCTGCAACCCAGAATACAAAACTGACTGCCAGCTTCGGAGAATTGATTTCCTTCTTGTCCATCGTTGCATTCTATTCCCGATGTCCGCGCCCATTTGACCCCGTGTGACGGCCTACTCCTGTGCAATAGTGACCATCTTTGGGGAGGGATTCGAGACTAGAGTGGGTTTTGTCGCAGAGAGCGCCCCACTGGGGCGGCAAGGAGAAGGACCATGAATGAGGATCAGGTTTCTGGCAAGGTTAAGCAGGTGGTGGGAAAGGTAAAGCAAAGCGTTGGGGAAACTCTCGGCAACGAGAAACTAGCCAATCAGGGAGTTGTGGATCAAGTCAAAGGTGCGGCAAAGGAGACGTGGGGCAACGCTAAAGACACTGCTCAAGAAGTGCAGCACTCGCACCAGAACGTCGCCAGCGACGAGGCTGACGAGAGGCGGAACAAGATCAGTCAGTCGGTGCAAAACGCCAAGGAGAAAGTCAACGAGAAGATTGGCGAATTCAAAGATCGCCATTCCGCCTGATGGGTCGTGCCTTCGATCTTCGATCCAGTCAAGCGAAGACTCAACAGGCAGTGCCTCGGTGATTTAGACGGTCGGAGGTGATGAATTTGGCAGAAGTTCGATTGCAAGAAGGCGAGTCCATAGACAGCGCCCTCCGTCGATTCAAGCGCAAGGTTCAGACCGAAGACATCATTAAGGAAGTGAAGCGACACTCCTTCTATCTGAAGCCGGGGGCAAAGCGTCGGGTGAAGCAAGCCTTGGCGCGAAAGCGTGCTCGAAAGAAGATTCGGAAAGAATCGGATTAAGTTGCAACCAACGGGGGCCTGTGCCTCGGAAGCAACGGGCCGAGAGCATGGCACCAATGAGGAGGACGTATGTCTCGTTTGCCGATGTTGCAGGTTTGGATAGCGGCGATGGTGTTGAGCACCGGATTGACTGTCGTGCCGGGCATGGCTACGAGTAGCAGCCAGACCCTCACCGGAAAAGTTAGCGATGCCATGTGCGGTGCGAAGCACACTGAGGGAAATATCGCCCCCACAGACTGCGTTCGCACTTGCGTGCAGAAGGGCGCTCAGTATGCTTTGGTGGTCGAGGGCAAAGTGTACACCCTCAACACGTCGGATAAAGCGGCGCTGAACGAACTCAACAAACTGGCTTGGCAACAGGCCAAAGTCACGGGCACAGCGAACGGCGATACCATCTCGGTGAAATCGGTGACCGCCGCCCCCAAGTAGGGAGCTGAGGAAAGCTGGTTCGCAAGCATTCCTGCGGAGGGCTGTTCAATCGATGCACTCATTGATTCAATGAGTATGGAGCGCTTTCGTTTTGTGCCATTCCTGCTGAAACTGGGCTGGCCGTTTTTCGGGCGGCGCAGAGTCGCGAAGCTCGTGTGTAGTCACCTGGGCGCTTCGACGATCCGGGAACTCCAGGTTGCTGGTTTCTGTTTGACGGGGGTGCAGCCGAACGAAACTATGGAGTTTGGGGCAGAAGCTAGTCGTGGAGCACGACATTGAGCAGTGAAGGGTGGACTTCGAGGCCACCGTTGTAACGAACGAAACCCAGCTTGCGGAATCGGTTCATGAAGAAATTGACTCGCCCACGAGTTGTACCCACCATCTCTGCCAGAGTCTCCTGACTGATTTTGGGAATCGCCGCTTCGGGTTTTCCGTCCTTGCCGAAATGAGCCAGCAATAACAAAATGCGAGCCAGTCTTTTCTCACTGGAATTGAAAAGCTGATCAACCAAGTCCTCCTCGTAGCGAATGTTCCGCGTCAGCAAATAGGCTACGAACAGATCGGAGAACGAGCGTTCCCGGTGGATCACTTCTATCATCGACTGCTTGTCGATTCGCATTATCGTGGACTCGGTCATGGTGGTCGCGGAGCACATCCGGAGCGGCTGTCCGGTGAGACAACCCTCCCCAAAGAAGTCGCCCGCGTTTAGAATCCCTATCGCGGCTTCTTTCCCACCCCTTGCCACAACGCTGAGCTTCACCTTGCCTTTCTGTATATAAAATACAGAATCGGCCGAGTCGCCCTGAGAAAAGACTGTTTGTTTCTTCGGAAGAGTCACGATCTTGCGACCGCCGTCGATGGTGGAAAGGAAGGTCTGGGGGTCAAACGCGCGCCGTCTCTTCGCCGCCGCCACAGGCGTCATGACTGGGACTCTCGATACTTCATGATGTCAGGCATCGGCTTGGAGAAGGAGTAGTTTATTCGACGTTCGGCACGCCCACCGCTTCATTTTGTTCATTGTTACGAAAATGGAACAAACAAGTTTTGCGGAGTCCGCGGTCATGCCTCGCCGACTGTGAACAAGAACCATTCGATACCTACAGGGTGGGGTTCGGCTTGTAACGGAGACCAAGGTGGTCTCAGGCCCAGCGACTCATGGGGAGTATCAGCACCCGCTTCCAGCACGATCTTCACCAGCGATGGCCACTTCTCGGCAATCACATTTCTCACTTGAGCTATCCGTGCCGGAAAAAAACGGCCAAAGGAGAGTTCTCCTCTGGGCCGTTTTCTTCTACTAAATGTGGAGGGCTATCGCGGCGCGTGCTCCCGTTCCATTACCATCGCCATTGCCCGCACATGAATTTCACGACTGTGCTCAGCATGGACGTGCTTCAGCATCGCGTGAGCGGCCAGCGTTCGTGGGTTTCCAATGCTTCGCTTAAAGTCTTGGACGAGTTCTGTGTGAGTGCAGGCACGACAGACGAAGCTTGTACCCCTACTATCTCTACCGATGCGGTACATATAACTACAGCGTACACCTGGTCTTCAGGAGTCAGGGTAATTAACTTCACTTCTTGGGTAATAGTCATCCTCATTAGGTGCGGTACCAATGCCCTCGGCATAGCCCACCAATGAAGCGTAGCCTTAAGACATGTCCGAGAATACTCTCCCTCCCATCCGCAGACTCGCATCACCGCAGATCAGGCCATGTCAGGGATTGGTAGCGAATAAGTCCGCGTACTGAGTTTGAAGCGACAAGCTCGAAGCCGTAGCGAAGTGTGTTTCTTTGGCGACCTATTGCCTGAACCCTCACCGGACCGCTGCCTGCGATGGGTGGAAAGATGACGGAGCTAACTCCGCGTGCGGCCAACAGTCGGCATGAGTATTCGTTCAGCCGACCTGACCTTCTCCGTCCAGCCCAATCCCCGCAGAATGCTTCCTGAAGTATTCGCCCCAGCCGGAGCCGTTTGCGGGAAAATGAATCCCACCCTAAATCCCGCAATTTCGGAACGGAGGACCCAGCGAGGAAAATCCTCGGCGTCATGGAGCGCGTCCGCTTCCGCAATGACGACAGGCTGATTCTGTGTGCTGCGGAAAACGGACCCGAACCGGGAAAATCGCTCAAGCCGCCTTTTGATCAGTTTGGTTGAAGCCGGAGTGGCCAAGTAACTCTCGTCTCAGTCGCTCCATTTGTGCCGCCGCTTCCTTTATCTGCTCGGCACATTCGTGGCCGTGGCGCGGCAGAAATCCCCCGTATTCCTCCAGCAGGAGGCGGACGTTCTCCTCAATGGCACTCATCTTCGAACGGGCTTGAGAGGAAAGAGCAGACGTTAGTTTTTCTAACTCCGAATCTCGCACTGCGAGGGCCTGCCTGCTCTCGGCGGCGTCCTTTTCGAGTACGTACCCGTGGTAGCGGATGAATGCAAACAGACATGCCGCCAGCACGAGCAAACAAAAATTGGCGACAATGGTCTCCGACAGCGCCTTACTCAGGCTGGCAGTCCACTCTTTGTCGAATTTCGCGAAGCTGCCGCTCTGCGTTAAAGACAGGGAAGATGCTAGCCCGCGAACGCCGTCCATGTAGTCCCGACCTTCATTCGTATCCACAAGCTTGAATGCGCGGTGGCGATAGCCCTGCTGACGCAAACTGATAGTCCGCTCCATCTCAGATTGTTTTGAACCGGCCAGAGATTCAAGCTGCGACTCCAGTGAACGTTCGCGCTCCGTCTGATTAGCCAGCTCAGAACGCAGGCCAGCAAAATGAGTCTCGATCCGGGTCTTCCCCTCGGCGTATGGCTTTAAGTACGCAGGGTCCCCAGTTAATAGGTATCCGCGCTGACCTGTTTCCATATCCGTCAAATCCTGCAAAACAGCGGAGATGTTGGCCTGAATCATGGAGCTTCCCAGCGTGAGCGCCGCCGACTTCTGAATCTGGCTCAAGCGGTTAATCGCAAGATACGCATTCAATGCCATAAGCGCGAGTAGAGCAGCGACCGCAAAACGCAGTGCAATTTTTCGAATCATATTGATTGCGCCATCCTTGCGCGTGGAGAGACAGATGATCGTAGCAGAGCGAGGTTCGTGTCGCGTTGCCGCCCGCTGGTAACACCCTACATGAACAAGACTTGCAGCATATAGCCAGCACCAGTCGAGCCCAGGCCCGCGAGCGCGTCACCCTTCCCAAAATGACGACGGCGGCTTCCGAAGACGCGGATTTCCGTCATGGGGCGGAAGCGAAATTTAAGAATGACTCGATGAAGCGAAGCTGCGTTTTCTGCGGCTCCAGTCAAGGTCGCCGACCCGGGTACCGCCGTGCCGCTCGGGAAATGGCTGCGGCCTTGGTCTGAAAGGAACAGTGGATTCCGTGTACGGAGGCGGCAAGGTGGGTCGGATGGGCATGATCGCGGATGCTGCAGCAAGGGTGACCACAATTACCTCGAACTGACTACTCGAAACGTCACAAATCGCTGAAACCATTGATTGCAGGTATTTGACGTTCCAACTGCTGGTTCCGAGGCTCCAATCCTGGTGGGCGTCCGCGACCTGCCGCTCGATCCATCTCCCTTATCACGGATGCTCCACCCTGGCTCTGGCGAAATGGACGGTAAGTGTCAGAGCAAACATCCGGTTGACAGAATCATCCGCCGCGAGCGTTGTTCACGAAATCGGTGGGCTTAACGGCAATCGCTTTCCCGATGCGGAGAGTCAGCATCAAGACCCCGACCGCCGACTGGACTCGACCGGGACATAACAAGCCTGGTCGCAACTTTGTACCAAGTCTATTTTCGAGGTCTGCAGCCAGAAAATGCCCGGCAAGAAATGAAACGTTTCGGCTTCAAAGACGACGGGACGCTGCGTGGCCTAAGACATTCCTTGCAGAAGACCGCAAATTCCCGGTTTACGGTCGAGACCAATTGCCGCTGATAGGGCGCTCGTGAATGCCTGCTCAAGGAATGAAAAGGCCGTCCTCCGGTGACGGCCTTCTTCCGCTCGCCAAATCTCTCCCGCTACCAAACCCAGAGGTTGTAGTTGTCGAGATATTCAGAATCGGTCACATCGGCGGTGTGGTTGTCGATCTGCTGTTCGATGTTGATAGTTGGCGTGCCGGCGTAGGCTAAAGCGTCGTATTTATTCGCGATATCCGAGTACACAGTCACTCCGTCCACTACGAAGGTTTCATAGGTGATCGTGTGCGACGTAAAGTTCATCGTCACGTAAAGCTGATAGTGGTGCCAGCTGTTTTCCTCACTTAGGATATTGCACTTGTAGACGGGAAGCGTTCCGCCGGTAGATGAGAGAATTGTCCAGCTGTTGGCCGCAGAATTCCAGAATCGCCAATCGCCACTGTTCGAATCGCACTGCATGCTGGCAAACGACTTGTACGAGCCGTCGTATACGCCCGGATCATACTCCGTCGCTTGCAGTGCTGTGCTCGAGGAGGGAATATAGAACCACATGTCCTCCAGAAAATTCGAAACGGAAGTGCATCCCCCGCTGGGGCAACCCAGATGCTGGTACCCGAGAGTGTTCCACTCGTCACCCGGAGTGGTGCCTTCCGAATACATTTCCATTCCCGCCCCGCTCAGAGACGGAGAACTTACATTGAATTTGAAGCCGTCTGTCCCAGTCCCGCCCTTTGTGCTTCCCGAACATGTTCCGTCGCAAATCGTCCACGTGCCCAAGACTCCGTTATTCTGCAGATTCGGATATTGAATTGCGTTCTCCGGAGGAGTCGGCAGCGAGGAAGTGTTCACCGTGATCGTTTCTGAGGCGGATGTGTCAGCCCCGCTGTTGTCCCAAGCTTTTACCACGACGGTGTGACTTCCCGCAGATGCTGGGAAGGTTGTGTCCAATCTTCCGCTTGTGCTGGTATTGTGAACGACGAGATTACTATCTAGATATACATCCCAGCCGGAGGGGCCGTTGGCAGACGACTCGGTTGCAGACACGATGACGGGAGAGGTATAAGTCTTGCCAGTAAGAGGTTCATTGACGGTTAAAGTGACTTGGGCAAATGCTGCCGTTGATAATGCTAAACACGCTCCGCATAAGAGCTGATTCAGTTTCACAGTAATCCTCCACATCTGAAGTAATATTCGACACGCAGCTACCAGCACCACGTTTTCGGATTAGGTTTGGAGAACCGCGGACAAGTTTTGGATGCCTCGAATCACACCGCCCCATTGTGGATTTCGTTCTCTGTTTCTGATCTTGTCCGCCCTACGGTTAACTACCTTGGCCCCTACGGAAAACTACTTAGCTGGCGAATGTAGCGCTCGCCTATGGGAACGACGAGCGTTACTGCCATGCCACAACGCGAGAAATCCCCGACGGCGAGAAGACTTCGTGGTGCGGGATGTTCGGATTTCGTAACAAGATGGAAGCAGTCAACGGCGCGAGTAAGAAGTTAGGCCAAACTTCGAACAAGCAGAGCAATCATGCAGTCGCGGTCCGGCAAAGGAGCGAGGCGACAAGGAAAATACTTTGTGACTGGAACCCTCTGGTCGGTAAGTTCTGTCGTGTGCAGGTGCTCGATAGTTTTGCCAAGCTCTTCAAGGTAGCGAGAAATGATGAAGCCAAGGTTCGAAGCCAAGGTTCGAAACCAAGGTTCGAAACCAAAGTTCGACCCGAGCGAGCCGTCGCGGGGCTCTTTCTCGACCGCCCCTGTTATGACTTTGCTTTCCGTTTCGACGATTTCTCGTGACGGACAAACGAGAGTCCGCGCTTCAATTCTGCGGTTAAATCAGTGTCCTCGGTTGCAACATGTACCGGCTTGCCGGACTCTTTCCCAAGCCAGGCGTTGAGTTCGTCGGGTGTAGTCTCAACGTGGCGGCCTTGGCGACGAACCGGCATTCCTTCCGATGCCCATCTCTGGACCACGGAGGGAGGCTCGCCCAAAAATGCCGCGATCTGGCTCCAGCCGGTTAGCGGTTGCGGCTCGGTCTCTGTGGCTGTCCGTTTCTTCGCACGCTTCGGCATAATCGAATACGATCCCTCTGCGATTGTTCCAGGGCATCAAAAATCTTGTTCCGGATGAGGCTACGCCGATTTCGGAACCTGCAAAGAGTAATTCGACAAGGCAAGGTTGCGCAAATGAAACGAACTGAAACGGGGATCCGCTTGGCCTGATGTTGCGATCGCAGCCTACGCGGAATCCCGACCAAGGAGTGGAACGCATCCACAGATCAGCGCTATCGCCGTCACTGGGAACAACACAATTGTCTTGAATGCGGTTGTCTTTGAGCAGCGTGGCAAGATGGCTCTCTCTCATCTTCGGGGAGTTGTTTGTTTGCCGGCCGCAATCGGTCAATATCGAAGGCTGAGCGGGGGGACCACGGTTGGCAGAAATGATTTACCAAGCCGGAAACGTCCTGCCCGCCCTGCGCCCGGGTCGTTGACACGCTCTCGGGCGGGAAGTAGAGTTGCTAGGTTCTCACAGGAAAATCAGATGACTCGGGCAGGAGGCAGCGATGCGTTCGACGCTATTCTGGGTGGGAGCCTTTCTGTGCCTGGCCACTGCTTACGGCCTGGGGCAGGATCCCACTAAAGTTGAACCGAAACACTATAAGTTGGATTTTGAGAATGATCGAGTGCAGGTGGTATCGATTCACTACGGACCGCATGAAAAGTCTGTGATGCACGATCATCCCGGCGGAGTGGTGGTAAGCCTGACGGGGGCGCACCTTCGCTTTACCGACGAGAATGGGAAGGCGCGCGAGGTATTCTCCAAACCTGGCGAAGCGCGTTGGTATCCGCCATTCAAGCATCGTGTGGAGAACCTCGGCGACACCAGCTATGAGGCAGTGTACATTGGAGTGAAGGGCAAACTGGCTACAGCGTCGAACCGATCGATCGATCCTTCCGCCGCGACGGAAGAAGAAATGAAGAAGATCGTCGCTGAATATTTCTTGGCGTCGAGAAAGCCGTGAGTGCTCTGGTCTCGGTCTGTCAGTAGCGGCGGCCAAAACTTCACAATCTCTGCGGGCGTCGTCTCCTGAAAATCTAGACGCGGAAAATTCGATGAGCCCGCCTCCAGAGAAAAATCCTTCCCATTACAAGACTGCCATCCTGCTCGGTATCGTGTTCTTTTTCTCGTTCGGCTACTTTTATGAAGGGGGAGGATGGAATCAGAACTCCCGCTTCGATTTGCTGCGCGCCATTGTCGAGCGACATACTTTATGGATCGATGCCTACCATGAGAATACGCAGGACAAGGCGCATTTCAAGGGACACTACTATTCCGATAAAGCGCCGGGCCTGGTATTTCTCGCGGTGCCGTTTGCACTGGTCGCCAGGCCTGCGCTGCGAATCGCAGGAGTTGACCCAGAATCGCCGCGAGGCGAGGTTGCGCTCTCCTACTTGGTGAGCGCTGGTGCGGTCGCGTTGCCGGCCGCGCTGGCGGCGGTGTGTCTGTTTTTCCTGGGACTGCGATGGGGAGGCGGCTCCAGCGCAGCGGCGTTTGGAGCCCTGGTGATGTCCCTGGGCGCTCCGATGTGGGCGTATGCGAGTCTGTTTTGGGCGCATGCGCTGGTGGGAGCCTGCTTCGTCTTTGCGTTTGCCTCTGCGTTGAAGGTGCGTGAGAGCAAGGATGCGCGCGGTGATTTCCTTTGGGCGCTGGCCGTCGGACTGGCCGCGGGATGGGCGACGGTTACGGAATATCCGGCGGCTCCGGCTTCCGCGATTCTGGCCTTATTGACGCTCTCGCAGGCCTGGTCGCGTGGCAGCGCCGCTCGATGGCGGGTGATGGCTGGCGTGAGTGTAGGCGCTGGCGTTTGCCTGGTTGTTCTGCTGTGGTATCTGTACGCGGCGTTTGGCACGTTTCGTCCGAGCTATTCCTATTACGATCCGAATTCGTTTTCGTTCATGCAGCAACAAGGATACCTGGGGCTGACCTATCCTCACCCGGACCGGCTGCTGAAGATTTTGTTTGGCTGCTCACGCGGATTGTTCTTTGCTTCGCCGGTGCTGGTGGCCGCTCCCCTGGGACTGCGGTGGCTGTGGAAAGAGAAAGTTTATTCGGGGGAGACGCTGGCCGCGGCGGCGATTGCTGCGTACTACTTTTTGTTCAACGCGTCGTTTTACTGGTGGAAGGCCGGGCTGTCATTCGGGCCGCGATACGCTGGCGCGAGCATTCCCATGCTATGCATAGGCCTGCCGGTGGCCTGGCGGCGCGCCACGCCTGGGTGGCGTCGGGGGCTGGTCGGCTTGGCTCTTTTCAGTGTGTTTCTGACCCTGATGGTGGTTTCGACGAAATCACAATTGTCCACGCAGGATAGTTGCCCGATCGTGCACGCGACGTGGCCGGCGTTTTGGTCGGGGCATCTTTCGCTCAACCGTGATTCGATGTTGACGGTTGCGGAAGCAGAATCGAGTGGTGGCCACGAGGCGTTCAATCTAGGTCAATTGCTCGGATTGCGCGGGCTCGCGAGTCTGATTCCGCTATTGCTGGTGTGGGGAATCGCGGCGCTGCTCTGGATGCGAATTGCAAGGAACCGGCAGTCGGTCGAAGTCCGTGTAAGATAAGATTCAGGCTTCACCATGGCACACTTCCAGACGTTGGCAGCGGAGATCGAAATGCTGCAGAGGGTATACGCGGCCTTTAACCGGCGGGAAATTGAGACCGTGCTCGGCCTCATGCATGCCAATGTCGATTGGCCGAACGGGATGGAAGGCGGCCGAGTGCTGGGAACCGCAGCAGTGCGGAACTACTGGAAGAATCAGTTTGAGCTGCTCGATCCGCACGTGCAGCCGGAAAACTTCACTGTGGAAGCGGACGGAAGGATCGCGATTGACGTGCATCAGGTCGTTCACGACAAAGCCGGAACTCTGCTGATGGACCGTATGATTCAGCATGTGTACGAGATTCGAGCCGGTTTGATTCAAAGCATGGAAATTCGAGATTAATTCATCTAAAGGACATTATGGCGCACACTGTTTTCTGCGTGAAGTTCAAAAAAGAAATGCCGGGACTGGAGGAGCCTCCGTTCGACAACGATCTGGGGCAAAAGGTCTATGACAATGTATCCCAGGAAGCGTGGAAGATGTGGACGGAGCACTGCAAGATGCTGCTGAACGAGTATCGGCTGAACCCGGCGCGGCGCGAGGATCAGGAAGTGATCGTCAAGCAGATGGAGCAGTTTTTCTTCGGCGAAGGCTCGGCCAAGCCGAAGGAGTACGTGCCGCCGGCCCAGTAGTGACGGAATCGTTACAAGCAAAATCAAAGACAGAGTCAAAGGACAATCGTGTCCGCGCCCATAATCATTTGGCGTCGACCACTTGTTCCCGCGCTTCGTTGTAGGTTCCAAACTTCTTCGCGACCGGTTTCAGCGTGGGATAAAATTGCACGAACGTATGTTCGACCGCGGCGTGGGCTTCGTGGCATGACCAGCATCCGTTGCCTTTGGGCATGGCCCCGGCGCTCTTACCGTCGGCGTCGAACCCATAATAGGCCCACTTATCTGCATTTCTCGCCGAGTCTTTTACTTCAATGGCCAATCCTGTCAGATCGGTCTGATAGTGACCCTTCTGGTTAATGGAACTTCGGCTGGCCGCATCCCGTTCGTCGATCACAAACATGCTCTGCTCCGGCCACTTCCCGGAAGTCAGAAATTCGTTGTAGGCCCAGCGCTGCACGAATACGTTGGTAAACATCTCATGACTGTCGGGCCCGGGACTATAGTTCATGCCGAATCCGGCTGAGAGAAATATCCATTGGCGGTAGTCGGCAGGACGCAGCAGCTGGCCTTTTTCGTCGTATTGCGGCTTTGGCGCTTTTTCGTCGGCTGCGGCGGCCAACAGCGCAAGGCAAGTTATCGGGATCAGGACACTGCACAATACTTTTCTCATAAACCTCACAATTGAATACGGAACAGACTAACCTTCCGCGACGCCGCTGTCTTGAACAAATTAAACTTTTTCGAATTAAACCTGATCGAACATGCTGGAATTAAAGATCGCGGGTGACAATTTTCGCTTGCCGCAGTCTGATGAAGCATGCCCATGGCCGAAGATCTCGGAAACCTGCTGCGCGGGGGAGAGTTCTACTCTCCGGTCCAGGCCCGCCTGAAGACCGATGACGTGTTCTTATCCGAGTTGCGACAGCCATCTTCCCGCAACCTGCCCCGGCATGAGCATGAACTCGCCTATGTCACGGTGGTGCTCGAGGGCGATTATCTCGAAGGCGACCGCGGCAGACTCAATGAGCTGCGGCCTTTTACCGCCGTTTTCAATCCTGCGGGAGCCGCACATTCGACTCTGATTGGACCCTGCGGCGCGTCGCTTTTCACCATTGAGTTGTGCGAAGCGAACCTGCGGCATCTGGACATTCGGCTGCCCCGGGACACTGCGTTCGATCGCGGCCCCGGAGATATGCTCTGGCCCGGCCTTCGCCTGTACTCCGCGTTCAAGACGCGAACGGCCAACTCGCTTGTGGTGGAGGCTCATGTTCTCGAAATGCTGGGAGCCATTGCGGGATTTGAATTCCCAGAACAGACTGCGCCGCGCTGGTTTGGCCGCGTGAAAGACCGCCTGCACGAAGGATTCCGTGAACCGCTTCGCATGCGCGATCTGGCCCGCGAAGCCGGAGTGCATCCCGTCCACCTGGCGCGAGTCTTTCGCAAAATTGAGCAACGAACGCCGGGGGAATATCGGCAGCGCCTGCAAGTGAGGGCCGCGTGCGAACTGCTGCACGATCCGGAGTGGCCTCTCGTGGTCATTGCCGCCGAGTGCGGCTTCACCGATCAGAGCCACTTTACCCGGGTCTTCCGCAAATTGACTGGCACTACTCCGGCCCAGCTCCGGCGCACTCTCGCTTCGCACCCAGCCAGAGCCTGAGGCGTGGCTTCTTCCGGTTGCAAAGATGGGCGAAGACAGACGCGAAAAATGCAAGAAAACAGGACCACAATCTTGGTTCGCGTTCTGGCTCTCTTCGCGAACTTTGCGGTTGGATGCTTTCGGTCTGAGCGATAAGATAAGACAAGACAAGAGGCGCAGAGAAAGGCGATCCGCTATAGACGGATCGCCCATCTTCTCTCTGCCCGGGTTACTGCACGACCAGTTGGAAGGTGGCGGGAGGGCTAGTTAAGGCGCCCGATGTGCCTCTCACGGTAATGGTGTAGCTCCCTTTCGTGGTTCCACCGCTAGCATTCGTGTTGCTGCTGCCGCCGCAGGAAGCCAGCCACAGCGTCGAGAATCCGAGACACAGGATCAATCCCAAGAAGCGGATGCCACACAGCGAGCGCCGGCGCGAGCCTGCCGTAAACATTATGCCCAGTAAGCCTGGCAACAGTGCTGCGTAGAAGATTCGCGTGCCGCGGTCCGAAGGCCGAAGCGATCCGACAGTTGGCGCGGTAGTCGTGATGTTGAAGCTAACCTGCCCCGCCGCGTTGATCTGGGGAGGGAGGTTGCAAATCGATCCGGGTGCGGGGTCGGAACAGGTGAAGGTGACCGTTCCGGCGAAGCCGGTGGCAAAAGCTACGTTGACCGTGGCATTCACGCTTGCCCCTTGGGTCACATCGAAGCTTGTGGCGGAGGGAGCAAGCGAAAATTCCTGCGGCAGTGTCGCCTCCCAGGCGGTGGCCAGCTTGTCTACATCGACCGAGCCAAGACCGGTGACGAGGTTGTAGCCAGTCGTGGTGTCGGAGTCAGAGGCCTGAAAACCCAGAACCCCAGTGCTGGGACACTGCAGAAGCACCGGCTGGATCGAAGGTGTATTCGGCGTGCAGTAAACCAGATTATTGCTGCTCGTCACCGAATGGAAAGCGCCATTGGACGGCGTCGCCGCCAAGCTGTAAAGCATTGGGTTGATGTTACCCAAGCCGCCCGAACCCAGCTCCTGGTTAAGCAAGGTCACGATGCCGGCAAAAATCGGCGTGGAGACGGATGTCCCGCCTATGATCGAAATGTTGGTCAAATTGAACGAGTTCGTAATCCCTGTACTGCCCCCAGGGGCACAACTGCTGCCCGTACCCGAGTCGCCGAGTTCCGACAACTGCGTGCAGAAAATATATCCAGGAAAATTCGGTGTAGCCAGAAGGGAAACGTCCGGCGTGAATCGAGCAGCCGCTTGCCCCGAAATCGTTACGGTCTGCCACGTCGGTTGCGGAAAGCCGGACACACACGCAGTAAAGCCCGCGTTTTGCACGGCGCAGTTGCTCGGTCCGCCGGCGCTCGAGGAAATGCCGTCAGCGTTGGATCCGATCGCGAAGTCCGTCTGCACGTTCTGGGCGGTGGTGATCGGAACCCAGCCGCTCACCTTCGTGCTGCCACCCTGAGTGCAGAAGTCATAACCCGGGCTTCCCGAAGTCTGCTGCTGGCAGAACAACACGAATTCGGCGTCATCATTCCACGCACCCTCCGGAACGTAAGAAGTCGCCGTCCCTCCGTTCGTACCGTTGGCTGTGCCCCAGTACGCGCTGCTGCTCAAATCCCCCAACGAGATCGCCGTCCCGCCGACCCCGGTAACCTCCGGGCTGCTGGCGGGATAACCCACGGCCAATCCGCCTGTGGCCGACGCGCCGTTCGGATCGGCGGGATTTCCCGAGGTATAAGGGGGATCTGGATCGCAGCCCGCCGCGCCATCATCGCCGTTGGCGTTGACGAATGTGATTCCCTCGCTGTTGGCTTTCATGAGTTCGATCTCATCCGCTGCAGGTTGTCCCGCCGAGGTCAGGATGGTGTTGTCTTCGAACTCGCAAAGCCCGTAACTCAAACTAATCACTGTCTCGCCAAGCGTATCTTGGTGATCGATCGCGTAGTAATACGATGTGAACGTATCGGTCGAATTCACATAAATGATCTGCGCGCCGGGGGCAGTCGCACCGGACCACTCCACGTCCAGGTCCGCCTCGCTGACGTCTCCCGCCGAAGCGCCGGGGTCGGGCTCATCGAGCACATACTGAAAATGGGGATCGGAACATGCCGTGATGAGTCCACTGCCGTTTACCGTGCAATTGATCGCGGAAAGTCCAAAGCCGGTTCGGAAGTCGGTGATGTCGGACAGATAAATGTCGGTCTGTCCCATCACGGCAAGCTTTTGACCGCTTCCGTCGATTCCTGAGTTTTGGAGCGCGGTAATGTCATAAATGGTTGCGATGTCGCCCGGAGCCAAAAACTGGCTTAGAAAAACAGAACTGTAGTAATCCGGGCGCGCCAAGGAGTTTCCTCGGATGTTCCGGGCACGGGGTTTGAAATCGTGCAGACCGCGAATACCAGTGACGACCCCACTCATCGCTCGCGGAATCGAGGGCGCGGTAGCGTTGGCGTAGTGCAACTCGCCATGCACGTCATAACGATGGATCTCCGTGCGAAATGCGTTCTGTACCTGCGCCGCAGTACCGTTGAAGGAAATCCAGTTGCGCCCGTGCGCGACCTCAACCAGGCTGAAACCCTGCGATTTCAGCCAGCCGGCCATCTGCTGCACATCCTTCTGGCTCAGGCCGAAACGATCGGCATACTGCTGCGGAGTCAGCCATTTGTGGTAGTTCGGAGATTTGGGATCCTGTTGCTGGGCGAGAAGTTGTGCGAGCGCTTTTTGCTGGCTTGGAGTGGGCAAAGTAAGCAGGGTGATCGTTCCCAGGCGCATTGCCGGATCCACTGGACCCTGATCGTACTGGGGCAACGCTTTGTGATGCACGTTCCCCGTCAGCTTAACGGTTTCGCCGCTGGCCAAGGCACCTGTGATACGGTCTGGGACGGCCGCATAACTCACAGTGGAGAAAAAGCCTGCTAGCAAAAGTGTGGATAAGATCGACTTCGCGAATCGCATGGAAGCTCCGGGGGAGATTGGCATACAGGTAGATATTTTAACCTTTTACAGGCTTGTCCCTATTCGATAAGACAGTTTTACACAAGGTTGTATCGTTCACAAAAGTTAACGAAGGTATTGAGGGTACAACCCGGCGGTTCGACTAAAGTTGCGCCACCTCCGCGGGTAATTCGTGGCGCCGCTCTGAAATAAGCGTCAAAGCCCTGAAAATCATGGAAACCAGCCCCGCTGCCGTATACTGACCGATGGCAAATCTCACCACATGCCTCCGCCAGAGACCCTAAGAAACCGGCTCGGCTACATCGATTGGATGCGTGGCCTGGCTTGCCTGCTGATGTTTCAAACCCACTGCTACGACTCCTGGCTCAGTGCGCAGGCTCGCCAGAGCCGCTTTTTCATGTACTCGCAGTTGGGGGGAACCTTTCCCGCGCCGCTGTTTCTGTTTCTCACCGGAATCTCCTTCGCCCTGGTGACGGAAAAACTGTGGCAGACAAATCTCCCGCCCTCCCAGATTGCCCGCCGCACGATTCGCCGTGGAGCCGAGATTTTTGCTTTTGGCCTGCTCTTCCGCCTGCAGGAATTCCTGGTTGCGTGGGGATGGGCGCCCAAAAGCGATCTGCTCCGAGTCGACATCCTCAACACCATCGGCCTCTCGATGATGCTGATGGGCATCCTCTGCTGGCTGGTTCTGATAGCGCAGCGCGGCCCGCGGACGCGCCTCGCTTTGGTGCTAGTCGCCGCCGGCACCGCGTTACTCATTTCCCTGCTAACCCCGCCCTTATGGACCACTTGGCGTCCGACCTGGCTGCCGTGGCCACTGGAGTCCTACATCGATGGAGTGCACAACCTGGGAACTTCGCAAGCCGGGCTTTTCCCCGTTTTTCCCTGGGCAGCCTTCGCCTTCGCTGGTCTGGCCCTTGGATTTATCCTGCAAAGCCCATGGGCGCGCAACCGCGGGGCGAGAGCATTTTTCTGGCTCGGCCTGGCCGGCGTGGTGCTGATCGGATTTGCCCGCTGGCTCGATGCGCGGCCCCGCCAAATGTATGCCGTCTACGATTACTGGCATACCAGCCCCAGCTTCTTCCTGATCCGCGTAGGAATGTTGCTGATGATTCTGACCGCGAGCTATGCCTGGTGCCGCTGGGGCGCAGGCCAGAGGGGATTCAGTCCATTTATCCTGCTCGGCCAGGCATCGCTGCTCGTCTACTGGGTCCACATCGAATTCGTCTACGGCCGCGTCTCCATTTTGCCCAAGCACGCTATGACCATCAACGGCGCCTCCGTAGGCCTGTTGGTGATCTTCCTCGCAATGCTGGCCTTGGCCTATGTTCGCACCAAGATGAAAGGACGAGCGGCGGAAGTGCTGCCGCGGCTAAATCGCACTGTAGCGCGAACTTGAACGCCGCGAAGGCGTTGTTTTCGCCAGGAGCTTTTGCCCCATGGCAATGCTTCCAAGCCTGGCCGCAACAGACCGAATCCAAGGCCTTGTTCTACGTCAACCATCGAGGCCATGTCCGCGGCAAACAATCTCAACCTGATGTTCCCGGAACTTTGATTTGCCAATCCTCGTATGAAGATCCATGGAGATCCGTATGAAGCGTTTCGGTTTCTGGATGGTCTTGCTCGTTCCCGGTTTTCTTAACGCGAACGCTCAGCACGTTACCGAGAACGCGGTCCAACACTCGGCACGACAGAAGTTCATTTCAGGAGGCACGATTCGCTTGCACCTGGAGGCCGGCGGCTACACCGTTATTCCGGGGGATTCCGAGAATATCGTTGTGACCTGCCGCGCGCAAACGGAGGAGCAACTCGACCGCGTCAAGGTAGGGATCAAACCCACAGCCGCAAACGCCGACATTTACGTCTCCGAAACTCCGCACAACAACTTCCAGGCGACGATCGAGGTTCCTCGTCGTTCCAATCTTTGGGCCAGGCTATCGGCTGGGGAACTGAAAATTCAAGGGGTGGAAGGCGATAAGAATGTCGAAGTCCGTGCCGGGCGCATTCAAATCGGCATTCCGCACCCGGAGTTATACGGTCACCGTGATGCTTCGGTGATGGCCGGCAGTATCGAATCTCCGGCGTTCGGTGTCTCCAAAGGGGGTCTGTTCCGGTCATTCGAGCAGCAAGGTCCCGGGAACTACCGCCTGCATGCGACGGTGATGACGGGAGAGATCGCACTGCGTGCAAGCGAGTAAATCCCACTGGTTGACCAGCCAGAGACTCCACGAGATCTGGGCTGGTCCAACTTACGGCGTCATGCCCGTCTCAAAAGATTTTCCAGACATAGTGTCCCAGGAGGGCCACGAGCAAGGCACCGCCCACACCAGCAATCCAAAAGAGAAAATTGGCGGTCAACTTGGGAGAATTGATTTCCTTTTTGTCCATCGTTGAATTCTAACCTGATGCTAAGGTGCCTGGGTGGAAAGACGGGGGCCAGCCTTTCACTGCCCCGCCACAAACTCCACTACCTCGCGCTCCGCCCACCGTCCGTCATCGGCCGGGTCGCCATGATGTCCGCCATTGCGTTCGCCGAGAAATGCGCAATGTCCGCCGTCGTCGGTCTCGACGTAGCTGATGTTTGGATTCGCGACGATACGCCGCAGAGTCTCTGGCTGGATCCGGATAAAGGGATCGTTCGCCGCATGAATGATCAACGTCGGTACAGCGATGCGATCGATCACATTGGCCGCCGCAGCCCGCGCATAATAGTCGTCGGCCCCCCCAAATCCGCAATAGTAGGCGGTGATGCGATCATCAAACATTCGCAGACTGGAAATTCCGCGCAACCGCGCAGCATCAAATCTTCCCGGAAAGAGCCGCGCCTTGAGCCGCAGCCGGCGGAACAGTTGCATCAAGAAGTAGTACTCATAAATCCGGTTGCGGGGCTGATGCAGGGCGTCGGCCGACGCCGCCAAGTCCATGGCCGGACAGACCGCCGCCACGGCTTTAAATTGTGCAGGCCCTTTGCTCCCCCACTCTCCGGCCAGTTTCAGCACCAGGTTCCCGCCCATCGAAAACCCGATCAGCGCAAAACCCGAGACCCCATCGTTTTCGAGCACGCTTTGCACCACCGCGGCCACATCCCCGGACAAGCTTGAGTTATAAAGCGTGGGCGCGCAATCATCCATCCCATTACAGTTGCGCTGGTTCATGAGCACCACGTTCATGCCCGACGCTAATCCATTGCGCGCCACGCCGAGCATGTACTGCGAATCGGAAGACCCTTCGAGGCCGTGTACGACAATTAGGGTCAGGGCCCGTCGCCGCTCCGCTTCGCCTTGCCAGTAACACCAGCAGCGAATCTTTATGCCCGGCTCAACCTCGACCAGCCGTTCCTCCGCCGGGGGCAAATGGATTTTCCGCGGCAGCAGAAAACTGGCAATCGTCTGCACATGCCCGCCCCCCAGCCATCGACGGGCGCGGAACGGAGCACGTCCGGTCCAATGTCCTCGAGAACCCACGTCCGGGGAACTTGAGTTTGGAGAACATGGAGCTGGAGAACCCGGCATTTGCGAGCCTGGAACTTTAACGCCCGGAATTTGGAAATCTGGAATTTGCGAACTTCCCACAAATTGATTCTAATAGAGACTGATCAGGAGTCGCCCCATGCCCATCTTCGAGTATATCTGCAAGGAATGTCATCACCAGTTTGAGACCCTTGTCTATGGCAGGCAAAAAGCTGCGTGTCCAAAGTGCCACGCCACCAAGTTGGAACCGCAGCTGTCGGTTTTCGCCGTGTCGGCAAAGGGCTCGTCGGCTTCGCCGTCATCGGGAAGCGCCTGCGGATCTTGCGGCGATCCTCGGGGCCCCGGTGCGTGCTCGATTGGCGATATGAACTAATCGGCTACGGGGCCTGCCATCAGAGTCTGCCAGATCAGGGTCTGATCCGCGCCCGTTGCGGTATTGACCCTGTCTTCCACGATTGCCTTCAAACGATTGGGATCAGCTGGTGCGCGGCAATTTCCGTCGTCCGCAGTAACTTTTTACCCAGACCTCGCCAGGAAAAAATTCTCGTCCTGACTAGACTGTTCCAAATTGACCAGCTTTCTGTTGAGAAACGCGGCATCAATACACGTATGAAAATAACCGAGAAGCAGGCTCAATCAGTACGGTGCCCAACCTGCGGCGCTAAGCCTGGGGAGAAATGTGAGCTGAGTACAGGTTTGCCCCGCACCGACTCGCATCGTGACCGACGCCTGATCGCATCCGATAAGAAACCAGCTCGGTAAACGCGAAATCAATGCAGGGTCGGTGACGGGCTTCGTCGTCGAACTGCTTAGCCTCTGGCCCACTCCGCGTCTCGCTGGCCAGCCCGCCGGTTTTCGATGCTATCCAATTGGGAACTCTGCTGGATGTGGCGTGAGTGGACCGAAACCGAGGTATAGGGCACACCCAGAAAGTGTTTGGCGACAATTCCAGTGACTTCGAGACAATTAAAGTTCTGCGGTTTGACTTTTCCGAAGATGCGTTGCAAGGCGTTTAGGATTTTGTTAGCCCCGGCCGCGCCGAAAAACATCACCTTCACTTCCGCGGCCATGAAAAAGAAATTCCAACCGGCGGCATGAATCTTGTCATCCAGAGCAAATCCATCCGGCGTCCTGATTACGCTCCAGTTCTCGAAGTACAGGTCGCTCTGGAGTGCAAGGGCTTCGGCCATTCGCGGTGACTCTTGCCCGATTAAGACCGTGCCAACTTGAATTGCGGGGATCATAGAAATTCTCCTTTTCGGGAGCGAACTGGAAGCACGAGTGATGGGTGATCTAAGGGGAAAAACTCAGATAGGCTGACTTAGCGCAGAGGATCTGAACCAGAGACAAGCGATGGTCACTCCTTCTCGACCCTAACCGTATTCATCGTGACAGTCAATCATGCGACTGCGCAGGTTGGCAGAACCGATCGGATCTACTCTTAGGCTTTGCGAAGCTTGCTGCGGATCGCTCCGCGCTCGGCAAAGGTGATGGTGATGGTTTTTTTGTCTCTGCTGAGTTTGGGGGGAAGCCCGCGCACAAGGTGGATAACCACGGTTCTGCCGCCGTTGGTGAATTTCATGTTCATCCGATTGGGACCGGGCTCTGGTGCCATCATGTTAGGAAGCCTCTTCGAAGGATTAAATTCAAAAATTTGAAGAGCCGTTATCGAACGGCCCTTCAGTAAGTGCGCGCGAAAGGGACTCCGCGCCGATAATGCGACCAAGAGCTAGATGCAACAATAGTGCATTCTTGCCTGCCAATCTGATCACTTTTGACCAGTTTTCATGGGTGTAACCCACACCGAACCGGCTCGGCACGCGCATGCCCGGAAAAAATGCGGCAGGAATTCGCGCGTGCCGGTCGCGCTTCAATGCCATCGAAACGGATATTCATCCTTGAAACCAGCGTCTCCGCGCTGGCTCCCATGAATCCTCATGCGTTTGATGCTCCAGTTCGGGTTCGCTGTAGTCACCGACACAGGTGCCGCGTGTTCACCATCAAAAGGACGGACCTGCTCATGCTCGGAAAGCGGCCTAGCGGTTGTGGACGTTGATTTCGGCCAGACAGCTTTCAGTGGGCACGGAGTTGGCCGCGTCTCTGCCGCGGCGATGCAAGGTCTCTACAATTGTCAAATCTGAGCTATCTTGCTCAGACAATCCATCCTGCCGGTGTCATTGTTGTCAGTAGCTGAGTGTGCAAAGAAGGGTGACGACCGCCAATCGCAGCCCCAAAATTCTTAGTCGCAGGAGTCAGCGCAAGCAAGGGCATGCGACAACATTCGGCGCATTGGCGTTCTTCGCTCGTGTGTCCGCTCAAGCCTACGGAATCACGATTCGACCCAAACAGTTCCCGAAGCTCAGGAATGGATGACGCATACAGGTTGCGTCCGTCCGCAAGACCGGAAAGGTCAAAGATTATGCCCTTAATTCAATTACTCGAAGTTCTGATTGTGGTGGGTGTGCTGCTGTGGTTGGTGAATCGCTTTATTCCCATGCAGAGCTCCATCAAGTCGATCTTGAATGGCGTGGTGGTGATTGCCGTGGTTTTGTGGTTGCTCAACGTTTTTGGATTGTTTCATTCGATATCCAGCATCCACGTTGGAAAAGGATGAGTTTAGGCCCCCGGGTGCAATACCCCGGGAGATCTGGTCGTATCAAGCAGCAACGGCAGGCAACTGCCAAGGAGAAACATTGAAAAAGCAACTGTTATTAGTCCTTCCCGTCGTACTGAGCTTGGCCGCGCTGGCTCAGGCCGCTGCCCAAACCACAGCGACAGTCGATCCCGCGACGCAAAAATTCACGTTCCGGGTGAATGTAATCAGCCGCTCCGTGCAAGCGGTCAACTATCAGCACCGCAGCGGAGCAACGAAGCTGGATTTCGCCGGCACCGACCTGATGCCAGCCGCCAGCGGCGAGGCGAAGGTGAATAGCAGGCGTGGATCCATCGCGATCGAGGCGGAATTTGCCGGTCTGCAGAAGCCAACCAGCTTCGGCAACGAGTACCTCACTTACATTTTATGGGCGATTTCGCCCGAGGGCCGGGCAGCCAATCTCGGCGAAGTGCTGGTAGGCGGCGGCAAAAGCAAGCTGAGCGTTACTACGGACTTTCAGGCTTTCGCGCTAATCGTGACGGCGGAGCCTTATTATG
Organism: Candidatus Sulfotelmatobacter sp.; assembly: GCA_036514015.1. GTDB lineage: Bacteria > Acidobacteriota > Terriglobia > Terriglobales > Acidobacteriaceae > Sulfotelmatobacter. The sequence goes on from DATBYA010000163.1 coordinate 23,914, forward strand.
CCGTGCGGCAGCCCAGCAACGTCGTCGTGCTCGAGAACGTGGTTCGCGACGATACCAAGGGCACGACCGAGGCGGTGAATGCGAAATATGAACTCATGGAGCGGGGCGGATACATCCCTACCGGCTACAAGTTCGACCCCGTGATCCTGAATGCGAAGTTGCCGCTGGAATTCTTTGAAGCGCGCAATGCCTTGCGCATCGCGCAATCTGAAGGAGCAGACACATATGCGAGCGACAGCTATCGGCACGCGGTCAAGTTGATGGACGAGGTAGACGCGGACGCAACGCAGCGACACATGCAGCGAAAGCCTCTCATTGCCTTGTCCCGCGAAGCAGTACAAACCGCGGAAGACGCGCGCGAAATCGCGGTGAAGAAAATGGATGAGGTGCGGCTGGGCAACGAACGCCAACGCTCTGCGGACTCACTCTCTCTATCCCGAGCTCAAACCGACGAAGCAACCCGGCAAAAGGACCAAGCTCAATCCGATCAGGCCCGTGCCGAAATCGCCAAACATCAGGCAGAGTCAGACGCGGATAGGTCCAGGGCCGACGCCGCCAATGCACAATCCGCCGCCCTTCAGGCTCGCAGCGATGCTAGCGACGCCCAGTCTGCGACCGCCAGAGCCAGATCCGATATGGCGGACAACCAGGCTGCTTCAGCCAGCGCACTCTCCGCGGCCCAGGCTGACGCCGATCAATCCCGTCTAGCTGCGCAGCAGGCTCTGCAGAGCGCACAACAGGCGGATGCTGACAAGGCAGCCATGCGCACCAAGTTGTCTGAACAATTGAATTCGATTCTCCAGACACGCGACAGCGCGCGCGGACTTATCGTCAGCATGTCGGATGTTTTGTTCGACACCGGAAAGTATTCCTTGAAGCCGGGCGCACGGGAGAAGCTCGCCAAGGTGGCTGGCATCCTGCTCGCTTATCCGGGACTGAACATTGAAGTCGGTGGCTACACCGATAATGTCGGTGGCGATGCCATGAATCAGACGCTTTCCGAGAATCGCGCCGGATCGGTCCGGGACTATCTTGTGCAGGAAGGGGTTTTGAGGAATTCGGTTACGGCCAAAGGCTTCGGTAACACGCTGCCGGTATCGTCCAACGATAATGCCGCCGGGCGGCAGGAGAACCGCAGGGTTGAGTTGGTGGTTTCCGGGGAAGCTATCGGCAGCCCGGCCAACGCAACCACAGGAAGCCTGCGCTAGAGCAAGCCGCGTCCTAACCATCGAACCCATGGAGGCAACAACGATGAAGCTAATCGGAATGATGAGCGCAGCAGTTCTGTCTCTGACTCTTGGAGTCGCGGCTCCGGCGTATGCACAGCAGGAGCAGCACGACCAGCAAGAGGAAGAGAAGGCCAAGCCGGCCCCGAACGAGAAGAGAGCAGAGCCCGAGAAGCCGGTAAAGCAAGAGGAGAAAAGCACCCAGCCGCAGGAAAAAAATGTCAAGCCGGAGGAGCGGACAGCCCCGGAACATGCCCAACAAGCTAAACCTTCGCCGCAGCCTGCCGGCAATAACCGTGGAGGCCGGATTCCCGACGATCGCTACCGGGCCAACTTCGGCCAACAGCACCGGTTTCGTGTGACTGAGAGTGATTACCGTAATCGCCACTTTCAATACGGAGGCTATTCGTTCGGGTTCGTGGGCGCATGGCCGAGCAACTGGCTCTACACGCAAGACGTTTATGTGATTGAGATCAACGGCATGTATTACCTGTGCAACCCGACGTATCCCGGCGTCAACCTTGCACTCAGCTTCACGTTATAGGGTCGGTTCGCTGTGGCCTGGAGCGCATCCAGGTCGACTCTCATGAGCGCGAGTCGGTCTTCATGGGACTCGCGCTTAACTTTGCCTGGTCAGGCCCAGCCGCAGATAGCTCGGTTTCGGGATGCGATGGACCATTCCACCTGGCCGCCGACTTCGCTAGTCTCGCTTCCGATACGGCGGTGACAGGTTGCATCTGGTTGACCCATGGACCGAATACCGGGGGAATGACTGGTACGAGAATGACGATGTTTCCGTTGCCTACGATAACGGCTACGCCCTGTTCAACCGCGGAGATCCCGGTACGGGAATTGCGATCCGTATCTCGCGCCAGCGTGCGTCTCTTCGATCAGGAGCGCGCGGATAGCCAATCTGCAGTTGAGTGTAGAAAGAAGGAAAAATGCTGGGAACTATCTTAATCGTGATCCTGATTTTGGCGCTCCTGGGTGCGCTGCCGCGATGGGGGCACAGCCGAGACTGGGGCTATGCCCCGACCGGAGGACTGGGCCTGGTTCTCCTGATTGTGGTCATACTGCTGGTTCTGGGGCGGATCTGACCTGTGCGGGGCGGCTCAATATCGGCCGGAGTCAGCCTCCATGGTTGGCCATTGTTTGTTTTGCGTGCAGGAACGATTGTGCTCATCGTGCTGATGTCCTGCAGTCGATCGTCCGCGCACTCCGTGCTGACTCACCAAGAAACTGTCGACCTGCTCTGGACCGACTAGATTCAGCCGCTTCTGCGAAAGCACTTTCCCCGGCTTTCGCAAGACCAGATCCCGCAGGCGTATGCCTATGGCGGCGCGGCCATTCAGGATCTTGGCTACTACCCGTTCGGCAACAGGGAGTTCAGCGATCTGGCGCACTAGGTCCGCAGCGGTGACTTTGTCTACGAACTTCTGCTCGAAAGCCAGAATGGCGACGAGTACGCCTTCGCGCTGGGAGCGCTCTCGCACTATAGGGATAAGGAAAAGGCAATGACAGTCTTGCGCCTAAGGCTGAAGTCCGGAGTCCGGAGTCCGTCCCTTCTCAATCTCCTGCCGCTTCCACCGGCGGCAGTTCTTCCGCCAGTCTCGTTTCTTTCACCTTTGCGCTGGTGACCAGGATCACGGAGAGAACCACAATCGCACTTCCTGCAAGAATGAAACGGTCGACGCGCTCGTGCAAAATTAGCCAACCCAGGAAGACGGCCACGACTGGATTGACGTAAGCATAGGTCGAAACCTTGGATGTGGGAACGTGCTCGAGCAGCCAGATGTACGCGGTGTAGCCAATCCATGATCCGCACACCACCAGATACAGGGTAGCGCTGACGCCGCGGACGCTCCAGCGTACGTGCGAGAAATCACGGGCGAAGATCGCGAAAATGAAATTCCCCGCTCCCGCCGCCACGATTTGCCAGCCGGTGGCGCTGAATACGTCCATGCCGGACTGCCAGCGCTTCGAGAGCACCGATCCCAGAGCCCAACTGAACGAGCCGAAGATCAGGCTGACTGAGGCCCAAAGTTCGCGGTGGCCCATGTTGCCGGAACGCAACTGCGGCCAGACCAGGATAAACAGCCCCAAAATGCCGAGGAACAGACCCGTTTTGCCGCGCCCGGAAATGTGATGGTGGCCCAGCAGCAGGGAATCGAGCACCAGAAACCACAGGGGAGTAATGGCGACGATCAGCGCCGCCAGGCCCGACGACACCGCCAGTTCCGCATACGAAAGCGTGAGGTTGCCGCCCATCAGCAACAACAGGCCCACAACCGCGGACAACGCGATTTGCCGGGCAGAGTACAGAATCCTGCGGCCGGTTGCGGCGCAAACCCCGAGCATAACGGTTCCCGCGATCGAAAACCGCACCCCGCACATGAGCGCCGGAGGGATCGATTGCACCGCGATGTCGATGCCAAGATAAGTCGAACCCCAGAACAGGTACACCAGCCCGAAAGCAAGAATTACCATCCACCGGCTTGGGCGCTGAGCGGAGTGCATTGGCGTGAGAAATGGGGAAAAGCTAAAAGATATCAGACGAGCGCGGCGACCAGTTGGATTCTGGGAAGGCGACAGACGCTGTGAATAGAGACCAGACACAGGTTCCTGGGTCTGGTTCCGCCGCACCACTGGAGTCGTTGCCAGCAACGTTGACGCCGTTCGCTGGCCTCCTTTTGTTACCAAAGGGGGTTACGGGGCAGATCCCTTCCCGCTATAATGGCTTAGTGATGTCGACGGTTCGCGATGCTGCGCCACAATCCCAATTCGCATCTGCCCGAGTGCTGGCTGCACTGTCTGGTGTGCCCACGGCGCTATCGGGCGAATCTGCCGTCGCGATTGCGTCCCAGCCTGTTCGGTAGCGACTAACTCTCAATCCTCCATCTGATTCACCTCGGCCTGCGCGTCCGAACCAGGATCTCGTTTTCCGAGGTTGCATTTCCTTACAACTGGCGGCTGCTTACTGGCAGCTGCTGCGGAGGATTCCATGACTACCGGAACCATGACCACCGGAACTATGACTACGGGACCCGACACCACCAAGACCATGAACGGCGCAATCGGACCCAAGATCAGGACCGCACTGCCCGGGCCAAACGCCAAGCGCGTGCTCGAGGGCGACGAGAAATACATTTCGCCGTCCTATACCCGTTCCTACCCATTGGTTGTGAAGAGCGGACGCGGCATCGTGGTGACGGACGTCGACGGCAATGAGTTTTTTGATTTTTCCGCGGGCATTGCCGTGACTTCGACCGGCCACTGCCATCCCCAGGTAGTGGCTGCCATTCAGAAGCAGGCAGGCGAGCTGATTCACATGTCGGGCACGGATTTCTATTACGAGAGCATGGTGGAACTGGCGGCGCGGCTCTCGAGAATCGCGCCCATGCCCGGACCGCATCGAATTTACTACGGCAACTCAGGCGCCGAGGCGATCGAGTGCGCGCTGAAGCTGGCGCGCTACCACACCAAGCGCCAGAACGTGATTGCATTCTTCGGCGCGTTTCACGGACGAACGATGGGCGCGCTTTCGCTGACCGCGTCCAAGCCCCAGCAGCGGCGACGTTTCGCGCCACTCGTGCCCGGGGTGACGCACGTGCGGTATCCCGATGTTTATCGCGGTTGCACGGCTGGTCCGCAGGATGCGGACAACTTTGCGCTGGAGTGCGCGCGCTTCATCGAAGAAAAGCTGTTCAAGACCACGCTGGCTCCCGAGGAAGTTGCGGCAATATTCGTGGAGCCGGTTCAGGGCGAGGGTGGCTACGTCGTGGCTCCGACGGTCTTCATGCAGGAACTGCGGCGCATTTGCGATCGTCACGGCATCATGCTGGTGGTCGATGAAGTGCAAAGTGGAATTGGACGCACCGGGAAGTGGTTCGCCGTCGAGCACACCGGAGTCGAACCCGACATGGTCTGCATGGCGAAAGGGATTGCTTCGGGCATGCCGCTCGGCATTACCATGACCCGCGCAGAAATCATGGACTGGGTTCCCGGATCACACGCTTCAACGTTTGGCGGCAATCCGATTTGCATTGCCGCGGCGCTGGCTACTCTCGATGTGATCGAGAAAGAACACTTGCGGGAGAACTCGACCATCGTGGGTAATCACATGATGAAGCGCATGGCTGACTGGCCTTCGAAGTTGAAGCTGGTGGGCGATGTGCGCGGCCGCGGATTGATGATCGGCGTCGACATCGTCAAGGACAAGGGAACCAAGGAGTATGGCCATGCCGAACGCGACCGTATCGTCGAAATGGCGTTCGAACATGGAGTGCTGTTCCTCGGTTGCGGGCCGAGCACGGTTCGGATCTGCCCGGCGCTGGTGGTCACGAAAGAGGAAGCTGACGTCGCCGTCGATGTGCTCGAAGAATGCATCGCAGCGGTGGGCGGGAAGTAAGACTTTTTCCCAGAAAGTGCATGGGTGGAGCTGGCGGCCCGATAGCTTCGGGCCGCTGGAGAGCCCCGGGAGACGGACTGTGACAGCGGAATTCCCCCTCCGGGACCAGCCGAAGCGGAATCTTAGCTGGCTGTGAGGTATGTCACCTTCTCCATTCCACTTCTTTCCGCTCGAGTGAGATCTCTCTTCTTGCTTCCCGCAGTCTTGAGGCAAACCATCATTTACGGCCTGGACTGGATTGCGGCGCGCGTGCTTCCAGCGGACTCGCGGCCGCAGGGCCGGCGCACGGCACCCAACCGGGGGAGAAGACGTATTCTTCCATTGGCGGAAGTTGGGATATGCAATATTGTGGCGCGCCAGTTTCGCTCGTCACCTTGTCGAGGGCGAGATCGGCCTGATCGGTTGGGATGCAGATGTGCTTTGTTTTGTTAAAGTTAAAATGCGAACCCGGCGCGACGGGAAGACCCCTCAAGCGGCGGTCGGCCGCCGTAACCGGCGCGAAGTTGCGCAAAGGGGGCGCCAATCTCGGAGGACGGCTTCCACCGTCGTGCCAATCGAGATTCGATCTTGTAAGCGTATACTAGGGGCGTCCCAATTCCGACCGCAGATCGAAGTGTTTCGTGATGCTTCCCTGGCGCGGTAAATGCAAGATTTGGTTAGCGCACTGAAAGGATTCAGTAATTGCCTGAGCTGAGAAAAGATCCGATTGTGGGCCGCTGGGTGATTATTTCGACGGACCGGGCGAAGCGCCCAACCGATTTTGTCCGCGAAAATATGAAGATCAAGGGCGGATTTTGTCCCTTTTGCTACGGAAACGAGACCAAGACGCCTCCCGAGATTCAAGCCTACCGTCCTAACCCGAACGGCGGGCCAGCGCCGCAGCGGGACACCCCGGGTTGGACGGTTCGCGTGGTGCCCAATAAGTTTCCAGCTTTGGGTATTGAAGGCACGCTGAACCGCCAGGCGGAGGGCATGTTTGATCGCATGAACGGAATCGGCGCGCACGAAGTCATTATTGAGACGCCCGACCATACCTCCAGCCTCGCCACGCTGCCTCCCAAACGCATTGAAGACGTTTTGTGGACGTTCCGGGACCGCATCCTCGATCTGAAAAAAGATCGCCGCTTCAAATACATCCTGATCTTCAAAAACCACGGCGAGGCCGCGGGAGCGTCGTTGGAGCATGCGCACTCTCAGCTGATTGCACTGCCCATTCTTCCGATTAACGTCACGCAGGAACTGGAAGGCTCCAAGCAGTATTTCCTCTACAAGGAACGTTGCGTGTTCTGCGACATTATTCGGCAGGAAATGGACAGCGGCCTGCGAGTGGTTGCGGAGAACGAGAACTTTGTCACGCTGGCGCCTTACGCTCCGCGTTTTCCCTTCGAGACCTGGATTCTGCCCAAGCAGCATGAATCGGCGTTTGAGAACTCGTCGTCGCACATGTTCGAGAATCTGGCGCGATCCTTGAAGGATTTGTTGGGCAGGGCGGATCGCGTGCTCGACAATCCACCTTACAATCTGGTGATCCACACATCGCCGGCGCAAGATCCAACGAACGACCACTATCACTGGCACATTGAGTTCATGCCGAAACTAACGAAGACCGCCGGATTCGAATGGGGCACCGGTTTCTACATCAATCCTACTCCGCCCGAAGAAGCGGCGAAGTTTTTGCGCGAGGCGAACGTGGAAGAACCTGCTCCGGTTCCGGTTGGCTAAAATTCCCACGAAAATAAGGGCACGGCGAGCGCCGTGCCCTTTTAGTTGGCCGCAGAGAGAGAGAGAGTAGGGCCTTAACTAGTAATCGACGGCCCCAAACGCAGGATAAGCTGAGCGCGCCCAGCCATTTGTCACGGAATTGTAAAAACCCTGCGGCGCAACCGATGCGGCTGTCGGCGCCGACGTGTGATTGACGTTGCCTCGCGTCCGTCACTACCATGAGCAGCTTCGAGGTTTCCATGAAATGCTGCTTGCTGCTACTCCTGCTGACGGGGTGGGCTTATGCTGCCCTGGCTCCGTCGACGCTGATTACAAATGTGTCCGCCCGGAGCACTGTCAGCCTGAATGGGGCTTGGCGAGCCATTATCGATCCCTTTGAAAACGGCAAGTCGGGATTCTTCCGCAATGAAAAGCCGCGCGGCAAGAGCGATCGCGTCGAATATAGTTTTGACGCATCCCCAGTTCTGAATGTTCCCGGCGACTGGAATACCCAACGCGAACAATTGATGTTCTATGAGGGGCCGGTCTGGTACCGGCGCGAGTTTAGTTATCACAGACAGGCGAACTCGCGCGTGTTTGTTTACTTCGGCGCTGCCAACTACCACACCACCGTTTACTTGAACGGAGAAAAACTAGGCGAACACGAAGGCGGCTTCACGGCATTTGATTTCGAAGCGACTTCAGTTCTGCGAGATGGCGACAACTTTCTGATCGTGGAAGTGAACAACGCCCGTCGCGCCGACGCCGTGCCTGCGATGAAGTTCGACTGGTGGAATTACGGTGGGATTACTCGCGATGTGATGCTGGTCGAGATGCCGACCACCTTCATCCAGGATTACTCGGTGCAGCTGGAGCGAGGTTCAGATCGTGAGATTTCTGGCTGGGTGCGGTTCGACGGCCCTCTGATAAAGCACGAGGTCACAATCCAGATTCCTGAGGCAGGCATCGAATTCAAAACCCTGATTGAGGCCAATGGTTATGTCCGCTTTAAGTTTGATGCCAGGGTGCTGGCGTGTGGAAAAAAACCGGCGCAGAACTGCAGCGCCCCGCTGAAGTTTTGGTCTCCGGAGAATCCGAAGTTGTACCGGGTCATCCTGGCCGGCGAAGGCGACACGGTTGTCGATGAAATTGGCTTTCGGACCATCGAAGTACAGGGCGGCAAGATTCTGTTGAACGGCAAGCCGCTGTTCTTGCGTGGCGTTTCGATGCACGAGGAGGCGCCGTTTCGCGAGGGCCGCGCTTTCAGCGCAGAGGATGCGCAGACTCTGCTGGGCTGGGTGAAAGATCTCGGATGCAACTTCGTTCGTTTTGCTCACTACCCGCACAACGAAAATGAGATTCGCCTGGCGGACCGCATGGGCCTGATGGTCTGGGCGGAGATCCCTGTGTATTGGGATATCGACTGGTCGAACCCCGCGACCCTGGCCAGTGCCGAAGCGCAACTGCGCGATATGATTGCGCGTGATCACAACCGCGCGGCTGTCATTCTGTGGTCACTCTCCAACGAAACCCCAGTGAAGGCCGAGCGCCTGACGTTTCTGAAACAGTTGGCTCAGGACGCGCGAGAAATCGATGCAACGCGGCTGATTACTTCGGCCATGAATCACGTGAATAATACTGGTCCCGAGGAGCGCACGCTGAGCGATCCGCTGGGAGAGGTGCTGGATGTGCTCGGTCTGAATGAATATTTAGGGTGGTATGGCGGGCGTCCGGAAGATGCCGACCAGATGAAATGGAAATCGGCCTGGGATAAGCCGCTCATCGTCAGCGAATTCGGCGGCGGCGCGCAGTACGGCCGTCACGGCCCGGCGGACGAGATCTGGACTGAGGAATATCAGGAAAATTTATTTGCACACCAGCTTGGCATGGTGGAGCGCATGCCGAATCTGGCGGGAATGACGCCATGGGTATTGATGGATTTTCGCTCTCCGACGCGCATGCTTCCCGGCGTGCAGGATTATCACAATCGCAAGGGACTGATCTCGAATCGAGGTCAGCGCAAGCTCGCGTTCTACACGCTGCAGAATTTTTACGGGAAAATGGCGGAGAAGTGAGTTTGGGCCCTTCGGCCTTTCCGGGGGAACGATACACCGTTATCTGCGTGAGAAAGCGGCTCCGGTCACGAGGCTGCAAAGAGGGCACTTGAAACAGACAATTTTTAAGGTGGTTGCTGATGCTGGTTACTCCAATGGAGAGCAGGCGGCCGACTTCGAAGCCGCAGGCGTGACGCCGTACGTCCCCTTCATGTGTACAGTGAACAACCAGGGCGATGGCACACTGTTCGTGCGTGAGGATTTTCGCTACCCAATACGGATACCTATCTCAGCCTTGGCAACAAGAGGCTGCGCCCTAAGAATACCAACCATAAAGATCGTTACATCGCGTACAGAGATTCCGCAATCGACTGTGGCGTCTTTTCGCTCAAGCCACGGCGCACGTAGACTCCGAGACGTGGCTTAGTTCGACACCTCCATGAAGAAGCGTTGAACCGGATGCAGGCTCGGTTGACACCGGAGGCGATGAGGCTGCCGTCGATGCACCCTCGAGCATCCCTTCGCGATGATCATGTACCGTATCTTCGGACACCCGCGCCTGTTGATGCGTGGATTGTCCGGTGCAAAGGTCGAAATCGGCATCGCGACAAAGGCTTACAACCCTATGCGCATGGCCCGCAACGCCGGCCCTGAAAACACTGTGCGCTCATGCACGCCAATAAGGAAGATAAGCCTTCGTAAGGGGTGAGCGCACCAGGACATGCGTTATGTGGGATTCCCGAAGGGATTTCCAAAGAGTGTGGGAAGGGTGGGAAGCTGGCTTGATGGTTTGCCGCCCTGCGTGCGGCGTCCCAAAAGCCTCACCACCAGCGCCGACAGAAGCATGCAATGAAGCTGCAGGCGCTTCGAATGTAGTTTCCCTTTGGACATCCCAAACGTGTCGTGATATCTTCTTTGCAATGGCCAAAGGAGCGATCTTGAGCGCCAATAAATCTGAAGTTCTGCAGGGCACGCTGGACATGATGATCCTGAAGACTCTCCACGCGCTGGGTCCGTTGCATGGATTCGGGATTGCACGCAGAATCGAGCAGGTGAGCGAGGATGTTCTCAAGCTGAATGAGGGCACCGTGTATACCTCGCTGCTAAGGCTGCAACAGCAGCGATGGATCGAATCAGAGTGGGGACTATCGGAGAACAACCGCAGGGCAAGGTTTTACTCGATTACTAAGCAGGGACGGAAACAACTTGCGGTCGAGACTGAAAGCTGGGAGCGGATCTCTGGCGTGATCGGTCGTGTTTTAAGTTTGGAGGCGGAGAAGTAGCGATGACTACGTGGATTTTTCGACTTGTTTCCAGAGTACGCGGTCTTTTCGGACAGAAGCAGGCCGATTCCGAATTTGACCTGGAGACGCAGACGCATCTTCAACTGTTGACGGAGCAATTCATTCGGCAGGGAATGGACTCTAAAGATGCCTATTTCGCGGCTCACCGTCAGTTCGGCAACACGACATTGCTGCGTCAGCGCCATCGAGAATCGCGCACGTTTCTGTCTTTCTCAACTGTCTTCCAAGATGTTCGCTACGGTCTCCGCGTGTTGGGCAAGAGCCCAGGATTCACTGCGATTGCCGTGGCTTCGCTTGCGCTGGCCATCGGCGCAAATGCGGCGATCTTTTCCTTGGCCAAGGGCTTACTCTATGACCGCCTGCATGTGGCTCAGGCCGACCAGCTGCGCATGTTGCGGTGGACCCAAGACCAGCATAGTGCGGTGAGCGGCATGTGGGGCGACTTTGAGCCGGCGCCGGACGGCCAGGGAATGCTGGGATCGGTGTTCTCTTCTCCCGTTTACCGGCAGTTGCAGGCGCACAACCAGGTTATGCAGGACCTGTTCGCCTACAAGGAAGACGGCATGAACGCGACGATTAGCGGGAACGCGCAGCGGGCACACGTGGCGATGGTTTCAGGCAACTACTTCAACGTATTGGGGGTTCAGCCGCAACTGGGGCGGGCGATTCAGCCGACGGACGATGCTTTGCCGGGCGCGGGCGCGGTTGCGGTGATCAGCGCGGGCGTGTGGGAGCGCGAGTTTGGCCGCTCGCCGGCGGTGCTGGGCCAAACCATCACCGTGAACCAGACGCCGCTGACGATTGTGGGCGTGAACCCTCGCGGCTTTACCGGGGCGAAGAATACACATGATTCACCGGACTTGTTTGTCCCGCTAAGCATGCAGCCGGTGATCGATCCGAACGGCAAGAATGGTTCACTGCTAAACGACAGCGAGCTTTGGTGGTTGAACATTGTGGGGCGGGCAAAACCGGGAATACCGGATGCGCAGGTGCAGGCGGCTCTGGATGTGGAACTGGCGGCGGCTACCAGGGCAACGATCACGGTCAAGTCCGGCGAAACAGTGCCGCGACTGGTCCTGGCGGATGGCAGCCGGGGACTGAACTACGCGGCCCGAATGTTCAGGAAGCCGGCGTATGTGCTGTTGACGCTAACTGGTTTTGTGCTGCTGCTGGCGTGCGCCAATATCGCAAACCTGCTGCTGGCGCGCGGGGCGCAGCGGCAGCGGGAAATGAGTGTGCGGTTGGCGCTGGGCGCTGGACGCATGCGCGTGCTGCGGCAGTTGCTGACGGAAAGCCTGCTGCTGGCGGGGATTGGCGGCGCGGGTGGCCTGCTGCTTGGCTACCTTGGACGCAACGCGATTCCACGCCTGATGTCGAATGGGTGGCGCAGCACCTTTGATGTGCCGATGGATTGGGAAGTCTTCGCGTTTGCAGCCGCGGTGACGCTGTTGACGGGACTGATTTTCGGGCTGGCTCCGGCGTGGCTGACGGCACGCACCGAGGTGAGCAGCAGCCTGAAAGAGAACGCTCTGACGACCACGCGGCGACGCAAGGGCCTGGGCGGCAAGGCGATTGTCGGCTTCCAGATTGCGCTTTCGACGCTGCTGGTCGTGGGTGCGGGCCTGTTTCTGCGTACGCTGTGGGCGCTCGACTCGGTCGACATTGGCTTCCGCACGGATCATCTGATCCTGTTTGAGGTCAGTCCGCCGGTGAAGCGCTACGGACCGGGCAAGGACGTGCAGTTGCATCAGCGCCTGGAACAGGGATTCGCAGCGATACCCGGTGTGGAAGGAGTAACGACAGGCTTGTCCGCTTATATCGCAAACAACATGGACAATTCGGATTTCCTCGTGGAGGGCGAAGACCCGGCAGCACACCAAAGAGATCCCCAGGACATGAATGCGGTTGGGAACACCTTCTTTGCAACGATGGGCATCCCGATCATCGGCGGACGAAGTTTTGGGCCGCAAGATACGGGCACTTCGGAAAAGGTGGGCGTCATCAACCAGGCGTTGGCCAAGGAGAGATTTCCTCACATGAATCCGGTGGGGAAGAGGTTCAAGACGGGGCACGACTGGGTACGGGTTGTGGGAGTATGCGGGGATAACCGCTTCCTGAATCTACGTGACGCGCCACCGCCGCAGTTTTTCGTTCCCTGGGTGCAGATGCCGGAGGTGGGTAGATTGACGTACGCCATTCGCACCCAGCTTGCGCCGGGTGTGCTCACGCCCGTGCTGCGCCAAGTGGCGCAGCAGGTTGACCGCGATCTGCCTCTTGCTGAGCTGCGTACGCAGCGCGAGCAGATTGATGAGACCATGCAGACAGAGCGGATGTTTGGGGTGTTGACGGCGGGTTTTGGCGTGCTGGCACTGGCGCTGGCTTGCGTGGGGATTTACGGGGTAATGGCGTATTCCGTGGCGGACCGACGGAATGAGATTGGAATACGCATGGCGCTGGGAGCGCAACCTGGACAGCTGCGCCGGATGATTCTGCGGGAGAGCACTTCGCTGGCGATTGTGGGAATTGTTGCGGGCGTGGGTGCGGCTCTGGGACTGACGCGGCTGGTGAAGACCATGCTGTATGGGATTCAGTCATGGGATCCGGCTACGATGATCGGCGGGGTGTTGACTTTGCTGGCGGTAGCCTTGGCGGCCAGCTGGATTCCAGCGCGTCGCGCGGCGGGAGTGCAGCCTATGGAGGCACTGAGGCACGAGTAAAGGGGAGATTTGCAGATCAAAGCGCCGGGACTGCAAGCTTTGCACTTTTGGTCTGTTCGAGCTATCGCCCATCACTCCGTGAGAAGGACAACAAATACCCTCCCGAATCCCCCCCGTTCCGGGTGAGTGACCGTAGTATGGACGAGATCAGCGGCGTTCCAGGTAGAAGTGAGCTGCGGCTCACTGAAGCTGTTGTTGACGTACGGCTCAGCGAGGCGCTCGCAGAACCAGTCCTGCGTTGTGAACGACGTGTCTTTCATTACCCACGGGACCAAGTACATATTGCTGCGCCAGCCGTTTCGCGCAGAATAAGGTGCAAAAGCTCAGGGTATGGATATAGGGCTGAGCCTCTGAAGGCTCCGACGACGGATGCGATTATCCGTTGCAAAGAAGTCCATGGTTGAGACTTCGACTGGCGATTGCGGCTTCAACATTCGGTTTCATCGCTTCCGACCAATGAACATGCGGCGAAGATGCGGTCATTGCTGCGATCATTTATCGTTAGCAGTATGAACAGCAGGAACCGACATCGCGCATGGACATGGCTATTCTGTGCGTTGCTGTTCTGGCTTCACCGCCAGAAGAAGAGGTGCCGCACCCCGGCTCCTCATGCCCAAGGGACCAGTAGCAGGCAAAGTTGGCTGAAATTTACACAGTTTCCCTGCACAGTTCCTACACAGCAGAAAACTTGCATATTATCCACAATGAAACCGATGGTATGCGAAAGTTTTATCCCCTGCTCGGGATGACGCCACTACTCTGACACGAGAAACACCTTCAGCCTTGGGTACGATCCTGGACTTCTTCATGCCAGGCCATCTGAATCGCTTCCAGCTTGCCTTCGTTCGACGCTTTGGGATCGCCGGCAAAGTCCGGTAGCTCGGTGACGTAGCGGTGCAGATCGGTAAAGCGCAGGGCGAGCGGATCGAGCGTGGGGTGGGTTTCGGAAAGCAGGATGCCGAGGTCTTCGGCGTCGTCCCAAGTCAATTTCTTTGCCATCCTCAGTGCTCCTCAGAGACGTAGTTACGATTCCAGGCGGGAATCTGGACGACTACTTTACCGGGCTTGGTGATTTGCGCCTGGCAGCCGAGACGCGAGTTTAACTGGAGATCGGCGGCCATGTCCAACCGGTCGGCCTCGTCGTCGTCCATCGGGGAAAGATTCTCGGCGCCTTCCTTCACCCAGATATGACAGGTCGTGCAGGCGCAATTGCCGCCGCAGGCGTGGTCGAGTGTGATGCCGAAATTCAGCGCGACGTCGAGCAGTGACTGCTCCTTGCCGTGATCTTCGTAAGGTAGTTTTCCGTTTTCAAACTGCACGGTCTTGCCCTCGGGCAGGAAGGTGACCTGAATCGTATTTTCGCCCGGAGCGTCTTCGGTCAAGGTGCCAGCTCCCTGTGTCTTTTCTTCCGCCATGTTCACCTCATCTCACCAATTCAACATCTCACCAGTTCAACCAAATCTCGACCAATCCTGCGCGATGCAATCCTACTCAAATTCTGCTTTCGCCATAGGATGCGGAGCGGTCGGGGCTTCGCCCAGATCCGTCTCGTCCAGGTTCTTGCCTTTGAGCGCCGTCGCGACGGCGGTGTCCATCATCAGTTCTGCCAGCCGCATCGTACCCTGGTTCAGTACATCGATGGCTTTGCGTATTGCCTTATAATCCTGTTCGGCATGTAGCGCGACCAGCGATTTTTCCATTTTCGCGATCTTCTTCTTTTCGTCGGTGGTAAGTTGCCCCCAGGCCGGATCTTTTTTACCTTTTTCGAGAGCGGCCAGGATGGTCGCGGTTTCGCTGCGCGCCTCGATCAGTTGGCGGCGACGGAAATCTTCTTCGGCATTGTCGAACGAGTCGAGAATCATGCCCTCAACCTGCTCGTCGGTCAGGCCGTAGCTCGGCTGCACCTGAATCTCTGCCTCTTTGCCGCTGCGCTGTTCGCGGGCGGAGACGTGCAGAATGCCGTTTGCGTCGATCAGAAATTTCACTTCGACGCGGGGAATGCCGGCGGCCATGCCGGGAATGCCTTTCAGATCGAAGCGGGCCAGCGAACGGCAGTCTTTGGCGAGTTCGCGCTCACCCTGCAGCACGTGAATCGCCACGTTGGCCTGGCCGTCAATCTGCGTGGTGTAAAACTGTGTGGCCGATGCAGGAATGGTCGAGTTGCGCAGGATAATCTTGTCGGTGACTCCGCCGGCGACTTCGATGCCAAGCGACAGAGGAGTCACGTCCAGCAGCAGCATGTTCTCCGTGGCCTCGGAGCCGCCGCCGAGAATATTGGCCTGCACGGCCGCTCCGAGCGCGACTACTTCGTCGGGATTCAAGTCGATGTGGGGTTCGCGGTGGAACAATTCCTTCACCAGCGCGCGGACTTTGGGAATGCGCGTCGAACCTCCGACGAGCACGACTTCGTCAATCTGTTCGGGCTTGAGGCCGGCATCTTTCATGGCCTGCTTACAGGCGCCGACCGTGCGCTCGATGACGGGCTGAATCAGTTGTTCATATTGCTCGCGGGTAATCTCGCGTTGATAGCGCTGGCCGCCGGGCAATTCGATGTCCAGCGTGACTGAGGGTTCGGAAGAGAGCGCGATCTTGGCTTCGATGACGGCCTGGCGGATCGCCTGCACGGTTTCGGCATTACGGCGGAGATCGTTATTTCGAAGATCGAGGCCGAGGTCGCCGCGAATATCGTCGAGCGCAATGGCGATGAGCAGATTGTCGATGTCGTCGCCGCCGAGATGCGTGTCGCCGTTGGTGGCAATGACTTCGAAGATTTGGTCGTGCAGTTTCAGGATGGAGATATCGAAGGTGCCGCCGCCGAAGTCATACACCGCGACGATGCCGTTCTGCTTCTTGTCGAGGCCGTAGGCGAGCGATGCGGCAGTGGGCTCGTTGACCAGGCGAAGCACTTCGAGACCGGCGATGCGACCAGCGTCTTTGGTGGCTTGGCGCTGCGCGTCGTTGAAGTAGGCGGGAACCGTGATGACCGCTTTGGTTACCGGGCCGCCGAAGAAACGCTCCGCGCTGCGCTTCAACTGGCGAAGAATCAGCGCGGAAATCTCCGGGGGAGTAAAGGTTTTGTCGCCCAGCTTGATGCGCAGAACTTCTCCGGGCTGCATGTCATCGGCGAGGCGGAAAGGAAAGAGCTTTAATTCTTGCCGAATGTCCTCCACGCCGCGTCCCATAAGACGTTTGATGGAGTAGACGGCGCGCTCCGGAGTTTCAATCAGAGAATTGCGAGCGGCATTGCCGATCACGGGCTGGTGGTTGGGGTCCAGCGCGACCACCGACGGAAGCAAGTTGAGGCCGTCATCCCCCGGGATAACGACAGGCGTATCCCCCTGCATAAACGCCACCAGCGAGTTGGTGGTGCCGAGATCGATGCCGACGATGCGATCGGGAGCCATTTCTAAATACTCAGTTCTCCATCGCCGCGTTCACGTCCCGCACCAAATTGTGAATGTAGTTGCGGCGATTCAGCACATCCACCATCTTGTCCCTTACTTGCGCGCGCTCCGCGAGCGGGGCGGGACCGCGATCGATCAGGCTATCCCAGGTCTTCCAGTAGGTCTGCAGTTCGCGCAGCAGCGCTTCGTGCTTGGACTCCAGCGACAATTTCTGCTTGCCGACTTCTTCGATCAGTGCGGGATCGTCCTCGCCGGTCTTTTTATTCATGCGAAGTTCTTCGAGTTGCATGTTCAGTTCGAAAACTTCTTCGAGCAAATCCGGGGGAACGATCTGTTTCTTGGTCTCTCCTGTAGCCCGGGCCTGTTTGGTCGCGCTCTGGGATTGCTCTTCCAGTTCCACGCCTTCGAGATGCAAGAGATATTGCGTACGCCTGATCGGGTCCTTCAAGGTGCGGTACGCGTCATTGAGCAGGGAACTCTGTTCCATGCTCCACTCCTGTTCCTGGCTGCCGGCGCGCGCATTCAAGTCGGGATGAAGCTTGCGGCTCAATTCGTAGAAACTCTTTTCCAGCGCCTTGAGATCCAGATCGAGCTTGGGCGCGAGACCGAAGAACGAGAAGTAGTCGACCGGAACTGGGGGCTGAACTTTACCGCAGGACTCGCAGAAGTGAGCCGCACGCATGGATCCGCACGACCAGCAGGAATGAGTTTCCTGCGAGAGGGGCGGGGCGCTGATCGCGGTGAGTGCGACTTTGGTCATTCTGTTTCTAACTCCTCGAACTGACGCGCTTTTCACTCAAATGCCACTGCTGTCTCGTTTCCACGCCGAAAATGTGCCTGCCAGGCCGACGCGCCCGTTATGTACCCAGGTTGTCCGGTGGCGCGCGCGGTACGCGGACAGGACTGTCCGCGCCACAGAGTCAACCGCGTTCAGGCGGAGAACGAAGTGCCACAGCCGCATGACTTCGATGCCTGGGGATTCACGAACACGAAGCCCTGTTGCATCAGCGTTTCCTGATAGTCCAGGATCATGCCGTGCAGATAGATAAACGACTTCGGATCCACGAATACACGCACGTCGTCGAACTGAAAGATGCGGTCCCGTTCGCGTGGTTGCGTGTCGAACCGGATGTTGTAACTCAGGCCCGAACAGCCGCCGCCTTGCACGCCGAGGCGCAAGCCGCCTTGCTCGGGCGAGATGCCTTCCTTGGCCATGGCGCTGCGCACCCTGGTCAAGGCTTTCTCAGTCACGAGAATTCCTTTGCCGGGAGCTTGAGCGGGTTTTTGTTCGGTTGCCGTTGTCACGCGTTTCCTCAGCGGCGAAAGCCGCGGTCGCTCACCACCAGCGGCACGACGAAAGTCGTGCCGGAAGCACAGCCACTTGGGCGTCCTCAGACCGTCGCGTCCTAAGTCGTGCGCAAAACTTACTTGGCTTCGGCGGCGACGGGGCTGGCCACTTCCTGCTTCTTCTTCCAGTCTCCGATGGCGGCACGGATCGCATCCTCAGCCAACACCGAACAGTGGATCTTTACCGGAGGAAGCGAAAGCTCCTTCACGATGTCCATGTTCTTGATGGAGAGAGCTTCGTCCACCGTCTTGCCCTTGACCCACTCGGTGGCGAGTGAGGATGAGGCAATGGCGGAGCCGCAGCCGAAGGTTTTGAACTTGGCGTCTTCAATGACGTTGGTTTCGCGATTGACCTTGATCTGCAGCTTCATGACGTCGCCGCACTCGGGCGCGCCGACCAGGCCGGTGCCCACGTCGGCGCTCGACTTGTCCATCGAACCGACGTTGCGGGGGTTGGAGTAATGATCGAGAACTTTATCGCTGTATGACATATTTTGTAACGCTCCTGAATCTGTGAACTTTACTGCCGCGGCTAAAGCCCGCTTTTAATTGAACCCTGTGAATTGAACCCGGTTGGGCACGACTGAAAGGCGTGCCCTTCCCACCTATTCTCCTGCCCACTTCACATCCTTCAGGTTGATGCCTTCTTTCGCCATCTCGTAGAGCGGAGAAAGTTCGCGCAGGCGTTCAACCGTTTCGATGACGCGATCGGCGACGTAGTCGACCTCGGCTTCGGTGTTGAAGCGGCCGATGCCAAAGCGAATCGAGCTGTGCGCCAAGTCGTCACCCGTGCCGAGAGCCTTCAATACATAAGATGGCTCCAGCGTCGCCGAGGTGCAAGCCGAACCGCTGGAAACCGCAATGTCGTTGATGCCCATCAGCAACGATTCGCCTTCCACGTAGGCGAAGCTGATGTTCAAGTTGCCGGGAAGTCGATGCTCGGTTGAGCCGTTGATGTAGGTCTCATCCAGACGGTTCATGATGCGGTCTCGCAGGCGGTTGCGCAGCCCTGCCAAACGGCAGGACTCCTGTTGCATTTCCTCTTGCGCGAGGGCACAGGCCTTACCCAGGCCGACGATTCCGGGAACGTTCAACGTCCCCGAGCGCATTCCACGCTCGTGGCCGCCGCCATCGATAATGGCGGAAACCTGGACGCGCGGATTTTTGCGACGCACATACAAAGCGCCGACGCCCTTCGGTCCATACATTTTGTGGGCCGAAATCGATGCCAAGTCGATGTTCTGTTTGATCACGTCCACCGGCACTTTGCCGACCGCCTGGGTCGCGTCGGTATGGAAGATCACACCCCGCTCGCGGCACAACTTGCCGATCTCGGCCACCGGTTGCAGCACGCCGATTTCGTTGTTCGCGTACATGATGGTCACCAGGATGGTCTTGTCATCCATGGCGCGCTTCAGGTCGTCGAGATCGACCAAGCCGTCTTTCTGCACCGGCATATAGGTGACGCGGTAGCCATATTTCTCCAGCCGTTTGCAGGTATCAAGCACGGCTTTGTGCTCGGTGACCGCCGTAATAATGTGATTCCCCTTCTCGCGGTACATCTCGGCGACGCCCTTGATGGCGAGATTGTCGCTCTCGGTGGCGCCCGAAGTGAAAATGATTTCTTTGGTAGTGGCGCCGACCAATTTGGCGATGCGTTCGCGAGCCGTTTCCACGCCCTCTTCGGCGGCCCATCCGAAGGAGTGATTCCGGCTGGCAGAGTTGCCGAACTTCTCCATGAAGAAAGGCAGCATCTCTTCCAGCACCCGCGGGTCCATCTGGGTGGTGGCGTGATTGTCCATATAAATTGGCAGCCTCACACCCTTTGCGTCTGGGTGATGCGCCGGCGTGAATTCCTGGGGGATCTTGACGTCCGTGCTCATTGATTGCCTCTCCTACTTTGCCTAAATGTCTTTGATGAATCTTGCACTCTCAACGGCTCAGGTAATGGTCACCAAATTCGCCGCTTTTGGTTCTGCGCTCCCGGCTTCTTCCGGCTCTTCCCGCATATGCGAGATTTTGATCCGCCGCAACACCGCTTCGATACTCCCGTTTACCTTGCGCAACGGTTCGCGAATATTGCAGCGGTCGGTCTGGTCGCACTCCCCGCGCACCGTGACGCAGGAAGTAATGAACAGAGGTCCATCAATAGCCTGAATCACCTCAAAGGCCGAAATCGTATGCGCCGCCCGCGCCAGCGTGTAACCGCCGTTGGTGCCATGCTGCGACAGCAACAGGCCCGCCTTGGCCAGACGCTGCAAGATCTTGGCCAGCGCCTCGGGCGGGATGCCATAGGCATCGGCCACATCCTTCGCGCTGCGCGAGCCCTCGGAGGAGTGCTCGGCAAGATGCTTCATCGCCATCAGCGCGTAGTCGGCCTTCTTGGTAAGTTTCAGCACCTTCGTGTTTCCTTGCCAGACCCGAACAAGGCCGCCGGATGCGAATGCCGACCTTTTCTGTCGTAATTCATTCTACGTCACCCTCCACCCCAGGAGCAAGTCCCAGCAGGTAGATGGCAGAAACGACGTCTGAAAGGTAAGCATCACGGACTGAACGGCTTAGGCTATTGCGACTATTTTAGTCGGAATTTGATCCCCAGAAGGGATCAGAGAGGTCGCGATCACGAATTTTGCTTGTTACGAATTTACGACAGGTTAACGTTTGGGGGCTTGACAACCGGCAAACCGCGTCTAAAATACCGTGAAATTCCGGCGCAACCATCCTCTCCGCCGTTGTTCGTTGGAGACTCTCCGGATTTATGATTTCCAAGCCGACCTCCGCTTCTCAAAGCCGTGATATGAAGCAGCCTTGCAAGCATCCCCGCGTGCAAATTGTCAGCCGGGACGAGGATTCTGAGTTTGTCGAGTGTAAGGAGTGCGGGGAGATCTTCGAGTCCAGCGAATTCAAAGATATGAATATCGAAGAGAGCGCCCAGGAAAGCGAAACCTGACTGCTACGAGGTTGACCGCTTCCGCGACCGAGGCAATCTCGGCCTGCGTAGGGATTTTTCAGCGCAAGGGGAGCCCGGCTTCCGCAGAAAAATCCATGGAGGCAAAATTCTTCAATAGAAACTTGGGATAGGCGGCGGCGGCGATCATAGCCGCATTGTCAGTGGATAGCGGACGCGAGGGGAAGTGCACGGGCAGGCCTTCTTTCGCGCCCTCGCGCGCAAAAGTCTCTCGCAATTCCTGATTCGCCGCCACTCCTCCCGAGATGAAGAGCGTAGCCACATCATAGGCCCGGACGGCTGCCAGAGTCTTCGCCACCAGATCTTCCACAATCGCGCGCTGGAAGGATGCGACCAGGTCGAGGGTGAGTTTGTCGCAGTTGGACAGGTAATCCTCCAGCCTCGGTTTCGCCATATTCGCTTCTAATGCCCGGCGACGGGCTTCCACCGATGCCTGCATGTCGTGCGTCTCAACGTAACGCAAGATCGCGGTCTTGATGCCGCTGTAAGAAAAATCGAAGCGCGGACGATCGCTGACGAGTTCAACCACTTTGCCGTCATTTCGGTCCCGCCGGTCGCGATGCTTGATCTGCGCCGCCGGAAATTTAACGGCTCGTGCGTCGCCGTGGGGAGAGAGGAGATCGATGGCCGGGCCTCCCGGATATCCCAAGCCTAAAAGCTTGGCGACTTTGTCGAAGGCTTCGCCCGCGGCGTCGTCGCGAGTGTGGCCGATATTCTCGTAGGTCCAGGAATCGCCTTTTTTCGCCGCCAAATACAAATGGGTATGTCCGCCAGAGACGACCAGGGCAAGCAATGGAAACTGCAGTTCGTGGTTCCCCTTCTGCCGCTGCTCGAGGAGCACGGCATGAATGTGGCCTTCGAGATGGTTCACGGCAACGAGTGGCTTGTCGAGCGCGAAGGCGAGCGCCTTGGCATAACTGATGCCGACCAGCAAAGCTCCGGCCAGACCTGGGCCCTGGGTAACCGCGATCGCATCGACGGACTCGTATGTATGCTTGGCCTCGGCTAGCGCCTGGCGCACTACGGGAACAATCGCACGCAGGTGCTCCCGTGATGCCAGTTCCGGCACGACGCCTCCGTAGGGCTGGTGGGTCGCGATCTGCGAGGCTACGACGTTGGCGACGACCTGTTCCCCCGAGCGCACCACCGCCGCCGCGGTCTCGTCGCAGGAACTCTCGATGGCGAGGATGTAGACGTCGGGCATGAGGCTGGTTTCCAGTGTATCGTTTTCGGAAACACATTGAAGGGATTGCATCGGAAAATGCAACCCGGGGCCTGACTTCCCGGCCCCTTTACTGAAGCCTGATTTCGTCGATCTGGAAGTCAAATTTTCCCGCAGCCGGGCCTCCGACAAAAAGAATGGCCGAGATATCGTGCCCGTCGGATCCCGTTGAAACCGGAGAATGGGACGCTCAGCTTTTTCCAGCCGGCCCCGCGGTGAACCTCTGCTGCGCGGGGATGCGGCCGGCGCTGGCCCTGAACACGAGAACGCGGTGGGTCTGGCCATCGCCCTTGGCAAAGAAAAAGAATGAGATACTTTTTTTAGACAACAGATTGACTGGGACGAAGGGTTGAGAGCCGGGCAAAAACATTACGCCAGACCTGCCTAGGCAAGGCCCGAATCAATCGCGCCAGAGATTCACGAGGCTAACGAACGACCATGTTGAAGGCTTTCGCAACCTCGATCGTGCAAACGCTGCGCCAGCGTGGCTATCAAGCCTATCTGGTGGGGGGATGCGTGCGCGATCTTCTGCTGGGGCGCGACCCGAAAGATTATGACGTGGCGACCGACGCGACCCCTGCGCAGGTCATGGCAGTCTTTCCCCAGACGTACGCGGTGGGAGCGCAATTCGGCGTCGTGCTGGTGCCTGTGCCGGACGGAGAGACTGCGGGAGGTTCTTCGAAGTCTCATGCCGTCGAAGTCGCGACTTTCCGCAGCGATCTCGGATACTCCGACGGCCGCCATCCCGACGAAGTGCGATTGAGCCTCGATGCGCGCGAGGATGTCACGCGCCGCGACTTCACCATCAACGGTATGCTGCTTGATCCGATGAGCGGCGAGGTGCTCGATTTTGTCGGCGGGCGCAAAGATCTGGAAGCGGGAATCATTCGCACGATCGGGGATCCGGAGAAGCGCTTCGGCGAAGACAAGTTGCGCATGCTGCGCGCCGTGCGCTTTGCGGCGCGATTTGAATACGCCATCGAGCCGGCCACGTTCGCGGCGATGCAGAAATTGGCGCGGCGGATCCTGGTGGTGTCGCACGAGCGGGTGCGCGATGAATTAACCCGTATGTTGACGGAAGGGCGCGCCCGGCGTGCGTTTCTCCTGCTGGATGAGAGCGATTTGCTCAACCCCGTTCTGCCGGAGATTTCGGCGATGAAGGGAGTTGAGCAGCCGCCGGAATTCCATCCCGAAGGCGACGTGTTCGTGCACACCTTGCTGCTGCTGGACAACTTGCCCGCTCCTTGTCCGTTAACCCTCGCCTGGGGCGCGCTGCTGCATGATGTCGGAAAGCCGGCGACGTTCCGGCGGGCTCCCGACCGCATACGGTTCGACGGTCATGTTGAAGTTGGCGTAAAGATGGCGGAACAGATCTGCCGGCGCCTGCGGTTTTCCAACGATGAGAGCGAACAGATTCTGGCACTGGTTGACAACCACATGCGCTTCGGTGATGCAACTCGCATGAAGGAATCGACTCTGAAGAGATTTCTTCGCATGCCCGCGTTCGCGGAGCATCTTGCTTTGCACCGTGCCGACTGTTTGGCTAGCCATCGAAATTTGAGCACGTATGAATTTATCCAGCTGAAGCGCGCGGAGATTCCTGTGGAAAAGTTGCGTCCTTCGCTCTTGGTGACGGGCGATGATCTGATTGCCGAAGGGCGCGTTCCCGGCCCAAAGTTCCGCGAAATCCTGAGCGCCGTGGAAGATGCGCAACTCGAAGGGCGGTTGCCCACGCGGGATGCAGCCCTCGAATTCGTGCGTCGGGAATTTCCCTTGTAGGCGTTCGTGCTCGGTGGGCGAGCGGCGGGAATGCTAAAATTGAAAGCTCTCTGGCTGATTTGCGGCGCGAGAGATATGAGGAACTGCATTGCAGCAGGCGGGTTCAGGGCTGGAAAAAATAGTAGCGCGGTCCTTGCGGCAAGCTCCCTCGGCGGAAGCGCCACTGCTGGCTTGGCCGATCGTGTGCGGCTCGGTGGTGGCCGAGCGCACGCGCGCTCTGAGTTTCGCAGATGGAGTGTTGCGCGTGGAAGTCCGAGGTCCGCGCTGGAAAGGAGAACTGCAGAGTCTTGCGCCACGATATCTGGCGGTAATCAACCGCTATACTTCCGAGGCGGTTCGCCGAATCGAGTTCGTGCTCGCACCGGCCGAAAGCGCTGATAAAAACCTCCGCTAGCCTCCCCCATTATCGCTTCCTTGAGTCACAAATTATGAAGGTCACCGACAAAGACGTTGTCTACGTGGCGGAGTTGGCGAATCTGGAACTCACGGAAGAAGAGCGCGCGGGAATCCTGCGCGACTTGAACTCCATTCTCGAGTACGTCGACCGCCTCGATGAACTCGACACGTCGGAAGTGCCGCCGATGGCGCAGGTCTCTGATCGCTACGGCAGGAATGAAGCGAAGCCGGGAAGCGCGCGTTTCGCGTATGCCAGTCGCGAAGATGTTGTCGAAGGATTGCGGAAGTCGCTGGCACGTGAAGAAGCGCTTGCCAACGCTCCGGATGCCGACGAAGAGTTTTTCAGAGCTCCGAAAGTCATTGAGCGATAAGGCCCAAGCCGGTGCCAACTGCGAACATGGACTTGAAGTTTCTCACGATCGACGCCGCTCGCACCGCCGTGCAGGAGCGCAAGACCACCGCTCAGGCACTGGCGGAGGCGCACTACGCTCGCATCCAGCAGGAAGACGGACAGATCGGCGCGTTCCTGACACTTTCGAAGGAGCGTGCTCTCGAGCAGGCGGACCGCATGGACCGGATGGCGGCGGAAGGCAAGACGTTGCCAGCCTTAGGCGGAGTTCCGGTCGGCATCAAGGATGTAATGAGCACGCGCGGGGTGCGCACCACCGCCGGGTCGAAGATTCTGGAGAACTACATTCCTCCGTATGACGGCACGGCCGTGGCACGCCTGGAGGCGGCGGGCGCGGTGGTGCTGGGCAAGATGAACTGCGATGAGTTTGCCATGGGCTCGTCGAATGAGAACTCTGCGTACCATCCGGTGCACAATCCCCGCGATTTGAGCCGCGTGCCGGGAGGGTCATCCGGCGGTTCGGCCGCCGCAGTCGCAGCCGACATGGCGGTCGTCACTCTGGGTTCGGACACAGGCGGGTCGATTCGTCAGCCGGCATCGTTCTGCGGCGTGGTGGGATTGATGCCGACCTACGGACGCGTATCCCGCTACGGATTGATCGCATTTGCGTCATCGCTCGATCACATCGGACCGCTGGCGAAAACGGTGAAGGACTCGGCGATTGTGCTGCGCACGATCGCGGGACGCGATCCCATGGATTCGACTTCGGCGGACGTCGCGGTGCCCGACTACGTTGGCGAACTGGATAAGCCCGTTCGGGGAATGAAACTCGGTGTGGCCAAAGAATACTTCAGCGAGGGGCTGGACGATGAGGTTCGGCAGGCGGTCGAAGCGGCGATCGACAAGTTGAAGGCATTGGGCTGCGACGTGGTGCCGGTTTCATTGCCGCACACGCCCTATGCGATCCCGACGTATTACTTGATTGCGACCGCGGAAGCTTCGTCGAATCTGGCGCGTTATGACGGCGTCCGCTACAGCCGCCGGGCACGAGGCGTGAACACTTTGTCGGAAATGTACCGTCGCAGCCGGGACGAAGGCTTAGGCGCCGAAGTGAAGCGGCGCATCATGCTCGGCACCTATGCGTTGAGCGCGGGTTACTACGATGCATACTACTTGAAGGCGCAGAAGGTGCGAACGCTGCTGACGCGAGATTTCGACGAAGCCTTCCGCAAGGTGGATGCGATTGTGACGCCCACGAGTCCGACGGCGGCGTTTCGGTTGGGCGAAAAATCGAACGATCCGCTGGCGATGTACCTGGCCGATATCTACACCGTAACCGCCGATCTGGCGGGGATTCCGGGGATCTCGGTCCCTTGCGGAGAGACCAAAGAAAAGTTGCCCATCGGGCTACAGATTCTGGGCAAGCATTTTGCTGAGTCGACAATCCTACGTGTGGCGCATGCCTACGAACAGGCCTGAATCGGGAGGCGATCATGGCAATGGCTGGTAGTAACGTTCCCCGGCGCAGGCTCTGCACAGAACCCTTCCTTCGCGACGAACTTCTCTGCGGAAGTTAACTCCTTCGCCACATGCCTCGCAGGCGATGCGCTCGCCTTTGTAGCCCGGAAATTCTTCTGGGCGGAGTTCGACCTTCACCCATTGCATCGTGAACAGTTCGTCGCCGGAGATTTCGCGGTAGGCTAACATTTGCTGCCGGTTTTTGTCTGCGATCTCGGGATGCATTTGGCGAGCCAAAGCCTTCGATGATTCTTTTGCCGCGATGCGGATCGCTTTGCCGTTGTTCACGTCCACAAATGTGGCCGCAACTTTGCCCCAGTCGCGGAACTTTAAGGCGCGTTTGCCCAGTCGGCATCCCGTGACCACGGCGACAGCATCGGTGGCGCAACGATCGATTTCGACGAAGGTGACGAGACGTTTCCTGTCTTTGCCCTGAGGATCGTCAATGCCAAGTTTCTGCAATCCCAGCATCGCCAGACGCACTCCCAGAACTTGCCCGGCACAGAGATGGCCGTGGGCCTGTTCGGCGTCGCGCAGATATTCGTCGAAGGATTTCACAAGTCAGGTGTCAGCTTTCAGCCTAACATCTCACGTCCGGGAAAGCTTCTCATGGATCGGTCACCGGGTCATTTACGGCGCCAGCGGACGCCATCTTTCGTGATTTCTATCAGGATGCCTGCATCGGCAAGTTCGGCGCGAAGGCTGTCGGAAGTTTTGAAGTCGCGGGCGGCGCGGGCAGTCTTCATCTCGGCAATCTTCTTTTCGATGTCTGCGTCCGCGAGTTGTCCCGACTGAACGGCCTCTCGCAGCTGGTCGCTGATGTCTTGGTCGCGGCCTTCTGTCGCGGCCCACTCAAAGACGCGTTTTATCTTCAAACCATCGTCGTCGTCGAGCACGGCAAAGATTTCGTCGAACTTGGCTAACGCGGCGAGCAAGGGCGGTACATCTTCTTGCCGGATGATGCCCGCGTCGAATGCCGCATTCGCGTGTCGCACCATCTCGAAAATTGCGGCCTGCGCCTGTGCGGTATTGAGGTCATCGTCGAGCGCGGCCGTCATGCGCTCGACGGCATCGGCAGCCAGAGCCGTCATATCAGGACTGGATCCGGAGGGCAGATTTCCGGCGCTCAGCCGCAGCCGAAAATTCCGCAGGCGTTCTACGGACACGGCAGCCTGCTTCAGGCCATCGAAAGTGAAGTTCAGCTGATTCCGGTAGGGAACCGATGCGAGCAGATAACGAATCGACGACGGCTTATGTCCTTTTAGAACCAGATCGCGCAGGGTGAAGAAATTCCCCAGGCTCTTCGACATCTTCTCGCCTTCGACCAACAGGAAGCGCGCATGGAACCAGAAATGCGCGAACGGCTTGCCGGTTAAGGATTCTGACTGCGCAATTTCGTTTTCATGGTGAGGGAAAATGAGATCTTCTCCGCCCGCATGCAA
The DNA here is from genome assembly GCA_036514015.1 of Candidatus Sulfotelmatobacter sp. Classification (GTDB taxonomy): domain Bacteria; phylum Acidobacteriota; class Terriglobia; order Terriglobales; family Acidobacteriaceae; genus Sulfotelmatobacter. The sequence continues at coordinate 51,749 of DATBYA010000163.1, forward strand.
GTCGAAGGTCTGCCCCAGTTCGTGCATGGACATGACGGAGCACTCCAGGTGCCAGCCCGGACGGCCGGGGCCAATTGGGGTATCCCACGACGATTCTTCCGGCTTAGGCGCCTTCCATAAAGCGAAATCGCGCGCGCTGTCCTTGTCATATTCGTCGACGTCGACGCGGGCGCCGTCCAGCATGCCGCTGAAATCTCTTTTCGAAAGCTTGCCATACTGCGGAAACTTGGCGATGCGAAAATAATAGGAGCCGTCGTCGGTGCGATAGGCGACGCCTTTCTCTACCAGTTTTGCGACGAAATCCGCCATCTCGGGGATGTGCTCGGTAGCTCGTACCAGAACCGGTTCCTCGATGCCGATCATCGCGGCATCTTCGAGGAAAGCTTTCTCATACTTGGCCGTATATTGCTGCACGCTGACACCGTCACGCGCCGCGAAACGGATAATCTTGTCGTCCACGTCGGTGATGTTCATGACATGGCGCACCGTGTATCCGCTCTGCCGCAAGAACCGGCGCAGAATATCGACGGCTACGAAGGTTCGGAAATTGCCGATGTGCCCGTAGTCGTAGACGGTTGGGCCGCAGGCGTACATGCGGACTTCGTGGTCGCGAAGAGGACGAAAGTCCTCGATCCGCGACGACAGAGTATTAAAAAGACGAAGCGCCATAGAATGTTCGAATATCGGGAAACGAAACTTCAGATGCAACGAACTAAAGATTCTAGGGTCGGCCGGAGAGTGGGTCAAATCGCCTTCAGATGGCTGGATTCCGAGGGGCGGGCAGGGCATGAGTGTGTTCGCGCAGGCGCTGCTGCACCAGAATGACATAATGCAGCGCTGAAATGATAGTGAAGAAAAAAGTGGCTCGAAGAAACTCAGTGCGCGCGATCCAGATTCCGCGCCAGGGCCGAATCTCGAACAGAAGGACGAAAAATACTGCAGCGATCTGAGAGAAGGTGTTGGCCTTGCCAAAAATACTGGGACGAAAATTCCGCAACCCGGCGATGGCGAACAAAACCGCACTGGCGGCGAGAATCGAAATGTCCCGGCTGAAGACCACTACGGTGAACTTCCACGGGATCTTGCGCAGGATCGAGAGCACCAGAAATATCGTGCTCAACAGAAGCTTGTCGGCAATCGGGTCCAGGTATTGCCCCAGTAGAGTCTGTTGATGAAGCGTCCGGGCTAGTAAACCGTCCAGCCCATCGCTGAATCCGGCGATCACGAAAACCACCAGCGCCCAAAGATAGCGGCCCTCCACCAGGTGAATCACGATGAACGGAACAAAGATCATGCGCAGGAGCGTGAGTTGATTGGGGGCGGTGAAGATTTGCGAGAGCTTCACGCACGCTCCTTTGACGCGTGCCGTCCGCAGTCGTGAAGGTCCCTGTCCACCGGTTCTCGATCGCCGTTCGAGAGGGCGAGCGCGGCGGCTGGCTCCAGGCCGGTCTTGGCGAAAAAGCGCTGGGACAGAGAGGGCAGGCTCCCGTCGGGCGAGTCAAGTTCCACGCGTTCGATGCGGTGCATGGGAAAGAAAACGACGGCCGGAGTGAATGGCTCGCCGTCCCTGACCATCACGGCCAGATCCTCGAAAGAGGCGAGTTCGGCTCCACTCAAGCTCAGTCCCTCCGGCGCCAGCGCAAGAATCATTCCCCAGAACTTTTCCCGCGGGTTGCACAGGGTTGCAATCACAAGCGATCCCGTTACAAAGGGCTGGCGCGGGTTGGCTGGCGCGGGGGAACCTTCGCTTGCGGGGTGCTTCTCCATCGGACGATTGTCGCCGGGAGAAGCGCCCATTGCAAATCCGTCCGAACTCCAGGTCCGCCGGCGGCGGCACAACTTGCAGGAACTGCCAATCCGAATGTGATATCGTGCGGCTGCGGGAGCGATGTTCCCTCGATCGTTCCGAGGGGCAGGCTGTCCTATGGAAGACCCATCGAGCAGAGACATCTGTGTCGTCGGCAAGGGCTATCTGCGACCGGAGGCGCGGCGGTAATGGCACCGATTCTGCTTTGGCTCATCCTGGTTCTCTGCCTGCTGATCTCTGTGGTCAAGTACTTGATGGGGATCCTTCTGCGGTTTTCTTTCCCCCGCTCCAGGGCCCGAAAGGACTACACCTACGAGCCAACCGTGAGCGTATTGATGCCCTGCTATAACGAGGGCAAAACCGTCTACGAAACGATCGAGAGTATCACCAAGAGCAATTATCCGAACGAGAAATTTGAAGTGATCGCGCAAGACGACTGTTCCGCCGACGACAGTTACGAGTGGATGCTGAAGGCCCAGCGCGATTTTACGAACATACGAATCCGGACGGGCCGGAATGAAGTCAACAGCGGAAAGGCGCGCTCCGTCTGCAATGCGCTGCAGCACTCCGCGGCGGAGATTATCATCTCCATCGATTCGGATTGCATCTTTCATCCGGACGCGATTCGCGAGCTGACTGCCTGCTTCGCCGAGCCGCACATGGGATCGGTGGGCGGCAGGGTGGGCGTCCGAAACCCCAACGACAGTGTGATCACCGCCATTCAGACCATCATTTACTACTCTGCGTTCCAACTGTATAAAATTCCCGAGAACTGGACCCGCAGTGTGTGTTGCATCAGCGGATGTTTGTTTGCGATCCGGCGCGAACTCCTGCTTGAGATCGAACCGGCGATCCGGAGCCGCAACTGGTTCGGGATTCCGGTAAATCAGGGAGAAGACCGCTTTCTGACTCATCAGACGCTGCTGCGGGGGTACGGAACGTACATCAATAATGACGCGCTTTGCTGGACTACGGTGCCGAACACTTTGTCGGTGCTCTTCAAACAGCAACTGCGCTGGCGGCGCAGCATTGTGCGCGATTTTTTCTTTACTCTCAGAACGCTGCCCCAACACGTATGGAAACTGCACCCCAACACGGTGCTGACGCTCGTACTGGTTCCGCTGGGAGCGCTGGTGGGACTTTTGGTTGTGATCACAATGCTCATGTCGGACCCCCTGGCATGGGCGGGACCCATGCCGCTGATTGCAGCGCTGGGAATTGGCGCTGTCCTTACCTGGGTGATCAAGAAATATAGCGCGAAAGAAGCGGTCGCCCATCCGTTGGCCTTTGCCGCCTATGTAGGCTGGTCGCTGGTGAGCAGCTTGTTCCTTACGCCGCTTGCGCTGTGTACGATGGATTCCGCAGACTGGGGGACTCGAACCGTCGAACCATCGGAGGTGCCCGTTGGAAACCATCACAATTAATCCGTCGTCGTCCGAAGCAAAACAGAACACTCCTCCGTCTGAACCCAAGAGAGCGCCGGTCAAGCAATCTCTGCACTACCGTCTGGTGATCACCCTCTACCGCGTTTTTGCCATCGCCGTGCTGTATCTGGTGCTGGCCGGGATTCTTGCCTACGCGTGGGTGATGGGCTTTTATGCGGTGAATAGCTCCTGGGCTGCACCGGTCATTCTCTCTGCCGCGGACGAGAAGAGCCTCGACTTCCGGGACAAGCTAGTGATCAGCCAGCAGACCATCGAAGACTTGAAAGTGGATACGAACAAACTGGAAAGCGGTGTTGCCGAAATGAAGAAGCACCGCGCCGCGCTGCTGGCGCTGGAGCCGGAACTACGGGATGCGATTATGCGGGAGCAGACGCACAATCGCACCGCAGGCCCGGAACTCGCGACCCTGGATCAGCAGAAGCAGGCCGACAATGTGAAAACCCAAAAAGTTCTGGCACAGCTCAAGGAAGTGGAGACCAACATTAACAAGGATTTGTCCGCCGGGTTGATTACCAAGGGCGACGCAGCCACACAGATCGCCGCGCTGAACACCGCTGAGGGTGCCTATACCGACAGCAGAATTGCCGAGATCTTACTCACAGACAGTGTTTTAGACAAGACAACGATTGGCACCAACTCGCTCGATGTGCTGGAAAAGCAAGCCGAGCTGCGTTCCGAGGTGGCGCAGTTGGATGTGGCCATCAACGTTGCGGAAAAGCAGCTTCAGGAGGAAACACGACAGATCGACCGACTGCGACAGGCGATCGTTACGGCGAAGCAGAGTCCGTATTATCTGAATGCGTCGGGTGACAAGATTTTGTACTTCGCATTCGTTCCCTACGACAACCAAGCCAACGCGCTAGCCGGCGCTCCGATCTACGACTGTTACTTGAACATGATCGCTTGCCGAAAAGTGGGCACAGTGAAGCAGATATTCACGGGCGAAGAGGAAGCCCTGCATCCCATCTTCAAGACTCAGATTCGCGGTTTCCTGATGCAAATGAATCTGAACCGTCCTGAATCGGCCAAATCGAAGACGGTGTTCCTGGGCGGCAAGCCTGTACTGTTTTGAGGAGAACGAGGATGCCTTTGAATAGCTGCAAGTTGTTGTTGGTCTGCGCCCTGTCGGTTGCAACTCCAGCGTTGGCGGCGGACCTGAGCGATCAGCTGGCCTATTGCTCCTACGTCATGGAGCAGGCGCAGGCGCAGCGAGATTTATTGCGTACCCCGATTGCCTTGGCCGGCCTGACTCAGCCCGAGACCGGCCTGCCGACGCAACTCATCGCCGGCGCGTCGGTTGGCCTCTCGAGCATACGAAAATCTGGTCTGACCATCGAGGAGGCACGCAAAAACTGCGAGCTGTACAAAGCTACGACGGGAGCCCAGCAAGACATCCAGTATGGTCTGCCCAGCCTGGAGAAAGAAGCGCTGAGGAACCGCCTGGCGTTGATCGACCAGGCCTCGAAGTCTCTAGACGCGCTGATGGAAACGACTTCGAAGATGGTCGAGGCCCAAAATGCGACCCGTCTCATGCTCTTCACTCTGCAAACGACCCGGATCAAACTTGACGCCGACCGGGCCGACACCGAGTCGAAAATTACCACGCTCTATATTCCTCCGCTGACTGACAAATCCTTGAAGCAGCTGGTCGCAGAAAAACTTAGCAGCGACGCGAACGAGCAAAAAGCGCTGGACAAGCTGAGCCGGCAAAATAATTGGGACGTGGCGCTCTCGGTCGGCGTACATCAGCAGGTCAATCCGATTGCCCAGAATCCACAACCGTATGGCGCGGTCTCGGTCAACTACAACCTGGCGAGCCGAGCCATCAACAAACACCTTGACCGTTCCGTGGAGGCCTACAGCGAATGGAAAAAGGTGCAGGAGGGTGATGTTGTGCGCAGTGCGGACGTGCTTCGCCAGCAATTGATGGATAACCTCTCCGCCCAAGAATCCAAGCTGAAGTCTCTGCAGCAAGAGAGCGGACAGATTGACAGGAATCTTCAGCTGGTTGGCAGTCCGGATACTTCAGCGGCCTTCGACTTCCACAATCAACTGACAGCCGCGCAATTGCTCTTGCAAATCGAGACCGGTGATGCCAGCTTCAGGCTTGATCATCTGCGCCAGTATCTGGCAAGAAATTACTGACCTCTCCTTATCTGTCGGGAACTCCGGTATGCTTGGCGGACATGCAACCAGCGGCCTCAAGTCCGGTGATTGAATTCTGTGATGTTTCCTACCGAATAGCGGGCACACAGGTGCTTTCCGGGTTCGATCTGCAAGTCCAGAATGGAGAGACGCTGGTGCTGCTGGGACGCAGCGGCTCGGGTAAGACTACATCGCTGAAGCTGGTGAATCGGCTCCTGTCGCCCACGTCCGGAGAAATCCGCGTGCAGGGCGTGCCCAACCAAGACGCCGATGTGATTCGCCTGCGTCGTAGCATTGGCTACGTGATTCAGGATGTTGGCTTGTTTCCCCATTTCACCATCGAGCGGAACATCGGGATTGTTCCGAAGATTGAAGGCTGGCCCCAGGAACGGATTGGCGCGCGCACGCAGGAGCTCCTGCAGATGGTGGGGCTTCGACCGGAGACGGCCTTGCGATATCCGCATCAGCTATCGGGAGGGCAGCGGCAACGAGTGGGCGTGGCTCGCGCTCTGGCCGCAGATCCGGAAGTCCTGCTGATGGACGAACCTTTTGGTGCGCTCGACCCCCTTACGCGCGACGAGTTGCAACGTGAATTCCTTTTGCTGCAACAAAGACTCCACAAAACAGTCCTGTTTGTTACCCACGATCTGCGCGAGGCCCTGCGGCTCGGATCGCGGATTGCATTGATGGAAGCCGGGCGGCTGGTGACAGCCCTCGCGCCAAAGGACTTCCTGCGGTCCACCGATCCATTGGCTTCCGCCTACGTCCGGGCCTTCGGCGACGGTCTGGAGTCGGCTGCCAATCGAGGCACGTCATGAACGTCGTTCGATTCATCTGGCAGAATCACATTCAGGTGCTGGAACTCACCCTGGAGCATCTTCGGCTGGTCGCCTTCTCAACGCTCTTCGCCATGCTGATCGGCATACCCCTCGGCATGGTGATCGCCCATCGGCCGCGGTTCACCAAGCCGGTGTTGGCGAGTGCAAACATTATTCAGACGATCCCCAGTCTGGCACTTTTCGGGTTTCTATTACCCGTTCCCTGGCTGGGCCAACGCGCTGACCGGCTGGCGATTCTGGCGCTCACTCTTTATGCCCTGTTGCCGATCATCCGCAACACCTATACAGGAATCCGCGGCGTCGATGGGGCTGTGGTCGAAGCGGGTCGCGGGATGGGGCTCACAGAATCGCAACTTCTGTTTCAAGTGGAACTGCCGCTGGCAGTGAGTGTGATTCTTTCGGGCGTGCGAGTGGCCATCGTAATTTCCGTGGGCTTGGCGACCATCGCGGCCGCGATTGGGGCTGGAGGCCTGGGAGAGTTTATTTTTCGAGGATTGGCCATGGTCGACGACAGAGTGATTCTGGCCGGAGCCATTCCGGCTGCACTCCTGGCGCTGCTGGCCGATTTCGGTGTGGGATGGCTGGAGAGGCGTCTGCAGCCCAGATGAAGCGCCGTCAATCGAGTATTTGCATTCCGGTTCTCATCGCAGTCGGGTTGCTGCTGCCTTCGTGTTCGCCTTCGCGCTTCGACCGCATTGTGATTGGCTCGAAGAATTTCACCGAATCGCTTCTGTTGGGCGAGATCATGGCGCAAATGATCGGGGCCCGCACTTCTCTGAAAGTGGATCGACGTTTCTACCTGGCCGGAACCTATATCTGCCAGCAAGCGATCCTGGCTGGGCGTATCGACGTTTATCCCGAATACACCGGCACGGCGCTAACGGCGATTCTCAAACAAGATGCAAGTGCTCAAAAGGAAGACGTTTATAAACGGGTTAAGAATGAATACGAACGCCGCTTTGGCTTGACTCTTGGGCCAGCCTTTGGCTTCAACGACACCTTTGCCATGGAAATACGGGGCGAGGACGCTCGCCGTTTGAACATCAAGACTTTGTCGCAGGCAACCGCGTTTGCTCCCCGATGGCGCGCCGGATTCGGTTACGAGTTCATGGAGCGACCTGATGGCTATCGAGGTTTGGCCGCGACCTATGGCCTGCACTTTGCGGAAGAGCCGCGGATCATGGATTTGGGCCTGCTGGCGCGCGCCCTGAAAGCTCACCAGATTGACTTGGCCGGCGGCAACACTACCGACGGGCTGATTCCGGCTCTGGATTTGTTCGTGCTCGCAGACGATCGTCATTATTTTCCGCCCTATGAAGCGGTGCCGGTCATACGCCGGCAAACGCTCGAGCAACATCCGGAGATTGCTCCGATCCTTGCCGAGTTGGGAGGGAAGATTTCCGATGAAGAGATGCAGAACTTGAACTATGCGGTGGAAGGCCAGCACCGCGACGCGACGGAGGTCGTACACGAGTTCCTAAGCAGCAAGGGACTCGTACGGTGACCTGATGCGATGCGAGTTGAGTGGTGTCAGACTTGCAGCGCCCCCTGCAATGTAAGCACAGCGCTGCCTTTTGTGATTACTTGCGGTTCGGCGATTTCGCAGAGTTCACCACCGCGCTCCGACACCCGCCCTGCCGAAAGATGTGTTTTGCCCAGACGCTCCGCCCAGTAGGGTGGGAGTGCACCAGGAGCAGAGCCGGTCAGCCGAGCTTCAGGGATGCCATAGACTGGGGCGAAATAATGCACACAAAGTCACAATCCTCTCCGGGTGCCGTTACCGCCACCGTAACAGTAAAGGGATGAAGATGAAGTTCCTGCAGCCTCGCGAAATCAAGACGGATGTTTTGGATCGCGGCCTGGGTTTCCTAGACGGCAAAGTGCGTGCTATTCAGTTGCAGCAACTTGGATGGACGCGATGTGCGCAGTTGTCTCCGAACATAGCCGGGAAGTTCATTGCAAACTTTTCGCCTTCCCTGCTAACGGTCAGAGCCCCGCCGAGCCGCGTCCCGAATCCTACCGTTTGGAACCCGGCTTGCAGCAGGTTCAATATCACGTAGGCCGACGCCAGGGTCGCATAGCCACTGAGGCGAACCTCGCAACGGGGCGTAGACCATCCGAGATGGTAGCTGATCGTCCTGGACGCGATGAAGGCAGTCTCAGAAAGACTATTTTCAGCGGCGACTTTGGGCAGCAAGGCGTCATCTAATCAGCCTTGAAGAGGGCAGATTGCGGCCGGATGGCCGCCAAACGGCTGGCTCGGGAAGGCGTCAATCGGATCCGGGTCTCCTTATTTTGCTTGGCAAAATGGCTCGAAGCCGGGCAAACATTTTGAGAGTCCAAGGGCGTCGGGAACTCGTCCAATCCACACAGCGGGAGGCCCTATGCTGGCAGCTCAAGAGATAGCAGGTCGTCGTCAACTGCTGGAGCGAGTCTCCGACGCTCGCTTGCGAAGTGACGCCCTCTTTAACATCGTGCGCTCCGATTTCCTTTACGAACGGCCAATTCGAGAGCGTCATCGCATTATCTTTTATGTTGGTCATCTCGAGGCCTTTGACTGGAATCTTCTTCATGAGAATGTTTTGGGATTGAAGAGTTTTCATCCTGAGTTCGATCGCCTGTTTGCTTTCGGCATCGATCCGGTGGAAGGCGGATTGCCCTCTGATCAGCCCTCGGACTGGCCGTCTCCCGAGGCTGTGCGCGAGTACGTGGTCAGAATCCGTGCCGCTCTCGACGAGAAGCTAGGGGACGGAAGTCTGGAATCATATGGGCAAGGCCGCGACGGCTTTCCACTCGATACTCTGCTCAACGTGGCCATTGAGCATCGGTTAATGCACGTTGAGACGCTGGCCTACATGCTGCATCAGCTGCCGCTGGACCGCAAGATTGACCGGAATGCTTCGCACGAAAACCAAAGGACTCAAGTCCCCGCACCTCTGACTCACGGCATGGTTGAGATTCCCAGTGGCTTGGCAGCACTGGGCCGGGCGCGTGACGGCGAAGTTTTCGGCTGGGACAATGAGTACGAGGTCCACACGAAGCAGGTACCGGCGTTTGGAATTGAGCAGTTTGAAGTGACGAACGGACAATATCTCGCGTTCATGGCGGCTGGCGGTTATGAGACGCGAGCCTTCTGGAGCGATGAGGATTGGAACTGGAAAACCGCTCAAGAGGTCTCGCATCCTGTGTTCTGGAGCAAGGGGCCCGGCGGGTGGCAGTACCGCGCTATGTTCGAAGAAGTCGCGCTGCCTTTGGATTGGCCAGTCTACGTGAGTCATGCCGAGGCTATGGCATATGCGCGCTGGGCGGGGAAGTCGCTTCCCACCGAAGAGCAGTGGCACCGTGCCGCCTATGGGTCGCCGGATGGGACCGAAAGGAATTACCCGTGGGGAAGGGAAACTCCCAATTCGAGTTTGGGCAACTTTGATTTCAGTCGGTGGAATCCCACGCCGGTGAATCGCTTTCCCGCGGGACAGAGCGCCTTCGGCGTCCACGACCTCGTGGGCAATGGGTGGGAGTGGACTTCCACTGTTTTCGCGCCCTTCCCTGGATTCAAGGCTTTTCCTTTTTACCCGGGCTACTCGGCTAACTTCTTCGATGGAAAACATTTTGTCATGAAGGGCGGTTCGCCGCGCACTGGGGCGTGCATGTTACGGCCCACATTTCGCAATTGGTTTCAGGCGCATTACCAATACGTATACGCGGGGTTCCGCTGCGTGAATCAGTGATTCGCCTAATCACCGATTGCGCCGAGTATCGAGGTGCCTAATCTGAGGCAAAAGGAGTTTGCAATGCTCGTTCATGCCATCCCAAGCAATGTCTCTTACGACTTCGCGGCCGACGTTCGCGCCGGGCTTACTCGAAGCGGACAGAAGGAGCTACCCTCCAAGTATCTGTATGACGAAGTTGGATCGGCTCTATTTGAGGTGATCTGCCGCCTGCCGCAGTACGGGCTCACGCGCGCCGATGAGCGTTTGCTGCGGCGTCATGCGGACGAGATCGTCGACCGGCTTCGCGGGCCGGTGGCCGTGGCGGAATTAGGCAGTGGCACGGGGAAGAAGACTCGCTGGTTGCTCGAAGCGTTTTGTCGACGCCAACACACGTCGTATTATCCCGTCGAAATATCTCGCTCGGCTCTGGTCATGTGCGAACGGGAACTGAGTGACATTGATGCCATCAGCATTGTCGGCTTCGAACGCGAATATCTTGATGGACTGCTGGAGGTGGCGGCGTACCGCAAGAGTGGTCAGCGCCTGTTCGTATTGTTTCTGGGCAGCACGATCGGTAACTTCGATCGACCGGCAGGAGTGAAGTTTCTGGGTGCAGTGCGCAGCATTCTTCAGTCCGGGGATTCTCTGCTTCTGGGAGCCGACTTGGAAAAATCAAGCGCGCAACTGCTCGGAGCTTACGACGACGAACTCGGAGTCACTGCTGCGTTTAATCTCAACCTGCTGGCGCGAACCAATCGCGAACTGGGCGCAGACTTTGATCTGCTGCACTTCGCACATCTGGCGAAAATCAACCCCCTGGCACGCAGCGTCGAAATGCACTTGCAGTCGAAACGAATGCAGGTCGTGAATATTCCTGCAGCAGAGGTCTCCATTGAGTTTCAGGAAGGGGAAACAATATGGACGGAAAGCAGCCATAAGTACTCGGCTGCAGAGATTGTCGAGACCGCGCGTGAAGCCGGATTCCGCTGCGAATGTCAGTGGATCGACGAGCAATGGCCGTTTTCCGAGAACCTGCTTATCGCAGAGTGACGGGCGATATTCGGAGGCGGTGTCGTGCCGAAATCAATGGCTGCTCGGACTCGTTTCTTGAGCTGCTCCAGACTTGCGCCAAGCTCGCAGATGGATCGCGCTCATCACCAGGCAGAATACGTTGGCAGGAATGAAGCCCAGTTGGTCTGTTTTGAGGCCGATGATGCAGACCAGGACGCTATTGAGACCGGCCAGAGCCCAGCCTTCCCAGCAACGTCGCCCCACTAGAATTGTGGACGAGATCGTTAACACGCAGGATAAATAATCGAGCCGAAACACAGATGATTAACCTCTGAACCATTGTGAGCGAAGGCCGCGACCCTTGACAGTGCTGATGACCTTTCGTCACATGACTGAGGTCACTGGGCCCAGTTTCAAGAGGAACTTCCCGGAGGAACCGATGCCGACAGAATGCACCCACCTGAATCAGATCAAAATCAAAGAAACGAACAAGCACGTCTGTGAGGACTGTGTTAAGACCGGCGATACCTGGGTTCACCTGCGCTTGTGCCTTATTTGTGGACATGTGGGATGTTGTGATTCGTCCAAGAACAAGCACGCCACCAAACATTTCCACAAGACGCAGCACCCTCTCATCCGTTCCAACGAGCCTGGAGAATCCTGGGTGTGGTGTTATATAGACGAAATCGAGGCCGGAGAACTTTAGAGTCCGATTCCGGCCGAGTGCCGAGGTGTGCCGAGGTGACAATCCACTAGAATGGCGCGACCGAATGGGTGATGCGACCATAGGAAAGCCGAATTCGCATTATTTCTGGCATGCGGTATCGGTATCTTTGCCGGACTCCGGTCCCTGGACTGCGCCGGCGGGGGGGCCTGGGCAGCGCATTTTGGCTGGATCAATCGCTGGATCAATCTCGATGGGTCCTCTGGCTTTTATGGATCGGTCTCGACCGTTCACGGGGTTGGCCATGGTCGAGCTTGTAGCGGATCAACTTCCCACCATCCCCTCTCGCACGGCTCCTGCAGGTCTTTCGGCCCGAATGATCACGGGTGCATTGACCGCGGTGCATCCCTTGGTGTGACCCGCGGAGCAACGCTTTGGGTCGCTGCGCGAACTGGGTAGTTGTTATCCACCGCATTGGGCGATGGCACTTTTGCCCATCCCACGCTGGCGGAGTCACTGAACAATTTGTTTATGGCGATGGACAGTGGCTCATAAATCAAAACTCAACGATCAACGATCCTCGATTAGTAAATCGTGATTAGTAAATCGGGATCGGTAAACCGGGATCGGTAAACCGGCAACCTGGTTCCTGTACGCGATCCGGGAGCGGTTGCTTGGATGTGTACCTGGTGGACGGAACCTACGAACTGTCCCGGCATTTCTTCGCCCTGCCCATCGGGAGCGAACTGGAGAAGCACGCTGCCCAAGACCTGAGCGAGCCCTAATCGTTGGCCCGCGAATGTTGCTGAAATAACAAGTCCCGAAATGGTCTGTATTGCTCAGACGGCGCTTCCCGCTTGGATCTACGCTGGTATTGCCCCTAAAGGAGGCGCCTATGAAAAGCCGCCCCTTCCCAGAAATACCCTGCGTGATTTGCAGCAAGCCCATAGATTTAAGCGCCGATTTGTCCGCCGATGAAAACGGCAAAGCCGTTCACACAGAGTGCTACGTGAAGCGAATCACTACCTCCCCGAGGGGCCCATCGATCGCAATGATGGCGGATTAAAACCTAAACTTTACGGTTTGTTTCCGGGCTCGATCGGACGACGTTGCACTGGGCAATTTTCAATCATTCTTTGACGTCTTGGATTTTATTTGGGACTAAGCGACGGGAGATCATCACATCCCAGACTGTGGGCGAAAGGTAAACCAGCGCTGTTCCAAGGACGATCAATTCTGAACAGTTTTCCGAATCTCAATGTTTGATACTGAAGTCGTAACGCCAGAATGAACTTCGTAACCATATTGGTCGTGTGAACATTCTTGCTGCAGGGAGGTTTCGATGAATGAATATCTACGAGATCCAAAATATATTATGCTCGCCGGCGCGGTGATTGTGACCATAGCAGTGCTGGCTTGGCTGTACGTGCGAAAACGCAGGAGCACGACGGCTGGCCTGCGACAAAAGTTTGGGCCCGAGTACGAGCGAGCGGTGCAGCAGCATGGGTCAGAACGAAAAGCAGAAACGAAACTCGTGGATCGCCAGGAGCGGGTTGAAAAGCTCAAAATTCGCGATCTTGACCCGATGGAACGCGAACGGTTTTCAAAACAGTGGGAGTCCGTGCAGTCTCGTTTTGTCGATTCCCCGAGGGGGGCAGTGGCCGAAGCCGATGACCTGGTGTCCTCACTGATGAAAACTCGGGGCTATCCGATATCCGATTTCGATCAACGTGCGGCCGACATCTCTGTCGACCATCCCAGGGTCGTCGAAAACTACCGGTCTGCGCATGATATTGCTCTCCGGGTTGGAAAAAATGAAGCCAGTACAGAAGATCTGAGAACGGCGATGATTCACTATCGTTCTCTGTTTGAGGAACTGGTGCAGGTACCAACGATGGTGGAACGGAAAGAGGTGGCGTAACGGCTGATCGGATGAGAATCGAGGAGGATTTCCTACGGCCGAAGTGGCGAGGGATGGGGCAGCCAATCCGCCAAACCAGCCTGACGGGCCTAAGCTGATGACAGACCAAGAGTCGGGAACTCTGGGTAGAGGCATTGCAGTCTCAGAGCCCTATCCTGTTTTCTGAACCGAAAATGGGACATTTCCGAGCGCACTGGAGCAGACTGCAGACCGGATGCAGGTACGAGACCTCAACCTGGAGGATGTAGCGGATCTATGGTACTCAACGACAAGGAGAAAACAGATGAACCCCAATACGCATGATGAGACTAAGGGCAGCCTTCACAAAGTGAAAATCAAAGTCAAAGAGAGCGCCGGCAAAGCCACGAATCAATCTGCCGGCGCCGTCGCGATTGAGAGTGTGGCAGATATTCTCGAGCGTAACCTCGATTCCGTGATTCGGGAATGGCTCCTCCGAGTCGAAAAGGAGCCGGATTTAACGGCTATCCCTTTGAATTTCGAGGAACGCACGGGCCATCTCCCTCAGCTTCTGCGTGATGTGATTGTACGGTTGCGTCTGGACGACGAGACGAAGGCCGCAATTTCGATGGCAGCGGCCCACCACGGAGATTTGCGGGCCCAACAGGGCTACACGGTAGCCATGGCCGTGGAGGAATCTCGTTTACTCCAGGTCAGCATTTTTACGACGTTGCACAAAAGCCAGAAGCATTTGGAGTTCGAGATCCTACTTCCCGCCGTGGTGACAATCGCGGACGAGGTGGATGCGCAACTGAAGCAGCAGATGCTGCGTTTCATGGCTTCGGATGCGGCTAAGTCAGCCATGACGGCGAAGATGGCAAAAGTAGCGAAGGTAGGCTAGATCGCACCAGCGTGCTGTCGCGGAACTCCGTCGGATGACAAAGAAAAGGCACCCACTTACTGCCCCGCATACGAAGGGCCACGATTGTGTCCTGCTGATCGCGTCCGACGCAGATGCGGCAGCAAGAGTTTTGGGCGAATTAGGTTCCGTAACGGAAGAGCGATTCGAGGTGGAGTGGGTTACCGAACTTTCTCGCGGAATCGAGCGGCTGGGTGATGGAGGGGTCGCGGCGGCAGTGCTTGATCTTAACCTGCCCGATAGCAAGGGTGTGGAGACGTTCGATAAGCTGTTTCAGGCTGCGCCTGGTGTGCCAATTTTGATCTTGAGTGAGGCTGATACAGAACAAGAGGCCCGGCAAGCCGTACAGCACGGCGCCCAAGATTACCTGCTCAAGGAGCAATCCGATGGCTACCGCTTAAGGCGGACGGTGCGCACGATGATGGACCGCTGGGCGGCCCGGATAGAGTGGCAAGAAAATGCGCTCGCGACCATAACACTCGACTCGATTGGTGAGGGGGTTGTGCGCACGGATATATGTGGCAACGTCACCTACCTAAATGGATTCGCAGAAAAGATGAGCGGATGGTTTCGAGAGGAGGCGCTGGGACGTCCGGTTGCGGACGTGCTCAGACTTATCGATAGTGTTAGCGGTGCGGTCCTTCCCAATGCCGTAGTCACCGTCACGCAAGGAGATAGAAGCGCGATCGCTACGACCAAATGTACAAACTGCACCCTGGTTCGACGAGACGGCCTAGAATTTGGAATTGAAAATCGAGTAGCGATTATCCACGACCAGGACGGGGATGCAATCGGGGCCGTGATTTCTTTCCGCGACGTGAGCACGGCTCGGGCGGCTTCGCTCGAAATGTCGCGTGTGGCACAGCATGACGTCCTGACTCGTTTGCCGAACCGAACGCTATTCGACGACCGCTTGACGCAAGCGATTTCACTCGCGGAGCGCCAGGGTAAGCAACTCGCGGTGCTGTTTGTCGATGTCGATCAATTCAAAAGAATCAACGACACACTGGGCCACGGTGTCGGAGACAAGCTGTTGCGGTCGGTGGCTGGCCGATTGACGGCTTGTATCCGGCGGACGGACACGGTTAGCCGTCTGGGCGGAGACGAATTTCTGATTCTACTGTCTCAGGTGGAGCACGCCGAAGACGCAGCGGTCACTGCGCGGAAAATTCTAAGGGCGATAGCATCACCGCATATTATCGATAACAAAAGTCTGGACGTTAATGTCAGCGTTGGGGGTAGCACCTACCCCGCCGATGGGCAGGATGCGGAAAGCTTGGTACGTCAGGCGGACGTCGCGATGTACGAAGCCAAGCAACACGGTCGCAATAGCTACCAGTCGTTCCGCGCCGACATGACCATGCGACTGGCAAAGAGAGTGTTGCTGGAAGCGGATTTGCGCTCGGCACTCGGGCGGAACGAGTTTTTACTGCACTACCAACCCAAAATCAATCTACAGACAGGTCAGGTCACGGGAATGGAAGCGCTGATCCGCTGGCAACATCCGGAGCGGGGAACGCTATTTCCCGCGAGCTTCGTGCCAATTGCGGAAGAGTGCGGCTTGATTCTCCACATCGGACAGTGGGCGTTAGTAGAAGCATGCAGACAAGCCCGAGAGTGGAGCGATTCAGGGTTCGGGGTTGTACCGATTTCGGTGAACGTGTCGGCGGTCGAATTCCAGTCCAAGGATTTTCTGTCAGGAGTTCGGGCCGCGTTGATCGCTACCGGGATGGAGCCGAAAAATCTAGAACTGGAACTAACCGAGACCGTGTTAATGCAGGACGCGGAGTCTGCTGTGGTTACACTACTCGGGCTAAAGGCGATGGGGGTACGGGTGGCCATCGACGACTTTGGTACGGGCTACTCCAGCTTCACCTATCTGCGGCGCTTTCCGGTGGACACTCTGAAAGTCGGTCAAACGTTCGTGCAGGAGATCACGGCGGATTCCGAGGGGTCAACCCTTGTGGGCGCTATGATCAGTATCGGAAAGAGTCTGAAGCAGCGGGTCGTTGCCGTGGGAGTGGAAACCGCTTCCCAGTTCGACTTCCTTCAGCGCCACGGGTGCGGCGAGGGGCAAGGCTCTTATTTCAGCAATCCCGTCGTGGCCGAGCAGGCGGGGAGGCTGTTTGAGGCTGGCGTGTCAGTAGGAATTGTTCATTAGATGCTCGCTCCTTGCGTTCCTACCCCTGCTACCGTAAAAGAAGCAACACGAATTCGTCCACAAAAAGAATATATTTCTTCCGCGCTGAGATCGCATACCGCTACCCACGGTCTGAAGCAGAACAAGTAAGATGAACGTCTCATTCGCACCTGAGCGTCGTCATCGGGTCGATACGAGCCGCCCTCTGAGCAGGGATCCATCCGGCTAGAAGTCCCGCGGCGACGAGAACGGTTACGGCGATTGAGAACACCAGAGGATCGTTTGATTTCATCCCAAAAAGTAGGGACGCTACGAACTTCGATGTTCCCAATGCAACCGGCAAGCTTACCGCAAGCCCAACAACCGCCAGCACTGAGACCTCACGGAGAATCATCCAGAGCACCGGGCCACGTTGTGCTCCCAGCGCCATGCGAAGACCGATCTCGCTTGTGCGGCGGGCGACGGTGTACGAGATGGTGCCGTAGAGACCCACGCAGGCGATGATTAACGCCAGGATGGCGAAGGCAGAACACAGCTCGGCAAGCATAATTTCTGGATGAATGGTCTCGGCAATCTCGGCTTTCTGAGTTCGAAAGTCGGAAATCGGCAAGCGCGCATCCGCCTGGTGAACGACTTCGCGGACTGAGTTGACGAATGCAGCGGGATCGCCCACTGTGCGCAGCACAAACATCATCTCGTTCGGCTGCGGATAGCCTTGATTGTATGGAATATAGACGACCGGCAGCGTCCTCTGCTTCAAACTGCCATAGCGCGCGTTCTTGGAGATACCGACGATCACCATATCCCGCGCCAGGTTCTTTTCTTGACCATCCTTCCATAACATGAGGCGTCGCCCGAGCGGATTCTGACCGGCAAAATTCAACCGCGCGAACTCTTCACTGATGACCGCGACAGGGGGTGAGCCGGGTCGATCATGCCAAGTGATGTCGCGCCCAGCAAGAATCGGAATCTGCATCGTGCTCAGGTAAAGCGGTCCGACGGCCTTGTACCGAGTTTGTTCGCTTGGAGGAAGGCCCGGTAAGCTGATCGGTACTTCATCCTCGCCGACGATCAGCGAGCCCTCCGAAAGACTGGCGCTGCGCACCCCCGGGAGCAAAGCCATGCGCTCGCGGAGATTTTCGTAAAACTCAGAGACATCCGCATCGTTGTGTCCCGATTGATGGGCGTTGATCCGGAACAAAAGAAGGTTTTCTCGATTGAAGCCCAGATTGACTGACTGCAAGTTTGAAAGAGTCCGAACAAACAGCCCGGCAGCGATGAGCAGCAACAGAGAAATCGCGACCTGACCTATCACCAGAAGTTGCGTCATACTGATGGGCAAGAAGGAATGGCGGGAGCGAGGCTGGGTGGTGCGGGTTTCCTTTAAGGCTGTTACCAGATCCAGATTCGTGCACTGGAGTGCTGGCGCAAGTCCGAACAGAATGCCAGTCAGTACCGAAAGTGCGGTCGCCACTGCCAGCAAGTGCCAGTTCAGTTCAGCGTGCAGGGCGGAGTTCGTTGCATCGCCTGCCAGCAAAAGTTCGAGAATTCGAATTCCCCAGCCTGCCAGCAGGATACCGAGCACACCACCCAGGAAGGCTAGCAGGAGGCTTTCCGTCAATAGTTGCCGGATGACTCGAAAGCGGCTCGCCCCTTCGCTGAGCCGAAGGGCGATTTCACGTTTGCGCGAAGCCGCGCGCGCCAGCATCAAATTGGCGACATTGGAACAGGCAATTGCGAGAATCAACCCCACCAGTGTCATCAACACGTAGAGCGGCTTGGAAAGCCGCCGCCGCAAAGTGTCCAATCCGCTGGCTCCCTCTCTGAGGTAGAGCGCGGGAAGATTCGCGCGCTGCTGATCATTTTGCGCTGTAGTTGCAACCCATTGCTGAAAGCGTGGTGCGACTTGGGCTTGCGCTTGCGCCACTGTGACACCGGGGCGCAATCGGCACATGATCTCCACCCAGTAGTAATTCGCGTCACGATAGTCTGACGGTGCGAATCCGAAAGGAATCCGTGCTCCTAACAGCAAGTTGGTGTGCATCGGAAGGTAAACATCCGGAGCCATCGAGGGGTCCACTCCGAAGAACTCCGGGGGGGGTACGCCGATTACAGTAAAGGGCAGATTGTTAATGAGGATCGACTGCCCGACGGCATTTGCCGCACCGCCGAAATACTTCTCGCTGAATTCAAAACTCAGCACCGCCACCGCTGCTGCGCCCGCACGGTCGTCGTCTGCCGCAATCAGCCGCCCTGCCGGCGGTACAACACGAAGCCCATTAAAATAGTCGCCCGAAACAAGCTCCCCACCGGCGGTTTCAGCCTGCCCTTCGACGAACAAACTCAGCGTGCGAACCTCTCTGGTATGAGCGTAAGCGAACAGGTCGGAAAACAGTGCGGCATTCTTTTGCAAGAGCTCGAAGGCGGGGTAAGGAAGGATTCCGCCAGTCACTCCTAATCGATCGTCGTCAAAAGTGCTGCCGCTCATGCTCTGCATGACGCTGTCGGAGCGCTCGTTCCTCATGTGCCAGTTGATGACTACCAGAGACGCGGGGTCGGAAACAGGCAAAGAACGGAGAAGAAGCGAGTCGAGGAAACTGTAGATCGCGGTATTCGCGCCAATGCCGAGAGCCATCACCAGGACGGCAACGCAAGTAAAGCCGGGCGCCTTCGCCAGGATGCGTGCCGCGTAGCGCAGATCGCGCCAGACATCTTCGATCCAGGCAACGCGGTTCGCTTCCCAGACCTGGTCACGGATGACCAGCGGATTCCCCAACTTCAAATAAGCCTGCCGGCGTGCTTCTTCCGGACTCATCCCGCGCGCCAGATTGTCATGAATCTCGTGCGCGAGATGGGATTCGAGTTCTTCCGCCAACGATGCGTCTTCACGCGACCGGAGAAAAAGCCTTTTGAGACTCACGACGACCTCCTATTTCGTGGCTTCACCTAAGACTCTGCCGATGGCAGCGACGAGCAAGCGCCAACGCTCCCTCTGCGCGGTCAATTGCCTTTTGCCGGAAGCCGTGAGTTTGTAGAATCTTGCTCTGCGATTGTTCTCGCTCGGGCCCCAATGGGAACTCACCCACCCCCGATCTTCCAGCCGATGGAGTGCCGGATACAGCGACCCCTGTTCTACTTCCAGCACATTCTCGGAAGAGCGCTCGATCACATTTGCGATCGTGTGCCCATGTGCCGGACCCGTTACCAGCGTCCGCAAAACGAGCATGTCGAGCGTGCCTTGCACCATTTCTCCACTCGGCTGTCTGCTTTCCACCTTGGACCTCCATGCTCCACTCGACGATCTATGGGAGCAAAATATACACCACTCGATTGTCTAGGGCAAGCAGCATTCATCGGTTGAGTGAAAGGTTCCACGCCATCGACTCCGCCGCCGCAGTCGAACATGGCAAGCTGCGACGGAAGCAAGGCTGACGTCCGCGATGCTGATCCATGAATCACGAATCTTTCAAGGGGGCGAAGCGGACGCGCAGTTGACCCAAACCATGAGGAGCTTCATGAGTACCGGGTCCAAATCGGCAAAGCCGCATCTTTTGAGGCCCGAAGTCAGTCCCCCAACTGCGTGATTCTGAGAACAGTGAACTCGAGCGGTCGCGAGGGTGTCCTCGGCTTTCAAAACCCCTAGCCGATGGGCTGCCATCCCGGCTACCAACTTCCATCAGGATTGTTGACTATTTCTATAACTGTCCACTTGTGAACATATTCGACGATAAACCTTTGTCACACTTTAGTTAGTTCCTGAGGAAGAGGTGGCTGTATGACTCTGGCCGAACGCCCTGTTTCTCACAGGGTGCTGCTTGTGGATGATGACGATGCCCTTCGCGAAATGATGACCGCGACGCTTGCACTGAAGGGCTTCGAGGTGGTCGCGGCCGCCAACGTGACACAGGCTCTGAAACTGATCACCACGGAGAGCTTCGATGTGCTGATCACTGATCTCCACATGCCAAACCCCAGCGATGGGTTTGCGGTGATTACCGCAATGCGCCACATTCAACCGAAGGCACTTACGCTGCTGGTCAGCGGCTACCCCGATGTGAAGAGTGCGATGGACGCTATTCTTCTGGAAGCGGATGAAATCATCGTGAAGCCCTTCCAGACTAAGAAACTCGCTGATCTCGTACGCGATAAGCTACTCAGTCCGAGACCTGCTGCCCCCACGCCAAAGGAACCAGTCGCTGCCATCTTGCAGCGTTGTACCAACGATATTGTTGAAGACTGGCTGACGAGGGTCAAAAAGAGCAAAGAACTCAACTACGTTTCTCTAAGTGACGAAGAGCGCACTGGATATCTTCCGACCCTGATTGAAGACCTCGTTGTGCGCCTGAGAGCATCCTCCAACCCCGGAGAAGAGAGCGAATCCACCGCTTCCGCCGCTGCCGTCGCCCATGGCAAGATGCGGAAGTTGCAGGGCTACACTCCTGCCATGCTGGTGCACGATTCGCGAATATTGCAAGTCACCCTGTTTGGGACGTTGCAGAAAAATCTCGGTGTGCTGGACTTCAGCCTGGTGTTGCCGGATGTCATAGCGATCGCGGATGAAGTGGATTCGCAGTTGACACAGGCGATGGAAAGCTTCACGAATGTCCCGGGGACGGCTGCGGCGGCGTAACTCGAACTTGCCCCAGTCTTGCACGGCACTTGTCACCTATGCCGTAGTTCCCTTGGTGCGGCCCCCTGCGATTGGTTCGGCGTCGGGCATCGTCAGCGCGTGCTCTTCTCGCGGGTTTTCTTTTCAAGTCGGAAAGACTGTCGAGCGCAACGCGTTTTTCTATCTGGGACTGTCCGTAGCGGTCTTCGCGTTCTTGGTTCTGCTGTTTCGTTTTCGTGGGGCGGAGGCTCCTAGCCTGACTTTTGCGGGCGCACTAACGATCGGCGCACGATCCGCAGACTGAAGGTTGTTTCTCTTACTCGGTAGGCAGGCTGCTGGTCCGCTTTTTATGGAGAACGGCAGCAGCTCGTTCGGAGGCTTCCTTGACCAAGAGTCCCATCTTTGGATGCGACGGCTCCATGTCAGCAGAGATTTCACGCCGAGCGAGCTCTTCCGATGTTACGGGCCCGATCGATCCGATAAACGCATGAGCGAGCGCGCCGGCGAGCTTCGACTCCGCACCCATTTGCTCCGCCACCGCAAACAAGTGCCGTATCTGGACGGCGGCCGTGACCAGAAAAACATCGATTTCGCCGCGAAGGATTGCGCCGACCGTGTCCCGTAAGGGGTCCGTGTCTTCGGGCAACGCCCACTCATAGACTGGGACTGAAATCACGACGGCACCTCGGTGCTCCAGGGCCGCCACAAGTTCCGGGTTGGAAACGCCATATTCCTGCAGCGCAACCCTCTTCAGAGCAAGGGGTAGCGACGTGGATTCTTGATCGAGCAGGGTCAAAAGCTCCCGCCATGTGTTGGGCTCGGGCACGATGGCAGCGATGGGAACATTGAGATCTCGCAGTGCCGCCGCCGGCTTGGGCCCCCGTGCAATCACCGGAATCTTGCTCAGCGATGCCACGAACTTCTCCAAGGGATATGCGGTTTCCACGATGCGGGCCAAGAGGCGAACGCCGACACCGGTCATGAGAATCACCATGTCGATACGGCCTTCCATCAACTGGCTGGCGAAATCCAGAGCTTCCCGATTGGACGCAAGCGGAACTTCTCTTACCGAGGAGACCACCATAGGTCGCCCGCCATGGTTAGCGATGAGCTTGGTGATTTCCTGAAAGCGCCGGCTCTCTAGTGAGAGCACGCGCAAACCGGAAAAATCTGCTGCCATGGTCCGTCCAACTCCCTTCATTTTGCGAACTCAAGTCCTCACGGATTTCTCCATCAGTCGACAAAGGGCCGCGCCACACATCTTATCTCACTGCTAAGCCTGCTAAGCTGCTAAGCGAGATGACTTCTGTGTCTCCGGTGCTGAAAGCTAAAATGCTGATTCGCAGCATGGAGCGAGCGCATCATTTCTGGCAAAATTGCACCTCCCATCTTCCGGCCGTGCTTGTTTATCCCCCAAGCGTAGTCCACGTCGTAGCTTTTCGCGGTGAGTGCTTTGCAACCGCAGAGCCATCGAGGGGTTGGCACTGTCGCCGCCTTGTGGCTGGCGAGGAGTACCATTAAATACGTAACCGAATGAATCGAAAATAGTTTGAACCTAAAAACATGCCTCGCCCTCAAACCGCGAAACGACGCTCAAAGAGAACCAAGTCGGTCGTGCCAGTAAGCATTCGGATCGCTGGGAGTGCAGCTAGCCATCTCGCACATACCCTCGATGTCAGCAACCATGGCGTGAAGCTTGGCGGTTGCCGAGGTGAGATGAAAGTCGGAGACCGAATCGAGATTCAATATCACCATAAGCAAGCACAATTCCGAGTTGCGTGGATCATTGCTCACGAGGGCTCTTCGGAAAAGCAAATTGGAGCAGAGTGCTTGGAGCCGGGAAAGCAAGTCTGGGGTGCGCCGCTTCCCCAGCAAATGGATGATTACGCAGATAAAGAGTGATCCCCAGTCACCTGATCCCGGACCGAGCTTCGCAAACGGGCATGGACCCAAAGATGCTGGCAGGCCAAAAGAGATTTCGTTATGAACACGTCGGCAGACTTCAACGCCTGCTCCGGGACATACGCAGTGCCAGACAGCATGATAACGGCAGCGTGTGGCATGCAAAACTGGATGTGTTCTGTTGCCACGGCCAGGCGACGATGCCGTTTAAGATTGACTAGTCATATGACTAGTTCGTTAATTAGGGGGCTTGTACAAGGACTTGTACAAGGAGGGTTGGGGATGGGTTCATGGCAAGTGCAAGATGCGAAGGCCCGGTTTAGCGAATTTCTGGATGCCACCATCAAGAACGGACCCCAGGGCTTCACGCTCCGGGGGATTGAAACCGCTGTCCTGGTAGCGATTGGGGAGTGGAACCGTTTGCAAAAGGCTACCCGTCCGAGTCTCAAAGACTTGCTGTTGACTCCTGGAGCTCGCTTTGAAAATTTGATCCCGGAGCGCCACAAATTGCGGCGGCGGACTGTACTGGAGATCAAATGAACAGGTACCTCTTAGATACCAATGTCGTGTCCGAACTGCGAAAGCCCCGTCCCCACGGGGGAGTGGTCGCTTGGCTCAACCATCAACAAGAGGACCAATTGTTTCTGTCGGCCGTAACGATGGGCGAATTACAAACAGGTATCGAGCGGACGCGTCGCCAAGGTCCATCGAAGGCGAATGACATCGAGTCTTGGGCAGATCAGCTGGCAGCCTCGTTTCAAATACTGCCGATGGATACGCCGTGCTTTCGAGAGTGGGGCCGGATCCTGGACCGAAAACCAGATCGATTGCTTGAAGATGCTATGATTGCTGCCACTGCACGCGTTCACCAATTGATTGTTGCTACGAGAAATGAAGCGGATTTCAGGCAGCTGAATGTTCGAATTCTCAAACCATTCAAGACGAGCTAGGTTCCTCCCACTCCTCACTTTCGATCCCAGTGTTTCTTGATGGCCGCTGCTGCAAACCTTGACTCCGACGATGAAGTCTCCCAGGCAATTCTCTAGGATTTGAACTCATCCATCGCACAACTTCCACGCAGGGGTCCGGATGCATAGGGTAGGTAATGAAAGCCGCAATCTGCCGGGGTCTCCCGGCCACAGCAGGAGAGTGATTTGTGGATTGGGAACAATTCATTCGTGCGAAGTTTCATGGCGTCCTTTGATTTGCGGGCTGAAAACGAGAGAAGTGGGATCAGCTAGCCGGCGGAAAGAAGAATCCGCGCGACGGCAGGAGCCAAACTCCGGAACAAATATGGACAGATCTGCGTACTACTGTCACAGAGGGGAGTGCAATGCTACGACTCGCTTTGCTGGTGCGAGGTGGCGCGAGCGGTTGGGAACGGTTCGCCGTGTTCGGTGTCGTTGCGTTTGCGGTTTTTGCGTCCGTACTCCGCCTAGCTCTCCGCAAGAGGAACGCCGCCGTCTGGCCCAGAATCTTGGTGGCAGGTGTGTTCATCGTTATTGGGGGGATGCTTTTTGCGCGATGGACGTACGGCCCTGGTCTTCCGTGGTGGATCTTCTACGGCCTGCCTGCTCTCGCTACTTTTCTTGTGCCCCCTGTCCTGTTCCGAATGTCGGGGCATGAGACTGCCAAGTACGTCTTTATGGCGGTATTGATGGCGCCAGCTATCCATGTTTTCTTTTCCTTCTTCGTGGGCTGGCACGACTACATGCCGCTGTTTTATGTGCGATCAGTCTGGGACCTGCTGCGATGACAAGTTAAGCGACAAGGGAGCGAGAACCGGAGGCCGCGTGAATGGTAACGACTTGCGCGATGAATAACGCCCTGTCGAATGGCGCTTGAATGGTCCAGGCCTCGCCTAGCGATCCCGGTTTCGGCGTAAGTGCCTCGGGGCCCTCCCCTACTCTCCACCTGGGCGGAAAACGTAAAGTCATAACCTGCCGATTTCATTGAGTTTCTGGCGGCCTGCTCTGCTCATTCGAAGCCGTTGGCCGTCGAGGAGAACGACCGTGCCCTCGTCAGATCCTTCGCGATGGATTTCTCGTACGTAGTTAAGATTCACAATTACAGAGCGATGGAGTCGGACAAAAGTGATGGGATCGAGCTTCTGACACAGTTCGGAAACTGTCTCCCGTAACATGAGCGTGCGTCCCTTCAGGTGAATGCAACTATAGTAGTCCGCCGCTTCGATCCACTCGATCGACTGGGGTTGTACCAAAACGTCCTTCACGCCGTCGCGCACCATTAACCGGCTGACATAGGGCGGACGTGCTTGCGCAGGTCCCCGCAGGCCATCCAGCACGGCCACAAATTGAGCCTGAGTGAGGAGTGCGGTTTTGGCGGCAAGCCTCTCTCGGACGCGTTCCATCGCAAGCCTGAGCCGTTGAGGATCGACAGGTTTGGTGAGATAGTCAATCGCCTGAATCTCGAACGCCCGCACAGCGTACTCCTGATATGCCGTTACGAACACCGTGGGGGGCAGATGGAGCATTCCGATCTCTTGTACGACCCCCAAGCCGTCAATGTGGGGCATCTGAATGTCCAAAAAGAGGAGATCTACGGGCTGCGAATGCAGATAGGCGATCGCTTCGGCTCCGTTCTTACACTCGGATACGATGTGCACGTCTGGCTCGGCAGCGAGTAGCAACTTCAATCGCTCCCGAGCCAAAGGTTCGTCATCGACGGTAACCGTGCGCAGCATCATGCGTTTGCCCGTTCGAATGGGATCTGGATCGTTACCTGATAACCGCCGGTTTCGCGGGCAGCGGCGGCAAACTCATAGTTGTCCGGGTAAAAGTAGGCCAACCGTTCTCGGGTACTGCTAATGCCGATGCCATGCCCTTTCGTGGAAGACTGGCTCGGCCCCGCACCATTGTCTCTGACCTGCATCCATAGCTTGTCTCCGATGCGCTTCACGGATGTTTCGATCACGCCGCCGGATTCGAGCGAAGCGATGCCGTGATGAATGGCGTTCTCCACGATCGGCTGGAGAAGAAAGCAGGGAACCAGGCCTTCCAGCGCTTCCGGCGTTGCGTCAACCTTGATTTGTAGCCGATCTGCGAAGCGTACTTGCTGAATTGCGAGATAGCTCTCCACTACGCGCAATTCCTCGACGAATGGTATCTTCTCTGGCGCTTTGCGCTGAAGGGCGCTGCGCAGGATGGTGTTCAAATGAGCGAGCGCCTGAGAAGCTTCCTTGTTCCGGCCAAGATCGACAAGGGAATTCAGAGCATTCAGAGTGTTGAACAAGAAATGCGGTTCGAGTTGCATTTGCAGGGCGCGGAGCTGCGCCTGCGAGAGCCGCCGCTCCAGTTCCAGCTTTTGAACGATGGTTCGCTGCCCCTCGGCTTGCGAATGCAAAAGACCGGAAACGGCGTAGATAAAGCCATAAATCACAAAGTCAACACCGAAGCGTTGCCGCGTCTCCAAGTTCAGGTTGGAGTACAACTGACCCCAAGCGGGCCAATGCACTCCCGCCCATTGAACGGTGTGCTGCAGCAATGCAAGATGCAGTATGCCGAGCAAACAGGCCGCCACCAGATGGAACAACAAAATCGTTGGCGAGAACCGCAGAACTGGCGCCAATCGGGCAAACTGCCATAGACCAATGGCGACGCCGACCCACCAGAACCAGGTCACGAAACCGAACAACAGTGAGGGTGTAAACGATGCCGACGTGTGACTGATAACAAAATTCGTATGACACTCATTCGCGGTCATCAGGGTGAGGGCACTCGCGACGGCTACAATGGCCAGCAGGCCCACACCTCTGACTCGGCGCGCAGCAATATTCGGGTCGAGACCGGCTTGGTTTGCAATGGGCTTTTCCATCTGTGCCTCCTTATTCCTAAACTTCCGACTAAAAACGCTGCTGGCTCAAAGGCAAAACTACACTTTCCACTCCTTAGAAGCTCACGCGAATTCCAAGCTCTACACGGCGGGCGGCCTCAGCCGAGACCGGCTGCCCAACCACCGATGAAGAGAGGATTGTATTGACCGCGGTTACATTGGTGTGATTCAGCAAGTTGGCGCTGCGCACATTGAACGTGAGAGTGCGCGTCTGCTCCTTGTCTTTATCTTTACTCTTATCCCTGGGATTCAGTTTGAAAGTACGGCTCAGATCCATGTCGAGATGGATTGGACCGGGCATGGTTCCAAGATTGCGGGGGACGTTGCCGTTGACCGTGTTGGTGGTGAGCAGGCCGAAACGGGTGCTGTAGACGCCGGGACCGGGGACGGACGCATAGGAGGGCCGGTCGTTGAAGTCTCCGTCGCCGTTGTTATCCGTACCGGTTGTGATGTTGTAAGGCACGCCATCCCCCGCATCGAACGCGGTCGCCAGCTCGATCTTGAAGGGCAGAGTCAGATTTCCGGAAAAGCTAACCCGGTTCTCTCTCAGCCAGTCGACGTGCGCCGACTCTCCCAGATTGCTGTAACTTGACTGGGGGTTCAGATCGGTCTCCCCCGCGTCGCATTTGAAATTATAGTGCGCATATCTAAAGGAGAGACCGAGCCACTCGTAGCTGTGCTGATCCAGGTTGAAGGAGACGACGTTGCCAAGCGAATGACCGGAGCTCTGGTATTGCAGGATGTTTTCGTTGGGCGCGATGGGACGCGGCGCAAGCAGAGCGGCCGTTGGATCTGGAGCAACACCGACGCTGCTGGCCACCATGGGAGCGTTGACATTCTTGACGCGAATCATGTTCCAGTCATCTCCGAAGTAAAGATTGATCCGGGGGTGCCAGTGGTGGGGAAAATCGTGCTCTGCGCTGACATAAACGGCGAGGGTTGACTGCTGGGTGATTGAGGGGGAGAACTGCTTGATTGTGCTCACCGCAATCGAACTAGCAGAAGGCACGAATGGATCAGAGTAGTTTGGCGAATAGATGGTTGTTTGCTGCTGCCGAGTTCCGTTCAGGCGATAGACCTCCGTGGCATCACTTGATTCGGTGGGGGAATTATTGAAGAGTCCAGCCCGCAGGTGGAATAGCCAGGTCTGCTTTTTGTCAGGCGACCAGGCAATGCCCAGACGGGGGTCGAAGTTGGTGAAGCTGTTGGGTGTGGTCTCGAGTTGATAGCGCAGCCCGGCATCAAGAGTTAGTTGAGATGTGAGCTTGATTGTGTCTTGCGCGAACAAGCCCAGCCGCCACTGCGTAAGCGGAATGAGGGGTGTGCCGCGGGTGAGCTGGGAAGTGGTGGGGGTGCCGCCGGGAAGATTCAATAGAGCGCGGCGGTATTGCTCAAGGGCAGTGATGGTTGTGGTCTGGCCTGTCGGGTTGTTGTTGGCATCGAGGACTGGCGCGCTGCCACCGCCGAAGACGTATGCGCCATTAAAGCTGTTGGGATCGTAATCATGCACGAAGATGCCTAAAGACTGAGCGCCGAACGTCAACGTATGTTTGCCGCGGATGATCATCGCGTCGTCATCCGTTTCGAGATCGTCCTCGCGATCATTCAGGTTCTGGCTGGTCGCACCCCCGCCGTTGAAGTAGCCGGCCACCTGAAGGGCTGGACTGCTGGAAAGAGGTGTCTGCCCGGTGCGCTTCCAGCTATAGCCGATGCGGGTTTCATGCAACAAGTTCGCGTTTGGGGTCAGGGTATTGGAGAAACGCAGATCGTACTCGCTCACCACGCTGGAAAAGCCAGCTGGAGCCAGGGTCAGACCGCCAATGCCTTGATCGCCGAGATTGTTGACGTTGGAGGAGAAGGAAAGGGTTGCGACATCTTTCGGCGTTGCCTGCCAGTCGCCGCGCGCAGAGGCGATCCAGAGCCGCTGAGGAGCTGCAATCGTCTGCTGTAGTGGCGCCGGGTCGCCATTTGCGTCCAGGGTCACCGCGTTGACAACATTGAACTCGTCGATATCGCGCTTTTCGAGAGCGAGCGAGAAGCCGCTTTTTTTCGAAACGATGGGACCGCTCAGCTCAAAGCCGTAACGTTGCTTGCCGGCCGGCGTCGCAGTCACGGAGAACGGATCGGTAGCGTTAAAAACGCCATTGCTGTCGGTAAAAAACAGTGCTCCATGAAACGAGTCCGCACCCGGCTTGGTGAAGATCTCAATCAAACCGCCTCCAAATGGAGCCCATTGATATTCGGACGAGAAGAGGTCGGGATTGACGCGGATGGAGGCAATGGAGCTTTTGGGAGGCACCGCGCTCGCATTCTGAAAGCCGTTCACGGTGATGATGGCAGAGGCCGGATCGCCGCCGGCCTCGGATGCGATTACCTGAAGCTGCCGCAGAAAATCATCCGGATCGTCGGCAAGCTGCTGCACATCCTTGCTGCCCAATACGGTCGTACCCGTGCCGCGATCACTGTCCATGCCGCTGGCATCGTTCCGCACCTCCACGTCCGTGGTTACGGTTGCGATCACCAGCTGCATGTTGGCATGCGCGACCAGTCCAGCTTGCGTTGTGACCCTCGCTGTTTTTGGATCGAAACCCTGGGCCTCGACCCGAACGTTGACCGCCCCAAGCGGAGCACAGGGCAATCGATACTGTCCTCTGGCATCGGTCGCTGTCTTTTCTCCGTCGGAGGATTGCACGTTGGCGCCGGGAATGATTGCGCCCGCGGGATCTGTAACCGTGCCTTCGATGCGGATGCCGTTCGAGCAGCGATTTTGCGCTAATCCTGATAAGGGAGCCAGCAGCGCGGCTAGTACGATTCCGAGCTTGCATTTCACCTGCATCCTGGGCCTTCGGCCTCCGTAGGGGCAACCTTCCCATAAGGGCCCAAGGGTATCCAGCCCCATGCAGGGAACGACCGTTAAATGCAGGGAATGACCCGAGATTGTCTCGAGATTACAGCAGTGAAAACGTGGGCTCTCCGGACCTGATGTCCGCGAACGCATCTGCCAGTGCTAGTCCGCCAGCCGATGATGTTAGGGATGTTGTTGAATGGTCAACCATCCGGAAGCTCTAGAAACGGGCGTCGGGGAGATCTCCGCGAAGCCTGGCTTCACGTTACCGGTCCTGGTATTCCGGCAGTTCCACCATGCTTCCTGTTCTCAGTACGTGGCGCCGCAGTTCTCTGAAGAGTGTTCTTCGCGCGGGATCCCTCATCATGGGCATGCGCAATTATCCAGAAAACGGGCTTCCGGGAGATCTCCCCGAAGACTTCTGGCCGGAATTGAGCTCTGCATTCGGAGTCACGTTGCCGATGTCGCTAGTAGATTCAGCCATGAAATTCTTCGAAACAATGAAACGTTATCTCGGTGCCGAGTAACCCTCGTTGAGGTCCTTGTCCTTGTTCCCGAGCGCCGGCAGCAGCGCACCCACGAGTACCGCCGGAATAATCGTCAGGAGAAATGTCAGGTGATACCACACCGGAAATTTGCTCCAAATGGCGATGTGCAAAGGCACGAACATTGCAAGCACCACGCTGCCGACGATCAATGGCGCCCAGCGGCTTGATCGGGATATCCAACCTATTACGGCACCGGCCACCACTGAGGTCATGACAGCCATCAAAAGGCGTGCCCACTTCATGCCCAGCGTGAACTGGAGCGTCTTTTCGGCAGCGGTGTAGTTCGGCAGGCTCAGGCGAAGCACGCGGTTGATCACCGTGACGACGACAATCCACGTGAGGAGTCCGGCAAGGCAGGCGAGAACGGAACGCTTCATCACACATCCCTCCATTGATATATTGATATAAAGATAATAGTATAATTCGACTAATGAAAGCTGAATTATACATTTTGGGGGTTCTGCACCGCGGCAACTTTCACCCCTACGAGATCAAGCGGCGTCTGACCCAGGCCATGATCGAGTGCTTTACGGATGTGGATGTCGGCACGCTCTACTACGCCGTGCGCCAGCTTGCCGAATGTGGCCTGTTAGCCGCGGTCGCCCACCAGCGCGTGGCTCGGGGTGGCATGCGGACGGTTTACCGCATTACTCCGCGCGGACGCGACCGCTTTCGCGAACTACTGCACGCGCAATTTGCCGCCGAAGGCGACCTTCGGCGGACTCTTTACGGCCCCATGCTCTTCTTGCATCTCGCCGATCTCAACCGGGTCGCCGAGGCTCTGCGCAGCCAAATCGACAGGCAGAATGCGCGGCTGGCGGAGATCCGGAAATTGCATCGGCAATGGGTAGCGATGCTGCCCACCGGTAGCCGGCATCTTATGCAGCACATGGCGGAGCAATGCCGCCTCGACCTACGCTGGCTCCGGGCGGTACTTGCCGATGTGGAGGCCGGAAGCGTTCGCGATACCCCTGCACCGGCTCGCCTCGCAGGCAAGACCTAATCGGGTCCCGACTCCTCAGAAACTTCTCTCAGGCGGTTGGTGGTGAGAGTAACCACGAGGCTGAGGTCGTTGGCTTTTTTCTGCATGCTGCGGATTTCGTGCTCTCGGTATTCTCTTCGTAGTACTTCATCCCCTTGTCGACGTATTGTTCTGCTTAACGCAACATCCGGTAGACGAGCCGAGCTAGCATGTAGGCCATGGCCGTGATGGCTTTCGGGGCACCCAATCGGGCGAAGAACCGCCAATCGTCTTTGCTAATATGCGACAAGCGCGTCCCAATGGACGAACGAAGCTCCAATCGCGCGAGAAACCGGGGCAGTGACGACTGCGAATTGGGGAGCAATTCGTGTCCGAAAGAAACTTTTCTTTACAACCGGTTGCGAGGGGCAGCGTGAAAAGCGGTCGAGAGGTTCGGTGTGCAATTCACCGCACCGCTGAGAAGGTCTGGTATACCCGGGAGGAGATGGCGTATGAGGAAAATCAGATGTTTTTCAATTTGTCTTCTCTGTGCGATTTCCACCACTTGGGTCAGCGCTAAAGCCCGGGAAGGGCCGAAAATGATGCAGGAACGCGCCCAGAAGACCGCGTCGGTCGTTCAAGGAAAGCTGAAGCTTCCGGGCTTGCAGCAGCCGGTGAAGGTGCTGCGTGACCGTTGGGGCGTCGCGCATATCTATGCCCAGAACCAACACGATTTGTTCTTTGCTCAGGGGTTCGTAGCGGCCCAGGACCGGCTCTTCCAGATGGAACTGTGGAAGCGCTCGGGGCAGGGACGATTGGCCGAGGTCATGGGTACTTCAGCGCTGTTTCGCGACATCAGCGCGCGGCTATTGAGATACCGGGGTGACATGGCTGCGGAATACAAAAGCTACTCGCCCGATACGAATGAAATTCTCCGAGCATTTACCTCTGGAATCAATGCAAACATCGCTTTGCGCTTAGCGGCAGACGGCCGCGGTCTACCCATTGAATTTAAAGTAGCTGGGTTCAAGCCTGAGCCGTGGAAGCCGGAGGATTGTCTAAACCGAATGGCAGCTTATGCCATGACGGGTAACGCGGTAGCTGAACTGGAACACGCGGAAATGGTAGATGCGGTTGGAGCGGAAAAGGCTTCGAAGCTTCTCGATCTGGATCCCAAAGTTACTCTTGATCCGGCTCCAGGCGTGGATTTCTCAGCACTATCCCCAGGCCTACTAGAGAACCTGGTTGGAAGCGATTCCAGAATTAAATTTCCAACCTATTACGTTGAGGGCAGCAACAACTGGACGATCTCGGGAGCGTTGACACAAAGCGGCAAGCCTCTCCTGGCAAACGATCCCCATCGCGTGATTGCCGTGCCCTCTTTGCGCTACATGGTTCATTTGGTGGCTCCAGGATGGGATGTCATTGGGGCAGGCGAGCCTAGCCTGCCGGGCGTAGCACTCGGACACAACCGGCAGATTGCGTGGGGATTCACGATCTTCGGAGCCGATCAGCAGGACCTCTACCTCGAGGAGCTTAATCCTGGAGATGCTGTCGAATATCGCACGGCGCGGGGCTGGGAGCGGATGCAAGTGCAGCGCGAGACTTTCAAGGTACGGGGCGGGCTGGACGTTGTTGTCGACTTGAAGTTTACACGGCATGGCCCTGTGCTTTGGCAGGACCAGCGACGCGCGCTGGCGCTGCGCTGGGTTGGTATGGAGCCGGGCACGGCGGGATACCTACCTTCTCTGGCAGTCGATCGAGCTGAGAACTGGCAACAGTTTACCGACGCGATGAAGCGCTGGTATGTTCCTTCCGAGAACATCGTGTATGCCGACCGGCAGGGGAATATCGGGGAATACTCGGTAGGATTATCGCCCATTCGAAAGAATTGGAAAGGACTGCTGCCAGTTCCGGGGCTGGGCGGTTACGAATGGGAAGGGTTTATCCCCAGCGAAGATTTACCTCATTCCTATAATCCGTCCCGCGGATTCATTGCGACGGCGAACAATAAGATGACGCCCGACGGGTATCCGTACAACATCGGATTCGAATGGTATTCGCACTACCGCGTGCAGCGGATTGACCAAGTGCTAGAGGTCGCCCATAAGGCCGATCACAAGCTCACGGTCGAAGACTCAGAGCGCCTGCAAACAGAGTCCGTCTCGTTGCCGGCGATCGAACTGGTGGAACTAGTGAGAAAAGCCGCGGGAGACCACCCGAACGAGGGACAACAACTGCTTATCGGCTGGAACGGGAGTATTGACAAGGATTCTGCCGCGGCTGCGCTGTACGAGGTCTACATGGAGGAGCTGAAGAAAGCCGTAGTGCATCAGGTGGCTCCTCCAAGGTTGTGGTTCTTAGCGAGGAATTTCACCGATTATCAGGTGCTGAACGTTTTGTCCAACCCTACATCCGATAATTTCGGAAGCGATCCGGAAGCGGAACGCAATCTTTTGCTGCAGCGGTCGTTGCAAGTGGCCACCCAGAGACTGAGCAAGTTAGAAGGATCTGATTCCACAAAGTGGAATTGGGGGCAGCTGCATTTCGCGCAATTTCATCATTCGCTCAGTCCGGCGATCACGGATCTAGGGCCGCTGCCGCGACCAGGCGATGGGGATACCGTCGGTGCCACAGGATTCTATAGCGACTCTTTTGAGCAAGTGGCGGGCGCGAGCTATCGAGAGATTCTCGACTTGAGCGATTGGGACAAATCGGTTGCGATCAATACTCCTGGCCAAAGTGGCGAACCGGGAAGCCCGCACTATTCGGACCTGTTACCGCTATGGAGTCAGGGTGTTTATTTTCCGCTGACGTATTCCGAAGAGGCGATCAAAGAAGTCGTAACTGACAGGCTAGAACTGCAGCCGTGAAAGAGTGAATGCGCATTCAAGGGAGAGACGAGATGCGACGCAGGATTACGGCTGATTGCTTTTCTCTCACTGCTTCTGGGTTGCGCGTTTGCCAGACGAATCAGAAAATTCCTGGCTTGCCCAACGTTTCCATCGGAGAGCAGGCGCAACAGGCAGTAGCGGGAGCGCGGGCCGGCAGGAGGCTGACACCAAGGGTTGGCCAAACGACGACCCGGACGAACACCATAGGAGAAGCCGAAAGTCCTCCTCGTAGATCTGGTTGAGGATGGTAACCACGGCATGTTGGACAAGTTTGTCTTCTACGGCCGGTACCACTCTTCTCGAGCGTCTTGCTCGATAGGCTCCGCGATGAACTCGGCCATGAAGATCGGACAGCCGATCCTCTAGTCCGTCTTCATACTCCTGCCAGTTGACACCCTCTACTCCCGGTTGCGAACTTCATCTCCTTATTGTTGCTTGCTGCTTTCCGCACGCCCGCCAGCCTTCGGGACACGCGTTCCCCATTCTGTGTCGGATGCGTGTTCGGTTGACCGGCGTTCTCCATGATCAGCGGCCTTCCCTCCCCACTCTCCGGCGGCGTAATCAGCGTTTACTATGAGGACGTTATTTCAGAGAGTCATTGTAAGAGTGTCGCGCCCATCCTAGGTAATGCGGATTCGTGCGATTCGCGTCGTCAAGCTTCTTCAGCATCTGTGGAAGCAGCTCGCCATAGTCCGGCGTGCGCAGCGCTATCACCATTTTCGCCAGATTCCGGTCGCCCAATCCGCCGTAGGCCAAGTCGAGGAATTTCCGACTCGCCTTCTCTACTTTTTCAGCCTGTTGCTCGACGCTTTCTCCGTCTCCAGGAGTGCTCAGCTCGTACATCATCAAGGTGACGCGCGGCACCGCAGAGAGAAGCATTTTTCGTTCTCCGAGGTCGCC
The DNA here is from genome assembly GCA_036514015.1 of Candidatus Sulfotelmatobacter sp. Classification (GTDB taxonomy): domain Bacteria; phylum Acidobacteriota; class Terriglobia; order Terriglobales; family Acidobacteriaceae; genus Sulfotelmatobacter. Next base: position 86,819 of record DATBYA010000163.1, read on the forward strand.
CTTGAGAAGTTTGTTCTGAATGTCCGCGTTCACCGTCAGTCCGGCCTGCTCCGCCACTGTCCGCACTGTCCTAAAAGCATCTGCCAGGCCCGGCAGGAATCGCAGATTCCCTGCGCCCTTATTCTCCGGCCGCTGTTGTGGCTCCACATCGAGGTGAATCCCGTCGAATCGCTCCGTGGGATGCTTCTGATTGAATTGCACGATTTTCCGGACGCGTTCCAGCAACGCTTCTCTGTGTTTGCCCGGCTCGTCAGCGTCTGTACTCGATAACAAGGATTCCACTCGAATGTCCGAGCGATGGAGAAGCGCGATAAGATGAGCAAGCTGATTCTCCTCAGACGCCTCGCTGCGTGCTGAAACTGATACATAGACTTCGTTGATACCCTCGGATTTGCAGAAATCCGACAACGTCTCCGCACCGTGCGGCGCTTCGAGCACGGCCACGCTTTTCCAGACCCACAAGCCATGTACCAGTGCGGGGGCCGCTCCCGCGAACGCGGAGACAGAGAGAGGACCGACAAGGACTGAGCAGAGTACCCAAACGTATGCGACGCCAATGCGTGTCCCGGCAGCAAGAATCTTGGACCACGTCATGGCATTTTGCCCCAGCCCCATTATGCTCCGATACGCTATACCCCAGAGCTCCGCTTCGTCGATACCCACAACTGTGCTACGCGCTGAGTCACGCTGACGTGGTTGTAACCGGAACTTTCTCCAGTCCAACACAAACTGCGTTCAATCGAGGTCTTGAGCGAAAGCGATCAGAAGGTGAAACGACCACCGACGGTCGGAGCACAATTGTTGTTGCTGAAATAGGGAACGCCGGGGCCATGAGGAATGGCGATGGCCAGACCGCCGCTCACATAAGAATACGCAATTCCGGCAAAACCGTCGAAACGCTTGGTGAAGTGATGATCCGCATAGAGCGAACCCTCGTTAAGGGTGCCTGCGCAGGAACTGCGGAAACCGGCTGAGGGCGAACAGGTCGGCGGAAGACGAAAATCGTTCTGCCGCTGTTGATACCAGGAGAAAGTGAAGTCGGTTTTGCTGCGGTAGGTGTACTTCACGCCCGTCCACCAGATATTTAGCAACTTTTCAGAATCAAGATTGTTGTCTTCGACCCCGCTCATGAAATAACCGCCCTGGTCCGTGGCGCCCACGCCCAACGGGTTCGACGGGTTATTCTGCCAGATGTACTCGTAGCCGGCAAAAGCCTTGAACTGGTCCCCCGAATACTTGGCAGCGACCATAATTGCGCGGTTGTCGGTCACGATGCCGTATACGGTGTTGTTCGGGTCGATCAGATTGGTCCCGAGGATGGGGTTTGTATTGATGCTGTCAGTGGTCGACTGATATGGCTGCGTCGGGCTCTGAGGCCCCAGCAGGGGGTTCAATACGCTGATCGCCTGGTTGTACTGCTGGAAAACGAGGTCGGCGGAGAATTTGCCGTAGCCTCCGCCGAGGTCGAATCCATAGGCGTTGTTATGCGCCTGTTCCGGCGCACAAGTGGCGGCAGTCCAGGTTGAAGAGGCCGAGTAGCAGCCGGCAGAACCATTGGCGAATTTATACATTGCGCCGAAATGGACCGGGCCATAGATGAGGCGATACTTCAGGGCGTCGTCCCAACGGCTGTCGTCGGTGTCGCCGCCGCCGGCCATCGTGCCGTTATACCCGATGTACGAAAAGGCGTAGGCGCCGCCCGCCGGATCGTAAAGGAGCATTGCATCGGTGCCGAGAGCGCGCTGACGACCGAAGGTCAGCGTGCCGAAATGCGCGGACGATATACCGCCATAGAATTCGTCATTGAAGGGTTGACCCGCGCGCGCGCCGTCGATGGCTTCCGAGTAGCTGCCCCGGGGAAGGCCGTTGTTGACGGTATCGGTGGCGGGTGCGCTGGCGAGCAGGCCGGACTGCGGATTGATGCCAGTTGAAGCGTTGAACACAACGGACCAGCCAGGCCGAAACTCTTCCTTGCCCCGGATGCCCAGACCCGTCTGCGACAGGTTGTTCGGTGCGATGAGGAATCGATGTTGATAGCCGTTTCGGTTCACCAGAGATTCGCCTTCATAGTTATAGCCATTTACCGGTAAGCCGTGACTGACCCAGCCGACGCCGACGTCATAGGCACCGTACAGCGTGATGCCGTGCCAGGTCAGCGCGCAATCGGTGGTGGCGAACTCGTGGCCGCTCGCGCAGGCGTCGGGGGTGCTCAGCTGCATCTTAAGGTCGACCGTTGCGTCCTGGCCAACCGCCAAACTGATTCCCGTGCGCGCTTCATCGGCGAACCCTTGTTTTGCCGCGCGAATCTCGAAGCGCCCCGGAGGCACGGACGCCTGATAGTGCCCCCCGCTGTCGGTCGCGATGGTGCGCGTTGCACCTGAGTCGACGTTCTTGATGGTCACCGCGACATCGTGAAGGGCTGCGCCGGTTTGGTCCATCACCACGCCGGAAAGGTTCGCTCCCGTTTGGGCCCACGCCGGGAACGCCCCCATCGCAAGCCACAAAAGCAGCAAGAAGGCTTGGGCCAGCAGCAGTGAGGCAACCGTTGGAATGTAGCCGGCGCGCGTCAAAGTTTTCCATCGCATCCCGTACCGGAAGAGGATCTGCGAGCGGTCAGAGCGTTTCACGATGGACCACCTTTCCTGAGAATCCGTCAATCTGATCTGTCTCCTCATTCTCGCCCTCCCGCATGGGTTCACGCCGGTGGCATTTCGAATGAGCCAACCACCCACCTCTCAGTAGCAATCTTGGTGAGTCAACGCGGTGACGCCACTCGTGTGAGTCTGCCATGGAATGTCATACCGAAACTCCTGTTCGGAGACGAGGAGTCGTCGTATTGAGTGGAGGGATGCGGTGGTGCTCTTCGGCTTGCGTTTCGGAGACCATGTTGAACCAGTCGGCAAAAAAAATCCATCCTGAGGAAAGGTCGAGGATGACGAAAGCAAAAACCAACCGCTGCGATAAACAGGTAAGCCTTGCGCATTTCGACCTCGAAAAATCACTCGCTTGGGATAGAAGGCGCAAGTGTACATGGGATACGATTCTATTGTCCAGAAGTGTACGATATAGTCTGTTTGCAATGAACCCGTAGGCTAACTTATGCGGATGCGACGGAGTTGACCGGGAGTTCCGTTGTCGTTACGATTGCGTCCCGATGCAGAAGAACCGCAAGTCCGAAGGGAATATTGAGGGACTGCTGAAGCTTCGAGATGCAGCTTTGCAAGTGGGGATCAGCTTTCCAACGATTAAGCAGTGGATTTACAAGAAGAAGATTCGAAGCAATCGGACTGCGGGAGGACATCATCGTATCCCGCAGAGCGAAGTGGACCGATTGCTTTTCAGAACCCGCGGCAAGACGGAACAACAACGCAAAGAAGAAATCCGGCGCGTGAGTGGTCGTAATCAGCTAGTGGGACGAATTGAGTCCGTGCAGATTAGGGGTTTGATGGCTGAGGTCAGGGTTTCAATCGGTGGTCAGCAAATCACGTCGATCATCACGGCGCGCTCTGCCAGAGAAATGCAGCTAAAGCGGGGACAGACCGCCGCAGCCCTCATAAAGGCTACCGACGTAATGATTTTGCGGGTTTGACTCATGAAGAACCGACCCTTCCACACGTCCTGATCGTTGTCCTGCGGGTGCCGCACTGGCGCCAGCAAATAAATCGAGACCGCAATCCAGATCTGAGTTTTCAATGCATTGGTGCTGGTGCCGAAAAAGGACTTGATTCGTAAGTGCTGCTTGATCCATTCATGAAGGCGTGCAGGTCGGGCAATCCAGAGATTTCTGATTTCATCACGGCCCGCTCCACCAGTATGTCCCGTGCGAAAGTTTTGCCCGAACGCGTTCCGTCGAAGTGGCCTTCTTTCATGCGCTCGATTTCGACTTTGCCGAGCCTTGCTCACCCACTCGCCGGCATTCGGCTCCTTAAGGTTTTAAGGAAAATTCTGGTTGTCGGCATGGATCGCATGACCTCTGCCAGGTGGCCGTAAATCACCTCCAACTGAGCTTCCCGGAAAGCCCATGATGATGGGATTGTGGCTCTTGCGGTTCTCGGTGAGGGCGGTGTGAAACTGTGGAAGAGGCTGCAAGCTGGCCAGTTCGTCGAGCACAAACCAGACCCGTTTCTGGTGGGCTTTCGGTTCGTTCAGCAGGCGGAGTACGAGCATGTCGATCCATACGCTTTGCAGCGGAACGAAGGGCTTCGCGCTCGGCTGGAAGCGAGGGGAGGAATATCCATCACTGGCTCCATTGCGGTCCATTCTCCATTGCCAGCACCCTTCGTGCGGCAAGAGCCGAAGGCTCTTTGCGACCTTACTGAGAGAGGCCAACACGCCAACTCTTTGAGAAGGCGCGTACCTTACTGGATCATGTCGGGGTTTCCCCCCTGATACAACCCCTGTAACCAAACTGGCGCACAAGTTAGGGCTATACTGCCTATTTTGGCGGTGTGCAATGCAACCACAGTGGGCCTATTTCGACTTGTCAGGTCCCGCAAGGCTTCTGTCTGTTGCGATGTTTTCCCTTTCACGGGTCACCATCAATCGGATGGCCAGGCCGGAGATCGCCCATGCATCGAAACGCAGTCATTTTTGCGCTCTGTATCTTGCAGTCGCCAGTTCTGCTCGCTCAGGCTCCAATCCCGGATTGGTGTCGCGCGTTGCCGCGACCGGAATACAAAACTCTCGAACGCGTCTCGATCAGCGACCCATGGTTCGAAGTCTATAAGCCTGCCCAGGGCGTTTTCGCCATCTACGAACCGCACCAGGCCGAGGAGACGATCAGCTACCTGATCGTCGGCGAGCAGCGGGCTTTGCTCTTCGACACCGGCATGGGAATCAGCGACCTCAAGAAAGTTATCTCCCAACTTACCAAGTTGCCGATCATCTTGTTGAACTCGCACACTCACAACGATCATGTCGGCGACAATTGGGAGTTCTCCAGGATCTACGGAATGGATACAGGCTTTACGCGGCAGAATGCGCGGGGTTCCCAGCTGGATGCGCAGGCAGAAATCACACCCGACCAGATTTGTGGCGTTCTGCCGAAAGGATTTGACGCGAAAGTCTACGCAACCCGGCCCTGGAAGATCACGGATTACACACGTGACGGCGACCGCTTCGATCTCGGCGGTCGCACTCTGGAAGTCATCGCAACCCCCGGCCACACGCCTGACGCCATTTCTTTGCTCGATCGCGCCAACGGTCTGCTTTTTACCGGTGATACCTACTACCCCGCGCCGATCTGGCTGTTCAGGCCTGAAACTGATCTCGATGACTACGCCGCTTCCATTCGTCGCTTGGCCGCACTCGCGCCTCAGGTTAAGGTGGTCATGGGCGCTCACAATATTCCCGTCGCATCACCCACGCTACTTCCACGACTCGTCGCCGCATTCGATGCGGTGCGTGGAGGGAAAGTCCAGCCGTCGCCCGACTCGTCCGGAAAAGTGCTTTATAAGGTGGACGACATTTCCTTTTTGATGCGTGCACCATCTGCGCATTAATCGCCAAGACTACCACCATCCGTTTTGGCAGCGGCTCACTGTGCCAGCCCTTAGCCCAGCTCTTCGCTGATTGCCATCAGTTCTGACAGACACTGAAGTAAACCAGTTTTGGATGGATGGCCGGCTAACCCTGCCTTACCGAGTTAGGTAGGAGTAGAACGTCACCCGGGAGCAAAGCGCCGGGAGGGAACGGCAGCGCGAAGCAGGTTATGATGCACCGAAGGGTTTATCCCGTTTTCTTGAGGAGCATTTTGCATGGAACCGCACCGCGTTCGGTCGTTGGTATTTCTCGTTTCAGTGCTTGCGTTGGCCGCGTCCGCCACGCTCGCCGAAGAAGCAATCGTGGTCACCGTGGACGCGACTAGAACTCAGCAAAAGCTGCTGCACACGCATTTGGTGATGCCCGTCAAGCCTGGGCCTCTAACGCTCTACTACCCGAAATGGATTCCCGGTGAGCACGGGCCCGATGGACCCATCGCAAATCTCACGGGCCTCAAATTCGAGGCGGATGGGCAGACCATTCCGTGGCAGCGTGATTTGCTGGACGTTTTCACCTTCCACCTGGAAATCCCCCACGGCGTCAGCCATCTCGACGTCAACTATGACTTTATTGAGCCCGACGGCGCCTCAGCCACTGACAAATTGATGGTTCTCGAATGGAATGAAGTCGTACTTTATCCGGCAGACATCCCCGCCGAGAAGCTTACGTATGAAGCCAAACTTCTCATGCCGGACGGATGGAAATTGGGCACAGCGCTTCCCGTCGAAAATGCAGCCGGGAACCGAGTTTCATTCAAACCGATTTCTCTAGACTTGCTCGTGGACTCGCCTGTCATTATCGGAGAGTATTACCGGAGCATCGACCTCACGCCGCCAGGCGAACCCATCCATCATGAAATCGACATCGCTGCCGACAGCGCAGATGCTCTGAACATGAGCCCCGAGAACCAGAAGGAGATGATCAATCTGGTGGCCGAATCGGGCAAACTCTTTGGCGTTCGCCACTATCGCGACTATCATTTCCTGCTCGCGCTCAGCGATCACGTGGCGCATTTCGGCCTCGAGCACCACGAGTCGAACAATAGCCGCCTGCCGGAGCGAACTCTGCTTTTGCCCAGTTCCGGCATGTCGCTGGGTGGACTGCTGGCGCACGAATTCGTCCACTCCTGGAACGGCAAGTTTCGCCGACCCGCTGATCTGACTGTCCGTTACTACGAAGAGCCCATGAAAACGGACCTCCTATGGGGCTATGAGGGGCTAACGGACTACCTTGGGCCCATGTTGGCAGCACGCAGCGGCTTGTGGACGCCCGACCAATACCACGAGTACCTGGCCAGCATTGCGGCCATGCTGGGCCCCGGACGCCCCGCTCGTACGTGGCGCCCATTGCTTGACACCGCGGTTGGAGAACCCGGACTTGGCTTCGCCAGAGGCGGCTGGATGAACTGGCGCCGCGGTACCGATTACTACGACGAGGGCGATCTGCTCTGGCTCGAAGTAGCCACCATCATTCATCGTGAGTCCGGTGGCAAGAAATCGATTGATGATTTCTGCCAGGAATTCCACGGCGGCCCCAATCATGGCCCCGAGGTGAAGACGTATACCTTCGACGAATTGGTGAAGACGCTCAACGCATTGGCGCCTTTTGATTGGGCCGGATTTTTTCACACCAGGTTGACTTCGACTTCTGCGGCAGCGCCCATGGGAGGGATCGAAAATGGGGGCTGGAAAATCTTGTTTAACGACAAGCCTTTGAAGCTGGAGGGGCGCCGCGGCGATCCCGGTGATGTCTATTCCATCGGCCTCCAAGTGGGCAACGACGGGGTTGTCACCGACGCCATCGTCGGGAGTCCTGCGTTTGAGGCCGGTGTCTCTTCGCAGATGAAAGTAATTGGCGTCAATGGCCGCGTCTACACCAAGGAATTGCTCTCGGACGCGATCAAGTCTGCGAAGGACTCATCACAACCGATCACGCTCCTCGTCGTCGTGGACGATTATTTTCGAACATGTACGATTACTTACCATGACGGCGCACGTTACCCGCATCTGATGCGTGATGGTGAGCGGCCGGACTATCTCGACGAGTTAATCAAACCCCAGGCCGCGAGCCATTAGAAGGCGCCAGCCTGGTCTCTGCTGACGTTCCGGCGCGCAGCTCGCGCTGGTGTGTGGCAATCCGGAAGTTGTCCAGAGACTGGCTTCTGGGAGATCTCCCGAAGACGACTTCGGGACAACTTCCGGAGCCAGCTTCCGGTGTGGGTCGCTGTTCAACGGCCGATGAGTCGCTCCTCGAACCGAATGCTCCAATGACTGCCGGTTTGCCGTTATCCGCCAGGAACCGGTTGTCGAGCGCAGCGTCAATGGGTGACTTGAAGGAATCAGCCGAACTCGCCGAGGGCGCAGTCGCCCGGTGGCTGTCTCCTTGACGGGAAAGGAGAGAGGGTGTAGAGCCGGCCAGCGATTTTTAACGTTTCGAATGAACTGGAAGTCGAAGAAATTATCGCGAGCCCGCACGTTGGACCAGATCTTTGTATCCGAGATGCATCCTTAGTATCTGTTGTTCGACTCCAATCGTTCCCGCTCGTTGATCACCAAAAGCAACGTATGATCATTACAGCGAGAAGTCTGGAGCGTTATGAGAGACTCTACAACGGATACAAGCGAAGAAGTAGTTCGTACAAGGGGTGTTCAGGACCACGAAGCGGGACTGTTTACGAAGTTCATCTTCTGGCGCACGAAACGCCGGTATGGACACGTCCTGCTCTCCACCCGCATTCGCGCCAACGATCCCAAACTGCTTGTGCTGGCCGAGTTCATGAGCAGGTATACGTCTGCCCCCGGGGCTCTCGCCCCAAAGCTAAAGGAGTTGGTCCAACTCAAAGTCGCGGCGATGGTAGGCTGTCCATTTTGAATCGATATTCATTCTGCCGTGGGCAGAAAAATCGGAATCGCGGAAGAACAATTGAGCGATCTGTCGCGATTTGAAGACAGTGCACATTTCAGCAACGAAGAAAAGCTGGTGTTGCGTCTGGCTGTAAGCCTTACGCGAACACCATCGGATGTTTGCGATGAGCTGTATGGGGAGCTTAGAAAGCGTTTTTCTGAGCGGGAACTCGTGGAATTAAATGCCGCTATCTGCTGGGAAAACTACCGAGCACGATTTAACCGCACATTTGCTATCGAATCTGACGGGTTCTCGAAGGGCATGTTCTGTGCCCTTCCAGAGAGATGATTTAGGCGCCGCGGGTAGCCATTCGCTCAGGCGAATCCATTCGGCGTTTCGAATGCACGGAGCCATCGATCTCTGGCACGCTTAACCACAATCGATTCGATGGCAGTCCGGCTTTTGAAGGCCACGATATATGGGATTCCGCGTGAAGGAAGACCGCATTTCCGTTGACGACGTGTTCAAGAATTACCAGCGTGGAACTTTTAGAATGTTTCGGAACAGGAACGGCAGCCAGGTTATCGCATGTGCGCCGCCTTCGCTATAGGATCAAACTCTAGAGTTGCCTCGTGTCGAACAGCGCAAAATGGGACTGGCGGCGCGGGAGAGGCTCATCGCGATCATGACAGGGAAAGTACCAGATCCGTACGCTTGGGTTGAGGCGCTCTAGAACGAAGCAGGAAAGGAACGAGAATTCAAATGCATTATCTCTTGTTCTACGAAGTTGGCGAGGATTATGAAACCAAACGCGCTGCGTTTCGCGAGGCGCACCTTGAAAAGGCCTGGAAAGCAAGCGAGCGACGTGAGCTCCTGTTGGCTGGTGCGTTCGCGAACCCGGTCGATGGCGCCGTCTTGCTCTTCCAGGGAAATTCCCCCCAGGTAGCGAAGAAGTTTGCCGAGGCCGATCCCTATGTGACGAGCGGCATGGTCAAGCGGTGGTATGTCCGGGAATGGACGACGGTCGCAGGAAAAGACGCTGCTGCGCCCGTCAGGTCGAAGGCCGCGCCAACGACAAGCGGCAACTTTTAAGCAGTCGGTACATTGAAAAGAGATCGTTTCAGCTAGCGAGGGAGCATGATCTTGCGAATGTGGCGAGCGCAATCAACTGTCGAAAAAGCTGACGAATACGTTCGTCACGCTACCGCGAAGGTGTTTCCGGCGCTGCACGCCGTCGAAGGACATCGGGGAGCCTATCTGCTTCGCCACACGCTGGGCGATACGGTCGAACTTGTTGTGCTGACGCTTTGGGAATCGATGGACGCAGTACGAAAGTTCGCCGGCGCGGAACCGAATCGAGCCGTTGTCGAGCCAGACGCCCGGGCCGTTTTGACCTCCTTCGACGATTTCGTAACGCTTTTCGATGTCATTCACCGGCCCGAAATGTAGCCGAGCTCTCCACAAGTGACGAGGGCAGAGACATCGTTGGGTGTAACGATAAGCCTTTCGGGGTTCTCACCCCGTGGCTGGATGGTTGGTCAATCCGGAGACTGACCATAAACGGGGGATCGGGACCATCACTCCTGCTGAAAGACCATACTGACCTTCGCGGCTCGGAAAGAGCTTGCGCAGATTCAATTTTCTGATTGGACCGCATCCGTTGAGACAACTGAACGGCACCTCGGCTGCAAGCAGAGACTCAGCCATGCGGTAAACGATACCATCGGATTGGAAGACACTTGAGTATAGTCACGGCCCCCGAGCCGTCTCGTTACTGATTGCGGTAAGCGGGCATCCGACATCTCGGATAAAAGGTTTTGTAGCCCTGCCTGCCGTTCGACTCGATTTCTCGCTAGTGTGAAGTTTTTTGCACAGCACAACCGCGCGACGCTTCCACGGTCTAGCGTCAGCCTGCATCCCCGATAACGCCTGAAAACCTTTTTTGAATCTTGACTGCGGGTCATACGCTGCTGTAGCGTTACCCGGTCTTTCGGGATGGGTTGTGCATGCTTCGTCGGTAGAGGATTGCAGATGAGTGCGGCGTCTTCAATTCTTCGATAGGGCATTTTTCACCCGGAGGCAATCGGCTTTGCCGGTTGCAAACGCTGCCGCCCCCTTTACCGGCAGCGCGATATTCCAGGCAGATATTGCCACGGAAATCGGACGAACCGCACGGGGGGATACCAGCGCATTCTAGGAGGATCATGTCCCGCAAATTCAGTTTCATCTCCCCCACGATCACCGTCCTCGCGATTGTGTTTCTCGCGAACACCCTTTGCCTGGCCCAGGCGCTGCCCTTGTTGACACGGCATGTGAGAGATGCAGTTGCCGAAAGTCAGGCGCCGCTCGTCGGGCGACTCCCGGCAACGCAGTTCATGCACTTCGATGTGGTTCTGGCGCTGCGTGATCGCGCAGGACTGCAAACTTTCGTGCAGCAAGTCAACGATCCTACAAGCCCGTCTTACCATCAGTTCCTCACGCCGCAGGAGTTTACCGCCAGATTCGGTCCCAGCCAGGAAGATTGGGACGCGCTGGTTGCTTTCGCGAAAGCGAGTGGCTTTCAAATTGTCAGCGGATCCCGCGATGCCATGGACCTCAGGCTGACCGGCACAGTGGCGGCGATCGAGAGAGCCTTCCATGTGACTCTGGGCACCTACCAGCACCCCACTGAGAACCGCACATTTTACGCGCCAGACCGGGAGCCGACAGTAGACCTGCCGTTCCGCCTCTGGCACGTCTCCGGCCTGGACAACTACTCCATCCCGCATCCGATGTTCGTTAAGAAGAGCGACTACGCGAAGGCTCATGGAATCGATCCCGACAAAGTCGTATCCCATGCCACGACCGGCTCCGGCCCTTCGGCTTCGTTCCTGGGCAGCGACATGCGCGCGGCCTACTATGGCGGAACGGCGCTGACCGGCTCCGGCCAGAATATCGGCTTGTTTGAGTTCCTGGGATACGATATCGCCGACCTGAACACCTATTACAGCAACGTTGGACAAACCAAAACTGCCACTGTGACCGGCATCTCGACAGACGGAACCAGCCTGAGCTGCGTGGATAGCAGGTCGGGCGGCGACTGCGATGACACCGAACAGATCCTCGACATGACACAGGCGCTCGGCATGGCCCCCGGCATCACCGGGTTATACGTGTACGTGGGAAGCACCGATAGTGCCATTATTAGCGCGATGACAGTGACCACGGATGCTCCGCTGTCGAAGCAGCTTAGTTGTTCCTGGGGCTGGACGCCTGCCGACCCCAGCACTCTTGATCCGTACTTTGAGAAAATGGCATCGCAAGGGCAAAACTTTTTTGCCGCGTCCGGGGACAGTTCGGCCTGGTCTGCGTCGAATGAGGCGTGGCCGGCGGACGATGCAAACATCGTTTCGGTCGGCGGCACGGACCTGACAACCTCCAGCGCGGCTGGCCCGTGGGCTTCGGAAACGGCCTGGGCGGATAGCGGCGGTGGCATCTCACCGGATTCCATCCCGATTCCCTCCTGGCAGCAGCTTTCGGGTGTGATCACCTCGTCCAACAAAGGGTCCACAACATTGCGGAATGGGCCAGATGTCGCGGCCAACGCGAACTTTACCTTCTACGTTTGCGCTGACCAAACCACTTGTACGGCAAACGACTACGGTGGAACCAGTTTTGCGACGCCCATGTGGGCCGGCTACCTGGCTCTGGCCAACCAGCAGGCGGCGGCCAACGGGGATTCGATCGGCTTCCTTAACCCGACCATTTACCCGGCGGCTTTGGGTTCTAGTTACAGCACGCTTTTCCACGACATCACCAGCGGAAGCTGCGGCACCTATTCAGGCATAACAGGCTACGATCTGTGCACCGGGTGGGGTAGTCCGAAGACAACGGGCCTGATCAACCTTCTGGCTGGCTCGTCGACGCCGAGCTTTACGCTATCGGATTCGCCGAGCAGTCTGACGATTACCCAAGGCAGCAGCGGGACGAGCACGATCACAGTCACCGATGTCGGTGGATTCAGTGGTAGCGTAACTTTGGCTGCGTCCGGTCTGCCGAGCGGCGTGACGGCGGCGTTTGGCACGAACCCAACCACTGGGACGAGTGTGCTCACGCTGACCGCGAGCAGCACGGCGACTACCGGATCGGCTACGGTGACGATCACTGGAACCTCGGGCAGTTTGACCGCAACCACCAAGCTTGCGCTGACGGTGAATTCGTCGTCGACGCCCAACTTCAGCATCGCCGCATCGCCAACTTCGGTCACGGTAGCTCAAGGCGCCAGCGGATCCAGCACCATCACCATCACGAGCACAGGCGGATTCAGTTCGGCAACCACGTTGGGCGCGACTGGCTTGCCGAGCGGCGTGACGGCGAAGTTCTCCACCAACCCGGTGACACCGGCGGCGAACGGGAGTGCGACCTCAACACTCACGCTGACCGCTTCCTCTAGCGCCGCGGTCGGCACGGCTACGGTGACGATCACCGGAACGTCGGGATCGACCACTCACAGCACCACCATCGCGCTGACGGTGAATGCTTCTACAGGAACTGCGAACTTCACCCTATCTCTGTCGCCATCTTCCTTCACAGTCGATGAACGCGGCAGCGTCTCCACCACTCTCACAGTCACCAGCGTGAATGGATTCCATTCGGCAGTGGACTTGAGCGTGAATGAATTCCCCAGTGGTGTATCGGCGACGGCCTCGGCCAACCCCGTGACGCCGCCGGCGAATGGAAGCGTGAAGGTAACTCTCACCTGGAGCGCTTCGAGACGCGCACCCACCGGAACGACCACCATTGAGCTGATCGGGACTTCCGGATCACTCACGAACGAGACGCCCGTCACTATAACGGTGGCACCTTGACGACCGTCTCCGCAACGACCGCGACGATCCGATCCTTGCCGTGAAGCAAGACAAGGCAGCGAATCGGATGTTGAGCCAATCAGTCGAGCCGGCCCCATGCGGGGCCGGCTCGATGTTTCTCGCCTTTGAAAATCGTTACCAACACCTCCGATGAGCCTACCGATTCCTCCTTTGCGGTCGTTTCGAATACAACACTAGGACTTCTCGCCCAGCTAACTTCCGATTTGGACGTCAGAACGGGGGAGATCGCGAACCCGCTCCGTGGTCACCTCGGCGCCCTCGCGGAATTGACATTTCCGCAGGTGACCGCAACATCGGCGGGACAGTTGCTGCTGCTCAAGACCACCAACGAAACCAAGATCGACAGGCAAACGATGGTGGAAACCTTGTGATACGCTCACTCGTACGTCCGTGGAACTGCTAGCCGGACGGCTCGATTTTCCATCGCGGTACGTACTTGCATGGCTGGAGCTCACCAGTTCTGTGATGCGTCTCCGCCGGAAGATAGCATCGAAAGCTAACGACGTGAGGAAGCGGGCTGCATAAGGATATGAAACGTGACCAACCGGACACTTAACATATCTTCGATTCTGCTGATTGCATTCGCCACTGGGCATATAGCCGTCTGCCAAAGTTTCCCTGAACCCACCATCCGGATGAAATGGTCAGCGGAGTGGATTTCTCATCCCACCGCCCCATTGCGCGAACCTGGCGTATTCCACTTTCGCAAGGTCATCAACTTACCCGTCGCGCCGGAGCACTTCGTGGTCCACCTCAGTGCGGACAACCGCTTCGCGCTCTTCGTAAATGGCAAGCGAGTTGGAGAAGGACCTGCACGCGGCAATTTGTTTCGTTGGCGCTATGAAACCGTTGATCTCGCGCCCTTTCTCAGTCGCGGTGACAATGTGATTGCGGCCACAGTGTGGCAGTACGGCATCTACGCTCCGGTCGCGCAGATTTCCGATCGCCTCGCTTTCCTTTTGGAGGGGGACACAAGCGCGGAACGAATCATGAACACCGACGCAAGCTGGGAAGTGGAGGAGGAACTTGGACATACCGTCGTTCCTCCCATGCCGGAAGCCATGCACCAGTACTGGGCTGCTGGACCGGGAGAACGGATTGACGGCAGCAAATATGACTGGGGTTGGAAAGAAGCAGGGTCGTCCCCAAACGCGCACTGGATCCAAGCAGTTGGTGCGATTCGAGAATCGCCTGATCCGCAGCGGAGTATACCCGGATTCCGCCTGGAGGATGCCGGTACGAAATGGCTGCTCAGTCCTGACCCGCTTCCGCCGATGGAGTATAAACAAGTTCCCACGGGCAGCGTAGTTCGCACGAATCTGGAGGACACCAAGAATTTCCCTGCAAAGCCCGTCACCATACCAGCACATTCTTCGGTGACGATTCTGATTGACCACGCAACGGTGCTGTCGGCGTTTCCGGAACTGGAGGTCAGCGGTGGGAAGGATGCCGTCGTTCGTATGGCATTCACCGAAGCACTCTATGATTCGAAGCAAGAACGTGGCAACCGAAACGAAATTGCCGACCGCGTAGTAGTGGGCTTGACCGACGAGTATCTCCCGGACGGAGGCGAGCACAGAACGTTCCGACCACTGTGGTGGCGTACGTGGCGTTATGTCGAGCTCAAGATTGTTACTGGGGCAGAGTCGCTTACGCTCGACGGATTCCGCACCTACTACACAGCTTACCCGTTCGAAGAACGCGGCAAATTTACAGCGAGTAACCCGGATTTGGCCAGAATCCGCGAGATCTGCTGGCGCACAGCCCGACTCGATGCACATGAGACTTACATGGATACGGCCTATTGGGAGCAACTCCAGTACATCGGAGATACACGCATACAAGCGCTGATCTCTTATGTGGTCAGTGGCGACGATCGTTTAGCACGGCAGGCTCTTCAGGCCTTCGATGACTCTCGAATTCCGGAAGGGATTACCCAGAGCCGTTATCCAGACTCGCTCGCCCAGTTCATCCCTCCGTTTTCTTTGCTGTATGTGAATATGCTCCACGATTACTGGATGTATCGTCCAGATCGGAAGTTTGTTGAGGAACTACTGCCTGGAACGAGAGCAGTCCTGGAGTGGTTTCTGGCAAAACAGCGGCCAGATGGAATGCTTTCGTCGATCCCCGGATGGGTTTTCATCGATTGGGTGCGTGATGTGGAGAAGTTCCCCCCGGAAGACGAAGAGGGCCGCTCCGCGATCGTGACCCTGCAACTGGTTTCGGCGCTCGAAGCAGCCGCCGACCTTGAGCAAGCCTTAGGGGATTCCGTCCTGGCGCAACGCTACCGGCGCCAGGCCCGAGCAGCGCGAGATGCTGTTTACAAGCTGTGCTGGGATCCACGATTTGGCCTTCTGACGGACAATCCCAGAAAGGACTCTTACAGCCAGCACGCAAACATCGCTGCCGTGCTGTTGGACGTGATTCCCACAGCCGACCAGAAATCGGTCATGGAGCGAATTCTGGACACCAGACTTCATGCCAAAGATGATTCTCCCAAGCTGGTAAAAGCGAGCTTCTTTTATCAGTTTTATATGGCGCGAGCACTCGAGCATGCCGGCATGGCGGATCGGTATGTTGGACTGCTGCAACCCTGGCGTGAAATGCTGGCGAAGGGCCTTACCACCACCCCCGAATTCGACGATCCCACTCGTTCCGACACACATGCGTGGAGCGCGCACCCTGCATTCGATTTGCCCACGCTTGTCGCCGGCATTCGACCGGCATCCCCTGGCTTCGAAACGGTGCAGATCGAGCCTGCTCTCGGTGACCTGCAATGGGCTGAGGCTTCAATGCCCTACCCGCGCGGTGGCACGATCACGGTCAAGTATGAGCGGACACAAGCGGGAACCAAGGCTACGGTAACCTTGCCCGAAGCCCTGCACGGCGTCCTGGTGTGGCAGGGAAGACCTTATCCACTAAGGTCAGGCGAGCAACAAATATTGCTGCCCTAAACAGCCTAAGGTTTTCTAACACCGCTGCCGTAGGTAGAGGTGTCGGGAAGCGTGGAACACCTTGCTTGCGAGTGGTCGTCCAACTGGAAACAAACTTTGACGCGGTCCAGAAAGGGGCTTGGCGGAGATCAATCTCCCCCCACTTAGGCCTTCCCGATGCTGATCTGATCGTTACCGGCGAAGGCGGTGCGGATTGCGGGACTAGCGGATCAGGTAGGCATTGATGTAGTCGATAAGATGCTTGCGGTGATGGGCGCGATAGTCAGGATAGTCTGAGCGGATGCCCGCATCCGCTGCGTTGATGGCGATCCAGGCACCGAGGACGTTGGCTTTTTCGAGATTCCGGATATTGCGGATCGAAGGGTCGAGGTTAGCTTGCATCAGCGTTCCGGACTCGATCCTGGTGTCAATGTCGGCGAGCATGGCGCGCAGTGCTGCGTGTTCTTCCGCAATGGTGTGGCGATACCCGCTGGGCGTAACCACTACAGCATTCGCATCCGAGCCGCCGCCGACAATGGGCTGGCTGAGAGCACGAGCGCCATGGGCAACGCGGAACTGCTGGTAAATGATCCAGGAGGAACGCCCATCCTGGATGGACGCTGCGAGTTCGGGATCAATTCGAAGAATGCCGTCTGGGGTGGTGAATTCCGGCCGTGTGATCGCGGGTTTGACGATTTCATGACCGGTGCGCTGGGCCCATTGACCGAGCGCGGAAATGGTCGGGTTGCCATAGGGCTCGGCGACGACGGCTTCCACAAACTTCTCGCGGGCGCCGCTCTGATCGCCTGCCTGGAGTAGTGCATCACCCCGGTAACGGTATGCCGTTTCACGGTCGGGGTCGATTGCGATGGCCTTCGCAAACCAGATATCCGCGTTGGATCCGTCCTTCATCCGGAAAAAGGAGTCGCCCGCGTACAGAGCGGGATCGTACCAATTAGGATCGAGGGCTGCAGCTTGTGTGTAAAGTTTGGCCGCGGCGGCCCAGTCAGATCGTCCGAATGCAGCTTCGGCTTCGTGAAAAACAGCTTGCGCGTCGGGCCGACCCTTGTAGCTGTAGCCAACGGTGAGCGGGATGCCCGCCACGACCGCGCCCACGAACGTCTTATTGCCGAAACTGAGAACATTGCGAACATAAGCACTGTTGTCCCCGAGAGCCTGCGCGCGCTTGATTTCGTTCATTGCCTGCAGGCGAACTTTCATCCGGTCGGCGGGATCGGAGAGGGTGGCTTCCTTGGCTAAGAGGCCTGCACCGTAACGCTCGGCGAAGACGGCGACAGTCGGGTCCTGGCGGGAAAGGTCTTCATAAAGAGGGAGGGCTTCCAACGGCTTCTGCGCGAGGAACAGTTCGTCTGCATGCTTCCGTTCGGATTCGAAGTTGGTCTCGTGGTTGGACACGACCGATGGTGAGGTTTGAGAGGCGACTCGGAACGGGAGAACTAAATAGACGATCGCAATGAAAACAAGAACAGAATACCGCATGCTTCTCAGAGACTCCTTAGCCAGGGTCACGCCAAGCGGAGCCTATTATATAAAGGCCCAATTCCAATCCGTTGAGGAAAACATCCTTGTGACCAGTAACCGTGTCCAGTTCCCGGTTGGTCGGACCGGAAACTATCCACAAACTAACTGGACGACGCGCTAGCCTTCTCGTTCCCAATTCCCGTAATCTGCGTTCATGTGCTTTACCGGGCTGTGTGGATCAGGGCCGAAGTCGTGGCATACATCTCGCTTGTCGACAAACAGTCTGCGAGCCTCACTTCGTCTTTTTCACCAATCCCATCAATCGATTCTTATCGATCCTCAACACCACCCCTGAGTTCCGGTCCGCGACCTCACTAACCTTGTACTCCGCGGCCGTCCCGAGTACCTGGGCGGTCTCTGAGGGTGTCAGCTTGTAGTCCTCATTGAGCCACTTCGCCATTCCTTCCGTGGCGCCCTTCAGCGCATCGTCCAGCGACGCCGATAAGCCCATCGTAATGATGTGCGTCGAAGTCTCAATCCGCCGGTCGGAGAGATGTGTTCCCGGGATCACGTCCACCGAGAACTCCACGTCCATCGAAGTCTCGAGCGCGTTGCCATTCAGCTCTCCATCACCCTGCTCCGCATGCGCATCACCCAGGTACAAGAGCGCTCCGGGGTTCGCGACGGGCAAATACACCGTCGCGCCTTCGCCAATCTCATTGAAGTCCATGTTGCCGCCCCATCCGCCTGAATCGCCCGTCGACGGCGGCGCCTGCATTGGCCGCACTGCAGTCGCGATACATCCCAGCATCGGCCTCAGCGGGACGGTGTAATTCGCCAGGTCCGTTCCTGCGCCCTCCGGATATGCCACACCCTTGGCAACGTCAATGTGCCACCGAACGGTCTTGCCGCCGTCTTTCATCATCACCGCAAGGTCACTGTTCATCGCGCTCTCATCCACACTGTCATCACTTACCGCGTAGTCACGGTTCGGCCGCAACTTCAGGATGTGTACCACCAGCGTGTCGCCCGGCTGGGCGCCCCCGATGTAGAAGGGCCCGGTTTGCGGATTGCCGCCAAGCACGCGTCTCACGCCTTTCTCGTCCGTGCCGCCGGCATCCACAGTCGTGGTGTGCACTGTGTCTCCCGGCGCGATCGTCAGCACCGGCTTATTGTCCGGCGAAAACTGCCGATAGAACACGGTTGGCGTGAACTCATGGCGCTTCGGTACCCCATGTTGCAGTGGCATAGCACGTCTTGCCGTGAACGTGTACTTCATCGGATGATCCATGTCCTTGGGGTCGGCCTCGATCACGCTTCCTGTGATGACACCATCTTTTATCGTCGCATTCACGTCGGAAGTCGTGCCGTCGTCGCTTGTGGCCAGCAGACGAATTGCGCCAGCGCTCACCGTTCCCCTCGTCAGCTTGTCGCCTGTATACGTACCGCTCAACTTATCGCCATCCTGCTTCAGTTCCATGCGCAGATACATTGTGGTCCCAAAGAAGTCTGCCGACATGATCCAGTTTCCGCTCACATCTGTTTCCGGCCCAACCTGTTGCCCCAGTGCAAGTCCTGACGCAACGCAAACACACTGCATCACGACCGCGATTAT
Organism: Candidatus Sulfotelmatobacter sp.; assembly: GCA_036514015.1. Classification (GTDB taxonomy): domain Bacteria; phylum Acidobacteriota; class Terriglobia; order Terriglobales; family Acidobacteriaceae; genus Sulfotelmatobacter. The sequence goes on from DATBYA010000163.1 coordinate 106,102, forward strand.
CTTTTGTCGCATTCTGAATCTCCTCTTTTGCAGATTGGAAGGACAGCTTCGACGGTATTGATCATAACGTCATAGGGGGAGGAATTCGACGGCATGGACCGAATCGAAATCGACTACAAATTGAATTCTGAAGCTGATTTCAACATGACGGACTTGCGTGCGACTCTGCGCTGGGACTAAGACTATTTCAGCCATCGAGCGAGGACCCACAGCGTCCCAGGTTGGCAGAGGGCCGACTCCAGTATGATCCGCACCACGGAAACTATCCGCTAACGGGCTTCGAGGAGATCGCTTCCTGCGTGCCGTTTTTTCGCCTGATCTGTTTTCGGTAGACGTCCTCGGAGCTGACTTCACGCTACCAATCCGGCGAGCTTGCGAAAGGGATTTGAAACCCTCAGCCTGCGTATTGCACCATTGCCATGAAGCCATAGTCCATGTGCAATTGCTGGTGGCAGTGAAAGAGCGTTGGCCCGGGATTGTCCGCCGTAAAATCCACCTCGACTTGCTTCTTGGCGGGCACCACGATTACGTCTTTCATAACACCCACTGTTGCCTTGCCAGCGAACCGGGTGACTTCAAAGCTATGCCGGTGCAGGTGAACCGGGTGCGCTTCATCACTTTGATTATCGAAGCGAAGGCGGTACCGACAATTGGCACGCACTCGAATAGGATCGGTCTTGGGGAAGGATTTGCCGTTGATGGTCCAGTGATCTACCCAGCGGGTGCCGGCGAATTTCTTGCGGAAGACGAGCGGCACGACGCCGCCGGCCGGCTCCGGAGTCTCCGCGTCTCGCCCAAACGTCGTGTAATCCCAAGGGGTATTCGGCGGTGCGGCCCACCGCGGCGCGCCGCCGCGGTTCGCATATTCCACCACGATGCCCAACCCGGCATTCCGCACTTGATCGTCGGCCTCTCCGAGGATCCACACTCCAGGCTGGTTCATCGTAACAAGAGCGTCGACGCGCTCTGCCGGACCCATCTCGATGACGTCCACCTCTCGCGGCAGAGGCACAACGTTCCCGTCCAGGCTGACGACTTTGAATTTGTGACCGGGCAAGGCGATGCGGTGTTGTTGAGTTGCGCTGGCATTCAAGATGCGAAAAAGCACCTTCTGACCTTCTTTCACGCGCACCGGATCGCCCGAGCCCAGCGCGTGGCTGTTCATGGAATATACGGGATAGACTGCGTCCAGACTGCCGTCCCCTTGGGTGCTCAGATAGGGGTCCCACCCATGCAGCGCGAGGAAGACCTCGGCGTCGTACTGACCCGGTTCTTCTTTCGGCTCAACGTAGAGAAATCCAAACTGTCCCGTGTAAGTGGCTCGTTTCATATCCCGGCCAGCGTGAACGTGGCTGTGATACCAGCGGGTCCCCGCGGGACGCGGGACGAATGAATAGCGCCGGACCCCACCCGGCGGCACTGCCGGTGTCCCTTCCTCCTCGGAACCATCCACCTCGGAGGGAACGAACAAGCCGTGCCAATGAACCAGCTCCGGAACCTTAGTCTCGTTGCATACGTCTACCGTGACCGGTTCGCCGTCGCGCAACCGCAAGACCGGACCAGGAGCCGAACCGTTGTATCCGGTTGTCCTAATTCTTCTCTGTGGTGCGACCTCCCATTCGACCGGCGTGATGCGAATGGTCAAGTCGGCTCTGGGATTTTCGCGTGCAGTTTGCGAACCGATACGTCGCGTCAGTTCGGTGCAAACCACGGTACCCAGCAGAGCCAGAAATTCTCTACGCTCCATGTTGTTCCCAGGACGAAGCTCTCGGAGCGCTCTTACCGAGCACGGGCGAGCCGATTCTTAAAAACCGCACCGACACACTCTACCTTAGAAGCACCTTAACACAGGCAACGGCTCCCAATCATGCGCCCACCGGGCACAGCCTCTTTTGACAGGACGCGCGTGCGAAATTAATTTGTCGCTTCGTGCGCTATGGCTTTCGCTATAACCTCGCGAACGGTGCTATCGATCTGACCGGGCCTCGCCCAAAAAAGTGAAACAGGGACGTTTAAGGGATTACACTTGTCAGTAATGAGTCAGCGCCATTCTGCGCAGCTTAGGAGGGTTGAGAATATGTCGCCCTTGCTTCAGCGCTCGATCCTCAAGAAATTCTTCGTCATCGTTTCCTGCACGCTTGCCGTTCGTTTCGCCACTACGCCGGCTTTGGCACAACACGCCCATACTGTTGGAGGGGGAGTTCATATATCTGCCCCACCGATTTCCCACGCACCGATTTCAGCGCCGACTATCCACGCCCCGATTTTCACTTCGCGAACCTCGGTGGGCGCGTCTGCGGGCGCATTCGGCGGGGCTGGTTTTCGCCCTCGGCGTCCGATTCGCCCATTTCCGCCGGTATTGATTCTCTACGAATCTCCCTTTCTTCTTGGTGGACCATTCTGGGGATTGAACTCCTGTTGGACCACATGTGACCTCTTCTGGCCTTGGACGGTCGATTACACCACTGTTTCCTCCCTTGGCGCGACCAACTATATGTCGCAGGAGTTCGAGGCTCCGGTGTATGGCTATGGCGAAGAGAGGCTGGATCTACCGCAGCTCTTCTTGAAAGATGGCACGATTCTCAACGTGACTGACTACTGGCTCGTCGACAACCAGCTTCATTTCACGATGATTGATGAGGAAGGCGCGAAACCAGCGGAACACGTGATTCCTTTCGACGCACTGGATTTGCAAACGACGGTTGATGCAAACACGCGGAGGGGATTCCGCTTTATGCTACGCAACGAACCCGTCGAGCAATATTTGCGCGACCATCCCGAAGGCCCGCCACCTCCCGTAACGCCGCCGCGTGAGTAGAGATTGAGAGTACAGTCGCCGCAGGTCAACGCCTTCCGACCCCGACGAACGCGGCACATCTTCTAACCCTCGCGCTTTCCGACCAGCGGGCCAAGGTCGCACGCCACGACTTTACCGTGTTCGGAGGCTGGCTTCAGTCCCTCGTCCGGAGACAACAACGGGAGGAAACGAGGGATGCCTCCATCAAGATCAGCTTCGAAACTGCGTGGGTTGCTGAGCGCAAAGAGGGTGAGTCGGCTGAGCACCGCGGAGCAAGATATTTGTGTCAACGAGGACACGCATCTGTGGTCGCGGCCTTCATACATGGCGTCGCGGCTGACCGCGTAATCGGACAGGGGACTGGTAGGACAGTGGCCAGCAGACCGCTCCTCAAACTCCTTCGCTGGTTCCTCAGCCGACAGTGTATGCTGCCCAGCCGGGAGCACAGCGCTCTCGATCACGGAAAGGAGATATTCCTCCACGGTCATGCGGCTGGCCTGCGCTTGCGCGAACAGCCCGGCTTCAAGCTCCGGGTTGAGATTCAAGGTAACCATCATGAGTTCCCCTCTGCTTGCAGTTTACTTCAGACCTTTAACCTAGCGCGAAGGCCTGCTGGACGGACGATGAGAGGACACTGGCCCGCGACCAGTATCAGCGGGTTAAGGGTGCTTGTCGGGAGGGGGGCCCAGCTTGAGCCACCCCTGACGGGCGGCATCGTTTCCCGGGTCTATTTTCAAAAGGCGATCGAGAATTTCGTAAGCGTGATCGAGATCGTTCAGCATGAGATAGGCTCGCGCGAGGTCGAGGTAAGCCGGCCTATAAAACGGCTCGATTTGGATCGATTCTTTATATAGGGCGATTGCTTCCGTAACTTGTCCCTGCTGGAGTCGAAGGTCTGCCAACTTACTTCGAACCTCTGGGGATCTGGAACCGAGGTCGATGGCTCTTTGCAACGCATCGGTTGCGCGCGCCCCCTCGCCCGGTTGCACGACAGCCAGAACTAGCCCATAGGTGGCTTGAACCTCCGCGTCGTCCCGAAGCTCCCGCGCAGCTTGTTGGAGCGCTGCAAGGCCTTTTTGCCTGAGTACCGGATACTTGCCCGCCACTTGAGGATACGCAAGAGCCAGACTCCGCAAATCCGCTTTTGCATCCTCAGAGCCAAGCGGCCTGGGATCGTACACAAGCTCGTCCGAGGGCGCTCGCAAAACCTGATCGCGGGCCTGGAGATTCTCCGAAGGATCGCGAAGAATCCGGTGATCGGTCGCAGATGCATGGCTGATATTCTGCAGCTCCTGTTTTGGCATGTGGCACGCCACGCAACTGTCGGGCGGAGAAGTGGATTGTCTACTTGCAAGATGCGCCCGGCAGGACTCGACCTTATGGCAAGTGAGGCATCGTTGGCGGAAGTCCTGTGCCGCCTCTGCCCCGCTCAACTCCACGTGCGGATCATGGCAGGTGATACAGCCGAGGCGCCCTTTGCTTTCGATCGCACACCGGCTCAGTCTTAACTGTTCAAATTGATCGAGAGCCGTGAATCGGTCTCCCTTGACCTTTGCAGGAACGGAAAAAATGGCCACTACTTTGTCCAGCGGTGTTCCGGGCCGGAAGTCGAGACTGTTTTTCCCCGGCCGCAGGACACGGGCATCGCCCAGGAAGTGGCATTGCGCGCAGACATCGTCACGTATTTCCGTGGGCATTGTCGCAGGGTTAACAATCGAGTGGTCGATCGAACCCTCAGGGGGAGCGCCCTCCTTGCGTTCTATGACATGGATCGCGCCAGGACCATGACAACGCTCACAGCCAATGCTCAGAAATCGAAAGGGAGGTTGCTGAAAGTGGTTCGGTCTGTCCGCAGCGAAGCGCGGTTGTCCAGTATGGCAGTCCACGCATAATTCGAGAACCGGGCGCGTGAAGTCCCGGAACGAACCCGCTTCATATCCCGGAGAAAGATCCCATCCATTTATGCGCGTGTAGAAAGAAATCGGTGAGACGAAGAAAGCATTGCCATCGCCGACCAGATAGCTCTTACCGACCTCGCCTGCACCCACAATATAGGCGATTTCATGAGTGTCGGAAAAAACCAGCTGACCTTTGGCGTCGCGCTGCGATTCTTCGTGGTACATTTTTCCATTGCGGGCGTAAACGCTATAGGTGCGGTCCAGGGTACCGCTGGAGAAGGTAACGGGCTTTACTAAAGACTGCAGATCGTCCGGAGAGGGAATCGACGCCGATCTACCCATCGCAGTTTGTTTGAAACTTTTGTATTCAGCGGAGTGGCACGATCCGCAAACCTGGTCGCCAACATAGTCCACGCCATTTTGCGTGTTCAGATAATGGGCGCGCGCGGGTTTTTCGGCCCCAAGTTCCTGGGGCGCATCGTGGGCTGGAGCTCCGTGAGAGGCTGCAAGTGTCAGGCAGATTGCCGCCAGGACAAAGCTCCACATTCTGCAAGAGTGATTTGAGCGCCGACGCAAGGAAATAAGCTTTGAGAGTTGGCAAGTCGCCAAATCCTCGTTCGAATTGCGTTTCTTAATCTGACGCCAGACAGACACCGGTCACCGTGGTGCTACGCGTTTTGCGGCGCAAATTTTTGCGTGCTCGTTTGCATAATCGCGACCGACTCCAGCCCAACTACTGTGATTTCAGCCCTCCGGGACTATGCTGTCTGCTGGAAAATACGTGCCACAGCGACAGAGAAGGCTTCGAAGCGCGATGCTCTATCCAACTGAGCTACGGCGCGCTGTTATGGAATCAACGACTCACGAGTTTTCCGGCCTCTCGGTTTTGCATACGCTTTGTAATCGGCAAACTCCGGAAATTTCACGCCCTGAGTTCGTTTGGACCGGAAGCTATTGTCGAACAGCGCGCTGATTTTGTACACCACAAAGACGACCGTCTGCGCAAAGAATTTGAGAAATGCGCCGTCCTCAGCTATACAAACAATCGAACAATCGTGCTGTCATGTCAGCAATGAAAAGAAGGGCGCTGACGCTGGTATCGCCTATTTCAAGGTTGGAAAAAAGGACAACGCAAAATTAACTTTCAGGCCAAATCAGGGGGCGTTTCTCGCAAGGATATCGCGACCTTGGGAGACGATATGCGGCGGACGGAACCCCTCTCGGCGTCCTCATCACCATCGTCACAGCCCAAGAAATCGTCGAGGGCCACAAGCGGCTTGAGATTCCGATGGGCATTGAAGTACTGAAAGCTGCCCAACGCTCGCCGGATAGCGAACAACTATCTCTTCTTTAACGCCTTTAACGTCGAGATTCATGTGCCAGCGGAAAAGGGTTTGTTTACCTTCATTGCGGTTCAGTTTCCGGCTGCGGAGATCCCATAATTAAGGCCTGGTCACGTTCCAGCGAGCTTCGCCGCAGCTCTTGCGAGCGCGCCAACGCCTTCTGCGCGAGTTCAGCTTGCCCGAGCTTCCGATATGCCAAAAACAACTGATAATGGACGTTGCCGTAATGGTCTAAAGGAGCTGCCTTCTCGAGCTTTGGGATGGCATTGGCAAACTGTCCCAGGCGCACGTACGCGGTGCCCAACAAGCCGTTGGCTTCTGCCAAATCGGGTTGAAGTCGCAAGGCGCGCTCTAGATACGACGCCGCCTCCTGGTTATCGCGCTTTTGTACGTACAGGCTCCCTAGAAGATAAAGCGCATGCGTACGCGACGGATCAAGCGCCAATGCTCTCTCCAGCTCACGTTGCGCATCCTCGTCAGAATGATTGTTGAGGTAAAACTCCCCAAGCGCACCGTGAAGGTCTGCCTCATCGGGACGCAAATGCAGGGCCACCTGATACTCTTTGACTGCGGCGTCGAAATCCTGACGAAGGGCGTAGCCTTCGGCACGCAACTGGTGAGTCCGCCAGGAGTCGGGAAAAGATTCCTGCAATCGCGCATACGCGTCAGCCCCCAGCGCCTGGTAAGTGCGCGCCAACCAGTAGCTGGCCTCGGCATTTTCCTGGGTGGCGCCCTGCACCTGTGCTAAGGCGTCAGCCGCATCTTGGTATTGCTGCAATGTAAAGCGTGTTTTTCCCAACAGTAGGCGCTCTGAATCGGTCAGATGCTTTCTGGTTTGCAGCGAATCTACGCAGCCAGAGTAGCGATGGGCTTTGCAGGGGGCCTGATCCGCGCGGGCTCCCGCGATAGTTTTCGGCGCTCGTTGCCATGCCGCGAAGTCGGCTTGGAACAATTTCCATTCGCGGTCCGAAGGAACGCTTTCATTCGTGGCGGCATATAGAGCCGCCAACAAAAAATGCTTGGCCGGTCCTTCTGGTTCGTCCTGCACGCCCGCTAGCGAAGCCTTTGCCGGCTCAGGAAGTTCGATGGACAGGAATTCCCGTTGTAGGACCAAGAATTCAGGAGAGATTTCCCAAACTTTTCCCTGCGATTCCAGCGCAGCTGTGGCTTGACCCCTGGCCAGCTGCAGATTCGCCAAACCGAGCCATGCCAGCTCATTTCGCGAATCGAGCTGCAGCTCCTGGTGAAACTCTGCTTCGGCTTCTTCCAATTTTCCGGCATGCAGATAGACTTGGCCCAGCGATGTATGCAAGCCGGACTGCTGCGGCTCAGTGGCAAGCGCCTTCTTATACTCCTGCGCGGCATCTTCCCAACGGCCACGCTGAAATAAGAGATCGCCGAGAAAACGATGCCCCCAAGCCGACTCGCGATACAGATGGGCTCCTCGATAGGCCAACCGAGCCGCAAGATCTAAGTACTCATGTCCGAGTTTGAACCAAGCCTCGGACTTGTCGGAATCAAGCGTGGCGGTCTGGCGGAACTCCTCAGCCGCGTTTCGGAAGTCATCCTGGCCCAGGTAGGCTGAAGCCAAGGCCTGGCGGGCCTCATGGTTGGAAGGATCAAGCTTCAGGGCACGCTGCAGGAACGGAATTGCCTTCTGCGGCGAGCCTAATTTGAGGTAGTCCATTCCGACGATTGCCGTGGCGCCTGGCAGGTTCGGCCTTTCGCCCAGAGCCTTTGTCAGATGCCGTACCGCTAAGTCGTATTCGAGCAGGCTTTGGTATGCGAGGCCCAGGTTGACCTCAGCCTCCACTAAGGTTGGATCAATCGCCAGCACTTTCTTGAATTCTTGCGTGGCACGGACGAACTCCCCCTGGCTTAGAGCCGCTTGCCCAGCGCGAAAGGACAGTTCGACTTGCTCCTCGGATGTCTGGCAAGTTGCGAATTTGGGAACCGTCGCTGTCAAGCAGAGGACAACCACAAGGAAAGCGGCCGCTTGTCCCCAGCCGTTTCTTGGCGAGCCGGCGATCAGGTCAGTAAGATTGACACGAAAACGTGCGGTGAGGGAGGTCGAGCGGGGTTCTGTCCCTGCAATGTTCCCCATGGACCACATGGAAGATTGGCTTCTAACCCGAATATACCAGCCCGAATATATCAGAGAAGAGAATGGTGTGCGCGGGCGGGCGCACGGCCCGCCCGCGCACACTAAGGCTAGAAGGTCGTTCTCAAGCCAAACTGGATCAAGCGTGGAAGATTGTACTGGCTAGTTATCTGACCAAAGTTGGCACCGGTACAACAGCTTCCATTCGGCGGAGCGAATTGCGGGTGATTGAATCCATTGAAGAACTCCCCCCGGAACTCGAGCCCATATCTGTCGTCCGTACCAAACTTGGTGTTCTTGAAGATGGCGAAGTCAAAGTTCCTCGATCCGTCATCTCGGATGTTTGGCTCGGCCCGCGGATCGTTGCCGTAGTTGTAGACCCCGGGCGTCCCGTCGGTGAATACGGAAGTATTAAACCAATGGGTCAGCCGCGTCTCCAGAGGACCGGAAGTCAGCGACGCGGGCCCTGTTTTCGTCGGGCGGGAACAGCCCACACCGGGGATGTTGGAGTTGCTCAGTGGGCCTGGGCAGCCACCGATGATGATCGGAAAGCCCTTCTGGAAGGTGATGATGGTATTGACTCCCCATCCGCCGATTACCTTATTGCCAATTCCGTTCATGTTGCTGGCAAACTTCTTACCCCTGCCAAAGGGCAAATCCAGAACGGAACCGAGGACCAAACGCTGTGGAACGTCGAATCCATCCAGGCTCCGGAAGCTGCGGCGGTTATAGACATCGAAGTCGTTCCAGCTCGGGGCGGAGGCCTCGAGCCAATTGATTTCCGAGTTGGTGTCATCGATGAGTTTGGAGACGGTGTAGCTGGCCAACACCTGCGCGCCAGCAGAGAAGCGCTTCTCCACCTTCAGCTGCATCGAGTGGTAGATGGAATCGCGGTTATCCGGCTCGGACACCGTGAAGTTATCAAATTGCGGGTAAGGCCAGAGCAACTGGCCTTCCTTTATCATCGGTTGTGTGCCCGTGTTACCCGATACCACTGGGCCGTTGCAGACCGCCGGCGCAGCGCAATTCCCGGCGAACGGGTTAGGAACCAGCGTAGTCAGCGTCGTTATCTGTTGCGCGGGGTTCGATGAGTTTTGGGGCAAATACTGATCTGGCAACTGGTCCAAGGTCTGGTCATGCATGGGCAAATGTGTGCCCTTAGACCCGGCATAGGCTATGTCCACCAATGTATTGCCAGGGAATTGGCGTTGGATGTCGAGGTTCCACTGCTGCACGTAAGGCGGCGGAGTATTACCGGCGGCCGCTTCGTTGCCGTTCCCCTGGACATCGATTAAGGCTTGGTTCCTTCCGAAGGGTGGTGTGATTCCGCCCGCGAACGGATTGGACAATGTAGCGAGCGGCGTAACTCCATCCGGCTTGGTTGTGAGAAATGGCGTGACGAAGGAGTTGATGAAAAGGTTATGCGGAGCATCATTCCAGCGGATATCAACCGGGAGGAAAAACATCCCATAACCAGATCGGATGACCGTGTTTCGGTCTAACTGATACGAGAGCCCCAGACGAGGGCTGATGTTCTTCCATGAGGGAAAAGGGCTGCGGCTCGGATGCGGACTGGAATCTACCAGGTCAAAGCGACCTTTTAGATTGGCAAACGTTTGCCCTGTCGCGGGGTTCACTGTACTCCCTAACGCAGGATCGAGCGCCAATAGTGGACTCGCCTCGGTCGTGTTCTGAGCTACGATGCGATTGTAGCGCTCGGTCCAACTTCCCTGAAGGTCGAAACGAGCTCCAAGATTCAGAGTAAGCTTCCGGGTGGCCTGGAAGGTGTCCCCCGCGTAAATCGCGCCGTATTTAACTTCGTCGGCGGTACGGGCGGGCTCGGTCACGCTGCCATCGTTAGTGGTACTCCCATAGCCGAGCAGGTAGGAAGCAAACCCATTTCCCCCTTGTGGGGCGGTGCCGCCGGAAGTGCCGATGCCAGATACAGGATCTGCCGCAGTCATGCCTGCATCGAAGAAGAGCAAGCCGGCCGGATCGTTGCTCTGATAGTAGTCGTTGCGGAGCATGCGAAATTCTCCGCCAAATTTGAAGTTGTGCTTTCCCATAATTCTGGAAAGCATGGGCGTGAAGCTCAGAGTGTCGTCCCAGGCGCCGATGCCGCTCCCGGTTCCCTGAGCGCACCAACCGCCGCCCCACCGGTCGTCCCCTGGAGTCTCGGAAATACACACCTGCGGGATGTGAGTGTAGGTCATCTCGGGGGCCAACGCCGCCCAGTTTGGACCAAACTTCGCCATGTTGATGCCTTCGCTCAACGGCGTGCGCAGGTAGATGTACCGTGTGTAGCCCAGATGTAAATCCAAAACGGTCTTCGCTGAAATCGCGAGGGTGTCACTCAATGAAACCTGTTGGGCGGTGGTGTTTTCGGTGCAGCGGTCGGTGCAGATGTCGTTAAACGGACTGTCGGGAAGCGACAGAATGTGCGAATGCGTGTACCGTCCGAAAATTCTCTGCTTGGCACTCAGGTTAAAGTCAACCCGCCCGTTGTATTGGTCGACGTCGCCGCCGGTACTGTAGCTCTCTACAAAGTTCCCGTTCGGGTTGCCCGTTTGGTTGGGCAGCGGCATGTAGGACAGAAGGACCTGGGCAGTCGGGTCGATTCGATTGGCCGGAATCACGTTTCCCGTGAAGGGCATCCGGCAAGTCGCCACCTTGGAACCGCAGCCAGTACTGGTCATTGGATCGTAAATAGTAAACGGCGTGCCGGTGCCGGTGGTCCCTCCATTTACTTCTGAAAAGTCCCCGGTGCGCTCCGCTGCGTCAGGAACCCACGACGTGAAGATACTTCCCTTGCGCTGGCGAAATCCCTCATAACTGCCAAAGAAGAACAGCTTGTCACGGATAATGCGCCCTCCCGCGTTCCCGCCGAACTGATTTTGCGTAAACGGGGGACGAGCGATGCCGGCTTGATTGGCGAAGAAGTCGTTTGCATTGAGCACCTTGTTGCGCAAGAACTCGTACAACGAACCATGGAGGCTGTTGGAGCCCGACTTGGTCGAGAGGTTGATGACGCCGCCGGCAAATCGCCCGTACTCGGGGCCGAGATTGTTGGTTTGGACTTTGAATTCCGAGATGGCATCTTGGGTTGGGATCACGGTGACGACGTTCAAGTACGCTCCATTGGTGGGAACGCCGTCGATCAGGATCTGGCTCTGCCCGGCCTGGCCTCCGCCAACCTGAAAATCTCCCATAGCGAACGGATTAGCGCCGACTGGATTGCCGCCCGAGTTATTGCCAGCCGAGGGCTCGCCTTGTGGCACTATCCCGGGAACCAGAGCCACCATCGCCAGGGGGTTGCGGCCGTTCAGGGGCAGCTCCGTTACCGTTCGCCCTTCGACCACTTGTCCCAGTGAGTTCGTCTCCGGCTGAAGCAAAGGCGTCTCTGAAGTCACCTCGACGGTCTCGCTTGTCGCGCCGATTGGCAGCGCGATATCGACTCTCAATCCGGCTTCGATCTCAACGTCGATGGGCTCGCGCACAAACTTCTTAAAGCCGGCTTTCTCGCCCTCGATCTTGTAGCGGCCGGGAAGAAGATTCACGAATGTGTAATTGCCGGAGGCATTCGTTTGTATGCTGTGCTTTTCTCCGTTATCCAGATTCGTCAAGGTGACCGCAGCGTCGCTAATCACAGCCCCGCTGGCATCTGTGACCGTTCCGGTAATAGTTCCGTACACGTTCTGGCCCCACCCGACCGATGGAGTGAGCGCCACAAGGACAGTTGCCGCTAGCAATGCGAGCCCAAGGTTCCTGAGATTCGTCATTGGTTTCCTCCCCAAGCAGTTCTAAATGCCAGGAAACATGCTGCGCGGATACGCCAATCCCGTGACCAGGCGTTTCCCTTTACGGAGCGATCCAACAGGTCGAGACAGGGACAACCTGTTGGATCAATTATGTTGACATAACTCGGTACCACTGTTCGGTGACACTGTCAAGAACAATTTCGTTATTCTGGTGGGAAGGATCGGAAAAACAAATATTAACGGGTTGCCTACGATCGGCGTTCAGCCTTGGGTGCGCCTACGCAGTCGCACATTGCTGAATTTGCGTCTGCGGCAACACGGCAATCGTCCATTTACCGATTGGGTACGCTGCAGGGAAGATTCTATGAATCGCTTAGACTTTGGCCCAGCCGCGGTTCGGTACGGGACCCACACCTTCCTTGAAGGTGATGAGCCGATTGGCAGCGATTTGCTTAAAAGCTTCGTGCAGGCCATTTGGCCAATACACGTCAATGTCCGCCGAAGTGGAGTTGCCGAGACCGAAATGCAAGCGAGAGTCGCTGCACGAGTAAAAGCTGGATTGACTTAAGACCGCCTGCGCCTGTGTCTTGCCTCCATAATGGACAAGCACTCGAGCTCCGATGGCGCTTCGATTGCACTTAACCCCTTCCAATTTCACTTTAATCCAGTTGGCCTTGCCGCTGAGGTCATTGCGTAACAGCGACGGGGGCTCGTTGAGATTGACGATCAGTATGTCGATGTCTCCATCATTGTCAAAGTCTCCAAAAGCGCACCCCCGGCTGCAGTGTGAGGCGGCGATAGCCGGACCAGCCTCTTGGATGAGTTCTTCGAACACACCTTTGCCCAGGTTCCTAAAAACCACCCGCGGTGTTTTATTAGGGTATTGCGGCAAGGTTCGTTCTACTTGAGGGTAAACATGGCCGGTAACCATGAAGAGGTCTGGAAGACCGTCGTTGTCGAGGTCGACGATGCCTGCTCCCCAGCACACGTAGCGAGTTTCGACCCCCAGGCGCGAGGACCCAGTAGCGTCCTCGAAATTCGCTTTGCCGTCGTTGTGATAAAGGATGTTGGCGTCGTCTGCGAAGTGGGTCTTGAATATGTCAAGATGCCCGTCCAGAGCATAATCGCCAATACCGACGCCCATACCGGCCTGTTCCATGCCATCATCGCTGAGGGCAGCCCCGCGCAGTACTCCTTCTTCCCGAAACGTTCCATCTCGATTGTTCATGAATAACAAACTCGGAGTGGAGTCGCAGGCAACGTAGATGTCCTGCCATCCGTCTTCATCAAAATCTGCCGCCACGACGGTCATGCCGTAGGTAGCGGGGGAATGGCTGATGCCGGCTCGTTGGGTTACATCCGTGAAGGTCCCATCACCGTTGTTGCGATAAAGGGAGTTCTTGCCCGTGCCTAATCCACGCGGCCCGCATTCCACCGGAATTCCTTTCCATCTGCAATTGGCGTTTTCGCCCGGAGCAGCGGCATTTTCAAAGGAAAAGCGCACATAGTTGGAAACGAACAGATCCAGGTGTCCGTCGCGATCGTAATCTACGAAGCTGCAGCCGGCCCCAAACCTATGCTGATCGCTCAACAGTCCCGCCGGCTTCGTCACATCGGTGAAAGTTCCGTCCCCGTTGTTGCGGTAAAGCACGTTCTGCCCGAAAGTGGTGCAAAAGATATCGTCAAAGCCATCGTTGTTGTAGTCTCCGATGCAGACTCCACAGGCCCATCCGAGCGAGCTCAAACCTGCTTTTTCTGTGACATCCGTAAAGGTTCCGTCGCGGTTGTTTTTGTACAGCCGATTCGTCGTGCCGTCGGGAGCGCCACCGAGCCGAGTGCCCGACAGCACAAACAGATCCATCCAGCCATCATTATCGTAATCAATGAACGCGCAGCCGCATCCAGTGGACTCTACGATGTACTTTTTGATTTCTGGGTCACCATAGATCACCGGCTCGTGCAGGCCCGCGACAGCAGCGACGTCCACAAAATGGGCGTTGAAGGGACGTCCGGAAGCTGCGGGTCTGGGCAAGGGCGTGGCGGTGTGGGTCGAAACACCCTGCGCTCGCAACCGGTTCGCGCGCATAAAGAGCGCGACTCCCACGCCAAGTTGGACGAACCTGCGACGGCTGAAATTCATGGCAGACCCCAAGAGTCTAAGTGGGCGAATCGCTGATGTTATCACGAGCGATCGAAGGCTAAACTAGCGACTGGCGCGGCAGCCGCTTGGGGAGGGCGGTTCGTATCGGAACTCTTTAAGGCTCACTTTTGATTCGCCGCCTGAACAGTTCGGCGCGAACCGGCGAGCGAGGGATCAAGATGAATGTGGTGGCTGCAAAGCAGATCCAACATCAGAAGCAACCGCTCGTTGATCTTGACGGCTCGCTCATGCAAGCAGAAGAAAGGGGCGCTCTCACGGGAGTGTTCGGCCAATTGATAATATGATCTGAGCCAACGGAGGGCCTGCCGCTCCCCAATGCTTCGGGGTATCTGCCCGGTTATTCGGAGGAACCCATGTTCACTGCAACTGCCAATTTAATTCTCCCGAGCACCACCACGGGGTCTTTTCCACGTCCACGTTGGTATGACGTTAGCATGTGGGGTCGGCCTCTCGATACCTGCATGCAGGATGTTCGCTTCCGCGAGAAATTTCAGGATGCCTTGGCGGTGGTGATCAGCGACCAGGAGCGCGCCGGCCTCGATATCGTTTCCCACGGTGACTTCCACGTTGACGAAGACCTCGCCGGGCGTGCCTGGCACCACTATCCCCTTCAGCGCTGGTCCGGCTTCGAAGGAGATTACCTCCAACCCGAGGAGACCACAGCGCCGTGGCTACATTATCCACCGGGCACGCTGCTGAACGAAATCTACACGGGGTGGCGTTGGCCGCACGTCGTCGACAAAATCGAACATCGCCCCCTCGACTACCCTAAAGTGTGGCGCATAGCGCAGGGAAAGACGCGGAAGCCTCTCAAGTTCGGAACCTGTTGCTCACAAGTGATGGCCCTGTTTTTGGACATCCACACCCCAAAATACAAAGACAAGCGGCAAGTCATTTGGGACATGGCCGAAGCCATGAACAAGGAGTTATTGTTGCTCCGCGATGCGGGTTGCAGGTGCATCCAGATCGAGGAGCCCACCTTCCATTTCATGGCCAACACGTACGGGAAGGACCACGAAGAAGTGAAGTTCATGATTGAAGCCTTCAATCGGGAAGTACAAGGGCTGGACGAGGTGGAATTGTGGATACACACATGTTGGGGAAATCCCAATATGCAGCGGGTCATGGAGAACACCAGCTATGCCAACTCCATTGAAATCTACTTGGAGCGCTGCCGTGGCGACGTCTGGACTCTCGAGATGAAAGACCGTTACCAGGCGGACCTTGAGCTGTTCGAACCTTTTAAGCACGATCTCAAGAAGAAGATCTGCATCGGCGCCGTGAGTCACCGCGCGCTTCAAGCCGACCGCCCCGAAGAGGTGGCGGCGGAAATCCGCAAGGCGCTGAAATATATTCCGGCTGAAAAGTTGATCATCTCGAATGACTGCGGCTTCGGGCGTCAAGGCTGCAATCGCGAGATCGCCTTTTACAAGGCGAGCGCCATTGCACAAGGTTGCAATATCGTACGTCGTGAATTCGGATTCCCGACTACGTACGTTCCCGCCGCCGACCCGAAGCTTCAAATCGATGTGGTTCCTGGCCGGTAGGGAATCTCCTGCCAGCCCGCCGGTTTCGGCCAGCCCATTCCTAGGAGGTTGGAATCGCAGAAAAGAGTGTTCACCTGGCTGCTTAATAGGAGAATCGTGAAAAAAGAACGCAGGATTTCGACACGAGCGCAGATCTATCTTTCCGGTTATCGAACTCATGGGGGACAGGCTGGCAAACTTCCGATTCGAGCACCATCGCTTGCGATTACCATTCGTCCTGAGTAGTATGCGCACAGATTGGTCAAGAATTCGCTCGAGGTGTTCCATGCGCACGAATAGCCTTTCGAGACGAACCTTCCTCACTTTCACTGCGGTGCTGCCTTGGGCCTGGCGCGCAGCGGCAGCGGCTAGGATTCCTGTCGGATTGGAGATGTATTCTGTCCGCGACGAGCTTGCCAAAGATCCTCAGGGAACCGTCCGCGCGGTGGCAGCGATGGGTTATCAGGGGCTTGAGTTCTATGCACCTTACATGGACTGGACTCCGGCTCAAGTGCAAGAGATGAAGGCGCTGATGGACGGCCTGGGCATCCGGTGTTTCTCGACTCACAACAGTGAGAGCTATTTCCGGAACGATACCATTCAAAGAGCAATCGACTTCAACCACGTCCTCGGAAGCCGGTACGTGGTCATGGCCAGTTCGCAACCGGGACCAGGCCTCGACGGCTGGAAAAAGATCGCCGAGGAACTGAATGTAGCTGCCGACCAATTGGAGCGCGTCGGATTGAAAGCTGGGTACCACAACCACGAGCCGGAGTTCACACCCGTGAACGGCGTGCGGCCGATCGAGATTCTTGCCAAAGAGACGAGACCCTCGATCATGCTACAGCTCGATGTGGGAACGTGTCTGCAAACGGGATCCGACCCTGTGGCCTGGATTAAGGCTAATCCTGGACGGATACGGTCATTGCATTTGAAAGAGTGGTCCCCCGACCCAGGCAAAGGATATTCGGTCCTCTTCGGGGAAGGGGTCGCGGATTGGAAGGGCATTTTGAGCGCGGCCAAGGAGGTCGGCGGCGCCGAATATTTTCTGATCGAGCAACAAGGGAGTCGCTTCCCGCAACTGGAAACCGCCAAGAAGTGTTTGGAGGCATACCGTGCGAAGAGTTTCTAACCCTGCCTCGGACGCGGGCGCGTTTGTAGTACTCTCCCGGCCCGGCAACGGCGGATTAGGTTCTGCAATCAGTGTGCACAGGTTGTAGCCGTTTGGTTCGCCGCCAGACCTGATCCATGAAAACTACCAATCGACTTCGCCTCAGGATACCCATACATGCGCTTAGCGCGCCGCGACTTCGTCCAAGCGGGCTAAAGTATCGGGGTATTTGCGGACAAGAAGAACGAGAGCCGCTGCCTGAGGATTCGGCTTCGCACGGTGTTGTTCCCATTTTTCCAAAGTTCTTTCGTTGATTCGCAGTCTGCGTGCGAACACTGCCCGTGAACAGCGCAGCCGCTTTCGAGTGTCTCGGATAAGCTTGGAATCAACTCTGGGGAGCGGTGCCGCAGCTACCTTGTAGCTGCGCAGTGTAAGCGTGCCCTCGCGATGGCTCTTCATTGCAGCCGCGCCTTCCATCAACTCGCCGAAAATGTCCCTCTTCGCCATCAGCATATCCTCCGTGATTTCCTCGGTCGACCCCGCCTAGCGGCTCGCGCTGCCAATGCGCCCTCAATTGCCGTCTTTCGAGCCTTCTTTTCCTTCGGACTCAAGTCTGACGCGCCTATACGCCATTAGCGTATAGCTCAAATGGTACGCTAATAGCGTATAGCTGTCCGCTCTGTTGCTAACAACACTCTGTTGCTATTGTCCCCACTCTGAGAATTCGGGATTGCTGCTTAGCGCCTTGTCGGACCACTTCCACAAGTCCGAAGAGTAGGGCGGGGCACACCAAGACTGGACTGGAAGTGTCAGAGGAAGCACATGATTGACAGGTTAAGTCCGCAGCCAGCGTAACCGCAGCCCGGCGAAGTCGCTGGCGGCTTCCGCTTCCGAGATGTGGATCCCCTGGTCAGCCCTGGCGCGATTATACGGTCATTCCTCCTCGTCCAAGCCTGGAACTTACGCGGATGGCACAACCGGAACAGAAGCCTTGCGCACTTCTATTTGTCCGTTGTGTGCGCGAACTTCAAGGCAGGGCTGCGGATGAACCGCGGGGCCATCCATTACACGACCATCCTCCAACGCAAAGCGGGAAGAATGATATGGGCACACGATGCTATTTCCTACAAGTTTACCTTCGGAAAGCGGCCCGCCAAAGTGGGAGCACGTGTCAGCCATGGCGAAGACACGGTCTCCGCGACGAACGAGCAGAACAGGCAGGCCTTGATACATCGCTTGGGTAGGTTTGCCGTTGGCCAATGTCGATTCAGGTAAGATGGCGACAAACTCATCGGGGAAGACTTGGCCATCTGTGCGATCGACGCCTACTCGATGTTCGTACACCATTTTGCCGCCCAGGTGCGACGCATAAGCCATAACCGCATATCCGAGAGCGCCGACGATGCGGCCGCTCCTGCGAGACTTGTTTCTTCGCAAAAGAAGGGACGTTACAAATAGTGCAGTGCTACCAAGGTTCAGCAGGCCGTGCCCTAATCCGAGACGGCGTGCTGGAGGATCAACATCTGACCAATCCGTAATACCGGCTGCGGCAGCACCCGCAGCGCCGGCAATCCCAATCGTGATTGATGTGTCGGCGGCCACCGCAAACTCAGACCGGTCTAGTGCTATGTCCAGGAAATCAAACACCATCGCGACGGTCCAGGCGCCGGCGGGAACATCCTTGAGGACGACATGCAACGGTTCGCCCAACCAAGTTCCATTCAAGAAATTCCTGATCTTTTGTGCCGCTGGCCGTCCACCGGCGTACAGGGCTTTATCGAGTGCCTTCTGTAATCTTTCATCCACCGGGGGCAGTGGTGCCGGGCTCGATGAATCGCCGATTGGATCGACTTTCATATCAGAGTCTTCGTTAACGTTTGAATTTTCCATTCTGCTCCCTGTTCAGAATTCAACTCGATCAGTTCGCTGTAGATGTCGAAGGTTGGCGCAACCCCCGACCCTAAGATCGCCTAAGCTCCTGTCGTACCCCGGAGCAACCCGTGACGCAGACCGCCCAAAGAGGCCACCGCTTGGGTTGGATTGTGGGTTGAGGTTTTCAGGCTGATTGCTGCTAACCAAATTGAAAGAAATGGTAGGCACGAGGAGACTGGATCTCCGGCGTAATGATGATGTTCTTGATGTCGCGCATCGAAACACCCAATTTCACCCAATTGTACCCAATTCGCACCCAAAGGCAAGAAACACCCAATTTCACCCGGTTAGGACCCAATTTGGACAACCGAGGCAACTGCCTGCGTCTCATTGAGAGCCAACGCTAGACCAGGTTGCGCACGGTTAATGC
Organism: Candidatus Sulfotelmatobacter sp.; assembly: GCA_036514015.1. GTDB lineage: Bacteria > Acidobacteriota > Terriglobia > Terriglobales > Acidobacteriaceae > Sulfotelmatobacter. Next base: position 125,099 of record DATBYA010000163.1, read on the forward strand.
GGGGATCGTCGGCGAGAAGAAGAATCGCCATCGGTCGGGAACTACCCGTTCGGGCGGATATCGGTCTGGTGGTTTGCGATCAACGAAAGCGACACGACAGGAAATAGGCTGCGTCTCTTCTCTTTTTAGGCTGGTCGCATAGCCATCGATTTTATTTGGCGGATTCTAGCAGTCTTCGCCTTGAAAATCGCCCGTACGGGTTAGGCGAAACCAAGAAACGGTTCTTCAGAACCACTGGAGCGCTAGGGCCGTTGTTTGCGGGAAAGATGAACTCGGCTTCATCCTCCCATTCCCATCATAAACGCAAATAGGCACAGAATCGTAACCACGAAAATCCAGCCAAGAAAGAGCGCCCAATCTAGTTTCGTCGGTCGCTGTGCTCGCCACATTTCCGATTTTGAAATCAGAATCCGAACGACAAGCGCCACGACCAAAGTGGTCGAAGCAACGAACCAGAACTGCAATGAATGGACGATGACGTGTGCGACGCCTAGTTTTCTCCCCTCCGAATACAGCTTATGGCTTCTCCCTGGCCCAATCAGCGCCGCCAGCAATATAAAATTAACGACTAGTAGCGTTCTAGCCAGCTTCAGTGCGCTTAGCCCATGCGACACTGGATTCGCACCATCGCTCATCTTTCCCTTCCAAGGATTGTTTACGTACTGACTCAAGGGACCAACTGACAGTAGCCCTGAACATTTAAGGTCCTCTAACACACAAGGCCAGCGGGGTCTCTTGCTCAATAGCCGGCCGGTTTCTCACACGCGATTTTTAAATTGTCCAGTCCATGCTCGAAGTGCTCGCCCATCACTTTGTCCATGTTCACGAAGATACCCATAACTTTCATGAAATAGGCGTTCGTGCCGCGCATCTTCCAAGTCACCAACGTTGAAGCGCCGACAGATTCAAGTGTGAATTCATTCACGTTGTGCGCTTCAAACGGCTTCACGAAATCAACTTTTATCGAGATTCTTTTCGGCGCTTCCGATTCCACAATCGACATCCTTCCTTTGCCGGAGTTTGCTGAACCGCTCCACTCCGACGCAGCGCCGAGGCCATGTTCTGGTCCACTGAATGTTCTCTTCATCGTTGGGTCTTCCACGTCCTGTGGTGCCCAGTGCTTCCAATTGTGGAAGTCATCAATCAATGCGAAGACTCTATCCGGTGGCGCCTGGATGCTTCGAGAACGCTGAATCTGGACAGTCCCGGTTCGGAAGGCGGCAACCACCAGAATGGCAAGAACGACAAGAGCTACGGCCGCGACAACTCTGAATACCATGGGAGTTCCCTCAGGTTTGATGTGCGCAAAGAATAATAGAGAGACACGCGGTTCTCAACTGTTTGAAACCAGGCGATAGATGGGATGAGAAGGTCGATCTCCTTAGCCGTTTTGATTGCACCTAAGAGTGCGTTGATCCGTTGATCATCGCGCCGATGTGATCCATCTCCTCCAATGCAATTTTCAGTTAACCTATTTGCACGCGAGCTTCCGACGCATATAGCCGATGTCACAGTTTATGAGACGACAACCGCACCATTTGTGTATGGCGCTTATTTTCGTAGCGGTATTTGTAAATTCTAAAACTGCATCGCCGCAGGCATCATCAGACTTGCCCACAACGATGGCGCAGTGTGAGCCCGATAGTTGCGCCACATGGACGTTTCACGGCAAGCAAGGCATCGGGCGATGGCTCACGGGAGCAGTCGCTGACTTGACCATCGAGCATTTTGACAACGGCACTGTGTCGATCTACCGGGAGGATAGGACCGGTGCAGATCGACTGCCGACTCGATCGTGATGTGGTCTGCCTTCTTCGGAGGCTCGATACCATTGGCCGCCAGTTCGAGTCCTTCTTCGAGCTTACGTGCCGCCTTGGTCGCAATGTCCCAACTGCGGGTCTTCGCCGACTTCTTTCCGTCCTTACCCCACCGCAGCCACAGCGGGCACTTGCAACGCTTGTATTGTCCCGCTCCCCTCTCCCCTGATTTTGAGCACTTCCGCGAATGCCTTGCGTAAACCGTAACCGTCATTCATTTTCCCCGATGCCATCAGTACTGAGAAAACTCCCGAAACCTTCGGTTGAAGGGGTTCGGCAGTACAAATCCAGTACAAAAAGTATTGGGATTTGACTCAGGCAGTTGCGGCTAGGGGGCCAAAGCTATGAAAGAAATGGTAGGCACGAGGAGACTCGAACTCCTGACCTCTACCGTGTCAAGGTAGCG
>DATBYA010000164.1:0-52155 GCA_036514015.1 Candidatus Sulfotelmatobacter sp.
CACGCATCACGGAGCAGTATCTGGCCTATGTGGAAAAGATTCGCGAGCTGGACGTAAATGTTGCGGCCGATTTTATCTACATGGCCGCGGTGCTGATTCATATCAAGTCGAAGATGCTTTTGCCGCGCGATCCGTCGGCCAAGGCGGAGGAGTTGGAAGATCCGCGAACCGAACTGGTGAACCGGCTGCTGGAGCATGAGAAGTTCAAGTCGGCGGCGCAGATGCTTTTGCAGAAGCAGCAAATCGAAGATGCGGTTCTGTCCAATCCTTCGCTGAAAGAATTCATGGAGGCGGAAGGTACCGAGCCGGAAATGGCCGCGGACGTGATCGACCTGGTCAAGACGTTTCAGCAAGTGCTGGAGAGAGTGCGAACGCGTCCGGTACTCAACGTCGACGAAGAAACGGTAACCGTGGGCCAGATGATCGATTACCTGCGGCGACGCCTCTCGCTGGAAGACCGACCGCTGCGCCTGAAGCAGCTGCTTATGCGGGTTCCGTCGCGGCACGCCTTGGTGTGCATGTTTCTCGCATTGCTGGAAATGGTGCGCCTGCAGGCGATCCAGGTGCGTCAGGAAAAAATGTTCGGAGAGATTGCGATCCGCAGACATACGCACTTCGATGAAATTATGAATGAGCAGTCCGCGGTGCGCGACGACTGGAGATGAACTGCCGTTGGCAGTCGCCAGTGGTCGGTAAGAGCCGACCAGGCTGGCGGCAATGGGTAACTGACAACTGATTCCTATGTCCCTCAAAGCTCAACTCGAAGCCATCATCTACGCGGCGGAGACGCCAATCACTCTCGAGCAAATGATCCAACTCGTAAAGGCGACGGTCATCGCGGAAGGAGCAAGTAAAGAGGCAGCCGACGAGGCGGAGATGAAGTCCGTTGTGCGCTCCTGTCTGGAAGAACTTGTCGGAGAGTACGGCGCACCCGACCACGGCATTGAGATCCGCCAAGTAGCGGGCGGATATCGCATGTCGACCAAGCCGGAGCAGCACGAGGTAGTCCGCGCCTTCGCGAAAAGCTTGAAGCCGCCCATCCGGCTTTCGCTGCCGGCGCTTGAAACCTTGGCGGTGATTGCGTACAAGCAGCCGGTGACCGTGCCCGAGATCAACGACATTCGCGGCGTCGATTCTGGCGGCGTGATTGGAACTTTGCTCGATCGCAAGCTGATCACGACTGCTGGACGCAAGCAGGTCATCGGACGTCCCATCCTTTACAAGACGACGAAAGAATTTCTGATGCGCTTTGGTCTCAAGGATGTCGACGAACTCCCCAGCATGGAGGAGTTCGAGAAACTGGTCGCCGAAGCGTTTCAGGCGGAGCTGATTCCGGCAGAGAGCGCGACCTTGCAAGCAGAGATGGAAGGTTCGGGAACAAGGGAAGCTACCGACGTTGAGCGGGTGAGCGAGAACCTGTCGGAGACAGAGAAGGCGGGCTGACGATACCTGTTTTTTTGTGCCCCTCCGGGAATCGGAAATTTTATGCCTCAGAAACGCCTGCAGAAAATAATCGCCGCGGCCGGAGTTGCTTCCCGCCGCAAGGCTGAGGAGCTGATCTCGTCGGGACACGTGCAGGTCAACGGCACAGTCGTGACCGAATTAGGCAGCAAGGCTGATCCGGAAACGGACCACGTGCGAGTAAACGGAAAACTTCTGCACGGCGCGCAGCGCCAGGTGTACCTGCTGCTCAACAAGCCCAGGGGTTACGTAACTACGATGAGCGATCCGGAAAAGCGCCCGACCGTCATGGATCTCATCCGCGGCGTCAGAGGCCGCGTCTATCCCGTCGGCCGTTTGGACTACGCTAGCGAAGGACTGTTGCTGCTGACCAACGATGGCGAACTCGCACATCGCCTGATGAAAGCGGCCTCGCATGTAGCCAAGACTTATGTCGTCAAAGTTGCAGGCACGCCCAAGGAAGAAGCCATTGCCAAGTTGCGCGCCGGAGTTTCCATTGCCACCGACGACGGGAAGCGGGTGAAGACCGGTCCGGCTCTGGTGCGGGTGGTGAAAGAAGCGGCGAATCCGTGGTATGAGATCACGCTGATCGAGGGGCGCAATCGCCAGATTCGGCGCATGTTCGAAGCGGTTGGCCATCACGTGGAAAAGATCAAGCGGGTAAAGTACGGACCGCTGACGCTGGACGTTCCCCCGGGGAAATTTCGATCGCTCACCTTGAAGGAAGTGGAACGTTTGAGATCCGCCAGCAAAACCGGCGCGACGGTCAGTACTAAATCCACGTCATAATGTGCAATGTGCGGCGAGCATGAGCCGATTTTTTGATGTGGTTTCGAAACCGGCGCGCGACATGGCCGCTCATTTTCCGGCCGCTTCCCCGAAGCAACCGCCGACCGATGCTCAACCCCAGTTTATCAAGCTCGACTCCAACGAGAATCCTTTCGGACCGTCGCCGCGCGCGATGGAAGCCATGCGCTCCGCGCTGGCTACTGCGAACTTCTATCCCGACGACGACAGTACTGAGTTGCGCGGCACTCTCGCCCTCCACCACGAGGTGTCGCGGGACCAAATTTTGGTGACGGCGGGCTCGACCGAGATGTTGGCATTGGTATGTCAGACGATGCTTGCCCCCGGCCTGAATGCAGTGACCAGCGAACGGTCATTCATCATTTACTCGATGGCCGTGCATGCCACGGGAGCGCAGTTGGTCCAGAGTCCGATGCGCGGAGACGTTTTCGATCTAGACGCGATCCTGGCCGCGATCAATCCGAATACCCGCGTCGTGTTCCTGGCGAATCCCAACAATCCCACCGGAACCATGCTCGAGGCCGCAGCCATCGACAAGTTCCTGGCCAACATTCCCGCGCATGTGGTGGTTGTTCTCGACGAGGCGTACTACGAGTTCGCCGTGCACTTCGCGGCGCTGCGCAAGCTTGAGTATTCACGCGCGCTCGAATACCTGCAGAGGGGTGCCAACGTGATCGTGCTGCGCACGTTTTCCAAAGCGCATGGCCTGGCCGGCCTGCGTGTGGGATACGGTTTGGGCCCCGCAGACCTTCTGACCTATTGCGCGCGCATGCGCAGCCCCTTCTCGGTTTCTTCCGTCGCCCAGGCTGCGGCCATTGCCGCGCTCCATGACCACGAGCATATCGCACGAGTCGTTTCCAGCAACGCGTCACAGGCACAAATTCTCACGCACGGTCTGTCCGCGATGGGTCATCGCGCGGTTCCCACTTCGGCGAACTTTCTATACTGCGACGTAGGCGAAGACGCTTCCAGAATTGCGGCTTGCCTTGGCGACGAAGGAGTCAGCGTGCGGCCGTTAGGTGCGTGGGGCTCGCCGAACTGCATCCGCGTAAGCATCGGGACGCCCGAACAAAACGCGTTCTTTCTAAGCGCGATGGGCGAGATCGGTGGTGCATCGCAGCGTACGGTACAACGCTAGATGCCTGGCGTCCCAATCGTTGGTAACTTCCAGGCGATGACTTTCCCGCGCGGGCTCGCTGATAGGGCTCCAGCGGCCCTCCTCCCAGGAACCCGTGCCGAGCTGATGTGCTGAAAATAAATCACTTAGCGCCGGGAACTCTAAGCACACCGCCGGAGTCTATGAGGTGTGAGAGGCAGGACACCGCTCCCGGTTTGACCGGATTTGGCCAGGATGCAATTTTTACGGGTGCGGTAGGGTGGAAAATCCTATAATCAGGGGACGCCAATATGGCGGGAGCAACCACCTTGGGTGATCTGGCAAGTGCAATCGGAGTGCGTTCGCAGGAAGAAGCGGCGATCGTCGCGGAGCTGAAGTCTGGCTCGGAAACAGCCTATGCCTGGCTGATCGGCGAGTTTCAGCAGCCGGTGTATGGGCTGGTCTACCGCATCGTGAACGATCCGGCGGACGCGGCCGATACTACGCAAGACGTCTTTCTGAAAGTGTTTCGTGGCATGAAGCATTTTCACGGGGGGTCGAGCCTGAAGACGTGGATTTACCGCATCGCGCTGCATGAAGCAGCGAACCGGCGTCGCTGGTGGTTCCGGCACAAGGCGCGAGAGACATCGATTGAGCCGACGGAATCGAACGGACCGAGCGCGGGCGAAAACGCGATGCAGGTGGCGCTTACCGACCATGCCGACTCTCCATTTGAAAGTGTCGCGCATCACGAAGTGCAGCACCGAGTGGAAGAAGAGTTGGGGCAGGTGCCGGAACCCTATCGCACGACGCTCATTCTGCGCGATCTGGAAGAGATGTCCTACGAAGAAATTGCCGAAGTCTTGGAGATTTCGCTGGGGACGGTAAAATCGCGGCTGACGCGCGGCAGAGACGCACTGCGGCAACGGTTGGCGCCCTACGTGCGCGAAGTTGGGAATGAACTGGGATTAACCGCTCCAACGACGGACGGCACGGGACATCATCACCAACATCGGAGTTTGGATTCGCAGGTGGCTGGAGGGGGTAGAAGGGTCGAGGTGATGCCATGAAGGGCACAGGGGAAATTCTGGGACTGCGGTGCCCCGAGGCGAAGCGGTTATTCTCGCCATATTTGGATGGAGCAGTGACGGGCACGGAGATGCTTGCGCTGCAGGAGCACTTGTCGGATTGCGTGGATTGCAACCACCAGTACCAAAGTTTGCGGCGGACGCAGCAATTGCTAGCGAGCCTCGGACGTCGGAAGGTTCCGCCCGATCTGGGGCTTAAGTTGCGGCTAGCAATCTCACGGGAAGTGGCTCAGGCGAAACAGGCCCCGTTTGAGGGGCTGAGGGCACGACTGGAAGATACTTTCCAGGCGTTCATGGTGCCGGCGACGGCTGGATTCTTGAGTGCGCTGATTATTTTCGGAATCGCCATGGTTTATTTCGTGGCGCCGTCCTCGCTGCAGGCGGGCAATGATGTTCCTCTGGTCATGGTCAACACCGCGCCGCAGTTAGAGCAGAGCGCGTTTGGCATGACTCTGGATACGATCGATGCGGATTCGCTGGTCATTGAGGCTTATGTGGACGCGAACGGCCGCGTGCAGGACTACCGTATTCTCTCCGACACGCAAGATTCAAAAGAAGTATTGCCGCAAGTCAAGCGTATGCTGATCTTCACCACGTTTCGTCCGGCGTTTTCGATGGGCCGTCCCACCCCGAGCCGCGCAGTCCTATCGTTTTCCAAAATAAGCGTGCGCGGTTAGTTTCGTAATCACTGTTTTTGCAGTAGAGACGTTGCTGGCAACGTCTCTACCTGCGTACGAAATGAAGCAATCACTTCGATCCCGCTTTCGCGCCCGTCCTTCCGTTCAACTTTCCGTCTTCTGCTGGCCTCGATACTTCACCGCCAAAATGGATGTCAGCGGACAGAACACCCGAGAGCCATCCGATTCGGTCCAACGTGCCCCGCTCCGGGTCTCGTGTTCTTGGCCTGCTTTCGTGGGTTGGCCGGCATTGGGTTGAGGCGCGGGGGTTTCCTGACTGGGGGATTCCTGGAACTGGTAAATATCGAGCCCGAACGAAGACCTTCCATCACCCACAGCAGAGACTTTGTGCCATCCATCGGCGAGCAGAATTTCTGAAATCTTTTCTACATCAATTTCAAGACTCAAGTTGGACACTCCTCTGTGGACTTCGGGCCTGGTGGAGAGAATTCCGACTCCGCCCCCGTCCGATTCTAGGATGCATTTCCGCAGAAGAAAGTCACCAGGATTCACGGGGTGAGCACATTGTCGTTTCGCCAGCGGATGCTCGAGGTGGGGATCACCGCCCATCGTACGGGATCGGTGCGAATGAACGAATGAGAGCGCGCTCGGATTTTGGCTGCGGCACTGAAGGCGCTGCCCCAGCGAACGGAGTCAATTCCCTGGACCGGATTGCCTTCTCGTTCGCCGTTGGAGGAGACTTGGACGCCGCGTAACATGCGCCCTTGGGGAAGCAGCAGAACGGCTCTTCGCGGAGCGCCGTGCCGTGCCTGCGCAGGGAAGCCACGGTTTCCCACCACGCACTCAAAGTCCTGACGGCTAGGCGGAAAATTTGCTGCGCTCGCGCAGCAAATCCTGCAGACTATTTTTCAAGCCCAAGTTCCGGATTAACCGGTGCAGATAATTAGGATGCACCCCTAAGATTCCCGCGGCTTCGACGTAGTTTCCCCGCGTCTGCTCGACCGCGTCGACGATCAACTGTTTCTTCAATTCTTTCACGCTGGCATGATACTTTCCCTGGTGCATCTCTGCCGGCGATTCCTGCTCCAGCAACGATTCCGGCAAATCTTCCAGCAGCACCGCATCCGATGATCCCATCACCAGCGCCCGCTCAATGGCGTTTTCTAATTCGCGCACGTTGCCCGGCCAGTCGTAGTTCACCAAAGCTGCCATGGCTTCGCGCGACACCGGCTTCGCCTTCACCTTGCTCCGCTTGGCATACTTCTGCACGAAATGCCGCGTCAGCATTGGAATGTCTTCCCGGTGTTCGCGTAATGGAGGCATGGTCAGCTTGACCACCGCCAGCCGATAATAAAGATCCTGGCGAAACTCTCCGTTGCGCACCGCTTCGTTCAAGTCGCGATTGGTGGCGGCAATCAATCGAACATCGATCTTGATGGAGTGCGTTCCGCCCACACGTTCGAATTCGCGTTCCTGCAACACTCGCAGCAGCTTCACCTGCAGTGCAGGGGCGAGCTCTCCGATCTCATCGAGAAACACCACTCCACCCTCGGCGACTTCCAGCCGTCCCCGCTTCTGCACGGCCGCACCCGTGAACGCGCCGCGCTCATGCCCGAACAGATCGCTCTCCAGCAAAGACTCGGGAATCGCGGCGCAGTTGATCGCCACAAACGGCTTGCTAGCGCGGTGGCTGTTGCGATGCAACGCCCGAGCCACCAACTCCTTGCCCGTTCCGCTTTCGCCCTCGATCAATACCGTCGATTCGGTGGGGGCGACCCTGGCCAGAAACTGAAAAATCTCCTTGATCCGCGCCCCTTCCCCCACCAGACTTTGTTCCTGCCTGACTTCGCTGGTGAGCCGCTGGTTTTCCTCCTCCAACCATTGCAGTCGCCGCGCATTGTCCAAGGCCACAGCGGAAACCCCGGCGATCGCTGTCAACAATTGCAAATGATCTTCCTGAAACCGGTCCGCGGCGTTTGTGCTGTCCAGGTAGATGCATCCAATCGAGCGCTGAAAAACGGTCAGCGGCACGCACAATAATGTCCGCACTTCCGACGCTATCAGACTTTCCACGTCGCGCAGCTTCGCCGTGGCGGGAACATCCATGCCCAGAATCGCGACATTGTCCTTCATCACCTGGCGCACGATCGTGCGACTCACCCTCACCAGTTGTGGCTGTCCCGCGTGGCGGGTTCGCGCATACAGACAGTTGAACTCCTTGCCCGCGCCTTCGGCCAACAGAATCGCACCTCTCCCCGCTGGCACCACTTCAAAAATCAGATCCAGCAACTGCGCCTGCAATTCTTCCAGATCACGGATGGCATGCACCACCCGGCTGATCTTGAGCAGCGCGCTCAAGTTGCGCGCCACCTGCGACGTCGCCGGCAGTTCGCGCTGTAACCGGTCGGGCTGCAGGTAGATCACTTCTCGGGGATGAATCAGCTTGGTCTCGGCTGCGGAAGGATGGTCGTCGAACTCAACGGCGCTGGCGGGAACCGCTTGGTCCTGCTCTTCCAGCAGAAACAAAAACACGGAGTCGCCCGTCGCAATCTCGTCTCCGTGTCGCAGCCACTGCTCCTTTACCGCCCGGCCATTCACCAAAGTCCCATTGCGGCTGTCTAAATCCTTAATCTGAAAGCGCCCGTCTTCTTCTCTCCGCAGTAAGCAATGTTTTCGCGAAACCGACCCGTCGGCCAGGGCAACCGCATTGGCCGGGTCGCGGCCCAAGGTGGCTTCCCCTTCGGGTAACGGAATGGTCGATTCTTTCGCGGGTCCGGCAATCACCAACAGTCTAGGGCGCAATCAGAGTCTCCCATTTCATGCAGAACTTCTTATCACAGCGCGGGCCGAAATGCATGTCCGGCGTGAACCATTCCCAATATCCGAACGGTTAGTCCGACTATCGATTCGGATAGCTTGCGTTGGTCGCCCTCCTCGGCTGCGGGGAGTTTCTTGGGGGTCTGAATCGTAGGTAACAAATTGTAAACACGAGGATTACGCCAGAATGGTTGAACTGAACCGACCGCCTCAACGAATTGGAATTCGGCATGCACTATAGCAAAACGCGGATTCTTGGCAAAAGCGACGGGGGAAGCGCTTTCAAGCATTTCTAGCCGAGCCGCTGGTCAGAAGCTCGGGGGACCCCCTCATCGAGCTTCTGACCGTTTTCTGCTTCCAGCCTGTCCGGTTCCGGATCGCACTCCTCGGGGCCTGCCAAAAAAATGGTGCTCGGTCGAATAACAGCGGCCCTCGAAACGGCAGCAACCGTGGAAGAGCGGCGCTTTAGCGACGCGTAAAACGCCTTGAAAAACGCCTTGAAAAACGCCGTGCAAAACGCCGTGCAAAACGAAGATCAAGACCCCGGCTTCAGCCCCCGCGGTCGTACTCCCCGCCAGCCCGGGATTCTTGGATCCTTTCAGCGTGTCGAAACAGATGGTCTGATTGGATGCGACCTTCGCTAGCCTGCCGCAGCCTCGCCCGAAGCAGCCGAATTCGAAGTCATCTGGTCCGAATCAGCGTCCGGAATCCCATCCCGATAGCTGACCGTCCTGCCGGAAATCGCCGGCACTCTCTCTCCTGGCACCAGAATTCCAATCAAATTCAGCGGATCGGCCGCTGAGAGCGTCGTGGTCTCTCCACTCAAGGGCAAGCCCCGCATTCCGCGAACCGATTCGACCGCAACCGGCACCGCAAACTGCTCGCCCAGAAATCCATCTACAAACCGCCCCCCGCGAATCTCCCCGCGATCTTCCAGGCGGCGGAAGGCCATTAGCAATTCGCGCCAAGGCGGCAAGTTCGACTCCCGCGCCAGCAGATCGCGAATCACAATCCCATAACGCCGCAGGAGCATCCAACACGCCGCCTCAACCGCCCGGTTCCGCTCCGCCGCCACATCCGCATGCAGCAACGCCCACCGTCCCGAACTGTGCCGGGGACGCGTACTGCGCCCACTGCCATGTCCCGCGCGTCGTTTGGGATCAATCAGCGCCCGCAGATTGTCGAACCCGTCGGCAGTGACCAGGCCCGCCGCCACTAATTCCCAAAGTCCAGTCTCGATTTCCGCCTTGAGCTTGACCGTACCACGCACAATGTCGGCAAAGAACGAAGCTCCACGCTGCCGCAGAAATTCGAGCACCAACTGCGCCCCGTGGCTCAAACCGCGCGCCTCGGCCTCATCCCCGGCTGGGTGTCGCGGAATCATCCAGTCCGCCTCCTCGCGCACAAAAAAAGTAATCGGCGCAACGCTGGTCGGAATCACACGCCGCTGCCGCGGCATCGGGGTATCTCCCGAGGACGCATTCTGATTCCCCGCACCTCCCGAATCCACAGTCGCCGGATGCGGCGACAATCTTCCCCACCCCACCGCGCCGGTCAGACAAAGCTGATCGAGCCACTTGGGATCGTAGTCGGCAATCCTTCGCGCCAGCACCTGGCGCTCCCATGCATTCGCAGGAATTTCGAATCCCTGCAACTGCTGCAGCACTTCGAGCGTCCCGCGTTCTCCCGTGACCTGCGTTCCGGGAGTCACATGCTGCCAGCGCATCAGCCAGCGCATAAACGCCGCTGCGGTAACGGGCTCAATCTGCTTGCGCAACATCCCCACAGTCAGCCGATGAATCCGCGCCAGTAATCTGCGCTCGCACCATTCCAGCTCGGGGGCCGGTGTGGGTGGTTGTGGGACAACTGCCGCCGCCTGTCCAGTCGAGCGCCGCTCGACAGGCTCCGGTAGCCGCGGGACACTCGCGCGCGAAGCAGCGCCACTAAAGTTTCCCCGCAGAACCGTCCCGCTGGATTCCATCCGCAGCAAAGCCTTCTCAATCTCAGAAGCAGCCAGCCCCACCTGGCTCCCAAGTTGCGATGCGGTCGCTGGACCCAGATGCGACATCCACCCAGTAACGAGCGTGAGCAAAGCGCCATCTTGAGCGCTGTCCCCGCTCGCTACGTCAGCCAATGCCTGCTCCCATACGGCTCCAGGAAATAGGGTCGAGAAACTGCGAGCCCGCTCCGCCGCCACCCAATAGCGCCGCCCGTCCGCCCAAGCGATACCGGCCCGTCCTTCGTTTACGAGTCGCTCGAAATATCCTGACCAGCTGCCCGGAGCACGGCCGGTGTGGGAACAGTCGGCCTCGGCCGTCCCACTCAGCGCAGCGGAGCCGCTCTCATGCAAGGCCAAGGAGACGCCCGAAACCAGAGCAGATCGAGCTTCGCTCGACGGGACAGCCGAGGGCGGCTGTCCCCGCCTACCCACCCCTTCCGGCAGCGCCACCAGCGTGTGCAGTACATCATGCAACTCGTCCGCATCCCGCAGGTCCGGCCAAGCCTCCTCCCGCACCTGCGCAATCGCTCCGGGATCCAGTCCCCCAACTTCCTCCAGTACCGATTCCGGCAGCACTCGGCGCATGTTGACCGCCCGCGCTCGCCGCTCCTCCAGCGGGGCATCATCGAGATACGCATAGGGATTCGCATTCAATATCTCGTGCGAAAACTGCGACGGCACCGGCGTATCCACCGCGATTACGCGAATCTGTCCCGAAGCCATTCCCCGCAGCAACGACTTCAACCCTTCCACGTCCATGGCTTCGGTGAGCACGTCTTTCATCACTTCGCCAACCAGGGGATGCTCCGGAATCTTCCGATCGCCCTCGATGTTTTCGAAACACGCGGCCGCATCCGGAAACACCGACGCCAGCAAATCCTCTGACCGCATGCGCTGAATTTGCGGCGGCACTTTCTTGCCGTTTTGAAAGCGCAACAAGGCCAGCGCCCGGTTCGCGTCCCACCGCCAGCGCGTGGCAAAGATCGGAGAATCCAGCGCCGCCTGCTCTAGAATGGGCTGCACCGTCTCCGCCTGCAAGAAATGAAAAACATCGCCCAGCGGGAAACTGTGCTGCTCAGCCAGCGCTATGTTCAGTCCGTTATCGGTCGCCGCCGCCTGCAACTCAAAATTAAATCCCACACAGAACCGTTTTCGCAGCGACAATCCCCAGGCTTTGAGGATCCGCCCGCCAAACGGAGCGTGGATCACCAGTTGCATCCCGCCGCCCTCATCAAAGAATCGCTCAGCGATCACTGTCGTCTGCGTCGGCACGGCTCCCAGCACCGCACGCCCCTGTAATACGTATTCAATCATCTGCTCGGCGCCCGAATCATCCAGGCCGCATTCTGCCTTCAGCCAACTCACAGCCGCGGCGACATCGGGTTGTGTCGCCGAAAATCCGACCGGTGAGGTGCTGGGCAACATCTCGCTGATTTTTTGCCGCAGTTCGCCCACATGCGCCGACAACTCCTGCGTCCGCGACGGAGCCTCGCCACGCCAGAACGGAACACTCGGCGGCGCGCCATGCGCATCCTGGACCAGCATTCGCCCCGCATTGGTCTCAATGCGGTGGATCATCCATGACGTGTTCCCCAGCAGCATGATGTCACCGCGATTGCTCTCCACGGCAAAATCCTCATCCACAGTCCCTACAACCACGCCGTCCGGTTCGGCCACCACGGTATATAGAGAATTGTCGGGAATTGCGCCGCCGCTGGTGATAGCCGCCAGTCGCGCTCCACGCCGCGCCCGCAACTTGCCGTTCACGCGGTCCCGATGCAGATACGCCCCATAGCGCCCGCGCCGCGCGGCGATCCCCTCGGCCAGCATTTCCAGAATTGAGTCGAACGTTTCACGCTTCAGATCGCGATACGGATAAGCCCGCCGCACCAGCGCGAACAGATCATCCTCATCCCACCCTTCACTGGAAGGTCCGCCATCTTCCGCTCCGCCGGGGTAGGAATCAGCACCGCGGTTCGAAGTAGCGCCGGCGTCCTGGCTGGCTGTCGCCAACCCATCCTGGCCTGGCAGCTGACCGCTCGCTGAAGCCGGCTGATTTTTCCCCGCAGCACAAATCGCTACGATCTGCTGGGCCAGAATATCCAGCGGAGATTCCGGAATCCTGAGCCGGTCCAGATCTCCCTGCCGAATCGCCCGCACCAGCGCGGCACATTCCATCAAATCATCCCGCGTCGTAGCAAAGAACCGTCCTTTCGGCACCGCGCCCCGCCAGTGCCCCGACCGCCCCACCCGCTGCAGCGCCACCGCAATCGCCCGCGGCGAATTGATCTGCACCGCCAGGTCCACCGTGCCCACATCAATTCCCAATTCGAGCGAGGCCGTTGCCACCAGCACCCGTACCTGTCCCTCTTTCAGTTTCTTCTCCGCTGCCAGCCGCAGCTTGCGCGACAAGCTGCCATGATGCGCCGCCACATTCTCTTCGCCGATGCGCTCACCCAACTCATGGCACAATCGTTCCGCCATCCGTCGCGTATTCACGAACACCAGGGTAGACCGATGCTCGGCCACGAGCGCCACCAACCGGTCGTAAACCGTGTCCCACAACTCATTCGACGCCACCGGCCCCAGGGGCATCGGCGATACTTCGATCCCCAGATCCAGCTTCCGCTTGTGCCCGACGTCGACGATCACCGGATCCATCCGCCCGCTCCCAGTCAAGAAATGCGCAACCTCCTCAATCGGCTTCTGCGTCGCCGACAGTCCAATGCGAACTGGGGGCCGGTGCGACAACGCCTCCAACCGCTCCAGAGAGAGCGTCAAATGCGCCCCGCGCTTGTCGTCCGCGACCGCATGAATCTCATCGACAATCACGGTCTCGACATCGCGCAGAATCGCGCGGCTCTTGTCCGCACTTAGAAGAATGTAGAGCGACTCCGGCGTGGTCACGAGAATGTGCGGAGGCCGCTTCAGCATGCTTCGCCGCTCGGGAGCGAGAGTGTCTCCGGTGCGCACCGCCGTGCGAATCTCCGGCATGAGCAGCCCGCGCTCGCCCGCCAGCGCGAGAATCTCTCCCAGAGGTCCTTGCAGATTTTTTTGGATGTCGTTGCTCAGCGCCTTGAGCGGTGAAACGTAAAGCACTTCCGTGCGGTCGGTGAGCTCTCCCCCCAGTGCTTTGCGCACCAGCCGGTCGATACAGGCCAGAAATGCCGCTAGAGTTTTCCCCGACCCGGTGGGCGCCGAGATCAGCGTGGTCCGCCCGGCAAGAATGTGCGGCCACCCCTGCTCCTGCGGCTCCGTCGGCGTGCCAAACTTGCCGACAAACCATTCCGCTACCAGAGGATGGGCCCAGGCCAGGGAGCAAGAAAGGGACGACATTTGGGTATTGTAGACCGAAGCATAGGTTTCGCCAACCCTTCGCCGGGGACCGCTGTGACCCCAAGACAGACTCAGTTGAGCGCCCGTGTAATTCTGATTGCTTCTTCGATCCGCTCGAGCGCATCGCGCTCCAGCCTTACCGCGGTAGCTGACGAATCGGGAGACTTGAATCGCCCGAATCTGCTCTGCTTTGCCAACGCTGTCCTTCCCTAGCCGGCCGGATCTTGGGCAAGATGCACGTGACTGGGATTAAAGACGCTTGACATGGATCGCGTCCGTGACCGGAACGATGACCGCGACTGGGCTGTGGGCAGGGATAGAATCCCGGCGGAGCACGATGCACCGGTCGCGTGCCTAGCTGCTCGCTGCCCTTGGTGGGGTCAAGCGGTGCACGGAGCGGCTGCGGCAGCCCTCAGGGCCACCCCTCCCGCAATCGCTCCGCGTCCCTCAACATTTCTCGACGATTCATTGGTAAGCTCCGCTTACGCTCAAGTGTAAAGCGATGCCTTTTGTCTCCGTCCCGAATCAGCGACGGTCGCGATCCGGGGACACAGCGAATCTCATGAACGGCGAAGCTGCTCCAGCCTCCTGGCAAAGGCTGCTAGAATTCCGCCGATGCCCAAACCGCTCTCCGCCCAAGCCCGCGCCCGCAAGATAAAGCTCCTTCTCTTCGACGTCGATGGAGTGCTCACCGACGGCAAGCTCTTCATCTTCCCCGCTCCCGCGGGAACCGAGCAAAGCATTCTCGATCAACGAACGCGAGAGCAGTCCGCGAAGCACAGAGACCAGAGTGGATTCGGGTTCCATAACTCGTCTTCACAGGGACAAAGCTTGATCGAAGCCAAAGGCTTTCATGCTCACGATGGCACATCCATTTCCCTTGCGCGCCTCGGCGGCATAAGGACCGGACTCATCACCAAACGTATCTCGGAAACGGTCGCGCTCCGAGCGCGCGATTTGAAACTCGAATACGTCCGCCAGGGAATTCAGGACAAGCGAACCGTCTTCGACGAAATCGTCCAAGAGGCGGGTCTCAAGCCCGAACAAGCCGCTTTCGTTGGCGACGACGTCATCGATCTTCCCGCTATGCGCGCCGGAGGCCTCGCTATCGCCGTGAAAAACGCCCGCGCCGAAGTGAAACGGGAAGCGCACTACATCACGCCCCACGCTGGCGGCGACGGCGCCCTGCGTGACGCGGTTGAGTTCATTCTCAAAGCGCAAGGCAAATGGAAGAAGGTTGTGGAGGACTATGTTGGTGAGAGAAGTCCGAAATGAAGATCCTGGCTCTTAGCTAACACCACGCAAGAACGGGACGCCCTTCGCGCTGGGCGGCGGATATCCGGCTAAAGTCCTGAGTTTTTCGCTTTTGTCGCAAGTTAGAAGCCACAAAAAAACCCACCGGATGCTTGCTTGGGGCGTGCTCGGGTCAGCATCCGATGGGCTACCGTTTCTCCTTACTCACCCTGTTGCTTTCAGGAGTTTGTAGAAAAATTAAACACCAGAACCGCTCTAAGTTTCGTCTAATTTTGTAAACCTTTGTAAAATATACGGGACTTTTCTCATTGAATCGCGCGCCCAAAAAAAGTTTTCTATCTCAGCGCATACAAATTTCCATCCGTGCTTCCCACCTAGACAACGTTCCCGGCGACCAGCGGAGATGAAATGATCGCGCCCGTACTCATCACCCTGTCGATCCTCGCGACCATATCATCGTAAAAATCGGAGCGGTAAACGCCATTCCCGTTGGGCGTGCCATCCGATTTCGTATATGCAGGCCCGTGGTTCTTCATGCCTTCGGTTTCAAAAACTCCAGGCAGGCTTGAAATCGGAGACATCGACTGCGAGCAGCTTTCCCGGGGTGGATCCGAAGTACAGCAAGCTCCCCGCAATGGCCGGCGAGGAATACAAATACAAATACCAATGGTTGAATCCAACCGAGTTCATCACCGCGCCCGGGTGACATTGAGGGCGTTCAACAAGCTGGAGTACTGCCGAAATAAATCCTTCCCTCGATCACCACGGGAGAACCGGTCAGCATACCGCGCGTGTGAAACTTCCATTTCATCGCTTTGAATTTTGCCGGTGCTGCCGCGTCGTATACTCGACTGTACTGCGGGTTTCCCCGAAACATAGACGCATCTTCGCTGAGCGAGGGCAGAAAAAGGAGCAAAAGAGACAAAAAGCAAGCAATACCCGGGAGACGGGGCTTAAGCCACATGGTCGGGTCGAACCTCTCCCCTTCGACGATCCCCGGAAGATTGTGGGAGATGCGCAGCGGATTCGTGCGCGCGGAGGTCCGGCCGCGCGGTTACGGCACAAAGTTTATTCCGGCAGCGTAACCGGTTTCGCCGTCACCAGTTGCACAAAACGTTTGTCTTTTCGCAAGCCAGCGAACTCCACGTCCTTATACACGTTGTTAAAATCTTTGTATCCCTCTTCCATCGCCTTCCTTAGATATTCGAGCGAACGGTCAGAGTAGCCCATCTTGGCGTAAAGTTTCGCCACCGTGTAATCGTAGCGCGCGCGATCACCGGGGCTGGGCAGTTGGGCCTGCACTCCGCCGCGCGAAGTCCGCTCAAACACATCGGGATCGAGATGCACGGCCTGTTCATAGGCGAGGACCGCAGGTTCGAACTCTCTTCGGGCGAAAAGCGCGGCGCCCAGATTGCTGAAGAACGACGCCGAATTGCCGTCCAGGGCAATGGCCCGCCGGTAGTCCTTGACCGCTGCGCCGTATTTCTTTTCTTCGTAAAACACCACGCCCCGATTGTTGTAGGCATCGGCAAACTGGCGGTCGGCCTTGATCGATTGATCGAACGATTTTCTTGCCTCGCGATAGCGCTGCATCATCAATTCCGTGATACCGATCTTGTTCAGCAAGCCGGAAGAGTTTGGCCGCATGGCGAGCGCGGCGCGATAGTAATCGAGTGCGTCCAAGTAAAGTTTCACGGCACGCAACTGCTCGGCGCGGGCCTCCAGATCGGACGCCGAGGCGTCCGGGGCTGGAGGATCAATAGTGCGCAGCAGCGGAGGTTTGATTTGAACCTGTTCGGAGCGAGAAGACTGGGCCGGCGACAAACTCGTCAGGGCACAGACGCAAAGGACAAAAAACGAGACGGGAACCAGCAGAACTCGCGGGCAGGACGACATAGGCCACCCCCAGCTAGTGCCCTCATTCTGCCACAGTTTTCCTCAGTCGGCGAAAGATTTTTCGTCTACGGTCTTGGTGGTTGGGTATCCGGTCTTCGGCCACTCTTGGGCAGAGCAGTCGAGGGGTTTGAGGGGAAGGTCGGAGGTCGAAAGTCCAAAACAACCCGGAAATCACCGCTACGACCGAACACCCAAGACCGGACAGGGTTCAATGGGGTTCGCTCGGCCCGTTATCCGCCGGTTTCGGCGCGGGGGCCGAGGTTTTGTCATCCTTAAAGATTCCAGCTATCTTGCCAAAAAATCCCTTCTTTTTCTTAGCGTCGGGAGCAGCATTGGGGTCCTCCTGGATAGACACTTCGCTCGGGCCCTGGGCAGGTAGCGGTTTGTTCCCCCCAAAAATGTGAGAGAAGAATCCTTTCATCCCTTCTTGTGCGTCACAGGTCTCGCGCGGCTCCGTTCCCGCCACGAAAGCGGAAACATAGTCATCCGGGCAGGTCGGAGTCGCCAGGCGGTTCGTAATCTTATCCAGCTGCACATCCACCACTCCCGTCGGCTGCTGGAACCCTTTCATATCGGAATATTGCGGCAGCGCGGCCGCTTTCTTCATGAACTCCGTCCAGATGGGCGCAGCCGTCACTCCGCCAGTTAATCGAAGGTCGCTGTAGTCGTCATACCCCACCCAAACAATACAGAGCAAATTCGAGGTGTATCCGGCGAACCAGCCATCGTGTGAACTGCCGGTCTTGCCCGCCGCTGGCGCGGTAAACCCTCGCCCGCGAACCGCCGAAAAACCCAGCCCGTTGTTGATAACGCCTTCCATCATGTTCGTCATGATGTAGGCAATCCGGGGATCGAGCACCTGCCGCTGGTCGGTGTTATAGTTCGCGATCACATCGCCCTTGCCATTACGCACCGAGCGCAGCAGAATTGGCGACAGGCGCACCCCGTTGTTCCCGAAGGTGGTGTAGGCGCCCGCCATGTCCAGCGGCGAAGCATCATAGGAGCCCAGGGCCATCGCCGGAGTCGCTTTCACCGAAGTTATTCCCGCCGACTTTGCCAGGTTTGCCACCTTGTCATAGCCGACCTCTTCGGCCACTTTCACCGTCGCATTGTTCAGCGACATCGCCAGCGCGTAGCGCAACGATACGTCGCCGTGATACTCCTCTTTGTAGTTGCGCGGCTCATAAATCTGGTCGCCATAGGCGAAGCTCGAGGGCGCATCCGTCACCGTCGACGCCGGAGTCAGCACGGTTGGCGAGCCGTCCAGGGCGCTGTTGATCGCCGCGGCATACACAAACGGCTTGAAGATCGATCCCGTGGGCCTCTTGGAGACGGCGTGATTGAACTGGCTCCAGCCGTAATCCCGTCCTCCCACCAGAGCCAGCACCGCGCCCGTATGGGGATCGAGCACGATCAGCGCCACTTGCGCCTGCGGACCCGGCAGCACCTTGATTTCGGTTTTCTTTCCGACCTTCACCTTCTTAGTGCGCAACTTCTTGACCTGCTCATCCACCAGCTTGATACCTGACTCCACCGCCTGCGCGGCGGCCTTCTGCAGATCAGGATCGAGCGTCGTATAAATGCGGTACGACTGGTCATTCAACTCACTTTCATTGAACTTGCTGATCAATGTGTCCCGCACCATGTCTACGTAATATGGTGCGTCGCTGGCCTCCACGTTCGGGGGCGCCAGTTTCAGGGGAGCGGCCTTGGCTTTATCCGCCTGCTCGCGGGTTATGGCGTGGGTCTCGACCATCGATTCCAGCACCAGATTCCGGCGGTCCATGGCGCGCTCCGGATGACGGTAGGGCGAAAGATAGCTGGGACGCTGAATCACCCCCGCCAAGAGAGCCGCTTCGGGCAGGGTGATGTCTTTCAGTTCCTTGTTAAAGTATGCCTTCGACGCTTCGGCGAATCCGCTGATCGAGAACGACCCTCTCTGGCCCAAATCCACCCAGTTCGCATAGAACTCAAAAATCTGTTTCTTGCTGAACTTCTGTTCCAACTCCTCGGCAATCAGCATTTCCGTCAGTTTGCGCTTGATGGTCTTTTCCGGAGTCAGGAAAAATCCGCGCGAAAGCTGCATGGTGAGCGTCGACCCGCCCTGGTCGTGCCGGCCGCGCACTACGTCAATCCAAGCGGCTTCTGCCATGCGCAGAAAATTCACTCCACTGTGTTCAAAGAAACGCCGGTCTTCAATCGCCAGCACCGCCTGCACCATCATCGGGGGAATGTCGTTATATTTCACGATTTGGCGTTTCGACCGCTGCTCTGCGTCGAACAGCGCGGTTACCAGTTGCGGCTCCAGTTCGTAGGCCGACAAGTCGTTGCCGTTGCTGGTGATCTGGTCAACTTTTCCGTCGTGGATGGTGATGCGCGCCGGTTCCGGGCTGTGGTACGACTCCGGCCCGGGATTAATCTCGATTCCATCTTTCAGCAATTGAAAACTGCCCAGGCTGGATTGTCCTTCCTCATTCGTGTAGCCAGCATGCTGCAGGTCCGTTGCAATCTCCCGCGCTTCGATTTTTTCGCCATCCCGCACCGTCCGGGGCAGGGCGTAAATCTTCGCGGAATTGGCGAACACCGGGGAACGGAACCGCTTCTGAATGATCCGATCGTACTTGATGTAAAGGTAAGAAAATAAAACGGTAAACGATACTGCCAGAATCAGAAACGCCACCAGCGCCGCACGCAGCACCGGGTCGCGGGGCAGCCAGCGGAATCTTTTCCCCCCACCTTCCCGAGGTCCCTTCGGAATTCTTATCTTGATGGTCACAGTTTGAGAGCTTTCAACGGCGTGAACGGGTATTACGGCGGAACTTTTTCCTCACTCTGTCAGACGTCGGGATGAGCAAAAAGGTTTGTATCCCTCCTGCACCCCCGGCATTTTGATCCTTTGTGGTGACGGTAGGTAGCGCGGCAACCAGACAAGGGATGTCCTTATTGTACCGCTACTACAAAAATGAAAAGAGACTCGCAGTACCTGCGAGTCTCCAAGCCGTTAACAAGGTTGGTTAGCCGCCTGACTGCCCGGCGCTAAGGGATGTCAGAGGCCGCAAAATAGCCGCCCGTCACCAGAGTTGCCGCGGGCAATGTCTCGGTTAGGGCACCTGAACTGGCAACATTGACCACCCCTAAGCTAACACTTGAAGCCGGGCTGGAATAAACGAATAGATAGCTTCCACTCTGGTCGAACTGTCCGAAGGCCGTGGGCGTCGTAATGTTGAACGGGGAACCTGCCACCAGGCTCAGCGCTCCGGTGGTGGGATCTATTTTGTAGCCCTCGATGGGATTGGTGGCAGTGCCGAGATCATTCAGGCTGAAGGTATAAACGAATTCTCCGTTGACCGAGGTGGGCTGCATTGCCATGTTGAATGGCGCGTAAACAGTTGCAGTCGGCGATCCGGCTGTTGCCGTGAGCGCCCCGCTCGTCTGGTCGATGCCGTAGACATATAGGCTGTTGTCGTCCGAGCCATACAGGTCCGCTACTTTCCCGCTGATTCCAATCAGATAATTCCCGCTCGCCTCACCCTGCATCTCCCAGAGGGGAATGTTGAAAGGGCTGCCCGAGATCAGGGTGAGCGCACCCGCGTTTGCGCCCGTGCTTGACACCGAATAACCCACCACGTAGGTTCCCGAGTGAGTAGCCGAAGCCTGGGACACATAAAGGAATCTGCCCAGCCCGTCCATGCCCATGTTCTGCGGAGAGAGCGAAGCAACGCTGGTCGAAAACGGCGAACCCGTAGCCGCCGTCAGCGCGCCCGTGCTGCTGATCTGGTAGACAAGAATCTCTTCATTGGCAGCGTCGGAGATAAACATCAGTGTCCCCGCGGGATTGGTGATAACGACTTGCTGGTTGTAGCTAAAATCGCTTATGCCACTGAGGGCCGGCAGCGAAAGAGGAAAACCAGTCAACGCAGTAAGATTTCCGCTGCTATCGATCGACCATCCAAAGATTTGCTGGACATCCTGAAGCACCGCATAGAGATATTTTCCCTGGGCTACGACCACTCCGACTCCGCCCCTGTTGGCAGGAATCGTGGGAGCGACGTAAGTTGATACCGGTCCAAAAGTTGCCGCCGTCGCGTTCAGAGCATACCCATCCATGGTGCCGCCCTGATCGACCGCGTAGGCAAATGCATTTGCGTTACTGGGAGGAGTGGTGGTAGTTGTTCCCGTCGAACAAGCGCTTCCAAACGTCGTGCCACAATGGTAGTGGCCTCCGCAGCTTGCCAGCCAGGTCATCCCCAGCACTAACACGGAACTAAGGAGCACTCTAACTTTCATCGCCATGACTTCTCCCCGGGGAAACTTATGGATTTCGCCTCGCAGAATAACGCAAAAAAATCGCCTGCAACGCCGATGGTAGGTCGGCCGTAACCGGGGAACAAGTTACGAACGTCATTTGTCCGCTTGGCGTCGACTTACAATTGCGAGGCGCCGATACCATTCGTGAATGAAGGATTGGTGCTGAACGAGGGAAGCGAGGGAATGCGGAATCAATTCGCAGAATCAATTCTCCCTGCAAGCAGGGGGCTTTGGTTCAAGCCGGAGCCTTTCGTTTGGCACGGTACTTTCCCACGCCCACAACCTGCTCTGCATAGGAATCGCGCTTACCCTGTTGCCGGCCAAAGCCGGGCTCCGAGCGCTGCTTAGAAGCCCCTGTTTCCGCTGGAAGGAGTGAAATGCAGACTGAAGGAATAACCGGGCAAACTGACGGGAACGCTATACTCGGCCGCCACATATACCGCCGGCGCCCCCGGCGTTCCGATGCGCTGCACCGTAACGCTTTCCGGGGCCAGCGTTATTTGATGCTCCTGGGCTTTTTTAATGACGGCGTCCACCAAATCCTGGTCCGTCTGGTGCGGATTGGCTCCACCCACCATGGCCACGCTCCGCAAGTCGTCCTGAAATGAATAATTGCTCAGTTCCGGGGGAAGAATCTGAAAGCCGGAATAGATGGCGCCGACGATAACCAGAAAGCCGACAATCGCTTTAACTGTTCCCATGTCCCACGATCTGCTCTGCCGGGGAACGCAACCACTCATCCCGCCCGGCGGAGCAACTCCTTAAAAGTCTCCACGATCGCGGTGATCCTAACATCGCGCACCTCGCGAGTCGAGCGCAGAACAAGCTCTACGGTACCTTCGGTAACCTTCTTTCCCACGGTGATTCTAAACGGGATACCGACGAGATCGGCATCTTTGAACTTGACTCCCGGTCGTTCGTCCCGGTCGTCCAGAATCACGTCATATCCCGCCGTTTGCAACCGCTGCGCAATGTCTTCTGCTGCTGCGCGCACGGTCTCATCTTTTACGTTGACCGGCGCCACCACAATCTCAAACGGAGCAATCGTGGGCGGCAGCCAGAAGCCATTTTCGTCGTTGCCCTGCTCCACCGCGGCCGTGAGAATGCGATCAATTCCAATGCCATAGCTCCCCATGATCGGCGTTACTTCCTTGCCGTTTTTGTCCAGCACCCGCGCCCCCATCGATTCCGAATACCGGTATCCCAGCTTGAAGATGTGTCCCACCTCGACCGCCGTATCGATGCGCAGCGCCGTCCCGCAATTCGGACAAGCCTCGCCCGCCGTCACCGCCCGCAGATCGGCATACGCCGTCGGATGAAAGTCCCTCCCCGGCGTCAGATTCTTCAGGTGATAATTCTCCTTATTCGCGCCAGCAATCAGGTTGGTTCGTCCTTCAATCGCTTGGTCGGCGAGCAGTACAGGTTTTCCCGCGTCTTTCTTTGCGTCCTTCTTCCAGTCCTTTTCCCAATCAATCCCAGTCGGCCCCAAATATCCTGCGGGAGACTTGAACAGCGCCTTGATCTCGCTCTCCTCCATGGGGCGGGTGGCGGTTCCGACTGCGCCGTTTAGCTTTGCCTCGTTGAGCTGATGATCCCCCCGCATCAGCACGACGATCGCGCGCGCTTTCGTTTTGCCGGAAGCCTCCATTTCTTCGGCCATCAGGGCCAGAGTTTTGATCTTGTTCTGCGGCGACACCCCCAGGAACTTCGCTACGTCTGCAATGGTCTTCTGCCCCGGCGTATGCACTTCCAGCGGTCTTCCATCGCCCTCCGCCGCCAGATCCGCAACCGCTTCCAGCCTCGAATTGGCTTTCTCCAGGTTCGCCGCGTAAGGACATCCATCGCAGCTCACAATCTGGTCTTCGCCCGCCGGAGTCCGCACCATGAACTCATGAGACTCCTTTCCTCCCATCGCCCCCGAATCCGCCTCCACCACCATGTACTTCAGTTCGCACCGGTCAAAGATGCGGCAGTAGGTGGCAAAGTGCTTCTTATAGGAAACGTCGAGCCCGGCGGCATCCATGTCGAACGAGTAGGCGTCCTTCATCATGAACTGGCGCACCCGCAGCAGCCCCGATTTGGGCCGCAGTTCGTCACGAAACTTGGGCGCAATCTGATACCAGATCTGCGGCAGCTGCTTGTAACTCCGCAGTTCCTTCAGCGCAATCGAGGTCATGACTTCTTCTTCCGTCATGCCCAGCGCCAAGTCGGCGCCCTTGCGGTCTTTCAAGCGAAACAAGTTGTCGCCCATCAACCCCCAGCGCCCGCTAGCCTCCCAAATCTCCCGCGGATGCAGCGCCGGCAAATAGAACTCCTGCCCGATCCGGTCCATCTCCTCGCGGACAATTCCGATGATCTTGTTGAATGACCGGTTTCCCAGAAAAAGATAGGAATAAATTCCCGCCCCCAGCTGACGGATATACCCCGCCCGCACCAGAAACTTATGGCTCGCAACCTCGGCATCCGCGGGCGCTTCGCGCAATGTAGGAATAAAGAGTTCAGACCATCGATGCATAAAGTTTGAGTACCGTTTTGCGAGCGCCGAGTGATGTCACCCGCGGATTCCCCGCGGGGAATTGGTCATTGTAAACGACTGGCCGGGGTGCGCCCGGCATCCTCCCGGAGCGCTTCGCTTTCCTGCGCGCGCCCGGGGCCGAGCGCCCATCTGAGCTGCCAGCCTACCCGGCCAGCTGTTTCAATATTTCTTTCCCCAGCTTCTGTGCCTCGCCGAAAAATTTCTGATACTCGACGAATAGCCGATTCAGCTCCAGCGACTTGTCCGCCGACAAGCGTTGCCGCAGAATCATGTCGCGCACATGCACCGGGTTGGGCAGGGTGGCATCTTCCGTCAGTTCTTCAAGCGCCGTCTTAGGATCGTAGTGATACATGGGAGTCTCTCGATTCAGGAATGTAGTGATGAAGTCATTGAAAACCAGCCGGTGAGCACAGCTTTTTTTCGACTATTCAACTACCAAATCATTCGATTCCACAATTCAAACCAGTTCGGTGGTCCACAGGTCGTGCAGATGCACAATTCCCGCGAGCCTTCCGCTTCCGTCGACCACCATCAGCGACGTAATTTTCTTTTCTTCCATTAATGCCAGCGCGGTCGCAGCGAATTCTCCTCCGCCAATCGTCTTCGGGGTCCCCGTCATCGCCTCGCCCGCGGTCAAATCCATCACATCTTTTCCCCGCTTCTCCAGCAGACGCCGCAAATCCCCGTCGCTGATAATTCCCACCAGCCTTCCGCCCTCCACCACCGCCGTGACGCCCAGTTTCTTGCGCGACATCTCATAAATCACATCCGGCATTTTCGTCTGCGGCGTCACGCAGGGCAGCGCCTCGCCCGTATGCATCAACGATTCGACCCGCGCCAACCGCTTTCCCAGCTTCCCGCCCGGATGCAAGTTGGCGAAGTCTTCTTCTTTAAACCCCCGCCGCTCGCTCAGCGTAACCGCCAACGCATCCCCCAGCGCCAGCATGGTAGTCGTCGAAGCCGTCGGAGCCAGCCCCAGCGCGCAAGCCTCCTGCGCGATCGAACAATCCAGCGCCACATCCGCCGCTGCCGCCAAAGTAGAAATCTCCAGCGTGGACGACAAGGGCATGAGCGCGGGCGATTCACCCGCGCTTTTTCCGCCAACCTCATCCCCGGTCATCGCAATCAGCGGCACCCGCAGCCGCTTGATGGTCGCCAGCAGCTGCAGAATCTCTTCCGTCTCACCGCTTGCCGAGAGCGCCAGCACCACATCGCCGCGCACCACCATGCCCAGATCCCCATGCATCGCATCCACCGGGTGCAAATACAACGCCGGTGTCCCGGTGGAACTGAACGTCGCCGCAATCTTGCGCGCAATCAGCCCGCTCTTGCCCATGCCGGTCACCACCACGCGCCCCGCGCAACCAAACAGCAACTCCACGGCGCGTTGAAACGCCTCCGCCATGGGGCCCCCAATCCGGTCCGCCAGCGCGCGCAAGGCCTCCGCCTCAATGCGCACCACGTTCTCGCCAGTATGTTTCATGGATGAGAATCCGGAAGGTAGGATGTTAGCACGCAGCCAGACCGTCGTAGAGACGCTGCTGGCAACGTCTCTCCCCACCCGCAAGAAGGCCAGCCCAACTGCGCCCGCATCTGCGGCGATGCTCAGAAGTGGTCCTCACCGGCCTGCGCACGCGGGCCCGCCGCCAGCGTCCCCAACCCCCGCGCCTGAATGAGCCGATCCCACGGACCCGCCTGCCAGTTGTCGCGGGTCTTCGGCTCGTGCCTCCACAAAGGCAGCGTCAGCATCAGGTTGCGCGCCGTCGAATGGACATAGGGCTCATACATCGAGCGCAGCTTCGCCAGCTTGTCCCGGCCATATTCGTCACTGCGCAGCCGCAATCCCGCGGCCGAAAGCGCCTCGCGCAGCGCCAGCAGATCCGCCTCGCTCAACCGCTCCGGCGCCGCGGAATCGTATCTCGCATTCACCACTTGTGCCAGATCCACGGCCGCGTGTCGCGCCATGGCAAAGGTAAGTTTGGCCTGCCCCGGATGCACTCCCTCAATCCCAGTCAGCACCAGAGAAGTCACGTCGAGCATCGTCGTCAGCGCGCCCAGCCAAGATTGATTACTATGCTGCGAACGGAAAAAACTGAGCACCGGATACGAAATGTGACTCTCCAGCAACTCGCCCGCCCAGCGCTCCCAGTCTCGCAGAACGTCATCCAGAACTTTCTGATCCACTCCCGGATCCTCGGACCTCCCGGCCAGTCGCAGCAGCAACTCGACCGCTGACGGTGGCGATCCTGCGCGCGCATCCAACATGGAAATCTGAATCTCCCGCCGCGAAAACGACGCGTATACCACGGGAATGTATCCAATCACCACGCCCAGAAATGCGAAGCCCATTCCCGCTTCGATCACGGAAAGCGCCCGCGCCCCGCCCGAAGTCGGCACAATGTCGCCGTATCCCAGAGTGAAAAAAGTTTCCCCGCTGTGATAAATAATCTTGCCAAACGTCAGCGGTTCTTGATTTAGCTGTTCGTGTCCCCCAATACCGTATTGAACCAGTCCAAATCCAAAGATCAGCCCCGCGGCCCAAAACCCCAGCAGCAGGATCAGCGACAGCGGACCGAAATATCCCAGGAAATTCTGCTGCCGCGAAGTCGTTTTGATGCGCCGCGCGATGTTTCGCCAGGGAATCCACGTCCGGCGGTAGAACCATGCGGTCAGCTTGAAATGCCGCGTCACCCGGCGCGGCAACACGACCGTCTCAAACGCGTCCAGCAGCACCACCCAGATGATGATGAGGCCGAACCCCGTCCCCACAATGCTGCCGTGCGAATTCATAAGTGCCGGACTTCAGACCTCAGCCGTCAGACCTCGAATGAAAGCAAACCTGAGAATGAAATGTAGATGGCAGGAAGAGTAACAGATTCGGAGCCCAGCAGAGATTCGAAGTGGGGCGGATTCGAGTGAGGGAAGAGAGAAGAGAGACTCGGAGCGCGAGGGAAGATTCGGATCAAGATGAAAGCTTCGAGTGGCCGCTCCAGCCCCGTCCTTGGCGGCGAGGGTGGGATCTTGATCTTCGCGCTATCCCCGGCTCACCCCGACGACGGTCCACTACTGAGGCTTCGCTGGCGGCTGTGCGGGCGGCGTCTGCCCCGCCGGCGCCGGAGTTATGGATGGGGTCGCCGGTTTCGCCGCCGGCTTTTTCTTCTTCACCACGGGCTTCTTCGGCGGCTCGTTATCGTCCACCACAGTCTTTTTGGGCGGAGCCGCCGGAATCGCCGCTTGCGCCGCCCTCAAGTCCGTCCGCAGCCGCACGATCTCGGCCTCCTTGGCCGACGACAAACTGTCAATGCGCTGCGCCAACTGCTTGCGCGTACTTTCAAACCCGGTGAGATCATTCGAGAGCGCCTGGAAATCGTCTTTCGGTCCGAAGGCTCCCGTCCCATCCACCACATTTCCCACCACGTCATACAAGGCATCGAGATTGCGGTAGAGTTTGAAAGTGGTTGGCAGATCTTCGGGCTGCCCGCGCAACTGAGCGATGATCTCCGGCAGCGCCCCCTGCAGGTTGCGCTGAATCGAATCGATGTTCGCCAGCATCTGCTTCTTCGCATTGGCGTCCGTCTTCCAGCGCTCGATCCGCAACTTCGCCAGATCGACCTGAGTGCTTTTGGAACTGGCTTCCAGTTGCGAGAGCATTCCGTTCAACTGCGACACCGAAGCGTAGGAAACCGGCTGCGAGCTCTGGGCTGGAGCCGCCCTGCCCGGGGCGGGATACGGCCCGCTCGGGGACGACCCATCGGGCGCCGGACCCGATTGCCCGGATGCGGCGGCCATACATAGCAAGACCAGAGATAATGGAGAATAGAAGCTCGGCAAAAGAAAATTACGTTTCATTTTCCAGGAGCGCTGGCGTTCGCGAGCAACAGCATACTACATTGACGGCCCAGCCGGGGATCAGGAGCTTCCCTGAGAACGATTCGACTCTGGCTCCCTGGGGAGACGATAATTAGGCAGCCATGTTTTCCCAGCTTCTCTACCATGTAATTCGGGCCCGAGAGCGAAAGCAACGCTCTGAGGTTTTCATACTCTTGCTCCTGCTCGCACTTCCCGTGCGCTCCCCCGCCCAGGATCTTGCCCGTCGCCTCATCCTCAAAGACGGCTCTTATCAACTCGTCACCAAATATGAAACGAAGGGCGATCGCGTGCGTTATCTGAGCGCCGAACGCAATGAGTGGGAAGAACTCCCAGAGTCGCTGGTCGATTGGCCCGCCACCGAGAAGTACGAAAAAGAACGAGTCGCCGGAGCGTCCGTCCCCGAAGCCGTGCAACTCGACAACGAAATCGAACAGGACCGCGCTCGCGAGGAAACGCTACTCCCGCAAGTCGCTCCCGGACTACGCCTGCCCCAAGATTCCGGAGTATTTCTGCTTGACAGTTTTGAAGGCGAGCCCCAAATCGTAGAAATTCAACAGACCGCCGGGGACGTAGACCGCAACCCCAAAGGCAACATTTTCCGCGCCGCCATCAATCCCGTGGCCGGCCTCAAACAGATTATCGAACTCGACGGCGCCCACGCCCCGGTGCAGTCCCACGGCGATGTGCCTTCACTCTACATTCACCTCGATGCCGCTCCCGATCAGGCGAATCCAACCGCAACCAGAGCTTCCACTCCCGGCGCTCAAGCTTCCCAGCCCCCGCCAGCACCGCAGCCCAGCGTTTCCTCCGATGACCGTTTTCGCATCGTCCGCACCGAGGTCAAGAATGGCAAGCGCATTCTCGGGGACGTGAAGCGCCAGGTCACCGGCAAAATCAGCCAGGAGCAAAACCTAGTCAAAACTACCAGCACCCGGGTGAGCGGAGGCTGGCTGAAACTCACCCCCACCGAAAGTTTGTCGCCCGGAGAATATGTCCTGGTCGAAATGATGCCGCTGGAAGGAGCATCGGGCAAGGAAGGCATGAACCTCTACGTCTGGGATTTCGGTGTCAATCCCAAAGCTCCCGCCAACGCCAACCCATGGAAGCCCACCACCCCGGAACCGAAACTGGACCCTATCTCAAAACCAAATTGAATCGGCAGAATATGCGGAGCCCGCACCTATGAACGCGCATCGTACTGGACTCCGTCCGTAGAGCAGGGCAAGAATTTATTCAGGGTTGCCGCCCTGGGTACAGTTAGGCAGCGGAGACGATTCTTGCAGGGACGAAAGAAGATGCTTATTGGCAGGAAACTTTGAGGAAAGCATGAAATATTTCGGACGGCGCAGCACTTCTCGACTACGTTGGTGGCTCGTTGGTGGCTGATAGGCGACAGAGCTGAACGCCATCGGTTCAGTTACAGCAAGCGCCCCTTCCCGGCGCGCCTCCACGAAGAATCGACACCCATCTTTGCGATAACGCACGGCCGTGAACCCGGCGCGTCGTGGGCAATCCCGATCCCCGCCCTCGTCTGACAGGACTCCACCACCGGCCCAAGGGAAATCACGCTAGCCGAAAAATGAAGAACCATGCCCTGCAACAGGACAAAAATGCGGAATCGGCACTGTTTGGGATGCGGGCACGACCGCCGGAATTCGCTCCCGGTAAAACTGGGGGTTATGTAGGCTTGCCTTTAGCCACCCGCCCGGAACCAACGCCCGATGCAGTTCCGCAAGTGTGCGGGGGAGATGAGCCTACTAAACTCCATCCCTGGCTACTGGACTCGAGATAGGCCGTCTGTATCCCATCCCGCCGAATGTCGATTCCTAAAACTTGGCAGTTTTCCACCAGCAACCGAGTGTTCGCCTGGAATCGTTGGTTCCGCATCCGAGATCGAAGAATTCGCTCCGTTGGCATTTCGCACGCCGGAGGCCTAGGTCCATTATTCCTTCAACGTCCCGCGTTGCGCGATCCCAATGTTGTCCCGGCTGGAATTCTTCACCACGTACATCATGCCGTCCGCCTGCCGGATCACATCGTGCGCCGTGCGCGCATCGTGCGGATAGGTTGCCAGTCCAATCGATGCCCGCACATTCAAATTCAAGCCTTCTTCGCGGCAAAAACTGCTGGCCCGCAAACCATCGCGTAACCGCCGGGCCACCACCAGAGCCTGATCTTTACCGGTCTGCGGCAGCAGCACCACAAACTCATCCCCGCCGTAGCGAAATGCAAAGTCAATCAGCCGCAACTGCGCCTTGATCAGATACCCAATCTCGGCCAGCAGTTTGCTTCCAATCAAATGCCCGTGCGTGTCGTTCACCGACTTGAAGTGATCCAGATCGATAAACAAAACGCTGAATTCGTAACCAAATCGCGACGAGCGGTAAACCTCGGTGTCCAGTGTTTTATACAAATGCCGCGCGTTATACAGACCGGTGCAGTCGTCTGTGATCGTCAGTTCCTGAATCTTCTCTACCCAACGCGCGTTTTCAATGGCAATCGCCGCGTAGTCGCACAGCGACTGCAGAAAGAACAGTTCCGCATCCTTGAACCGCTCCATGTCCACATTGACGAGTTGGATCACGCCCAGCACGCGCAGCTTCGAGCGCAGTGGCACGCAAATCACCGACCGCGTCTCCCACTGGGTGGTCTGATCCACGCGATTTGCAAAAACCGGGTCCGCCTGCGCATCCGGCACCACCCGCGATTCCCCGTGCTTTGCCACCCACCCGGCAATACCCTCGCCCATTTTCAGCCGCACACTTTTCAGCGCCTCAGCTTTGTCGCCCACCGCGATCGCAAAGTAGAGTTCGTCGCGCCCTTCGTCCACCATCAACAACGACCACGTATCCGGACGAAAATACTCGGCCATCTTATCCATGATGGTCTGCAGAATCGAGTCGAGATCCAGCGACGACGTGAGCGCCTTGGCCACGTCGTGAAAGATCGTCAGTTCCTGATTCTGGCGCGTCAATTGAGTGCCGGCCTCGGGCATGCGGAAATACCGTTGTCCCTCGCTACTCCAGGATGGTGTTCAAAAAGTATATGCGTCACTTTCAGGCACCCGCAATGACCGTTGGTAACTAGTACCCGCAAAGCTAATGCCACGAGCCCGTTCTGGACCTTTAGTTTGGCGGGGGCAGCCCCGGCCGCGGCCTTTGACTCTGTTCTCGATCCGCCGACCTCCAGCGAAGGTTTTTTCGTTCCACCTCGGTATCGTCTTAGAATGGATGATTATGAACACGAACAAACTCAGAACAGGCGTCCCAGGGCTAACTCTGTTCGCGGTGGCGCTATCGATCCCGGCCTTTTCGCAAACTACCGCCGCGCCATCCGCCGCTTCCAAGTCGATTCCCGTGGTCGATGGCGGAATCGGTCCCTGCTCCGCAGAGTTCACGGTCACCGATGCTGCCGGCGCCCCAGTCTACGCCGCCAGCATCAAGGTCCACATCGCCTACCGATTCATGAGTGCCCACAAGCTCGATCTGGAAGTCGGCACCAACTCCGACGGCAAAGCCCGCTTCACCGGACTCCCCAACCGGCTCAAGCGCGGCCTCTATTTCGAGGCTTCCGAAGGCGACCGCAGCGCCGAAGCATTCGACGATCCCGCGACCTCCTGCAAAGCGCAATTTACCGTCGCTCTGCGCCAGAAACCCTGACCAGAAATCCTGAAGGGGTGCAGACAAAATCCTGCGCGGAAATCGATGGATCGCAATCCGGCAAACTCTAACCGCCAAGCCTGCCCCTGAGCGAAGTCCAAGGCGGCGCCCGTGAAAGCCCGGTAGGGGAGTGCCGGGGGGCTAGCGAAAAATCAACGACTCCCGAAGGCACGCCGCTTGCAATAGCCGAGCCGCGCAATCTGGGAATCCCGGCTTTATCAGGAATTGTACCTTCCGGAAACGAATTCCTCCTGGGTCGCTTGGGTCGCGCTGGCCGTTGGTTACCTCATCCTTGCCCTCTTGGCGGTGGCGCACGCCTCCAGCTTGTCCTATGATGTTCCCGTCATTATCCGGGCGAAAGAGGCTTCCGCTGGCAGGACACCGTGGGTGAATTCGGAGATAAATTCCGCAAGGCGCGCGAGAAGAAAGACATCTCGCTCGATGACGTTTCCAATGTCACCAAGATTGGTTCACGTATGCTTCGGGCCATCGAAGAGGAACACTTTGACCAACTCCCCGGCGGCGTCTTCAATAAAGGATTTATTCGCGCTTACGCCAAGCATCTCGGACTGAACGACGAAGAAGCCGTCACCGACTATCTCGCTTGCCTTCGCCAGGCACAGATCGACGCGCATGAGGTGTGGGAGCCAGAAAAGCCAGTGAAGTCGAGCTCCGCGCAGCAGCTTGCGGCGCCGGATGGGCGGCGCCAGGTGGAACCCAACCAGCTGGAACCCAATCCGTTGCACCGCAACCCGGTCGAACCCAGCAAGGTCGGGCCCAACTTGATCGGCCCCGGCAAGTCCTCGGTGAAACCGCAATCTCCCGTCCAAGTCGAGGAATCTCCAGGCCCGCAACTCTCCCGCGACCGGGATGAGCGTTCTTCCCCCAGCAGGTTCGCCACGAAGTCTGACCGCGAAATTCCCTGGAGCATTCTTGGTATCGCTGCCCTAGTCCTCGTTCTGGCATTCATCCTATGGATACGCCGCTCCAACAGCATCCACACCGCGGCCCTCAACGCCTCTCCCGCAAAGCTCCAACAGGCAGCCAGCGCGCCTCCGGTGCAGGCCCCTGTCCCGGCGTCGGCGCCAGACCTTGTCCGGCAGCCGTCCCATCCTCAGCCGGTCCATCCACCAGTTCCGCCAACGTCCGCAAGAGCGATCGTTCCCATGAAGCTCATGATCCGCGCCACAGAGACTTCGTGGATCTCCGTTCAGGCCGACGGTGAAACCGTCAGCCAGGAAACCCTCATTGCTCCCGCCCATGCCTCGGTTCACGCCACCCGTGAAATCGTGGCCAGAATCGGCAACGCTGCCGGAATCACTTTCCTCTGGAATGGCCGGGAAATTCCCGCGGGCGGGGCCGAAGCCGAAGCAAAAACATTCGTCTTCGATGCCAACGGTATGCGAGCCGTGGCCTCAACTCCATCCCCTGCGCAGAACCAGTAATTCTTGATTTTGACAGTCTCGGTATCCGATGAAGAGTCATTCTGAACATAGCCGTTTTCCAGGCGGAGGGAAGGATTTCGCGCGCAGATCTGCCCAGTTTAGCCGCGACGTGGCGTAAGAATGCAGCCCCAGGGCAAGCTGCGGGTAGAAAAGCAAGAGGGAGGATGCCCCAACGGGGCGAAAAATAGACCAGCCAGGTCTCCCGCAGCACGCTGCCCGCCTAACTCTACTGGTCACCCAATCGGCTTTTAGCATGCTGCGCCGCAGTTTGGCAGAGACAGCCTTCAAACTGTTTGGCTATGGTGTCGTAGCGTTCCCCGGGCGGGAAGGGAAAGCTTAAGCGACATGTCACGCACTCCAGGTAACGTCCAGTTTGCGACATAAGGACACCAATATGATGTGTCACAGTAGGGGAACTGCAGGATGGTGTCGCTTTTTCCATTTCCTCCTGCCCGCGAACATACCGAAAATCGCTCCGGCCAGGAATTGAATCCTTATACACCGTATCGGCAAAAGCTGTCAGTACGCTGACGCACAAATCGGAAACTCACTTGGGCAGCTTTGGATCCCAGGAGCAGAGGCCTACGCAGAACTGAACCGGCGGTGGCCCGAGCGGCCCCCACTGAACCAGCCATCCGCGCCGTCCACCTTGGAAATTCCGCTATTGAATTCATTTCCCGTCATTTACGGTCAAAACCGTTGCGCCCAGGAGGACGCTCTGATAGCCTTTCAGAGGATTTCTTCTCGATGCGTCGCCCTGCGCGACCGCGTGGATTTCCGGTCCCCCAGACAGCGAATCGCAGTTTTCTGCACGAGACGTGCACTAAGGAGATACAACCACTTGGCATCAAAGAACCGTTATTTGTTCACTTCCGAATCCGTGACTGAAGGCCATCCCGATAAGATTGCCGACCAGATTTCGGATGCTATCCTCGACGCCTGTCTGACAGAAGATTCCTTCAGCCGCGTGGCCTGCGAGACTCTCACCGCGACCGGACTGGTGGTCATCGCCGGCGAAATCACCACCAAAGCTTACGTTGATTTCCAATCGGTAGTCCGCGGCACCGTCCAGACCATCGGATATGACAATGCTCTCCACGGCTTCGACTGCAACACCTGCGCCGTCATCTCCAGCATCAATAAACAATCCGGCGACATCGCCATGGGCGTCGACACCGGCGGCGCCGGCGACCAGGGGATGATGTTTGGCTACGCGGTCGATGAGAATGATGAATTGATGCCGACTCCCATCTCATTGGCACACAAGCTGACCATGCGGCTCGCGCAGGTTCGCAAGAACGGAACCCTCCCTTTCCTTCGTCCCGATGGAAAATCCCAAGTTACGGTTGAATATGATGCGAAGGGCAACGTGATTCGCGTGGATGCGGTGGTGATTTCGACGCAGCACTCCGAGACGGTAGCCAATGAAGAATTGCGCGCGGGGATTTTGAAGCACGTGATTCAGGCTGTCATTCCGGCTCACTTGCTGGATGAGGATACGAAGTATCACATCAATCCTACCGGACGGTTCGTGATTGGTGGTCCCATGGGCGACACTGGCCTGACCGGGCGCAAGATAATTGTTGATACCTACGGTGGAATGGGACGCCACGGCGGCGGGGCCTTCAGCGGTAAAGACCCGACGAAGGTAGACCGCTCGGCAGCCTACATGGCGCGTCACATTGCGAAGAACGTGGTCGCGGGCGGACTTGCTGGACGCTGCGAAGTGCAACTGGCCTATGCCATTGGCGTGGCCGATCCGGTGAGTGTGTTGGTGGAAACCTTTGGCACGGCGAAGGTCGACCCGGAGATCATCCCCGATTTGATTCGCTCGCACTTCAAGCTGACTCCGCGCGGCATCATCGAGTCACTGAACCTGCGGCGGCCGATTTACAAAAAGACCGCGGCTTACGGTCATTTCGGACGCAATGACGCCGACTTCACTTGGGAAGCGACGGGCAAAGCGGCGAAACTGGCGAGCGATGCCGGCTTGCGGGAACCTGTCGGTCAGGCAGTTCAGAAGTAGGATTGCGAAGATCCCACTTCTGGCAAGGGATGCGAGAAATGGGGCACCTGGCGGGAATCCTGTGTAGAGACGTTGCTTGCAGCGTCTTTCGTGCGACGAAAAATGGAGACGTAGCAAGCTGCCTCTCTATGAAACACTCATCGTAACCAAATCAATTTTTCTGCGCTTTTCAGCGCGCCACCTAGGAGAAGCATGTCAACTGCAGCAGTGAATTGCGATATCAAGAACGTAGAACTGGCCGACTTGGGCAAGAAGCGCATTGAGTGGGCAAACCAGTCCATGAAAGTGCTGCAGATTATCCGCAAAGAGTTCATCAAAAACCAGCCCTTGAAGGGCATTCGGGTATCGGCCTGCCTGCACGTCACGGCCGAGACGGCGAATCTGGGCATCTGCCTGCGCGACGGCGGAGCCGACATCGTTCTGTGCGCCTCAAATCCCCTGTCTACGCAGGATGATGTGGCCGCCAGCCTGGTTCGCGATCACGGCATTCCCGTGTTCGCCATCAAGGGCGAGGACAACGATACGTACTATAACCACATTCTTGCCGCCATCGACCATAAGCCGCACATCACCATGGACGATGGCGCCGACCTGGTCACGATTCTCCACACCAAGCGCACCGACGCGCTCGAAGACGTGATCGGCGGAACCGAAGAGACCACCACCGGAGTGATCCGGTTGCGCGCCATGGCTAAGGAAGGCGTGCTCAAGTTTCCCATCGTCGCGGTCAACGACGCCGACACCAAGCACCTGTTCGACAATCGCTACGGTACCGGACAGTCGACCATTGACGGCATTATCCGGGCTACGAATTTCCTGTTGGCGGGGTCGAAATTTGTGGTGGCCGGATACGGCTGGTGCGGCCGCGGACTGGCCAGTCGCGCCCGCGGCAACGGCGCGGAAGTGATCATCACCGAAATCGATCCCACCAAAGCGCTCGAGGCCGTAATGGATGGTTTCCGCGTGATGTCGATGAACGAAGCGGCCAAACTCGGTGACGTCTTCTGCACCGTGACCGGCAACAAGAGCGTGCTCACCAAGGAACACTTCGACCTGATGAAAGACGGCGCAATCATTTCGAATTCCGGTCACTTCAACGTGGAGATCGACATCACCGCCCTGGAGAGGTTGTCGTCGTCCAAGCGCACCACGCGCACCTTCGTCGAAGAATATTCGTTGAAAGACGGCCGCAAAATCAATCTGCTCGGCGAAGGCCGCCTGATCAACCTGGCCGCGGCCGAAGGCCACCCCGCGTCGGTGATGGATATGAGCTTCGCCGACCAGGCGCTCTCGGTCGAATACATGGTAAAGAACCACAAAAAGCTGGAAAAGACCGTTTATCGAGTACCCGACGAACTAGACAAGCGCGTGGCCAAGCTGAAGCTGGAGTCGATGGGCATCAAAATCGATCGCCTGTCGCCCGAACAGGAAGAATATCTGGCCGGTTGGTCGGAAGGGACGTAGTTCGCGGTTTTCATTTTTTGGGTTTCAACTTGCGGGACGGCGTGAGCCGTCCCGTCTGCTTTATCGGCGTTTTTGAGACGGGGGGCCAGATGGGCAGGATTTCGCCGGCTGTCCTTCTTCACGCGATATGCGCATCCGCTGGACGCTTGCGGCCGGCGACGATCTGCAACCCATCCACTACCATCTCCGCCAACATGGACCTCATCTGGCGCGAACCCCCCGTGACCGCGATGCGCAAAGCTTCTTTCCTTGAGAAAACCTCCCAATCGCCGAAGGCCGGGGGCGGTTGAAGGAACCCGCGAACTTCTGCAGGAGCACCTGCCGTACATCGTGGCATTAGGACTGAAGCATGCGGTCGATGCGGGCCTTCCATTCCGTGCTCCTCTACAAAATCTCCGCGCTCTGCCTGCTCGAGGCCTTTGGCGCACGCCGGCGTGATAGCCCGCATCCCGTTGCAGCAGGCATAGGGCAGCATTTTGAACCAGATGCCCGGGATCGGTGCCAGCTTGGCTGGAGATCTCTGAAAGCTGCGATTCCGGCTCGGGCCTGAAAATGGACTTCCAGGGCCGCAGTCTAGCAGATGGCCGCGTGCTCTCAAGATTGATGTGTTTGCGGCGGACTGGGAAAAGCCTGCGGAGAGGCCGCGAAGGATTGCACTGCAAGGGGGAACTTTAGGAAAGGTTGAGGGGCGGTACTTAGCCGCCCCTTCTTGTTGACTACGCGCTTCTTGACTGCGCGGGGGGTGAAAAATTCCAGGTCACGCGGGGCGGCCCAGCGTGTGGCGGACCGCCCTTTCCGCGTGAGGGGGAGGACAACTCAGATTCGTGGCGTCCGGGAAAGCGGACGCGGCCCGGCTAGTAACGTCCATCGGCGATCCAGCGGAGGACCTGATCCTCGACGGAAAACCTTTCCGCGGAAGGGCGCTTGAATTTCGACTCGAGGGAAAAGGCGTGAGCTTCGAGAGGCACGGCGAAATGGGCTCTGGTCTTCACGAAGCTTTGTACGAAAAGTTCGGTGTAGCGCTCGAGGCCGAGGCTTTGAAACTGCACGGCGTGTACCAGGGCGTGAAACAAGGAACGTTCCGCGAGCGTTTGGTTGAAGACCAGGACGTCAAGAAAGGTCAGGGAGTCCATGTGGGTGATTTGGGGCAGATTATCGAACCCGAGGGCGCGCGCCTGGGGATAAAAAGCAGGCGGGGGAACTCGCTTGCCATGCAGTTCGACGACACGGACCTGATCGAGCACGTGGGGCGAAAAATAGGGCCACATGCGGGCCTTGTGTTGGTTGCTGAGCGGCTGGGCTGCGGGAAGATAGTGCTCGCGTTGCTCGCGCAGGTAGCAGGCAACATATCGGATGGCGTGCGCAATTTGGGCGCTGGTCAATTGCGGCTCGGGTTTGGGCGCAGCCTGAGGAATGTTGTTTTCAATCGACGAGTAAAAATCGTTCAGAGCGCTGGCCGCCTCGGCGGACTTGCGCAGCAGGTCCCGCCGTCCCAAGCGCGCGAGGTCATCGGCCGAATAGTGCAGGCCCAGCTGGTGGGTGGCGCAATGGGCGCTTACCAGCTCCAGGTGTGCCTGGTGAAGTGCGGAATTCATTTGCTCAATGGAAAGGCGTTCGTCGGAGTTGTCGTACGAATACATTTGAAAAACACGCTCCTGAATCAAGAAGCAACACCGCAGGAGGGGCCCGAATACAGTTTATTTATACACCGTTATGTATACGTAGTCAACGATACAAATGTATCCGTCGAATTGCGAAGGCGAAAGCCGGCCTGGAGCGAAAGCCGGCAGCTCCGGGAGCGGTCGTGGGCCGCCCAGGGCTGACAGGAGAACCGGGCGTTGGGGAACAGCGAGTATGATTAGATACACGCTGTTATACGTACGTTGTCAACGCAATGGGAGCGGCTCTGAAAAGACATCCCAGGAGGATCCAATGCCGCGGCATCCGGACCCGGATCTTGAGAATCGCATCTTGAATGCGGCCCAGGCATTATGGAAGCGCGGAGGCGAAAGGGCGCTGACCATGAGAGCGGTAGCACGCGCGGCGGGAACCAACACGCCCGCGGTCTACCGCAGGTTCAAAGACCGGCGCGACCTGGTGCGCGGCCTATTGCTGCGCACGGTGGCGCGTCTTCGTCGACACTTTGAAGCGGGTGAAAATGTGGAAGCGATGGCCGAGGCTTATATCGAGGAGGCGCTGCGGCTGCCCCACGAGTACGAACTGTTTTACACCTACGGACACGAATTGCTGCCTGCGAAAAGATCGGAACGGGCGCGGCCGATCCGGGAGTCGAGACCGAACTTCGCATTTTTGGAAGTGCAGCTGGCCAAACGACTGGGAGGCTCTACCGACGATCATACGCGGCTGGGGTTAGCGCTGTGGGCAACGCTGCACGGGACAGTCAGCCTGCTGCTGTCGAAATCGATTCCCGAAGAACATGCGCCGGAGTTGCGCTCGGCCTGCGGGGCGGCCGTGAGAGCGCTTCTCCGGGGAGCAGCTATGTTCGCTGAAAAACACAACGAAAAGCGCCGGACGGGCTCAGATTAACCCAGATCTCACAAGCAGAAGCTCTAACAACCTGCAACTCTAACAGCCCGGGAAACCCACCGTCCAAATTCGTTCGCTGCTCAAGGCAAGGTCATCTGCAGCAAACGGGCAGGGTCGAGATATGTGCCCTGCCAGCGCACGGCCACGTGAAGATGCGGGCCGGTGGCGCGGCCTGTGCCGCCACTCAGCCCGACTTCCTGGCCGCCCTTCACCGAATCGCCTTCCTTCACTTTGAATTCGGAAAGATGCAAGTACAG
The DNA here is from genome assembly GCA_036514015.1 of Candidatus Sulfotelmatobacter sp. Classification (GTDB taxonomy): domain Bacteria; phylum Acidobacteriota; class Terriglobia; order Terriglobales; family Acidobacteriaceae; genus Sulfotelmatobacter. Next base: position 38,505 of record DATBYA010000164.1, read on the forward strand.
GGTGAGAAGTCCCTGGCCATGGTCGATGACGACGCAGTTGCCTTCGAAATAGAGGAAGCGCGCCAGCAGCACGGTGCCTCGATTCATGGCCCGCACGGGAGTACCGGTGGGGACGCGAAAATCGAGGCCGAAATGCGGGCGCTGGGCTTTACCGTTGAAGATTCGTTGCGAACCGAAGACATCGGAGATGGCGGCCTCGGCGGGAGCGGTGAATTTTCCGTCCCACTCGCGGTCTGGGGTAACGCGATTCAGATATTCATCTTTCGTCTTCGCGCCTTCTGCGATTTGCTGTTGCTGCTCAGCGGATGGCTCAGTGAATTTCTTTTCGACCGTAAGCTCCACTTTAATCTGTGGATACTGGGCGTGGGCTACGGTGAAGGTTGGCTGGAAGGTCAGCTGAGTATTCGTCGCGGCCCGTTCGCCAGTTAGTTCGAGCGCATACTTGCCCGGCGCGGTCTCGAAGCTGACCCCCGCTAAGGCGAACCACATTTTTGTGGAGGCATCGTAACTGAAGGTGAGCTGGCGGCCAAGCCATGTGCCGGACAGGGCTTGGAGTTTGGCTGGTGGCTTCACCTGAAACAGAACTGGAGCGCCATTGACCAAACGGGCGGGCTGGGCGAGTGCGTTCCAAGGGGCGGCAGAGGAGGGAAGACCGGTGCCCGATAGGAGGAGCACGCAGATGAGTACGAACTGGCGCTGCCGGTGGCGCCGGGCTTCGCCCTGGCTCGACAGCCGAGGCAGCTGTTTCCACATGAATTTCTTGAGATCTGGAAACTTCACTCTAGCAGCGTAGCACTTCACGGAATTCCACCGCTAGAATCTCCAGACATGCGTATTCTGATTCTCGAGCTTGGGAATCTGGTTCCGATGTGGGGTCATAGCGGCGCAGACGGATGCGGCTCCTGTTCAGGGCGATCGTGTGGTGGTTCTCAAGCAGGAACGCACTCGGCAACGACTGAGCCAGGGGGGAAGGAATCGGACCTGTGAGGTCGCACTGGGTGGAGATCCCCTCCCGGAGCCAAGACGCGGCAGGGTGACCACAAAACTCCCGAAGGACGGTATGCGCTCGATTCCGGGCACGCCCTTACCTGTTTTACCAGTCGATCCATATTTCGCACCCCAGTTCGAGCGATCCCGCGGTGCCGCGCCAGAAAGGCATCGCGCCAGGTGGCGAAGTTTTTCTGCACGGCCTGCCAAATGGTTACGGCTGGACAGGCGCGTCGCACCAACTAAGGAACTGGACGGACGGATGCGTCGCAGTCAGCAATCAAGAGATCGACGAGATCTGGATGGCCGGGAACGATGGAACCCCGATCGCGATCTGAACTTGAGTTCGGAGTTCCCGAAAGATCATTGCCCCTCAGCTATGAAAATCACGGATTCGATGTTGCCGCTGGATTCGCCAATTGGGTGTCGATTCTGCAGAGGTAGTAGCCCAGGAATTCAAAATCTTGGCGAAATGACTGAGAAGGCACGCGCTGGTTGAGAATGGAATAGATCAATATCGAGGGAATTCTATTGGCTTCAAACAACAAGGTGTTCTCGGTGGCCAGCGGTGGTGCAAACGTCGCGGTGGGGCTTCCCTGGAGGTGAGCGGTAAAGGCGGCTTCAGACTCCAGACGCTTGTTGATGGCGGCCTTTTTACGGCTTTTCACAGAGAGCCGCGAGGAGGAGAGTAGGTAGAACCAAGGTGGGCTGAGCCCGAGCATATCCAACACAACCATCGCTTTTGGCGGCTGCCGGCCATGCTTGCGGAAACCGTCTAAGAATGCGTCCTCTCCCGCCCGGCCAGAAAGTTCAACGAAGAGGAACGTGTGCTGCCGGTGTTGGGCTTGCAGAGCGTTATAAAGGATGGGCAACATCACTGCCTCGCTCCACCCCTTAGCTGCATCGTCCATTCGGTCGCGATGATCGTAGCGAGCCGCCACGATTATTTGTTCAGCATTCCCGCCCGGCAGGATACATATCAGGTTTTTCCGACTGCGTTTCGAGAAAGTTTGCTCCTGCATCAAATCCGGTGAGCAGCGCAGGTCCGAGAAGTATTGGTGCAGGCGCACATAGCGATGATGATCGTCGGGGGGAAGCGGCAGCAGCATGGCATTGATTTGCTCGGGACGCAGTTCCCAGAAGGCGGGCGAGGAAGTTTGCCCGCATGCGAAGCCCCCCAAGCATGCGAAGCTCCCCAAGAAAATGAGCGCGGCCGTCACTAGAACGAAACGGCACCGATGTCCGGGAACGTGATGCATACGCTGGTCGAAAGCTACCCTCAAACCATTGGGATCGGGGGAATTTCTTTCGACTTCAAAAGCCGGACAATTGTACGCCTGCGCTGAATCGGTTTCGCCGGCACGGGATTCGCAGCCACAATTCGCCTGCTAGAATGGTTTTGGGAGGCTTGATGCGATTCCTACGCCTTCTCGTCAGCATTTCTCACCGGCCAGAGAAAGTGCTTTTGGCAGTCTTATTCCTGGCCCTGGCTGTCCAGCTCGCGGGACAAGCGGGCAACTCCGGAACCGCGCCGTCATCCTCCGCCGCATCGACAACCCAAACTCCCGTTCCCACGCTGAAAGTCGCGACCCGCCTGGTCTCTTTAGAAGTGGTGGTGCGCGATCGTCAGGGACGCCCCGTGCCCGGTCTGACTGCCAAGGACTTCGAAGTGTTCGAGCAGATTCAGCCAAAGAAGGAGCGCCGGCCGCAGTCCATCTCTGTGTTCCGCGCGGTGAATTGGGCGGAACTGAAAGCAGCCAGCCCCAAGCCCGCGCAATTGCCACCCGGCGTTTACAGCAATCTGGTGAACACGCTAAGCTCTGCGGTGCCGCCCACGGTCCTGCTCTTTGACGGAATTAATACCGATATCGAGTCGCAGCTCGAGGTACACCAGCAGATGGTGAAAATGCTCAGCTCGATTCCGGCGGACGTGCCGGTCGCGGTATTTCTGATGGGCGACCGCTTGCGCCTTCTCCAGGGCTTCACCACTGATCCCAAACTTCTGCGCGAGGCGGCCGCGAAGACTTTGGTAGTCGGTCAAACGGCTCCCGATCAGGATCCGACGGACGATCCCAACTCGCTCTCCGCGAAATTGGAAGGCACACCCAATCTTCCTCCCGGTCTATTGACTGCTTTGCAGAACTTCGAGCAAAAGAGCTTCGTTTTGGCGGTAACCGTGCGCGCAGATAAAACGCTCGACGCCTTGCGCGGGATTGCCCGCTACTTGGATGGTTATCCGGGACGCAAGAACGTTCTGTGGATTTCGACATCATTTCCCTTGATGTTCTGGCCGAGCGATCAGAGTTCTACCAACAGCCCTACCGATTTGCGCGATTTCCAGGGCGACATGCAGGAAGTCGGCTCCGCACTCATGGATGCGAAGATTGCGATCTATCCCGTAGACGCGGGCGGGGTACGAACACAATCAATGTTTGAGGCATCGGCAAGAGTTCGACAGCCGGCCTCGGGGGCCCGATTGGGGCAATCCATTCAACGAGAAGATACTCTGCGCCAGGGGGCGCAGCAGGTCATGAGTGACCTTGCCGATGAGACCGGAGGTCGCGTTTGCCTGAACGACAATGACCTCGGCGACTGCGTCAAGAAGGCGGTGGATGACGCCAATTCGTATTACGAACTTGCTTACTATCCGGACGCCGGCGATTTTCACGGCGAATATCACACGATTATTGTGAAGACGGCGCACTCTGGATTGCACGTGTCGTACCGCGAAGGTTACTACGCACGACCTTTAGACAATGGAGAGAGCGAAGCCGCAAAAGGAGCGCAGGCGGCCGATCCGCGTCTGCAGAGGGCAGCGTGTGAGGATCCGCTGACTGCTACGGCGATCCTGGTGATGGCCAAGGCGATTCCTCCGGACGAAGCTGGCGCGACGAAATATTTTCTGGCCGTCGATTCGCGCATGCTTACTTTTAATGCGCCAGAGGCTGGCGCTCACGAACTGAAAATGAGCGTCGCCGTCTGCACCTTCGACCAGACGGGAAAGCCCTTGCAATACCTGCAGAAAAACTCGGTTACGAAGCTCAACGATCAGCAATTTGCCGCGGCTTCGCACGCGGTGGCACAGACCTTCCAATTCGCTCCCAAGGCCGGGACTAAGCGGGTGCGCTTGGCGGTGCGCGATTCGGCGAGCGGTCGCATTGGGTCGGTCGATATTTCTGACGCCGTTTCTAACGATGGAGCCGGCAGTCCTATGCCGTCGGCGACCCAGGGAATGGCGGCACCTTGGCAACCGCGTGAGTAATCTCGTTCACCGAACGCTCTGACCAGACTGTGATCGCAATCTGAATAGGATTCTGGGGAGACGGCTGCGCGCGAGAATCGGACTAATAACTTCTTGCTCCATGGAAATAAAAATCCGGGAGATAAGGAACCTGCTCATCTTCGTCTATCGTTTATCGTCTATCGCTACTCCTGCCGGAGAGCTCCACCAAGGTTGGAATCCGGCAATTCATGAGCGCGAAGACGGTGTGGATCGCGTAGAGCGGGGCGCGCACCGCACACAAAAAGGGGTTCATGCTGCACGGCGTACTCGAGGAGACGGGAGAACTGCCTGCCGAGGGATGGCTGGCGCCACAGAAAATAGCGGGTGCGGATAACAAGAGACAGGACCAGCTCCTGCCAGATGTCAGAGTCTGCTCCTGACTTAGTGGTGCTGATGCGCTGGAGAATTTCCCGGGTGGCGGTTGCCCAGGGGCCGGTGCTGAAGAATGCGGCCTGGAATTGTTGTGTCAATCGTTCCTCGGTGAACGAGATGCTATGGTGCTCCAAGGATAGGGCAGGAAGCGAAGAGAATAGCAGCGTGAAGGCATCGTAGAGGGGCGGGACACCCTGGATCGGAAGGTCCCAATCGATGACCGACGCCTTGCCAGCAGCTTTGTCCCAAAACACGTTTTCGATGGTGAAATCGCCGTGGGCGCAGAGTTCTTGTTTGGCCCACTTGGCCGACTCGGTGGCGAGAGTTCTTTCGACTCCCGGACCCAGGTCCATCCCCTTCGGAATCTCGTACCATTCCGGATCGATTTTGCGTGGTGCGACGGTACCTTTGAGGATGTGAGGGAGCTTCGCCGCGATCTCGACACACTGAGCAAGCTCGTTGCGCAGAAAAGCCAGGCGTCCACGGTGAGACCGCAAGAAAATGAGTTCGGACAGTGGCCGGCCCGGTGCCGCGGTTTCTACCGTAAAGTGCCAGCCAGCTTGGGAGAATGACTCGACGGGGGTGGGCGTTGAGAATGGCAACTCGCGTTCTTCGGACGGGCGCGACTGCAGGGATGATAGAACACGGAATGCGGAGATCAGCGACTCGTCAGCCTTCGCGTGGGACGGCGAAGCCTTAGCAATCACGCCGGCCGCGGAGTTGCTGGAGCCAAAAATTCGAATCACCGCTTTGGTGCCGGTCGGACCAATCGAAAGGTATTGGCTGGGCTCATCAAGGTGCATGCCGCGGGGAGGCGGAGCCTCGGCGCGTCGCCAGCCTGCGGTTTTATTTGCGAGTGGCATCGGGAGCGTCCTTGCTGGCTATGATTACGAATTCGGGAACAAACGGTCGCAGCAGCCCGAGACGGCTGAGATAAAGCTTCACCAGCCGGGGCCAGCGAGGCCGTGATCCCAGAGTGGGCTCGCTGACCATGTGCAGGGTGTGGGCGGCCAGAGCGTTTCTCTGGAGGGGAACCAGCGACAGGGGCTTGTTATATCCCGGATCGGCCATGTAGAAGCTGACGACACGGAACCCGGTCTTGCCCAGGATGCGGCGATAGCCGCGCTCGGAATAAGTGTAGGTCCGATATTCCCGCTTCGCATTGAGCCGCGTGCGGTGATGGGCTCGCTGGCTATACCGCAACACTAGGCTGGACAACCAGCGGGGCATGAGGCTGGTATAAGGCAGGCCGGAGTGGTCCAGACCCCCGCGGAAGTTGCCGTAGCCGATTCGATTCTCGATCCCCAACAGCAAAACGCCGCCCGGTTTCAGCAAGCGGTGGATCTTCCGTAGAAACCGCAATTGGACATCCTTGGGAGAGGCGCCTAGGTCCCACTCTCCAACCCATTCCAAAACGCCGTTGACGACGATAAAATCAAACACATTTTCTCGAAGTGGAAGCTCGGTCGCGCTGCCCTGGATCAGACGCACATTTGTCAGGCCCTCCTGCTGGAGCCGGATGCTGGTGAACTCGACTCGTTCTGGGATGGCTTCTACCGAATAGACCTCTTTCGCTGCGCGGGCGAGAGCGTGCGTGATGGCGCCGTAGCCGGAGCCAATGTCGAGGGCAGTGGCGTCTTCATTCAATCCGAGGAGCGGGAGCCATGAGGCTCTGCTCTGCCACTGGAGTATGGAATAAGCCATGGCTTGATCGTGTTCGAAATGCTTTTCCACGGCTTGGCGCCAGCCGTGCTTCTGCGCGTCGGATTGCAGTGACTGTGCTTCCCCCAGAGGCACTTCTCCCCAGTAATAGACCGGATCGAAAAAGCGGGGGATTCCGTTGCGAATCTTCCAGTCGCTGCCACAGCCAGTGCAAGAGATCTGGTTGCCGTCGACCCCCAGGCTTGCTCCGCACCGAGGGCATGCCGCCAAGGAGGGAGTGGGGAATTTGAAGACCGCGGTTTTTAGCGCCATGGGCCCGGTTCCAATCTCTAGACCCATGAGAGATTGCGCTCCACGAACCATTTTCCGGCGGGGGTCTTCGTCTTCAGATACTGTTTGCTCTCGAAATACATTCGATATGCTGTCCGCATTCTCGTCAGTTCGAACGAAGTCGCATGCTTCGCGTTGAGTTCATAGCCAAGATCTGCAAGCATGTCTCCTGTTAGTGTCTCTAATTCGGCTAGTTCCTCTGGAGACAACGACGTCCTCCAGCGACCGACCGGGCTTTGCCGCTCGCCCTTGAACGCGGTGTTCGGAGCGCTCACCGACCCGATCCCCACTTCGAGGATTCTTTGGTAGTCCAGGTCGTGATCAACGAATGGCTCCAGACTGCGGAGAACCTCGGCCGGTTTGCCCACCAGATCTTCATACCGGACTTCGACATAGTCTTCACCTAGCGTGCGACCGGCCGCGCGTCCCTTGCTCACAATCCATTCCCAATAAATTCCCGCAGCCATGGCGGGCCGTCTTCGATCCCAAGGGAAGCGGCGGATCTGAGACAGCTTCTCCCATGACAGCGCGACATCCCGGCCATCGCGAATCACGTGAATCACGAGCGCGTTAGGGATGGTTTCCTTGATGCGGCGTATGTACAGCAGATGTTCCGGGGTGGTCTCGGCCCATCGCTGCACGCCTTGTTTCCGGCAAATCTGTTCCATCAGAATGCGCAGGAAGTCCCCGCCGTTTTGGCACTCCGCCATGATTCGCGGTTCGAGTTCCTCCGGTTCGAGGCCAGAACGCTCGTACAGGCGCGTGGCGTACCAGGCGTCGAGCATTTTCCGTTTGTTTTGCGGTTTGCTCAGTGGGCGGAACCGAGGTTCCAAAAGAGTCAGGATCTGCGACTCCATGCGGTACACGGCAAAGTTCCCCGCGGAGAGAAGCATGTGGTAGAGCAGGGTTGTGCCTGACCGGCTACAGCCGATGACAAAAACCGGGGCTTTGCTGCGCGCGCGGCTCGACGACGCAGAGTATACGGGCAGTCCATAGTCGACTATGTTGCTAGACATACTGGTGAATAGTAACAAAAGGCCGCCGATCGGGGAAGCATTTATTACAGGAAGGTGAATAAATTATTACAGGAATGTGAAAAAAATCACGCAAGTGACGCAATAAGTTGCAACTATCGGGGTTTCGGTTGTGGCCGTTTACTGCCAAAACAAAAGGGGCATGATTGGCCTTTCGCGTGCTTCTAAACGAGGCAGCTCCGATAACGCTAGTATTATGATAGACATAGATGTAATAATGGAATTGTTAAAGAATGATGACAATGTCGTTAACCTTCGATGAAAATCTCGTGACACTGGCGGTCCAGCGTATCGGCCCGAGAACCGCGAATCCGGTACCAGGGAACTCCCGAAGTACATTCAATCCACGTTATTTCGACACCAAGATATTTCTGCACTCCAAGACGCTGGTTGGCCGGTTAGCGTAAGGAACGAGGTTCGAACTTGTCCAGTCCGTTTGAAGGCGATGTGGATCTGCCAAAACTGGGGCAGTTATTCGTCAGTGCAGGAATGATGAACGAGCAACGGCTGGGCGCCAGTCCCACCGGTTATGTTCCAGCGGCGAATAGAAAAGTGATCTGTACCTTAGGGCCGACTTCGCTCAAGCCCCGAATAATCCAGCGTCTTCAGGCGGTCGGCGTCAGTCTTTTTCGAATCAACCTCTCGCACACCGCGATAGAGGACGTGCTTCCTGCGATCGCCTTTTTGCAAGAGCACTCCACGGTGCCGGTTTGTCTCGACAGCGAAGGGGCGCAGGTTCGGACCGGAACGTTTCTAGCCCCGCCCACCAATCTGAAGAAGGACAGTCTGATCCACGTTCATCGTCATCCGATTTCCGGTACCGCTCAGAAGTTCAACTTCACTCCGGCCTCGACTCTTGAACTATTGGAACGCGGCGACCTCATCACGATTGATTTTCACGCCGTTGTGGCTGAGGTGATGGAACTGGAAAGCGACCGGGCGGTTCTGCGCATCCGCAAAGGCGGGCGGGTGGGCAGCAACAAAGCTTGCAATGTGCATCGCGATATCGATCTCCCAGCGATCACCGCCAAGGACCGCAAAGCGATCAAGATTGGACGAGAGATGGGCGTCGACCATTATGCCTTGTCTTTTGCGAATCGTCCCGAGGATGTCGGGGAGATGCGGGAGCTAATCGGACCGACCGCAACCTTGATTTCGAAAATAGAATCTCGCTGCGGAATAACGAACCTGGAAGAGATCGCGGCCCTTTCCGATGCCATCCTGATCGATCGTGGCGACCTCTCGCGCCAGGTGCCACTGGAACAGATCCCCGGACATCAGAAGGACATCATCGGACGCGTTAAGGCCGTTGGTCGTCCCGTTTACGTCGCCACCAATCTGTTGGAATCCATGGTGCACACCGACGTACCGACGCTCGCTGAAATCAATGATATTTACAACACATTGGACGATGGGGCCGATGGTCTCGTTCTCGCCGCCGAAACTGCGGTTGGCAAGTTTCCGGTGCAATGCGTTGTCATGGTTATGAAGGTGATCACCGAGTTCGAACGACGGTTCCGTTGATCGCAACGCTGAAGTCTCGTCCCGCAGTCCAGGCGCAGATGTCGGTAAAGGCGTCGTTGTCTTACTTCCTTTACCGTGAGTTTGACACTGCGGCGATAATCCCAGCTCTTGTCGTACCCAGTCTCACTCAGGTTTTTGGGTTGACGGCCTTCGCCAAGGTCAAACGGTTGTCGCGCGTAACGTAACTGATCTGAAGATTGTAACCATTGGGCGTGGTTGTGTGATAACTCGTGTAGGCGGCGGTGTGAATGTCATTGTGGGAGCTTGTTGTAGCTCGCCAGCAGCGATCTGCTACTGGTTCATCGTCTCGCTGAGAGCTGGGGAATGCTGAGCCTCATAGGAATCCGGCGGCGTGCTTTTTCGCCATGGCCATTGGCTGTCTCGCGAACTGGCACAGAAATAGCTGTTTTCACTGTGCTATCACCGGCCCACTATTTCTGATCGGTGGCGTCATGTTTTTGCTTTCGGCCGTGCGCATGATCCACGTCGACACGCATTGGGTCGGGCCAGTTCTCATCGGCATCGGCCGCGTTTCTGCGGAAATGGTTGTATGGGAAGCGTCCTGCGTCCTAACCGCCGAAAAAATCTCTATGTTCGTCTTTGCTTGCTAGCATTCCCACGAGAGGAACGGTCGTGCCCCCAAACCAAGGGCTCTGCCAAGGAACTGGTATTTGCTATGAAGAAAAACGTCTGGAGAGCGGTGACACCGCATCCCGAAACTGTTGCCATAGAGAGTCACATTTTCCAGCGCCTGCTGGGTGGCAGACTGTTCTCCCGGTCCAAGATCGTGAATCTGTTCCAGCGCCTGTTTCGCTTGGGCGACTGACTCCTGGTTCGTCTTGAGGTATTCCGGATCGCGAAGCAGGAAGTAGTTGTGCTCCGCACATCGGGCCACCAAGCATCTCAACCGATGCCTGCTCCGCGAGTCCTGCGACTGGAGCGTCTACGCTGACGCGGTCCACAATCAGACCCATACAGGTAGTAGACCGGGAGAAGAATGACGGGTACCAGAATCAATCTCACGATGGCCAGGCTATAGGCAACTCTTCGCCGCACGGAGCTACCTGGAGAAACTATCTTGAACGATTTTCGCAATCCTAGTTCCACGACGCCCTGCACAGGAAGATTCTCGCACGAAGCTATCGTCAATGTGCTACCGGGAAGATGTTCGCACCTTTGCGCCGCACCCAGAAGGCAGGGGAATCAAGGGCGAGATTGAGGCTACAAAACAACAACACCTGCAATCGTAAGTAGCGCTGGCCGGAAAATCCCGCCGCCACGATTTTCCCGTTGCTCTGCCGGCGGCCCGTTATCAGAACACTTTCAACTCTCGGCCGATGAGTCACTTCCCTTGAAACACGAATACCTCCTCTTCGGCCACCCGGAAGATCGGTGCGCCGCCGGAAGAAATTGCCACTGCATTCGCGAGCGTCTGTTTGCCGCCGTCCGATGCGGCGCAGGCTTGCAAAGCCTTCATGGAGGGGAAATAGATCTCTGCAATGCGATGAAAAGGTGGTGTCCCCTGCGGGGAGCCGAAAACAATCCTGTGAGTTGCGATGGCGAAATCGCAACTCACAGGAAAATGTTAGAATGCCGCGATTCCGTTGAAGCCGCTCAGCGGAGCGACGCCGCTGGCGAACCCAACATTAAGTAGCGTCCCATCCTTCTGAACGGCAAAAATGCCGACGGCACCCGCCACTGAGTTCAAGGTGTAGATGAACTTACCATCGGAACTGACCGCGATATCGAGGTTGGTGGATCCCTCAGGGTTGGTTCCGACAATCGTTCCTGACAATGCAGTCAATGCCCCTGTGTTCGCGATGGCGAACCCAGAGATGGTGGATGAGCCGGCGTTGGAGGTATAAACGAAGCTACCGTCAGGGGTGACGACATTCCAGCAGTTCGCGGCTCCTAGCGTCGGAACACTGGTGCTGATAGGAGATAGCGTGCCGTTGGTGCCGATTTCGTAGGATGAAAGGGCCGAGCCGTTGGGCACTCCAGAAGGACCGGTCTCGGAGATCAGAACCGCCCCGTTCGGAGCGAAACTCACTGAGAATGCGCCAGGGCCTGCACTCGGGTTCGCCACGAATGGAGACAAAGTGCTATCACCTTGAACACTGAACACGTCAACGTCGTTGGTCAAACGTTCAACCACCACCAGGAACTTGCCGTCTGGGCTGAATGCCAAACCTCCAGCACCCGAGTTATTAGTGGAAAGAAAGCGTGTGGAGTTGGGGATTTGCGTAAGCTTGCCATGATCCAACCGGAAACCAACTACGCTGCTGCTGCCGCCTACGTTGCTGACGTACACAAGATTTCCGTTCTGCGCGACTGCATTGGGCTCGCTGCCGCCGGAGATCACTTTTTCCACGAGCGATAGTCGTGAGCCGTGAACGCTAAACACAGAGACACTGCCGCTGCCAGCATTCACTGCGAACAGCAGCGTGTGATCCTGGCTGAGTTTCAATGACCCTTGAGATTCCAAGGGGTCGTTGTTACCACCGCTACCTCGTCCGCCGGTCGCGAATCTGCCGGTTTCCTGTAACGTGCCGTCCTGAGCGCGACGGTAGGCGATTACTTCGTTCTTGTCGATGGCGTTGGTCATAACAAACACAGCGCCTGCGTTGTCCGAATCTCCAGTTTGTGCGTTGCTGAGCCCCGGCGAAGCCAGACCAATAGTTAGTCCGGCCATGAATAGCGTGCGAAGTACTTTACGCATTAAGTTAACTCCAATGGTTTTAGTCGCGTGCCGCCTGATCAATAAAGCAACCGAACACTTGCAGTCGTGTGCCTAATGGTTCAAGCGCCGCGTGTGAATGAGAGCGATTCGCTCGAGAAAAGGTTACAGAGTTTGCGCATTTTGTTAGCGGAGGACAATTGCGTACACTTTGATGGACCACACAACGATAAGTTTCTGATTTTGTCACCGATCTCGCTTGTGGGTTGCTCGTGAAGGAGCGGGCGGCGCGGTGGGTCCAGCGCCCGCCCGGTGATATTGTCCCTACGCAGATGGGCAGTTTGTAACTTTTTGCCGATTCGTAAATCTCATATAACTTCTGATCTTATCGTCTGCAACGGAGAGCGGTTATGTACTCACGGACCGACAGCCGCAAGTTCAAAACCATCAGCCGGCGCGAGCTGTTGAAACTCACGCCGGTGATAGCGCTGGGCGCTTTTGCCATCCCGCAATTGCAGAAGCCACTCCTCAAGGGCGGTCTTGGCTTTAGCGATTGGGCCTCGGCAAGGCTTTTCCGATCCGGCCATTTGGCGCCCACATTTTCTGAGTCAGAGCTGACCCCTCTCGATAAGTTCCCGATTAACGACTACGACGTCGATGACCCTGAGGTGGATTTCGACAAGTGGACTCTCAAGGTGACTGGCGCGGTACAAAAGCCGGGAGATTACACTCTCGCGCAGATTCAGGCTCTGCCCAAGTGTACGCAAAACACACGGCATGTTTGCATCGAGGGGTGGGACGTGATTGGCCGGTTCGGCGGCGCGCGCCTCTCCGACTTCCTCAAGATGATCGGCGCCGATCCGACCGCCGAGTTCGTGACCGTCGAATGCGCGGATGACTATTACGAGTCGCTCGACATGGCGACCGCAGTGCATCCGCAGTCTTTGCTCTGCTACGAAATGTACGGCCAGTCGCTGACCCGCGAGCACGGCGCTCCGCTGCGTCTGAGCGTTCCCACGAAGATTGGCTACAAGCAGGCAAAGTATCTCACCGACCTCAAAGTGAGCCATGTACTGGAAAGGGTCGGCTACTGGGAAGATCAAGGCTACCCGGAATTCTATGGTCTGTAGCGCGGAGCGATGACTATGGAAACTCGCGCGATTGCGATCGAAAAGGTGAAGACAGGAGAAGTAACAGAAGCGGTGTATGAACACCCTCTTGTGGTTCGCCTTTGCCACTGGGTGAACGCCGTCTCGCTGTTCGTGATGGCCGGAAGCGGTCTGCAGATCTTCCGCGCCTTTCCTAGCTTCGGAGCAAAAATCCCACAGAAGGATCTCCTCAACTGGCCAAAAGCTTTCGCGCTGGGCGGATGGCTGGGAGGCGCGCTCCAGTGGCACCTCACCTTTATGTGGATCTACATCGGGACCGGACTACTGTATATCGGCTACCAGATCTTCAGCGGAAACTACAAGCAGGTGCTCTTTGTACGACTTGATCTCCCTGGCGTGTGGCCGATGGTGCGCCACTACTTCCTTTTCGGCCCCAAGCCGCCTGCCAGGGAAGCCTACAACGCGCTACAGAAGCACGCATACACCTCTGCGATCGGACTGGGCGTGCTGTCCGTGCTGACCGGTCTCGTTATATGGAAACCAGTCCAGTTCTCGTGGCTAGCGTGGATCATGGGCGGCTTTCACTGGGCGCGGTTGTGGCATTTCCTGATCATGTGGGCGATGCTGGCGTTCGTGTTCGGGCATCTGGTGATGGTGGTGCTCCATGGCTGGA
>DATBYA010000165.1:0-45720 GCA_036514015.1 Candidatus Sulfotelmatobacter sp.
AGCCTTGTTTTTCTCGACCAGCCAATCGACCAGCGAGTCGATTTCGCGCCAGTCTTCCGGCCGAATATAGGTGGGGTTGTCGTACAGGTGCTTAAAGTGATCATCCTGTTCGAGCATGGGAGTCTCATTGATGTGGTAGTCGGTCGCAATCCGATGGTCGTGGGCGTATTCAGTTAGTTTTCTTACGTCCTCCAGGTTATTGCGGCAAATATTGATGTTAAAAAAAACCAGGTATCCGTCCACGTATTGTTTGCGCAGGATATATTCCAGATTTTTCTCCGCGGGGACCAATGCCTTGGGCAGGCTCGGCTGAAGGTCCCACGAGTCCAGCGCAAAATTGAATACCGCCACGCCGGCGTCGCCCAGGCGGTCTGCGACGTCGGGGCGGAGCAAACGCCCGTTCGTGGCGATATAAACCCAGAAGCCCTTCTTCGCCGCGTAATAAACGACTTTGTGAATGAATTCCGGCCGCAGCAGAGGCTCGCCACCCATGAGCGCCAACACGCGACAGCCATTGTCGTGCAGCCAGTCGATCGAACGGCGGGCCACGTCCTCGGTCATACCCTTGACCTTATTGTTGTAGGACCAGCAATACCAGCAATCGAGGTTGCACTTGTACTCGACAAACAGATAGGCGGTGATGGGGTGGAACTCTCCGGGCAAAACTCGCGAACGGACGTAAGGACCCAGCCATCCGCGTGAGTAACGGTACACATCCTTTGCGCCCCATTTCCGCTTCTCTGGCGGAGTCTCGGGGCCAAGATCGTCAAGGCGCTCCGGGAATTGGGGAAAAACCGGCTCAGGAAGGGCGAGACCCTTTGCCTGAGCCGGTGCCGGGGGGCGCTGGCTGGAATTCACTAGAAGGTCGTGGATTGCTACGTCGATGCGGAACTTGGCGGCTGTGGCCATTGCAAAATCACCTCGGACAAGGTTTGCATGGGGCGGTTCCTCTGTTGGGAGAACCGTCGGCATTTCCTCTCAGACTCTTGCAAAGGAAATGCCAAAGTCATGTAGGGCGAATGCCCGTAGTGAAATCCGTCATTGAGCCAGGTTACGAGTCGGCCCCAAGGCTATCGGAAGCAACTCATCGAGGCAGCCTCTGGCCCACAGTCCGCGAGAATCGCTGGGCAAAATAGCAAGCCTGCCACATTCGGTATTCCGTGATCGAGGCCAGATTCGAAAGCCCAACAACGCACATAAGGGAATCCGCCTTCCGCCGGATCCCCGTTGAAACTGCCAGAATTCTGACACTTGCTGGCAATCTGTCGTTCGAGATTTAGTACTTGGGATCGAATTTGTTTTTTACGCAACTGCAGAAACCCACCCTTAATAGGCCTGCTGGATCACGCTCTCCCATGCAATGGCGGGTAACAGTCGGTAAGTCGGCAAGCCGCCGGCCGATCGGAGAAGGATGAGGACTAAAGTGTCGAAGGATGACATCGACACTGTCGACACCATCGTCGCGAGGTAATTGACTCACACGGAAGCTGGCGCCCTGGCGGTGAAGTTGAACTGAGCGGCGCCGAACATCTACCGGTTGGGAAGCCTCCGCCGTTGGTGAGAAATGGTTGGATCCGGCGGGAGTGAAGAAAATTGACTTGTGCGCCGATGGGACTCCCGCAGTACCGTAGGCATACACTCGCTGGCCATTCGCCCGCGGGTCGCCTACCACCGACAGTGGTACTTCGGCAACATAGCGTAATGCGCTCAAGCGATTCGTGAAGATGAGACGTCCATATCGGATTTCGACCTGGTACATGCGACTATCAACTGTAGTGCTGCCGAAGGCATGGCCATTCCCGAATTGCCCCAAGAACAGACCCCAAACTCATAATATGTGTGGCGCGCTCTTGGGCACGAGCGGGCTGACAAGGAACGTCGTTGCAAATACTGTGCGCGAGAGCAGCGAGATTCCTCGGGCTAACGTGAAAAGTCGTCCCTTCCAAGCGCACAGAGTCTGAGCCAGAGCTTGTCGATCGAATTCAGCGCTGAAGTTCAGGCAAGGAAAATGCCCACGTTATGACCGGTAAATCGTGCTGAGGTCCCTCATCAAGCCAGGTTGCGGGCGTGAAGTGAAGGCAAACTACAGGGTCTGTCAAATCGTAGCAGTCAGGTTTCGACAGGTGTCGGAAATCCTGCCAATCGGTCGAACCTTTTTCTTTCTCCGCATTGCGAAAGAAATTCTTGATGATTGTTTCGGCACTCTTCCTCTTCCGGCAAGTGCTTCTCGGCTCTTCGTCGAGTTTGCGACCTCCCGCACGTATCGACGGTGTCATCTTTGACGAATGTCGAAGATGTGTTCGACACCTGTTGACACTATCCCCGCACGATCCTCTCTGGTTTCACTGAAGTCAGCGGTTTGCGAGACGTCTCCATAGCGGGTCGCTTTGGTCGATTAGT
Organism: Candidatus Sulfotelmatobacter sp.; assembly: GCA_036514015.1. Taxonomy (GTDB): domain Bacteria; phylum Acidobacteriota; class Terriglobia; order Terriglobales; family Acidobacteriaceae; genus Sulfotelmatobacter. Next base: position 2,401 of record DATBYA010000165.1, read on the forward strand.
TGCCTACTGGGTTCTCGGAGAACTGACGTTAAAAATTTCCGTCATGATGGGAGGACGCGGAATGCAGTGGCGTGTCTTTGTAGCGGTGCTCTACCTTTGCGGATCCATCGCTTCCAAAGCGCAGGAGCAGTTGCCCTTATTGTCTGACACGCCCAAGCCGCAGCCGGGAATTATTGTCGGCACTGCAGTCGATGTGAACGACGATGCCATTCCGGGCGCCACAGTCAGTCTCGAAGGCCGAGTCGTCAGCGATTCCCGCACGATCGTATCGAACGACAACGGATTCTTTGAATTCAAGGATCTCGAGCCGGAAACCTCCTACCACGTGACCATCAGCGCCCCAGGATTTGCGAACTGGACTTCACCCGAGATCATGCTCAAACCAGGCCAATACGTAATCGTGAAGGGCACCAAGCTCCAAGTGGCGATGGCGCTTACCACCGTGACTGTAGGTTACTCCGCAAACGAGGTCGCAACCGAGCAGGTCAAGATCGAGGAGCAGCAGCGCATCTTCGGCTTCATCCCCAATTTCTACGTATCCTACGATCAAAATGCCGCGCCGCTCACAACCAAGTTGAAGTTCGAACTCGCCGCCAAGGTCTCCTTCGATCCTGTCACTTTTTTCGGCGTAGCTATAGCTGCCGGCGCCGAGCAGGCAGGAAACGACCCGAACTACCCCCAGGGTTGGAAAGGTTTGGGTGAGCGCTATGGCGCCGCCTATGCGAACGGTTTCACCGACATCATGATCGGTGGCGCCATCCTGCCATCACTACTGCACCAGGACCCGCGCTACTTCTACCAAGGCACGGGCACAACGAAGTCTCGTGTTCTGCACGCCCTCACGACTCCATTCATCACCCGAGGAGATAACGGGCAGCGGCAGCCGAACTACTCAACCATAGGTGGCGATCTGGCCTCGGCTGCCATCTCGAATGCCTACTATCCGGCGTCGAATCGCGGAGTCGGGCTGTTTTTGGGGAATTTCCTTATCGCAACCGGCCAGCGGGCGGCCGCCAACCTGGCACAGGAATTCATCCTGCGCCGACTCACGCACAAAGCCAAAGATCAGAAGTAAGCATCCGCGGCAGAGCGAGGCTCAGGCGGGGGAGTTCGAAGGTGCATCCGGGAAGTTGTATTTTCGTGCATGCCGAAATTGCTAGATGTGGAGCACGTCTGCGAGCGCAGAACCGTAGTTGTCATCCGAGCCCGGCTTCTCTGCGCCGACGCTTACCGGCTGATTAGCGAGCAATTCCATCGCACCTCGGAGTTGCTGCAATGCGCGATTTCGCCCTGCAGTCACGTCACGCCGAGAGCCGTGCAGCAGAAGGGAGCACTCGTGCTCGGAATAATGTTCGAGAACCAATATTACGAACACAAAGCGCTCGAACGGTTCGAGTTGGAGAACCGCCCCAATTTCCCCCTGCTCGATTGCGTCCGTCCTGCGATTACGATTGAAGATCACACGATCATGCTCTTCTGTCGGTCGCGGGTTGATGACTCGAAGGGCGCTCTGAATGATTGTCCGCCGAGCCCATGAACGCGCCCATTCCTTGAACACCGGGTTCCCCTTCACCGAATCCTGCACTCCGGAAACAAAGCACAGCTGAGCCTTCTCGTGGTCCGCGGTCAGCAGGAACGACAGCCGATACAGGCTGTCTTTTTCTTCATGAAAGATTCGGTCGAAATCACCGGTGCTCGCGTACGGCATAGGGCTTGCGATGTGCTTTGTTCCCGGCATGTTCACCTCCGTGGTGCTTCCTGCTTTTTCTTTCGCGCAAGTTGTTTCAGCACGTGCCTGGTGAGGACGCCGCCGCAGGTAAACCTCGCCCCTTTCTTCATCAGATCGAAGATCGCTTCTTCTCCTTCACAGCTAATGATGGTCAGGTTCCTCAGGTCGATGACCAATTTGCGTCCCTCTAGCTCCCGGCCTGCATTTCTCCAGGTTGTGCCCAGCTCGGCAACCCAGGGTCCGGTGAGGGCTCCTTCTACGACTAGCGTGCGCCGTGACGGCGTGTCGGTGATGGAAATCCTGAACATATTGGGCTCGTGCCGAACTTGACTATCGCAAGAGGCTTGCCATAGCCAGAGTGCCTTGGTGCTGTAGCAAACTATTGAATCCATTGCCGGCCGGAAAGCAGGGCGACGAGGCGAGTCGGAGAATGTCAAAGCCAGAATCGACGATTGTCGAGTGTGGCGACACACCCACAAAGCGGCCGCAAAGTCGAAGCCTAAGTCCCTATTTGGTCAGCAGCAACGCCGTATCCGACAATTAGGGCCGGCGAGGATGACTGAACTGTTCGCGGTCTGAGAATCTGTGCAGCTCCGATCCGAGCGCGGCGACGGGTGCTTAATCGAGACAGGCGTGAGACTAGTACTCTTGTGTCGTTTGGTGAATCGAATACGGGTCCTGCTTGCCTCTCTCAGAAGAGCACATAGAAATGCCAGCATGAACAAGGCCGCGGCGCCGCAAGCGCTCGTGAACGCAATCGGTCCGATCACATTAACCTCCGTTCCACGCCTTCAATCTCATGAACGCCGTTCCTCAAGTATTCGGACTCAGTTCGTCCAAAATGAGACCCGACACCATCAAGTCTGCACATTCCAAGTTCGGGATACCTGGGTTCTCTGGGAATGTTGTTCGGGCGTGATTCACGCACGAAAAGGCGACTGAGCAATAGGGGCTCTAAGCAAAACCGCAGACGAGATACAGACGTTTTGGACCGAACGAAGGCGAGAGCGTGGTTCGAGTGGCACAGTTCATCTCATCTACCGCCGCACAGCATCACCGAGGTCAGAGGGAAGCCTCGTTCCGCCCAAGCCTGAAGGCCGCCGGCAAGTGGTCGCACACGCTCAAATCCACGGCGGTGCAGCTCCAGGGCAACCCGTGCGCAGGTGAGCTCATGGGGAGCGGTACAGTAAAGGACGACCTCGCAATCGCGGGCGATTGGCGTTCGCTTCTCGGGATGATCGTGTTGTCCCAGCCTATGCGGATCGATGCACACCGCGCCGGGAATGCCGTGATGGCTTCGCCTGCCATCCCGGCGGCCGTGTAGATCAAAGATCACGACTTCTTCGCCCGCGTCCAGCTTCTGTTTAAGCTCTTCTGGCGAGATCCGAGCCATTCGAAATTCGCGCACAATGCGATGCCATTGAACAAGCTTGCGGCCAACATACGCAGCTAGTGCCACGAACACGACAATCGCCCAAAGCGTGCCCAATCTCATTGCGTACGCAGCAACACGATCCAGGTCTTGGCCGAGGACATAGCCGAGTCCGGCGTAAGCACCTGACCAGAGAGCGGCTCCAACGGCGTCAAAGGCAATGAAGCGAAACCGGCTTATGCCGGACAGCCCGGCTAAAGAAGGCGTTGCCGCATCCAGTCCCACGACGAACTTGGCGAGCATGAGAGTCCGAAGCCCATGGCGGACGAAGATCTCTTTCGACCGGCGAGCGGCGCCATCCGGGTCTAGGGCAAAGCCATAAATGAAGTGCAAGATCTGGTCACCCCACCGTCGACCGGCCTCGTACCACACCATGTCGGCCAGTAAACAGGCGATGATGGCAAGACCGAGGGCGATCGCCAATGTCATCCGTCCGGAGCCTGCCAGCGCCCCAGCAGCAATCAGAACCAGAATTGCCGGTACAGGCAACCACATTTGGCGCGCGAACACTGATGCGAACAGAACCGCGTAACCGTGCTTCACGAGAAGCTGGACAATAGGATTCATAGCGGCACCTCCCGCGCCGCCTCGGTCGTCGCATAGTCCGCGAACGGTTTGCCTGGAGCCTGCGGCGAGTTCGCCTTCTTGTCTGGTTTGCCAAGGCGACGTTCCCAAACATCGCGCCAGTCCCTTAGACATTGACCTTGACACTTGAACTCTTTTGCACGTCCGCCCATCGGTCCGCCGCATTCGGGGCACACCCAGTTAAGAATGCCGGAAATGATCTCTTCACTTGTTTGCGACGTTGCGTGCGGCATTTGCAATTCTCCTTGTTGGACTAGGCCCTCGTAACATCAATGCGGAACCCCTCATTTGGCCTCCTCGGTCGGAGACGAAATGCCGAATGTTCCAAGCCTCGTCCTAAACCCAGTTCTCGGAGGGTCCTTTCGTAGACACCGCTACGAAGTGAACCGCTTTGGGACCGCTGCCTGAAAGGCTGCACGCGTAGGATCGCGGCAAGCTTGGCGCGCGCCCGAGCGAGCTGCGCTTTCACTGTCCCTTTGGGAACACCCAAAACAAGCGCAGCTTCCTTCGTGGTTAAACCGTCGATATCGCGCAACTGAAATGCTTTGCGCAGCTTTGGTGAGAGCTGCTTAAAGCCCTCGACCAGCCGGTCTCGTGCTTCCGCTGTGGAGCACACTTCTTCTGGATTTGGCTTCAAATCAGCCAGCCGGTCCGAAAACGTGAGACCCTCTTCCCCCTGCTTCTCGTCGAGCGACAAGTAGCTAGCCCGGCGGCGGCGTAATTTCATCCGGGCAGCGTTGCTGACGATTGTCGTTAACCAGGTTGAAAGCTGTGCTTGCCCCCTAAACTGGCCTAGATGTTGGTACGCGGAAAGGAGAGCATCTTGGACGGCATCTTCCGCGTCGGGCATGTTGCCCAAGAAGCGGAAAGCCCTCTTGTAAAACATTGGTAGGTGGCGGGACACGACGCCGTCCAGTTCGTGAGCACGCTCGCTAAGGAGACCGTTCGGAACCGCTCTGTCTCCTTCCATGAACATTGTTATTGCCGACATAGCGTGTCCCCTTTCTAAGCGACTCCAGGGTGTGCATACGACTCACTTCCTACAGCGTGGTTCGACTCCGTCCCTGCCAGCAGCCACCCGAGGACAGCGCCAGCTGGTCGAGTCGGGCCTGACCTGTTTGCCTGCGAATAAAACTTGATAACCTTTCCCGGTTGGGGCTGGCCGGCACGCGCGAACCTATGCCGAAAGTTCTTCGGTATATGAAACTCAATCACCTTCGCCATGACCATCTCCTTGATCGTGTGAACCTCTGTGCGAACGTGTCGTGCAAACGCGCATGATCGAGCTCACGTCTCGTGGGCCCACGAGCTACATCGACTGCAAGTAGGTGAAAGCAATTGAAGGACCAAACCGAAGCGCTGCAAGGACGTCTCTTAAATCGCTCACTTTAACGGAAGAGATTGATCGGGAGCGGGATGGTGTCGGGAAATCCCGACGACGATCTCTCGACACTTGTCGACGATTGCTGACAGGCGGCAATTCTAGGGTCGACAGTTCGAGGAAGCAGAAAGAGCCCGTCGGAGGTACGAAAGAGCGCTTGATAGAGGGTGACAACACGGTTCGCGGCTCGATGCCCAACTTCTTCATGCGCGAGATCATCGTCGTGCGCTTCATGTCCATGCGTGCCGCCGCACCGTCAGGCCTGCGACTCGCCCGCCGCACTTCTCAGAATAATGCGACCTTTAGCGGAATGGGATCATCAATCTTTGGGTAACGCCGGCCCGCACCCCACACTGAGTTGGTGTATCGGAACAGGGCATGAACGACACAGTACCTGTCATCGCGCGTGAAACGAGCAGCCATCGCTATGAGGCTGTGATGCGCATCAGTGAAGCGATCGCGGCTTGCGGTGAACCTGAAGAACTGGCCAGTACTCTGGCGGATGAAATCGGCGACTTTCTCCACTTCGATCACCTCTACTTCACTGTATTCAAGGAGAACTCCAGGGAAATCGAATATCTCGTTTGGGGTAAGGGTTCTTTTCCTTTCCCGGACCTGCCTATGGAAGAGTTGCCAATGTGGCACGCTATGGCGAGCGGGGATCCACAGCATACTGCCGATTGGAATACCGAGGAGCGATTTCCGCAATTCAGGGTGTGGGCCCAGAAAATGCGGCTTGGCTCGGGGGTCCGCGTACCGTTGACGACGCCGCATCGACGACTGGGTGTTTTCGGAATCAGCCGCGACACCGTGAATCCATTCAGTGAGGAAGACATATGCTTCCTCCGGCTGGTCGGGCGTGTCGTCGCCTTCGCGCTTGATGATGGTTTGAATCTGAGTCGCGCGCAGAGTGCGCATGCGTGCCTACAAAGTCAAAACGAGCGCCTCCAATTGCTTCTGAACCTGACCAATCGAATAACCTCGAATCTTAAGCTTCGGGAACTGTTACGAGCCGTCGCAGCTAACATCCGCGAGGTCATGCAGTGTGATGCCGTGGCGGTTTCGCTCATGGATTCGGCTTCAGGCACGTCCAAGTTATATGTCCTTGATTTTCCTCAGGGCAAAGGCCTCATCAAGGAGGAGCGGGTCCTTACCATAGCTGGTGCCTCCAGGCGCGTTCTGGAGACACTGAAGCCAGCAATTTTTCACAAGGCCGATACTTCCGAAGTCCCCCCTGAGATCTACAATGATGTGGTCGCCGAAGGCCTGGAGAACATCTGTCTGATTCCGCTGATTAATCGGGGTCGAGCACTCGGAATCCTGACCATTGCGCGGACTACCGAAATTCCTTTCACCCCATACGACGTCGAATTTCTGACACAAGCCGCGGGACAGATAGCAATCGCCATCGAAAATGCATTGGCGTACCACGAGATTTCGGAACTTAAGGACAAGCTCGCGCAGGAAAAGTTGTACCTCGAAGAAGAGATCCGCGGCGAGACGAACTTTGAGAATATCGTTGGAAACAGCCCGACATTAAAGCACGTTCTGGAACTGGTTGAGACCGTCGCTCCAAACGACTCTACAGTGCTGCTGCTTGGCGAGACCGGTACGGGCAAGGAATTGATCGCTCGCGCCATCCATGACCGCAGCCGACGCAAGGATCGCACCTTTGTAAAGACGAACTGTGCTGCCATTCCAACGGGGCTACTGGAAAGCGAACTATTCGGGCATGAAAAAGGAGCGTTCACTGGTGCCATCGCGCAGAAAGTCGGGCGGCTGGAGTTAGCCGATCAGGGAACCCTCTTCCTGGATGAAGTGGGGGACATCCCGATCGAGATTCAACCAAAATTACTGCGCGCTTTGCAGGAACGAGAGTTCGAGCGTCTGGGCAGCACTCATACCCGCAAAGTGAACGTACGACTGGTGGCGGCCACCAATCGCGATTTGGAAGAGATGATTGCCCAAAAGGAATTCCGCAGTGATTTGTACTATCGCCTCAACGTATTTCCGATCCGCATACCGCCCTTGCGGGAGCGCAAGGAAGATATTCCTCTGCTGGTGAGCTACTTTGTGCAAAAGTTTGCGAAGCAAATGCAGAAGAATATCAGAGGTATTTCACCGGCCGTCATGAAAGGGCTGACAGCATGGGAATGGCCCGGTAACATCCGGGAGCTGGAAAATTTCATCGAGCGTTCCGTGATCCTGACCCGCAGCAAATCGCTGGAAGCGCCGCTGGCGGAACTGCGCAGATCCAACGCTCAGGAACCCGCGGTTACGATGCAGGGTTCCGGCAGGGAAGACATTGCACGAATCGTGAAAGAGACTCTCCATATTCTCGATGGGAACAAGACTGCCGCCGATGCAAGGGCCCAGAAGCAACGCCAGGAAATTGTGCGCGCACTTGGCGAAAGCAAGGGTCGCGTTGGCGGTACCGACGGAGCTGCTGCACGCATGGGTATCAATCGCACCACACTTCTGTCACGCATGAAGAAATTCGGTATCGACCCCGGTCAGTACGCCTGACCGGGTTCCCGATCGGGAGCTTCCCTCCGATAACCTTGACGGTACAGATCGAACGAACGCCCCAATCTTCTTCGGGTGTTTCTAACTCGTAAGAGAAAGCGAAACAGTTCGTTTCTTTCTTGGTCGCTCGCAAACTCCCCCTGGCATCAAAATTGGGTGAGTCTTCCGCCTCGTTGCCGCATCTCAAACTCATATCTGCGCCGCGGATGCCGCGAACCCAGACTGTATGCTCGATGGGACTCAAGCGCCTCATTTTATCGACGGGCTGTATGAAAAGCTGATTGAGGGAGGCGTCGGCTACTTCTTTCCCTCGGCAAAGTTTGAGTCGATCGAGCGCGATCCTGCCTTGCCGCAAGAGCGAGTCGCCTTAGGATCCGATGGCAGATCAGTAACCATGAACTGGCTCGGGTCGCGCTGCTCGTTGACCCGCGACGAGCCCTTTTCTGACTCCGAGATACGACTTCTTACCTGCATCGGCGCGGTGTTAGGTGCGCGCTATCGAATGATCCAGGATGCAGATCGAGTCGAGCAGCGATTCGAACTATTCCGCGGCCTGCCCGAAGACCGCTATGTTTCGGCATACGTAGACCGAGCACCATATAGCGAATTGACGTGGACGGGACCCGATCGCGTCGAAGATGCGATTGAGGTCCTGCGCACGACTTCCTTGAGCACCTACGAGAACCGGCGCATCTCCACCGGAGCGCTGCTGTTCGGAAGAATGCCGGATCCGTGCCACGAGCTGCCCGCCAAACCTCCGGACGCCTTACGTTATTCTCCCTCGTTGACCTTGATTCGCACTTTCTATCGCTTGTGTGACGGACTCCAAACACTCGCGTTGGTCGATGAAAACGGCTTTCTGGCCGAGATCGTGGATGTCGAGGAATGGGCTCAGCTTTACTCCGATATTGCTCTGCCAGTGCCCAGCACTGCGCGATATCAAACTCATAGCCGGGCCACATTGTGCGGCGGTCATGTGTGCATGATCCTAACCCCCAACGGAGAGATGAAGATCATTGCCGATGGCGTACAGATCTTCCGATTCTGGGACGGCCGATGGAGGTTCACGGAGGCCGAGCGCAAATATCGACTGTGGGTCGAAGCTGTGGGGAATTCGCAACTAGCCGAACGTCTGTTTGTTGCCGCCCTCAATCTGGCCGAAGACCGGCGAGGTGGGCTGCTGGTTGTCCTTGGTGACCCTCGGAACGCACGCAAGCTGGTTTCAGTGACTGATCTCGTTAGCCACTTGCCGGGCAACGGTCAGCAGTCCGTGACCAGCACAAAAGACCAGTTGCATTACTTGTTGCATCAGAAACGGATGCTCGAGGTACCCGGCTCGGTCTTAGAAACGATCGCGCGAATCGATGGTGCGATTGTGCTGGACCAGGATGCACAACTGCTGGCTTTTGGGGCCATTCTGCGGCACCACGATTTGTCCGAGTTGCACCCCGAGAATATCGAAGGGGGCCGTACGACGGCGGCCATCGCCGCCTCCGAGTTTGGCAACGTTCTCAAGATCAGTGAAGACGGGCTGATTTCATTTTTTCAAAGAGGCAAATGCGTTTGGGATGTCTAAAACTGCAGAGCGTGTGTCCTCCCCCTCAGACCCTCAGAGGCAGCAGAACGAATAGATGCTGCAGGTGTGGGGGCCAAGATCCCGATTGCTCTCGTCGAGGTCACGGGTAACAAAGCGCGAGAGGCTGGAGAAGGTCCAGACCGCGATAGCAACAGCGCCCCGTTGGCTGATCGGTGAAGTCGCCGGGATCTTGCGCCTCCAGAAGACTGTCAAACGTGTTTTCGACATCGTCAACTCTCAACACTGGACTTCTACTACTCATATTGAGAACTATTGAAAACTCATGGGCTTACGGTTCGTCTGTTTGGCACGGGCGTTGCCCTTACAACGGATGAAGAAAAGGGGCATTCTCAAGGCCATAGTTGCCGAGTCCCGCAATCTGGGGGGCATTTGAAGGAAGCCCTTGAGGCTGCGCCATAAGCCACGCGTCGAAGCGGCAATCGAAAGCTTATTGAGTGAGAAGAAAGGCAGTTGAAATGAAGAACAGGCTGGTTGTCATTTTAGCCCTATGCATCGTTATTCCATCCGTCGCGCTGTCTGCTACCGACGACGCGAAGGCGAATGATCAAATTAGGGTCTCTCGGTCCCCTATTTCTGAGTCTGAGAACCCGAGTTCGATAATCCATTCAACGAGTCCGGATGTTAGGACGAGCGAGCAGCAGGAAAAACCCGAGGACTACGAGGGGGCGATGATGGCGATCACCCAGAGGTTCTCAGCCACACTTGCAGCAATTGCCGAGGCCGTGCAACAAGGAAAAATCAGCAGCGAACAAGGGAAGGAAATGAGCGCCGAGCAATATCAGCTGACACAAATGCAGTTTGAATTGCTGAGCCTGTGGCGTGAAATCGAGCAAGAAGACGTGGGGCGAATCACCGATGCTCCGGCAAAACCCGCTTCGACACAGGACAGCGAGATCGTGATGGTGGCTCTCCCGTTCTCGTCTCTTCAGCTGAACTCTTCGCTCTCTGCATATCTCAGCCTAACGCCTTCGCAGGTCGCAGCCATCGAGCAGGTGATGGTGCGCGAACGGCAGAGTCAACAACCCCTGATGACACAGCTGCGTATCACGAGGGAGAAGCTGCTGGCGACCAGCGGTGACCGCATGGATGAGAAGGAGGTCAAAAGCTTGGCCCAGGCCGAGGCGGCTCTATTGGCGAGACTGATCGTAGCCAACGCTCGTATGCAGTCCAAAATCTACAGCGTTCTCACTCCGGACCAGCAAAAGAAACTCAGCGATCTCGAACGAACCCAGGGATCATCGGCCGCAAAAGAAAGTCAGTAGGGAGCGTATGAAATCAGCTCCAAGCAAGAAGAGTACGAACATGCATTTGAGTGCCCAAGAAATGCAGATGAGTCTGAGCCAGCGATGATTTGAAGGGAAGGCCTAACAATCTTGCCCTGTATACAGATGAATTGGGCTCCTAATAGCCGCGGTAAGTCTTTCGCTATACGTTCACGCATCGTGCCCTTCGGCAACTGCCACTCTCCGTTCCGTTCCCGGTCAACATCCTGGTATTCGTATTCGGAAATAGGAATCGTCCAATTCTCACTTTCCACACGATCGAGTCGACTTCAGGATGAGTTCATGCACCAGGATTTGCGGATTCTCGCAAAAGAGGACGACGGGGTCATTTAAGCGCGATTCCACTTAGGCCACGTGCAATGTCCCCCTGCGTAGGCAGTCGGTTTCCGCCCAGTACCAATTCGGCAGCAAGAAGGGGATTCGGATTGTTTGCCGAATCCCCCCACTTCACCTCTGTGTCGCGCTCTTAGACTCCCGTTCGATTGACTGTGAGTCCTGCGGCTATCATCGATGCCTCGGCTTAGAAGCGGAAGACGATGCCGGCCGAGGGCTGCGCCGTATGCGTCCAAGCATTGGTATTCAAGCTGGCGAGATTGAAATCGGGCGCCTTATACACGTAGCCGCGATACTCTGCCCGTAAGGAAAGGTGTTTGGTGAAGGCGTAGTCAGCGCCGACGCCATAGACGAACGCGCCCTTGGCTTCCCATGTTGCACCTGCAAAACTGCCGCCAGCGTTGCCGGTAGGATCGAACATGAGGGCTCCGCCGCCGGCAAGAGCGTACGGTTGTAGCCTGAGAAGGCCGGGCAGTTTCACCACGGCTTCGCCGGTGACCTGGTGAACGTTGGACTGTACACGCCCTAATCCGCTGTTGAAGTAGATCTGTGTATTCCGGTCATAGCCGTAGTTGGCCTCAGCAGCTAGCCAGCGATTGATGTTGTAACGATAGCCAATCAGAAATCCGCCTGTGTTGGTGACGTGATCTTGAACGCCATTGCCTTCGCTATCTTTGGTGAAAAACCCAGTGCCCTGGACGCTGATTTCTGATCGAGTTTCTTGCGCGATTGCAGTCATGGACTGTAATGCTGCAACCCCCACAGCGCTTGCCAGTGCCAGCTTTATGAAGTTTCTAAACTGCAGGTATGCTCCTTTTTGTGCTGTTCTGCGATGTTCCTTGCCCGCGTTTCTCGGCCGCTATCACGGCGGCAGCGATGTTCATTGCAGCCAGAATTAGGACGTCTTGTAGCGTGAACGCGCCAGTTGTGATTTTCCACATAACCGCCTCACCACGTGACTCGAAGCGTCGCATCTCAAATCAAGGCAACTTCTGTACCAAACGGAGTGCGTCCATACCATCGAACGAAATGAGCCGGTTGGTGCAAACTCCCTGACGCAGCACTGTCAAAAGTTGAAAGTGTCACGCGCTCATCAACACTGGGGGCACCTGCAGGTAAGAATGGGTGCTATCGGAGGAGTCGTCACTCCATCGGTTGCGCGCCGGTACTCTCTCGCATGAGAGGGGAGGGATCAATCTCCGGCAGTACGCATGGCTACACAGCCTCGCTGACTCTGATTCCCACTCCGACATGCGTTCGGCTGGAAGCGGGTTTCATATCGCTCATCTCGGAGCTTTTGTAGCTGGGCCGCAACTCTAAGGTTGGGATCGCGCGAATAGGTAACCGAAATGAAGTTTCGAGAACCTTTTCGAATGGGGATGCTCATCAAATCATAATCGGAATATGAGGACCACAGGGGTTGTCGGTCTCGAACTTCTTGGCTCCTGGCCGAAATAGTCAGAGTGTAGTCCGAAGCTGCGTTCGCAATAATTTCGAGTTTATAGGTTCCGCTTAGCGCTCCACAGACTTCGACTAATCCGCGACATGCATCCTCGCCGTCCGACTCATCACAATCGATCGAGCCTTGGGCCACGGGCAATTCCTGCCAGCCACGTTTTATGAGCGGATCGAAACCAATGCGGCGTCCGCGCGGATCCGTTAAAACGATGCCTATGGTTGGCGGGCCGCTGTTATTGGTATGAAAAGCGATATCGAGTTCGCCGAGTGCAACGCAGTCCCCTGCATCGTTAGGATCTCGTTCATCCTGCACTTCGCGTGGGTTTGCGGCCGACACAAATGCAACATCACCAAGATGCACATCGCCGAAGATTGCCCTTGGAGCGAGTATGAGCAATGAGAATATCGTCACAATCCTAATATTGGTCACAGAAGCCACACCTTGGGCATCGAATGTTTCGCAGGGCGACATCGTTCGTCGCCGATGGTTCGATCCAATAGTGCGCTCGCAATCGCGCTTCCACATTGGTGAAATAAATACTGCCTCAAGACACTGCGGGGGCGAGAGTCTGTCCGGGCAGCCAGTGGCTTGGTGCTCAGTTATTTGACACCGGTCGGAATCCGTCCCTAATCGTTGTCGCTGATTCGGAATCGAAAGCCACTGTTGTGACGGGATGTCGACGAGCTTCGACACTTTCAACCCACACAGCGCCCCGGCCCATCTATCCGGCGGCCCTGTGTTTCCAGCAAATTACGGGTCCACAGCCTTCAACTCCGTTTTGGCATGTCGTTTGCCTTTGGGTTCGTTGGAGGTATAGGGCCATGACTCCACAAATCAGCCAAGCGGCAGACACGCGTATCGAGTCCGAACTCGATCGGCTTACGTATTCCGCCTATCTGTTGACACTCGATCCCGGAGTGGCCGTTTCAGTCGTGATGACGGCGATTGATGGATCTCTCGAGGAAATCACCACCGGGCCAGATTTGCTCGAACGAACGGTCGAACTCGCGTTAGAACAGATACGCCACGAATCCGGAACGGAAGGGGATGGTGAGTCGTCGGCCTTCGATGCTGTGTTTTATGGACATTCCGCGGCGATCCGCTCACCCACATTTCAATCGCTCAAGGACCTGAGCGGCAACCCCATTCTGCTGCTCGATTGCAATTCCCGTATAGCCTTCGTTCTGCACCATGTGCTCGGGTACAAGCTTGGGGCAGCGGCTGCCAAGGCGCACATGGACGAGACAGAATATCGCGCGCAGTTGCGAAAAGCCTACCTGCGATTGGCATCGTTTCACTTTGAGGGGCAGGTCTCAGGCAGCAAATTTCTCGAGGAGCCTGCGCTGGCCTAGGAGAAAAATCATGAGCTGGCTGAGTTGGATTTTGGCTTACTTGTTTGATTGCGTCCATCCGCACACCACGTGGCCGCGCCGTCACCGGGCTGGATTCGCGTATGTCGCGTGCCTCGATTGCGGCAGAGAATTGCCCTATTCGCTGGATCGCATGAGGATCGTAACCAGAGTGGAGCTATTGGCAGATCGCGAACGGGACGCATGGCACGGAACCTGGCGCCCCGATGCTTCTCCACGCTGAATCACAATGTTTCCTACTGTTACAACGACGCGCGGTGATCAAGTGGATGTGGGAGAACGTAGAGCGCGGGTTCCGCGGCGGGGTTCGCAGTTTTGAAGACTGAAATGCAATATCTGGTTAGAAGTCAAGTTCGACAACAAACTCCCTCTTTGGCCGGCAAAGTCGCGGTTGTCACGGGTGCAAGCCGAGGCGTCGGCGCAGGTATTGCAACGCTGCTTGGTGAGCAGGGTGCGACGGTCTACGTGACGGGGCGGACGACGGCCTCCAAGCCTGGGACAACTCCCGGGACAATCAGTGAAGTCGCGGACTCCATTACGAAGGCAGGCGGGGTTGGCATTGCCGTTGTCTGCGATCATGCAGATGACGAACAGATCAAGGCCCTCTTCGAGAGAGTGAAAGCCGAGCAAGGTCATCTTGAAATCCTGGTCAACAATGCCACGGCGGCGGGCCCCGATCCCTTTGCACCGCCGCCGTTCTGGACCAAGAGCCTGACGATCTCCGAGCAGTTTACGGTTGGTTTACGCTCAGCGTTCGTTGCCAGCTACTACGCGGCACCTCTCTTGATCGCGGCAGATGGGGCGCTGGTGGTGAATGTTTCCTATTATGGAGCCGTTTCCTACCCTGGATCCGGCCTACGGTGCCACCAAGGCCGGTCTCGATAAGCTCACGTTCGATATGGCGCAGGATTTCAAGCCGTACAACGTTGCAGTGGTATCGATCTGGCCCGGGCCGACAGCCACCGAGAGATCCAAGTTCGTCATCGCGAAGATCCCTGGGGGTGACAAGATACTCGCAAACCAGGAGACACCTAAGTTTTCTGGTCTCGCTATCGCTTCGTTGTATTCGGACCCGCAACTGATGTCGAAATCGGGAAGCGTGGTCATCGCAGCCGAAGCATCCCTGGAGTATGGATTCAAGGACTTCAATGGCAAGCAGCCTCCCAGCCTTCGAGAACAGAAGGGCGCTCCGCGCCCGTTCTTCACGAAGAGTTGATTCGACGACTGCGAGATCCGCCTTTCCGTTCGCCATCCCGAAACTGCACATCCAGGATCGAAGCTGGGGTGAATAGAACGATCGGAGGAAGGCTTGCGCCAGATCCGCGAAGACCGTCTCATGCGGTTGCGGGAGGATGACGGCAGGATTTCCCGAGAACAGCTGGCAGTATAACCGCTACTGTGACTCAGAGCCTGCGACCGAGCGACTTCAGAGAACTCCTTCGATAGCCGGTGTTCGCGGCTTGGAAGACTGAAATGCAACGTCGTGGTTAGACGGGCTTTGCTGTCCGACGCTAGATCCGCGGTCGGGCTACAGCTTGCGCTGCGGAAGGTCTGACAGGTTCAATCTTTGTGGTTGCCGTACGGGTTTTCTTCACGGCTGTCACAGCGCTGTCATTTGGTTTCGACACTTTTCAACTCTTGACACTGCTGCTCGCATTCACAGTGCCCAAATTCAACCACTTAGCTCGAATTGCGATTGGCATATTCCTTGCTTGACAGGGAATAAGGACAATCGCATGTCAATTTTCTCTCCCATCCGTTCTGCGGTCGTTCCAGCGATGGCCCTGGTGCTCTCCGTAACCATGCATGGGCAGAGCTTGCAAGGCAAGCAATCTAACCCAGGAAAGCTAGTAGGAACGGTTACCGATGCGAACGGTGATCCGATACCCAATGCGACGGTTGTTCTCGAGACTCGGGAAAGCAATGATCGCCGTACACTGGTCACCCCCGAAAGCGGTTTTTTCGAATTTAGCGACGTAAAGCCGGCCACTCCGTACCAGATCAACGTCAGCGCAAAAGATTTCGCGGACTGGAGATCTCCCACCGTCACCATAGGTCCAGGACAATTCAAAATTGTTACTGGCATCCAACTGCGGATTGAGACCGAGCGAACAACGGTCGACGTTCATTACGATCCTGTAGAAGTCGCGGCCGAGCAGTTCCAGTCCGAGGCCCGGCAGCGCGTTTTCGGAATCATTCCCAACTTCTACGTTGCGTACGACAGGGATGCGGCGCCACTCACCGCGAAGATGAAATTCAAGCTCGCCCTCAAGGTGTCCACTGATCCGGTTACCGCTGCTGGTGTTGCCTTGGTTTCTGCCTCCAGGCAAGCCGCGAATACTCCGAAATACGGCCAAGGCTGGGGGGCTTATGGAGAACGCTTCGGCTCGACTGCCGCCGATGGTTTCTCTGACATCATGATCGGCGGCGCCATACTGCCTTCACTGTTGCACCAGGACCCACGCTACTTCTATCAGGGAACTGGCACGACCGGTTCCCGAATCCGCCATGCCATGTTCAGTCCGTTTGTCGCGAAGGGGGATAACGGAAAGTGGCAGCCGAACTATTCGAGTTTAGGCGGAGATTTGTCGTCATCGGCCCTCTCCAACCTTTATTATCCCCAGGCCAATCGTGGTGCTGGACTAGTGTTCGGAAATTTTGCGATTGGCACGGCTGAACGGATCGGCGCAAGCCTCGCCCAAGAGTTCCTTTTCGGCAAGTTCACCCGAAGAGGTGGTCACATGAACTAAGCGCACGATGACGAGACTCTCGACCCGGGCGCGAGCACCAGGAACCTGGCGACTTGCGGACTCTTCCTTACCCGCCTCTTACCCCCGCCCGTGACTCCTGCCATCCGGCCCGGGCTTTATTGCCCGGGCCCCCGCCTCTTGTATAACCCAATCCCGAGAAGGATTCAGAAGTCAGAGACGCCTTCGACAATTTCAACTCTCGACAACAAGTCTGAAAACCAGCATTGCAATCCTTGCACTTAGAGTGCGGGAGGTTTGGCAATCTCCTTGCCTATGTCCCTAGGTTACGGAAGGGACCCATGCTGAAGATCTCGATCATTGAGGGCCACACTCAGCGGCGGTTGATTGTGGAAGGCAGGCTCGTTGGGCCCTGGGTGGCAGAGCTAAGGGGTGCCTGCGAAAAGGCGAATACAGACCTTTTCGGCCGGAAGCTCATCATCGATATGAAGCATGTATCGGCAATTAGTCAGGAAGGCGAGAGCGTGCTGTTTGAATTGATTCAGCAGGGCGTCAAATTTCGCTGCCGCGGTGTGTTCACGAAACACGTTTTCAAGCAGGTCGCCCGCCGCGCAAACGGCAACCCTGGGAAGGCGGGGAAATGAGGGAGCAGGCCGGCAATCAAGTTCACAGAAACGAGCCAAATCCATTCGCGACTCGCGAGGACTTTATCAAGGTTTTTCACGAGGATATGAATGGACTTTATCAGCTTTCGTTTCTGCTTACCGGAGCTCACGAGCAGGCAGAAAAGTGCTTTGTAGCCGGTATTGACGATTGCGTTGAAGAGAACCGCGTGTTCCGGGAATGGGCACGTTCCTGGGCGAAGCGCATTATCGTCGCAAACGCAATTCGTGAGCTGAAGCCGCGCCCGGGACTCCCCAGCTCTTCTCCCTCTGCGACTGTTTTCTCGCCCAGCGAGCAGTCAGGCGGTTCAGGGGGGCATTTCGACCTGGAAACAGTGCTAAAGCTTGGAGATTTCGAGCGCTTTGTTTTCGTGATGTCGGTGCTGGAGAACTATTCGCACCACGAATGCGCCCTCCTTCTCGGTTGCTCGGTCCTGGAGATCCGGCAAGCTCGCCTCCATGCTCTTGAAGCGCTGGCGAGCTCCGGCCAAGTGGTTACTTTCGCACCGTAGCTTTTGACCGAATCCAATCAACGCCGGCTGGGTCTTGGACAGCAAGCCCGTCGCTCCTGGGGCGGCCGACCAAAAGGAAGGACAAGCATGCCAAACACCAATGCATACGTAGGGGCTGACGGACCTCTCGAAATTCCTGGCAGAGAGGGAATAACTAAGGGGTTTGAGCGTATTTTATCGCGGCGCCTCGCATCCTTTTACCGGAAGGCCTATCGGATGCTGGGGAACGGCGCGGACGCCGAGGACCCCCTGCAGGACGCTCTTCTCGCTGCCTATACGCACTTGGGTCAGTTCAAAGGGCAATCAGAGATGTCCACCTGGGTGACCGCCATTGTCCATAATTGCGCCCTACTACAACTGCGGAGGCGGAGGCGTCACGTCCACGTGTCTCTCGACGAGCCAACGGAAGAACCTGATGCGGTTTCGGGAACGAAGCAACTAGCAGATCACAGGCCTAATCCCGAGGATGAGTGTCAACATTCTGAGCTAAGTACACGCTTGACTCATTTTTATTCTCAGCTATCGCCAGCGCTGAGTAGAACATTTCGGTTGCGCGACATGGAGGGTTTATCGATCCGTGAAACTGCGCGGGTTTTGAGAATACCTCAGGGTACTGTGAAGGCTCAGTCAGCATGTGCGCCAAAAAAACTCAAGAAGTTGATGCAGCGCGCGCTCAGGCCACGATCTCGTAGTCTATTCAAGAGCCAACCGGGAGCAAATGCCAAGCCCCAATGCACGAACGAGAAGGTCTTATGCTGACAGACCCCGAGCCAGATCGGAATATCGAAGAACTGAATGATGACGAAATCTATGCTGCGATTCGCTACCTTGAGCCCGAGCCAAGAAACGCAAGTAAGCAGAGCGACGATACCTCCGCAGCCAAGGAGAATGGCGATAAAGGCGGCGTGATCTGCGTCTGTATATACATCGCAGTGTTAGGTTGCCTAGCCGTCTTCTGGCTGTACTTGAGATGATGCTGGTTTCTGGCAACTTCTGAAAATGAGATTGATGGGAGGATCTTGGGACCGCAGCCAGCATCTCGGCGCTGGCGGCCGAGCGCCAGGACCTTTTGCGCGAGTTCAGCAGCATCTGCCGTGCTGCATCCCAACGATGAAAAACCAACTCCTACCGAGTTCCAAGCGCGGAATCGCGTGGCCCCGCTTCAATTTTCTTGATTCATGGTTCTGCTCGAAACTAATGTCTGTCGGCGCGTCTCAACACGTTTCGACACTCAATCGACACACGTGAAGTACCTCGTGCTGGCCCCCTTTAGATTTCAATCACTTACTCCAACAATACTTTTGGCACAAGTCGTGCCTTGTCTTGGAGTGACTGGAACGGAAATTCCAATCGGGGTTCGGAGATATGGCATACGCACCGGCTCTTTCGCTTACGCCGCAATCTTTTCGTTCTGTTCCTTTCGTTGAGCTCCGACAGGCGCTCGCGAGCCGGATCCCGATCATCTCGCCATTCGTCGAACAACTCATGTGTTTCATTGCGAGGTTCCGAAACCGTGACGGCAGCGAATTGGACATTGAAATGGCGCTGCGCGAAGCGCTCGCCAATGCCATCCTCCACGGCAACCAGCAGGATTCCCGCAAGTGCGTGCACGTCGTCTGCCGCTGCACCACAGACGGTGAGGTCTCGATTACGGTCCAGGACGAAGGACAAGGGTTCGACGCTGACTTAATAGCCGACCCGACCACTCTGGAGAATCGACTGCTTACGCAGGGGCGGGGGATCTACCTGATGAAAACGTTGATGGACGAAGTTCGTTTCGAGCAGCGCGGCGCAATTGTGTTCATGCGCAAGGCTTCCAACGCGAGGCCGGGGGCAGGAAGGCAAAAAGGATGATCCGACGACTCGCCCTCGAAGCGCTGTCGATGGCGGGAATCGATGACGTAGCAATTGTTGTGGGCTATGAAAAGGAACAGATCATCGAACACGTGAAGTCCAGAAAACCCAGTGTCAACCAAAGGATTCGCTTTTTCGAAAACCCTGTATTCGCAATCACCAATAATATCTATTCCCTCTGGCTTGCACTGGAATGGCTGCGCGGTGACAGTTTCGTCGTTCTGAACGCGGACGTTATATTCGATCCAGAAATCCTTTCCGCGGCCGTACGCCTGAGTGCACCACCGATCTCGATGATCGTAGACCCCTTGTGGCGGGATGAGACGATGAAAGTAGTTGTCGAAGGTGATCACGTGATTCGCATGAGCAAGAAAATCTCCCGGGAAGAGTTCAGCGGCACTTATATCGGCATTACTGTTTTCTCAAAGGCGATCCAAGACAGATTCTTGCGCACAATGAACGAACTGATCTCCGCTGGCCGGGTGAATGAATTCTTCAACGTCGCGGTACAACAACTCGCGAACGAAGGCACGGGTCGGCTATAGCAGCACAGACGCCTTGGCTTGGGCCGAATTCGACGATCCCCTAGACCTGACGTTTGCCCAACAAAATGTATTCCCACAACTGCGAACGGCAGCAATTTAATTGTGTCAGTGAACGAAATCCTTGCCGAAAACTTTGCCCCGAGCCAATGGCTATGGTGGCCACGCAGTTCGGTGCGAGTTGTGGATTGGAATATTGATCGTGGTTTGAAGCTGCCTGCGATCATAGATTTCCTGGCGGATACGAATGCCGATGTTTTCATTCTTCAGGAAGTCGACATCAATGCTCATCGGACCCATCGGCTGAACATTGCGCGGGAAATCGCCCGAAAATTGCGGCTGAATTACGTCTTCGGGCGCGAGTTTGTGGAACTGACGCAAGGCACGAAAACCAGCCCCGCCTATCATGGTCAGGCCGCACTTTCGCGCTGGAAAATCTTGAATCCGCGCGTGCTCCACTTTCAGCGGCAATCGGACTTCTGGAAGCCGCGCTGGTTTAAGCCCAAGCTGCAAACGTTTCAGGAGCGGCTCGGGGGAAGAGTGGCGCTGGCCGCGGAAATCAATATCGCAGAGGCTTCGACGCTGTGCTACAACTTGCATTTGGAGAGCCGCTCGAATGACAAGCTGCGTCGTGCCCAGTTGAACGAGGTCCTAGAGGATTCCGCGAAGTACGATTCGGCCTGCCGCGTCATCCTGGCCGGTGACCTTAACCTAAATGCATCGAAGCCTGGCATAGCAGGGGCCCTGGACCGGGCTGGTTTTCGCGATGCCGTGCCTACCGCTTGCCTGGCTTCGACTCCCGCACGTCATCTCCTTGAAGCTGGCCGGCGCATCGACTGGGCATTTGTTCGAGGCCCGGGTGAGGCCGACGCTGGCAAAGTTCACAGATCCGTGAGAGCTTCTGATCACTATCCGATTTCATTCGAATTGCGTCTTCCCGGTTGACGTTGCGAAGCGATCGCTCGATCTGCGCCGCGGCAGCGAATGTACCGGGGCCGGGCTATTTCGCGGCGCGCATCAGCCTGCATAACGCCCGATGGCGCTTTTCCTCTTTCAGAAGTTCTTCGAGCGAGCGTGCCAGAACTGAAGAACCGCAGCGAATGCATTTGGATTCAAGCAAAAACACCCGATTCTCAACGACGGGATTGCGAGCAAAATCGTACTGTTCATATACCATAAACGGCCATTCCCTCGATCTGGCGGTCAACGAGCGTGAGCCGACGGCTTGGCTCAACGTCGTTTGCCTTCCATCGAACTTAAGCACCCCCATTGCCATATCCACTGGCGCCGCGGAATTGCCCTTCTTGCAGCAGTCTTTTCAAGGGCTTACACCGAAGTGCCCGCAGGCCGTTGGATGGTCCTCCGGGTTGTCAAAGGGTGGCCTGGTCTCGACAGTTTCAGCATTCACAACCTTGCCCGCCTGGGTCGTGAAGGAAAACCTTCATGCCGCGCTCGAACTGTCGGAGTAGTTTCGACAGTGTCAACTCGCAATACTGCGGTCTTCCAGCCGGTGCTGACATTTCAACTCGTTAGGCACGCGTAGGTTTGGCATGCGCATTGCCTTAACCGCATGGCAGAAGGTCGCACTGCTCGGCACGGCTTATGCCATTGAGCGGCCCGGAAACAAGAAATTCAGCGGCTGGCAGTCGCCTGATTGGGGATGGAACTATCACATGAGACGGATATCTATAGGTCTAGTTGCCGCGGTTTTATTGGTGAATGCCCTCGGTTGCAGCAATGGCAAGGTGCGAGCCGCCACTCCACCTCCGCCACCGGTCGTCGAAGTCGCACCGGTTATTCAAAAAGGCGTGCCGGTTCAGGGCGAGTGGGTAGGAACGCTCGAAGGCTATGTCAATGCACAGATTCAGCCGCAGGTGAGCGGTTACCTGATTCGCCAGGATTATCACGAAGGGGGCTTCGTCAGAAAAGGTCAGCTCCTGTTCGAGATCGATCCCCGTCCGTTTCAAGCGGTGCTCGATCAAGCCAAAGGACAACTGGCGCAAGCCGAGGCGCAGATGGCGAACGCCGAGCTGAACGTAAAGCGTGATGTTCCCGAAGCGGAAGCTCATGCCATTCCCCAGAGCCAACTGGATACCGATACTCAGGCACTCCGCGCGGCGAAGGCCTCCGTCGAGGCAGACCAGGCGGGAGTAGAACAAGCCGCGATAAACCTTGGCTACACAAGGGTCACTTCCCTCATCGACGGAATCGCCGGTATCAACACCGTGCAGGTGGGCAACCTGGTGGGACCGTCTGCCGTGCTCACTGCGGTGTCGCAGGTAAGTCCGATCAAAGTCTATTTCCCCATCAGCGAACAGGAATACCTGCGCATGGCGGACGGCAGCGGTCCGGGTAGCGTGGATTGGCTGACTCACGCTTCACGAATCCCACTGCGCTTGAGCCTAGCCGACGGGGGTGTCTACCCGCATCCCGGCAGAATCATCTTCGCGGATCGGCAGGTGAACACCCAGACCGGAACCATTCAGATTGTAGGAGAGTTCCCCAACTCCAGAAATCTGTTGCGGCCCGGCCAGTACGCGCGCGTTCAGGCGCCAACCGGAAACATTGATGGAGCACTGCTGGTGCCGCAGGCGGCAGTGAATCAGCAGCAAGGAACCTATCAAGTGACAGTCATCGGCGTCGATAATCGGGCGCAACTACGCACCGTACAAGTCGGTCCAACAGTGGGCACGCTCTGGGTGATCACCTCGGGCCTGAAGCCGGGAGAACGCGTGGTCGCTGTTGGAGCAGACAAAGTCAAGGAAGGTGGGCTGGTGAACCCCACACCATACAAAGAGACGGAGGATCGCTAACCATGGCGAACTTTTTCATTCGAAGACCTATCGTCGCGATCGTGATTGCGACTCTCACGGTCATCGTCGGCGTGATCAGCATCGCAACTTTGCCGGTAGCGCAGTTCCCAAACATCGCCCCACCCGAGATCAGGTTGCAGGCCACCTATCCGGGTGCAGACGCGCAGACCCTCGAGCAAGCTGTTGCCACCCCCATCGAGCAGCAAGTCAGTGGCGTGGACAACATGAATTACATGTACTCGCTAAACGCCACCGCGAACCAGCAAACAACATTGCTCGTCGATTTCGACCTCAAGACCGATCCCAACACGGACCTGCTGCTCACGCAGTCGCGTCAACAGTTGGCCAACGGTCAGTTGCCGCCGGAGGTGAACAATTACGGAATCACTTTGAAGAAGTCGACCACTGCTCCGCTCATGCTGATTTCCCTGTACTCGCCACATGTCACCCACGATTCGAACTATCTGGCCAACTACGCTTACATCAACCTCAACGATCCGATCGCACGCTTATACGGCGTTGGCCAGACCCAGGTGTTCGGCTCGGGGCAGTATGCCATGAGGCTATGGGTGAAGCCTGACCAGTTGGCGAAGCTGGGCATAACCGTCACAGATGTGGTGAATGCGATACAGGCACAGAACACGGTGAATCCGGCTGGTCAGGTCGGGGGCGAGCCAGCTCAGAAGAATCAGCAGTTCACCTATGCCGTGCTGGCTCAAGGTCGTCTGACTTCTCCGGAACAGTTCGGTAACGTCGTCGTGCGCGAAGCACCGAATGGGGGAACCGTTCGAGTCAAAGACGTGGCCCGAGTCGAGCTGGGCACGCAGGACTACAGCCTGAGTGGTCGCCTGAACGGCAAGCCCAGCGCCATCATTGCTGTCTACCAGTTGCCAGGAACCAATGCTGTGCAAACGGTTGCGGGTGTCCGGAAGCTCATGACTCAGATGAAGCAACGCTTCCCGCAGGACATCGACTACACCGTTTCGCTCGACCAGACACGCCCGGTTACACAAGGCATGAAAGAGATCCTCGAGACTCTCGTGATTGCGATTGTGCTGGTAATTTTTGTGGTTTATCTCTTTTTGCAAGATTGGCGCGCCACCCTGATCCCCATGTTGGCCGTGCCTGTCTCGCTGGTGGGAACGTTCGTCATCTTTCCGCTGTTCGGTTTCTCGATCAATACGCTTTCGATGTTTGGATTGGTACTCGCGATTGGACTCGTGGTCGACGACGCCATCGTGGTTGTCGAGGGGGTGCAGCACCACATCGAAGAAGGACTGAGTCCGAAAGATGCGGCCATCAAAGCCATGGCAGAACTCTCCGGGCCGGTCGTAGGTATTGCTCTCGTGTTGGCCGCAGTATTTGTGCCAACGGCTTTCATTCCAGGCATCACCGGCCGGTTGTATCAGCAGTTCGCCCTGACCATCGCGATCTCCGTGATGCTGTCAGCGTTTAACGCTCTCACGCTGAGCCCTGCACTTTCGGCATTGCTGCTCAAACCCAAGAAGCAGACTCGCGGACCGCTGGGAAAATTCTTTGACTGGTTCAACGCCTATTTCAACCGCTCTACCGACAGCTTCGTCCGCTGGTCGGGAGACCTGATTCGCAAGGCTGCAGTGGTGATGGTGCTGCTTGTAGTTGCGGGCGTGGCAGCCTGGTTTTTTAGCAGCCATCTGCCCACCAGCTTTCTGCCGGATGAAGATCAAGGGTACTTCTATATCAACATGCAACTCCCCAACTCGGCGTCCATGGAGCGGACAAGCGAAGCTGCGAAACAAGTGGAGGAAGTTCTCGCAAAGACGCCGGGAGTTCAGTACACCACAAGCGTCATCGGTTTCAGTTTGCTCAGCTACGTCCGGACCTCGTATAACGCGTTCTTCTTTGTAACCCTGAAGCCCTGGGAGGATCGCAAAACCCGGGCCGAACAATATCAAGCCATCAAGGCGCGTTTGAATCAGGAACTCAGGGCGTTTCCAGAAGGCACAGTTTTCGGTTTCTCACCACCCGCGATCCCCGGGGTCGGTACTGCCGGCGGCGTTACGTTTGCCCTGGAGGACCGCGCCGGCAAGGATGTCAAGTTTCTGGCGGATAACCTGAACAAGTTCATGGCCGCCGCTCGCAAGCGCCCTGAGATAGGCATGATCTCCACCACCTTCATCCCGAGCGTGCCGCAAAAGTTCATCAATGTGGACAAGGACAAGGTGTTGAAGCAGGGGGTGAATTTGACGGATGTCTACAACACCATTCAAGCGTACATGGGCGGCTTGTTTGTTAACTACTACAACGATTTCGGCCGCACCTGGCAGGTGTATATAGAGGCCGAAGCACCTTACCGGGCGACGACCGACGATCTCGGACAATTCTATGTCCGCAACGGCCAAGGCCAGACGGTGCCTCTTACCGCGCTGGCAAAGTTTGAGACCCGTTACGGCCCTGAGTTCACCATGCGCTACAACGAGTACCGGTCCGCACAGATCAATGTTAGCGCGGCGCCTGGTTACAGCTCCGATCAGGCAACCGCGGCCCTGGAAGATGTTTTTCAGCAAACCATGCCCCGCGAGATGGGCTTCGACTACATCGGCATGTCCTACCAGGAGCAAAAGGCGCGCGAAGGAGTGCCGTCCTCCGTCATCTTCGGATTTTCGCTGCTGTTCGTTTTTCTGATTCTGGCGGCTCTCTATGAGAGCTGGACAGTGCCCTTCAGCGTGCTGCTCAGCACGCCAGTCGCGGTATTCGGCGCTCTGGCTGCGCTCTGGCTGCGTCGTGTCGTAGTCGGCCTTTACCTTCCTCAGTACATGGTTCAAATCGAGAACGATGTCTACGCCCAGATTGGCCTGGTAATGCTCATCGGCCTGGCCGCGAAAAACTCGATTCTGATTGTGGCATTTGCAAAGGAAGACTATGAAAAACGCGGCATGTCCCTCGTGGACGCCGCACTTTCCGCAGCGAGGCTTCGCTTCCGGCCCCTCATGATGACCGCGCTCGCATTTATTCTCGGCTGCGTGCCGCTCTGGACAGCGTCCGGGGCAGGCTCGGTAGCACGTCAGATCATGGGCACGGCGGTAATCGGAGGAATGGTTGCCGAGACCTTCATCGGCAGATTCTTTGTTCCCACGATTTTCTACGTAGTGGAGAAGATCTCAGGCGCTGAGCGACCGAGAGCATTGCCACTCTCACCCGCCGAAGCGCCCAGTCAAGGGGATTGAATTATGCAAAAGGCTGCACTCTTAATAGGAATGGTTACGGCGCTGGGCTTGATGACCGGCTGCCTGATGGGGCCGAAATACCAACGGCCTGCGGTGAATGTCCCCCAAGAATACCGTGCACCCGCTCCACAACAGGCCGCCCAAGCCTCGTCGCTGGGCAACGAGCAATGGTGGCAGGTATATCAGGATCCGGTGCTCACGCAGTTGATCCACACCGCCATTGCGCAAAATTATGATGTGCGCATCGCCGCTGCCCGCGTGCTCGAAGCCCAGGCACAAGTCGGCATCACCCGCGCCGATCAGCTCCCCTCCGCAAACGTCGGGGCCGATATTTTCAGCCAGCAAAACGCCAAAGTTACGAACCTGTTTCCCGCTTACCAGGTCAATGGCGGCGAACTGAACCTGTCGGTGATCTGGAATCTGGACTTCTGGGGAAAATATCGCCGACAAACCGAGGCGGCTCGCGCCCAGTTACTCGCAACCGAGTGGGGACAACGGGCGGTGATTTCCTCACTGGTTGCTAACGTAGCGACGGCCTATTTCCAGCTTCGCGCCCTTGACAGTGAACTCGAGATCTCGAAGCGCACGCTGGGGTCGCGGCAGCAATCCCTGCAGTTGACTCAGGTGCTCGAACGTCATGGCTCAGGCTCCGGGCTCGACGTGAGTCAAGCCGAGCAACTCGTCTATACCGCCTCGGAAACGATTCCCGACCTCGAACGGCAGATCGAGCAGCAGGAAAACCTCCTTAGCACTCTCCTTGGCGAAAACCCCCAATCCGTTCCCCGGGGCCGCGCGCTTACAGAACAGCCCGTACTGGAGAGCGTTCCCGCAGGACTTCCTTCAGAATTGCTGGAGCGACGACCGGACATTCGGCAGGCGGAACAAATCATGGTTGCTGCCAACGCGCAAATCGGCGTCGCCAAAGCCTCATTCTTCCCCAGCCTGTCTCTCACCGGACTGGGAGGGCTCGAGAGCAATGCCTTGCACCAGTTCATCAGCCAGCCCTCGGAGACCTGGTACGGGGCCTTCAGCGTGAGTCAGCCCGTCTTCCAGGGCGGAGCGCTGCGCTCTCAACTGAG
This sequence comes from Candidatus Sulfotelmatobacter sp., assembly GCA_036514015.1. Lineage (GTDB taxonomy): Bacteria > Acidobacteriota > Terriglobia > Terriglobales > Acidobacteriaceae > Sulfotelmatobacter. The sequence continues at coordinate 29,472 of DATBYA010000165.1, forward strand.
ACTCGCCCGTGCCAACTGGCAAGAAGCGGGGTTCTCGTACCAGCAAACCGTTCAGAACGCCCTGGAACAGGTTTCGAATTCACTGGTTGCTTCTCAAAAAAATCGTGAGTTTCGCGAGCAACAGGAGTTGCTCACGAAGGCAGCGCAGCAGACCGACCAATTTTCCGAGGTGCTTTATAAGAACGGCGGCGCGAGCTACCTCCAGGTTCTGACCAGCGAAACAAATTACTTCTCAGCGGAACTCAACCTGGTGCAAGCCCAGCTCAACGAGCGCCTGGCGTTCGTTCAGCTTTACCAGTCGCTGGGAGGTGGGTGGCAACAATAGCGCAGGGACAAAGAACAAAGATGTCGGGTTCATCGCGACCCAGACGACACCGAGCCGGCCGGTGGTGCGGTTCCAACGACAAGCCGGGCACGGCCGAGCAATCGATCAAGGAGGGCAAGCAGGCGGTAAAGATGACGCAGCCGAGTTGCTACCGATTCCGGTCGAACGAGGGCCTGGCGACTGCCGCTCTTACGGTCCAGGCCACTGTCTCTGGATTGGTGGTTCATGAGATGGCGGGCTTCGATGTGGAAAAGGCTCGCTGCGAGTTCTCAATTCCTCCAGATCATCAACCCGTTGTGGTCGCCGCCATCGGATACCCCGGTAGCCCCGGGCAGGCTTCCGGAGAAACTACGCAATAGAGACGCTAGCCCGCGCAAGCGAAAACCGCTGACACACTTCGTTTTCGAGGGCGGTTGGGGACATTCGGCTGCTTGTACGCAGAGAGTCTAGGGCAGGGCTGAGGTTCGAATTAGAAGAACAGGACCACGCATCCTGCCACCAGCAACGCTATCGCCCACAATAGGTCGAAATTAACCCAGGTGTGACGCAGGAGCCGTAAGCCCACCTTTTCATAGGCTTCGAAAAACGCTATTGCGAGGATTCCGGCTACTGCCAACATGCTAGCCGTATGGATCAGCACTGCCAGGCCAATACCGGATGCGCTCAACCAAGATGCGCTTGACAACGAAGGCATCAGCGGCATACCTCCCGCCATGCTGTGCGTCCTCCCAGACATAGGTCGTGCCATGAGAACCGGCAGGAGCATCAACCCTGCACCGTGGGCGGATGCCATGAGGAAGGACCAGACGAACAGGTCTCTGCCTCCGACTCTCATACCAGCACCACGCGGATGGTTCGCGCGGAAAAGTCGATAGACACCAAGCGTGAAAAGAAATAACGCAACTCCCCATTTCAGAATATTCATGGGAAGAAAATGCTGAACTAAGCGCAGGAGGACAATCGCCAGTGTGATCGCGGCGGCGTGTCCGAGAGCGATTGGCAGCAGGGCGCCGCCGACCGCCGACCGGCGCTTTTCCTGCAGGCCAAGAGCCAGCGCGAACAGCCAGCCCATGGCTGGATTCAGACCGTGGTAGGCCCCGAGAAGCGCCAGAGCGACCCAGGGCCAGTTGGGATTCATGGATAGCAGTAGAAGTCCGACGACGCGTCGCCACCCTGCAGTTTGACCTGATGGCCACGCAGGTCGGCAAAGTCGACAAACAGCTTAGGATCGAGCTGAATGCTACCATCCTGGGAAACGTCGAGCTTAACCATCCAGCCCCGGATGCCATCGGGATAGAACTGTTTGTCCCAGGCTGCGTATAACGAATTCGTGAAATAGACGCGGCGTCCATCGCGGCTGATTTCCACCATCTGCGGCCCGCCGTTCAAGGGCTCACCCGGCCTGGCAGGATGAGAGGCGCGACGCACGATGCCGCCAACGTGCACCGAGCCGATCAGCTTGGGATTAAACGGATCGGAGACATCGTACTGGCGCATCTCTCCCGTGCCCCAGCAGGAAGCGTACAGAAAGCGATCGTCCACAGAAAGATTGATATCTGTAAGCAGCGGCGGCACAGCTTTGAAGCCCTGCAACAGGGGAGGCAGTTGACTCGGATCGGCAGGCTCGGCAGGAATCTCAATGACTTTCTTCACTTCAAATTTTCCGTTCGACCCTCCGTTCGATCCTCCACTCGGGCGATGCCACAACCAGATGGAACTGGAAAGATCTTTCAGCGATGTAACCACACCGACAAAACCATAAGCCTTCGTCGGATCGTGCGCCGCGCGCAGTTCAAGGACCATCTGCTGTTCTGCACCCAAGTCCAAGCTTTGAAGATGGCGCCGCTTGCGGAGATCCCATATATGCAGGCTGTGACCGTACTTGCCGCCGAGCAACAGTTCAGGATTCACGCCGTTCTCCACCATGTTCGGTGTTCCCCACTCGCTCGTGACGGCAATGTCATGTCCCAGGTGCCAGGCGAAATCGTAGCCAAAGTATTGGGGACCGCGATCGACCTCCCATCGACCGAGAGGCTCGAAGTTGTAGTGATCCAAGGCGAAGATTCCGCCGGGACCATCGCCGCTCGGCGAGCCCAGAGCGCTCAGGTAGATGCCGTCGGGCCCGCAGTGAATCGTGTGAGGGCGGCTGTAACCAGTCCTCTCCTCCACGTCCTTTGGCTCGATCACTTTTACAATCTTCGGCTGCTTGGGATCGTCCTTGGTGTCGATCACATGGATGCGCGACGAGCGAAGACCGGGAACAATCAGATACCGACGTTCGACGTGCGGATGCGGAGCATAGGGACACAACGCGGAACTGCACGCGTTCCAGCCGAAATGATGAAGTTCGTCTCCCCCATTCGGCATATCTACGCGGCCCACGATCTGCCCGTACTTGTTAGACCCGCGGTCTACATCTACAACGAGCAGAGCATCAGGATGATTGCCACCGTTGGCATTCAAAGCGGCCACATACGCCAGCCTCTCTACGGGCGCCTGCATGGCAAGCTTGGGAGAGGGATAGAACGTTGGATCAGTCTTCCAGGTCATTGGATGACCTCCTCGCTAAGATATCGGCCGCCCGGTCCGCCGGTCCGCAGCCGCCGTTTAAGCCTACATTAAACCAAGTAATATAGAGGCTGCTTGTCGGTTCCAGCAAACTCCGCCTGCGTGCAATGGTCGCAGGGATTATCTTCCAAGAGTTCGTAAACGCGGCGAACTGCTTTGAGAGTGGCAGAGAACTTTTCTGGTTCTTCAGGGAAAACGTGATCGGCAGGCAGCCATTCGTGAAAGCGCAGATTCGCCATGGCCTTCGCGAAAGCTGGACGAACGCCGCACAGCAATACTGTCACTCCCCGGGTCTCCATCTCATGCAGGAAATGGTCGAAGCGTTCAAGGGAAACCATGTCGGGATTGCGGGTGCGTTTGAGGCGCAACACGACGTATCGAATGTCTTCCTTCTCAGTGCGCCGCTTCAAATGATCGAAACAACGGTCGAGTTCGGGAGCTGCGCCGAAAAACAATTCGCCCTCCAAATCGTAGAGCACCATCGCCGTGCAAGGTCGGTCCTCGGGCAGTCGCTCCCGGACGACGCGGTCGCTGCTCACCACCAACTCGTTCCAACGCAACAGCGCAGCGCGGGGAACAAACATCAGAATCGATAAGGCCACGCCGATCAGGATAGAAAACTCAACGCTGATGAAGACCGCAGAGAAGGCAGTAACCAAAACCAAAGCGGCATCGTAGCGTGAGGCCCGCATCGCATAGCTCAGCCGCTGCCAATCGACGAGACGCACCGCGGTGACCAGCAGTAACCCGGCCAGAGCGGCTTTGGGAATGAAGCGGGTGAAGGGGGCGAGCGCAACCACCACGATTGCAACTGTTCCCGCCGCGAAAACTCCGGAAACGCGGCTCGCGGCTCCCGACTGAAAATTAATTGCCGACCTGGTCAGCGAGCCGGAGCCCGGCAAGCATTGGAAAAATCCGCCAGTAAGATTGGCCAGACCTTCCGCAAGACACTGCCGGTTGTAGTCGAGTGTCTGGCGCGTAGTGTTAGCAATCGACTTTGCAATGGCCAATGCCTCCAGGAGTCCGAGAAAAGCAATGGCCAACGCGCTTCCGGACAATTCCTTAACCCACCAGAACTGAATCTGAGGAATATGGGGCATCGGCAGATTGCGCGGGACACTGCCCACGACAGAGATAACGGTTGTTCCATCCAGCGCCGGCTTGGACCAGCCGAGAGCTGCGGCCACAAGCGCCGCAACAATCAAGGCCATCAGCATGTCAAATTGTGGCAGACCGTATTTGCGCGCCAATTGTCTCAGCAGGATAACGAGAACAATGGTTCCCAATCCGATGCCAAGGGCCCGTGGGTTCACGTGGCCGCCGCTAAGCGTGAGCCAAATGCGGTAAAGCACATGCTGCTGCCCCGTGCCACGATCGCGTAAACCCGTCAAGTTGCCGAGCTGAGTTAGTCCCACCAGAGTACCGGCCCCGGCCATGAAACCAATCACGACGGACTCGGAAATGTAGCGCGTCAGGTCTCCGAGTTTGAATATCGCGATCAGAATCTGGATGCAGCCAATCATGATCCCCAACAGGAACATGGCCTGGTAGGACTCGAGCCGGGCGTCGGGATTGAAAAACCCGAGGGCACTGAAAACCACAAGCGAAATCGCGTTCGTGGGCCCGTTGATCAGGTGCGAGGACGAACCGAAGATCGAAGCCACGAGAGTGATCACGATGGCGGAATACAGCCCAAAGCGCGGGTCGACCCCTGCGATGAGCGCGTAAGCCATGGCTTGGGGCAAAGAGATTGCGGCGACGGTAACCCCGGCGACGAGATCGTTGCGCGTCTTTCCCCAGGAGTATTTGAACTTCATGCTGACTTACCTCGCCTCTGCGCGCGAAAATGACACATTCCGCCGTAGGCCGGTCGCCTTTCTGGCTGACCGCATTAGTCCGAGCAACGAGTGATAGGGGAGGGGACAGATCGAACTCCCGCCGTAATTATGCAGCTTGCCCGATTGCGCTAGCGCCTTCCACTTCAACCAGTTTTCCGGAACGAACGTCGTAAACGAATCCGTAAACTGGAATCGACTTGGGGACCAACGGATGGTTACGAATGCGCTCGACGTCGTCGAGGACAGCCTGCCTTTGATTACGGATAGTGAGCCACTCGATATACTCGCCGGCTTTGGAACCCGGACCACGGCCCACATCCTGAAAGCCGTTCGGCGTTAATTCGGCGGTCTCCAGACTTGAAGCTAGCAGCCCACGCATGACGTCGTTTGTGAAAAACTCCATGCCGCAGTCAGTGTGGTGGATGACGAAGAATTCCCGCGTGCCCAGCAGTTTGTAGCTGATCACCAGGGACCGGATCGCATCGTCGCTCGCCCGTCCCCCCGCATTGCGGATTACGTGCGCGTCCCCTTCGGCTAGGCCTGCATATTTGGCAGGATCGAGACGGGCATCCATGCAGGTGAGAATTGCGAAGCGGCGGGCAGGCGGCAAAGCCAGTTTGCTTTTATCTCCGAAGTTGGCAGCGTATGCGCGATTGGATGCAAGGACCTCTGAAAGAATCTGACTCATGTGGAATCTCCCCAGTTGATCGACTTGGCTAACGGCTCATTGCGCCCCAGTCTCACGACTCCAGCACACGGGTTTTCTCCGCAGCTTTTGCCGATCACCACGAAAGTGCTATTTCAGCCAAACTTTCAGCAGTATACTATATAGTCTATGATGATACTAGACATTCGGTGACCGACTCCTTGACTCCTGGCAACTGGAGGCAAAGGGGCGAAACGACGCTCATCAGGGGAATTAGCGCAGACCAGAAGATGTCCCAGTTCACCGTCGCAATCATCGGAGGGGGATTCACAGGCGCAACGCTTGCCGCTCAGCTATTGCGCAACTCAGGCGGCAGCGTCTCGGTGTTTCTCATTGAGAGAAGCGCGCGCCTGGGCCGCGGCGTAGCCTACAGCACCGAGTGCGAAGAGCATTTGTTGAATGTCCGGGCGAGGAACATGAGCGCCTATCCGGATGATCCGGAACACTTTCTCGGGTGGGCCCGCCTTAACCATGCCCCTGGCGCTTCTCCTGATGATTATCTTCCGCGAGCGTTGTACGGTCAGTACGTTGCTTCCGTGCTGCAGCAAGAGGTCGAACGTCACCCCGGCCAGGTCGAACATGTGCAAGACGAGGCTGTCTCGATAGCTCGTGTTGGCGAGACCGCAGAGATCCGTCTCCGCAGCGGGGGAACATTATTCGCCGACAAGGTAGTGATCGCCCTCGGCAATTTTCCGCCGGGTGACCCTCGGCTCCCGGGAAGAACGCCGCACAGCATGCGTTATGTTTCGAATTCGTGGAAAGCTAGCGCACTGGGCGATGTCTCTGACGACAGTAGTGTTCTGTTGGTCGGTTCGGGACTCACCAGCGTGGATGTTGCCATTACCCTGCGGCAACGCGGATTCCGCGGGACTATCCAGATCCTCTCGCGCCGCGGCTTATTACCGCAGGCTCACAAAGCGACTGCTCCTTGGCCGCCGTTCTGGACCAAGCAATCTCCTGGAACTGTTCGCGGACTGTTGCGGTTAATTCGTACACAAGTGAAGGCTGCGGAGAAAGCAGGCAGCGGCTGGCGCGCCGTGCTTGACTCCCTTCGTCCTTTCACGAAAGAAATCTGGCTTTCCCTCTCCTTCGGTGAGCGACGCCGTTTCCTGCGCCACGTGCGCCCCTACTGGGATGTGCATCGTCACCGGGTCGCGCCTGCGATCGGGGCCACGCTTGCTTCGCAGATTCAGGACGGCCAGATCGAAATCCATGCCGGCCGGATTACGGCGTACTCCGAAGACGTTGGCGGAGTCGAGGTGACTTACCGCGCTCGCGAGTCCGGACAACTGGAGCGGCTGCGCGTGGACCGTGTGATCAACTGCACCGGTCCCGAAAATGACTGCCGCAAGGCGGACGATCCGTTGCTGACGCATCTCATGCGACGAAAACTAGCACGGCCGGACCGGTTGTTCTTGGGCCTGGATGTCTCCCCGGACGGCGCCTTAATCGATGGTTGCGGCAACGTATCTGATCTTCTTTATGCCATCGGCCCGGTGCGCAAGGGGAGCTTGTGGGAGACCATCGCGGTTCCGGAACTTCGCGTCCAGGTATCCGACCTGTCAAGGCTCCTGCTCACCGCTCGTCAGGGGAAGCAGTCTCGACCTGAAGAAAATTCTCAAGCTCCACAGCTAGAATCGATTGCTGCGTTCCCTCGGCAGCTAGAAGTATGAGGCATCTAAACAACCTATCTTCCAGCTAGGCAGTCTTGAGCGCAGGTCCGGGCTGAGAGTTGCTTCGCAGGAACATGTTCGCAAGATTCCAACGTGAGGTTCGTGACCAGCCCGCCCGGGGCTGGTGACGCAAGCCGGCATCCCCTACATTTTGAAGGCCGTGAAGGACGTGTTTCATCGCATAAACATCGGCTCCAGCCGGGACGCAGTTGCAAAGATCTCTGACCGGAAGCTTGCATTGCGCCGTCGATCACCTGCGCAAGCAGGGTCACGATCCGGCACCGGGTGATCTCGCCCATTATCGGCACTCGTCTGGGAACACATGGTTTGACCAGAGATCATCACCGGGAATTATCATGGTCCGGTCTGGCCCCGATGGATGCCCTCAGCGCTCTCGTTACTTCGCCTGCGATGTCGTCCTGGACCGCCAAGATGTCGTCCATTGATCGGTCGTAGGTTTCAGTCCAGACAACATACCCGTTGTCTGCACGAATCAGCCGCGCGGCGACTCGCAGCCTAGTGCCGGACTTGCGCACGCTCCCATCGAGTATATAAACCACACCCAGTGTCTTAGCGATATCCGCGACCGGCATTTGTTTGCTCTTGAAAAAGAATGAGGACGTGGGACCGGGTATCCGAACACCCGGGATCTTGCTGAGTTTGTCGATCAGTTCCTCGGTCATGCCGTCGGCGAATTCTTCCTCCTTCATTCCTGCAGTCAGGTCGAGAAACGGCAGTACCGCGATGGAATTCCGCGATGGGGGAGCGATGGCAGGTGCGGCTGAGTGATTGTTGTTGACGACGCTACGGCGAAACTGGAAAGTAACAAAAACGACGAGCGCGAGGCAAATCGCCGCGCCGGCCGCCCACATGAAGCCGACTCTGCGGCGCGCACCTGGCGACGCCGCATCGCTGGTCGCCGGGGCCGGATGTTGGCTGTCCGAAGCCGGCGAAGAGCCCGTCTGGGCGATGGGCTGATCCATCCAGGGACTGACCGTCGCGACCATCCGATACCCGAGTCGCGGTACCGTCTCGATGTAAGTGGGATCCTTGGGGTCGTCGCCGAGCAGACGGCGGAGCGATGTCACTGCCTGGTAGACGGAGTCTGGCGAGACGTGGACCTCAGGCCAGATCTGGTTGAGCAAGTCGTCGACGCTGACGATCTCGCCGGCGTGCTCGGCCAGGCACATCAGCAGTCGCATCGTCCTCGCCTCTACCCGAGCGGTCTGTCCATCTCGTGAAATCTGGCCGGACGTCGGGTTGACGCGCCAGGCACCGATGCGAAGCATTGTCGTGGTTGGACGTTCCATGCAGGATCGGTGGTTAGCCTCTGTTCTTAAATTGAAAAGCGGCGCTCGCCGAAGAGTTCCACACAGTTGACAGGCGCAGGCCGCGTTCCGGCCGGTCTGGCGCTCAGCGACACTCTGCCCGCGCCACCCCGACACACCGTCATTTCAGAAGTATTCAGAGTGTTTCAGACCAAGCTCAGGATTCCTCGGATCTCACGTGGGTATCATACGACTGGATTGCGGATTGCGAACAAGTCAGAGGTGAAAGAGAGCATACCGGATGAGTGGAGATTCTGCATCTTGGCGGTTGGGGAAAAGGAACGCTCTATTGGCAATCGCGGTCGGTGGCCTGATCGCCGGCATTTTGGACCTTAGCCAAGCTTGCATCCTGTTTGGATGGCACGTTCCGCTGACGATTGCCGCCGGCCTGCTTGGACCGCAGGCTCGCCAAGGAGGCGTCGGAACCTATGTTCTTGGTGTCGTCTTGCACTTTTTTATCGCCTGCTCAGCAGCGGCGATTTACTACACGGCCAGCCGCAGGCTGGCTTTCTTGAAGGAGCACCCGCTGGTGTGCGGCCTGTTCTATGGGATGGCGGTTGAATTAGTCATGGGTTATGTCGTTTTGCCGTTGTCGGCGCTTCACGACAGGGGTCCTTACGAACTCCGTGACGTGATTCAAGGGCTGCTGGTGCACATGGTCGTAGTCGGGCTGCCGATTTCTTTCAGCGTTCGGCGGTTCGCGAAATAATAGACGCTTTCAGACGTTTGACATGGCCGGCATCTGGGGGCATCGTCGTAAGGCACGCTATTAGCGTTGGCAAAGGTCTTGCCGGTAGGCACGCCGTTCCGCCGCTTCCAGGCAAATGATACTCTGCTCGCGTTGCAGAAATCGCTCTGACGGTGCATTTTGTCTATCTCCCGATCCAGCACCCCCGAAACGTCGTCCCCTCTGCTTATACCGCCCAGGATCTCTTGTTCAATAAGTGCACTTGCGATGTACGGCAAAGACCACATAGTTTCTGTTGCCGACCATCATGGCGTTAGGTCCATCGATTTCTGACGCGAGGTTGGGGAAGACATATCCTTATATATGTGCTACGAGTGGAACTTTCAAAGGGGAGAGTTCGTAAAGTCCTCATGTCGCATCAGATATCTGGATAGACTGGGCGCGACCACCTCGGCCGATATTTGGTGGCAATCCTAGGGGGCGGACTTGAGCAATCGACTATCAGCGAGGACACTGGCTGCGTTCATCGTTTTGAATGTTGCGTGTGCCGCGCTCGCACAGCGCGTTGTTGATCAGGGCATGGTAATCGAAAATGTCACTCTGATCTCGCCGGAACGCGCCGCTCCGCTGCTTCATGCTGATGTTGTTCTCCGCGATGGCAGGATCGCTGAAATCGGCACAAACTTGCTTCCCGGTCCGCATGCCCGGCGGACCGACGGCGGCGGCCGATTTCTGGTTCCTGGGCTGATCGATTCACACGTGCATGCGGGCCATTCCGCGGCGTTGGATGACGACGCAATCGATGCTCACCCGGAGCTTTGGGCTGCCTATCGCGCGCAGGTTCCCCGCGCCTATCTCGGGTTCGGCTTTACGTCCATCGTTGATCTCGATCTCACACCAAGCGATCAGGCGTGGTTTGAAAACACGCCGTTGCATCCCCGCTTCTACTCGTGTGGCAAAGGAATAAAGGTCGCCGGCGGATATATGGCATTGAATGTGCCGGCGATCTCATCGACGAACTTTCCCAACTTGGTCTATGAACCGAAAGAAGCGGAACACTGGCCCAAAGAACTGAGCACTGGCGACTACACGGCGGAACGGGCGGTGTCACGCGCGGCGGACGCCGGAGCCATTTGCGTGAAGGCCTTCGTCGAATCCGGATTCGGTATGTTCCACTGGCCCTATTTGCACACCGAGACGCTGCAGAAGATCCAGGCCGTCGCGCGAGAGCGCAAGTTGGTGTTGATGGTCCATGCCAATAGCGTTGACAGTTGGCGGTCAGCGCTTGATGCTCACGCTGATATCATCGCGCACGGTCTCTGGGTTTGGCCAGGCGATTTCGGCAATGCCATGCCACCTCCATCCGCGAGCAATGTGATTGCCGCCGCCGCGCGCGCCGGTACCCATGTACAGCCGACGCTGCAGACAGTTGCCGGTGAGCGCGCGATGATCGATTCAAGCCTGCTCAACGATCCCAGACTCACCCTGTCACTGCCGCCGGCGGTGATCGCTTATTTGCGGTCGCCTGAAGGCGCGAAGGCCCGCACTGCGCTACTGGGCGAATATCGCAAAGCCTCCCCGCCGCCCGGCTTCGAGCCGTTGCTCAGGGCTGCAATTGAAAGAACGCAAGCAACGTTCAAAGTTATGTTGCAAGACCAAGTTCCTCTCGTTTTTGGGAGCGACACCCCAGGGGTTGATGGCTTTGGCAATCCGCCGGGGCTGAACGGGCGTCTTGAATTGCAGAACTGGGCGGACGCCGGTGCTCCACTCTCTCTGATCTTGCGCGCCGCGACGCTCGACAATGCTACCGCCTTAGGACTGTCGCACGAACTAGGCTCCATCGAGGTTGGCAAGAGAGCTGACCTGCTCCTGCTCAGGGAAAATCCGCTGGCAAACGTTACAGCGTATGACTCGATCGAGACTATCTTTCTCAATGGCCAGCCCATCGCGCGAGAAGCACTGCGCGCACACAATTAGCGAGAGCACCTCACAATTCTATGGGGCCTCAGACGCGGTGTGTTCACCCCACCTGCGCGTCATGGGGAAGCGAATTGCAGGTGGCCCTTGACCTCTGCCTTTCCGATTGTCTCAAGTGAAGAGTTCAGTCCAACCAGATCTTCGGCCTTACTCTCCACTCCAGCAGCATGGATTCCTACACTGTCCTGATCGGGCCCGGGTACTGCGACACCAAGGAATCGATGGTCAGCAACGTAACGCCCTCGACAGTCGCCTGTGCCACTAAGATTCGGTCGAAAGGATCCTTATGAATCAGCGGCAAACCTTCAGTGGCAACGACATGATCGCTGATGATTGGCAACTCGCTGTACCCGTTGTCCAATAGACCGCGGCGCAGCAGCCGTGCATCCACCTTAAAATCTTCCCGGCCCAACCCGCGCTTAATCGCCACTTCCCACAAACTAGCCGCACTGAAGAGAAGCTCGTTGCCCGGATTGTCGATCAAAGCTCGAGCTCGTTTCGAGAGGCGTCGGGGCTCACCGGCAGCCCAGAGGAGAAGATGTGTATCCAGCAGAAGTTTCATTCACTACCGCCGAAGATTCGCTCGATCTCCTTTTTGCCCATTCGGTCAAAGTCGTCCGGCACAGAGATCTGGCCCGCCATGAAACCGAGCCGCCGTACCTGGGCACCGGTTGGAGCGCTAAGGGCCGTGACTTTTACGACTGGTTTACCGGCCTTAGCAATAACGAACGCCTCGCCCTTTGTCGCCTCTTCTATGAGTTTCGAGAGCTGCGTTTTCGCCTCGTGAATATTCACTGTTTTCATTGGATTTGTACTGAACTTAGTTTAACTAGTTTAGTCTATCATTGGGCGCGCGGGATTGCAAAGCAGGGGACAGCGGTTTAGGCAATGGTGGCGTCGAGAGTTACGTGCCAATCTCGCACGGACTCCTAGCTCTGGGATATGGCGCCGTTGGGAAGGAAGCAGGGGAAAGGCGGACGAATTGGTGGGGCGCGGCTAGGCTTTTGATCCGGTCAGACTCTGCAATGCCTGAATCAGGGCCGATGAATTGCTCTCGAATGATTCCGCTGTCTTCATAAGGAACGCCGCCGCACCCTCTTTCAAGAGCCTGGCTTCATTCGCTTGGCCAAGCCCACTCAGCACAACGACTGGAATGTGTTTTACCAGCGCGTCGGCTTTGAGAGCCCGAAGGACATCGAGTCCTGACATTTTGGGTAACATCATATCGAGCAAAATAAGATCGGGAATGTTCTCTTGGGCGGCACCGAGACCTTCCTCGCCGTCCGCCGCATAGAGGACATCGTATCCCGCTCGGATGAGCGCCCTCCCATTTGCGGTCCGCTGGAACTTGCTATCTTCGATCAAAAGTACCTTCATCTTTTTCTCACCACTACTCTAGGCCAACTAGTCTAGCGTGCAACCCTCTACGGAGGATGTGCACTTGTGATCACTTTCCCAGGGCGGCCATCAAAAAGTCTGAGCATCGCGGCAAGGACCGTTTGTCAAATTTGCGTTAAATCTTAACCGGGAAAGGCGAGCTCCTTGACAGCTTCTCTGAGTGATGGCAGACTTGGCCCCGCTCGCCACTTCAGGCTTCTGACGTGCAAGGGCAGCACATTTCTCGCGCCCCGCGAAGGAGATATCATGTCGATTCGTCGTAGTCAATCTCAGACTGGTAGAGGATCTTCCATTCTGCTCGCCGTCCTCATTTTGATGACGGCTTCCGCATTCTCTCAAGTGCAACCCGGCGGCTCACACTCAATCGTGGGCAGCCGGCAGGATCTGGGTCCGGAAGATTCCTCGAAACAAGTCACGGTTACGGTCTGGCTGCACCAGCACAATAAGGACGCATTTGACGCCTTGGTCCAACAGATGTATCAGGAAGGCTCGCCACAGTATCACCACTGGCTCACTAGGGAGCAGTACAAAGCAACTTTTGCGCCCACAAAGAAAGACGCCGCGCTCGTGCGGGACTTTCTTTCCGGGCACAACCTGACGGTCTCCTCGACGGAGAAAAACAATCATTATGTGACCGCGAGCGGCCGCATCAGCGATGTTCAAGATGCGTTCAACGTTCAGATCAACCGCTTTAACGTCAAGGGGACAATCCATCAGGCGGCCACCTCGGAGCCCTCAGTTGCGGGACCGGCAAGTGCTGTTGTGGCAGCCGTTCAAGTGAGTGATTTGACGTATTCTTCGAACGCGGCTGCGGCCAAGGATCTGGATACCGGTGTTCCGTTTCGCGGAGTTCAGCTGACTCCCGGCGTGAATCCGAATGGACTGTTCTTCAGCGCCAATTGTTTCCGGTCGCCCGAGACCGAAACATTCACCACGGGCGGCGGCGGTCCCGTCGCAGTCTATTTCGGCAACCGCTATGGTGCTAATATCACGTCCGCCCCTCCCAACTTGCCGTCTTGCGGTTATGATGCAGCCGAGCTGCAAACTGCTTACGGGCTGAACAAGGCGTACAGCCGGGGCTGGAATGGCGCTGGCCAGACCATCGTAATCGTTGATGCTTTTGGTTCGAACACCATCGTTGACGACGCCAACACGTTTTCAGCGCTGAACAAACTACCCGCTCTCACGTCAGCCAACTTCCAAATCTTCACCCCGAACGGCCCGGTGAATTGCGGGACTGCCTGTGTGGACGGAAACTGGCAATTTGAAACCACTCTGGATGTGGAGTGGGCGCACTCCATCGCGCCGGGCGCCAATATTGCGCTGGTGCTCACAGCGGATAATTCGTTTACCAATCTTGATATAGGAAACCTTTTCGCTGTCGAGAATCTGCTGGGTAATGTAGTGTCCAACAGTTTCGGCATATCGGAGATCGCACTGGTCGATTTCTTGCCCTCAGAACTCGTGGTCGAAAACGGAATCTCAGAGATCGCCGCTGCTCTGGGTATATCGCAGAACATTTCCAGTGGCGATGACGGCGATTTCCTGGCGGTCGATCAGGCAGACTACGGCATTGACTCGGTCTCTGTCGAAGCGGGATCAAGTTCCCCCTTTGCAACCTCAGTCGGAGGAACCAGCACCTTCCTCAACAACAACAACACGATCAAATTCCAGACGGGGTGGGGTATGAACTTCACCCGCATCGCAGAGCCTACTCCAAATCCTCCAACGGTTCCGCCTCTTCCATTTGGCTTCCAAAGCGGAAGCGGAGGCGGTACCAGCGTCTTTTTCGCCAAGCCAGCCTATCAGCACGGTTTGCCAGGGAAGTTTCGCAAGGTGCCAGACATTTCGATGGATGCCGATCCGGAGACTGGCGTCGAAATCATCGTTACGCTGGACCAGATCCCGGGCCACCCGCAGTCGGTGGAAGTGTTTGGCGGCACCAGTCTCTCCTGCCCCATGTTTTCGGGGTTATGGGCAATCGCCAACCAGGCCGCTGGCGCTCCGCTCGGCCAAGCGGCGCCCTATCTGTACCAGTTGAAAGGCAGCGCGATCTCTGACGTGACCGCAGTCACTTCGCCCTTCAATGTGGCCGGCGTCATTTTCGACCCGCCGAATGCTGCGATTTTCGAAAGTGCGAATGCATTGGCCGCTCCCTTGGACGGTACGACCAACTACGTCAGCGCGCTATTTCAAAGCGCCTCTTCCACTCGCTGGGACGTGTTTACCTTCGGCACAGACTCGTCTCTGAAAACTGGCACGGGATGGGACGATGTGACCGGCGTTGGCACCCCGAACGCAGTACCGTTCATTCAACAAGTCGTGGCGCTCTCAAAGTAATGGCTGGGACTACCGCGATTTGGATCTGACTCATCAAAGGTGGGCCGCTACCCAGTGGCCCACCTTGATGTATAGGAAAATACAAAAATCGATTTTACCCTCCTGAGGAGATCTCGGCGCCATCCGCTCGGCCTCCAGTCTTTCGCCGCTACCGCGAGGGACACAGCCAAGCGTAGCCAGAGGATA
The DNA here is from genome assembly GCA_036514015.1 of Candidatus Sulfotelmatobacter sp. Lineage (GTDB taxonomy): Bacteria > Acidobacteriota > Terriglobia > Terriglobales > Acidobacteriaceae > Sulfotelmatobacter. The sequence goes on from DATBYA010000165.1 coordinate 44,499, forward strand.
GGCGGAGTGGGTAATCGAGCCTCGAAAAGAGGCAATCCCTCCTCCCGCAGGAAGGGTCCGCCTGGTTTTTCCGCAAAGCGAGCCGCCCCACGGTCGCGCTCCGCGCGCCTGCGTGCTTCCCGGTCGACATATGGTTTGGTGAGGTCTTGGGATCGATGCGTTCGCTTTCCACGCGCAAGCTGAGCTTTCGGATCTGGACGCGGAATTCGTCGAACCTTTCTGCCGGCACGCGAATACTGAGTAAGGTGCTGGTTGCGCCGGACTGCCATTGGACAATCCGCCTGCCGGCGCCACTCCACAAATCGATCGACGGCTGAGACCAAATGCGCACTAGACAGTCTTTGTTTAATTTTTGAGAGTTGAGCAATTGTGAACAGCCTTGAATTGTGAGGCACTTTACAATTTCTGCAATTTCCAGGGAGATCGAAGTGGTGACGAAGGGAATCCTTGCGCCCGCGGAATTGCGGTTCCGCTTGATGAGATAGGACTTGTGGTGAGATGAAGCCGAGGGACTTTAAACTTGTGAGCCACAAAGTTTACCACGGAGCCTGTCGAGTTCTTCTATTCTCGGCCGTATGTCTTTTCGTCGCGGTCGCTTTCGCCGCTGGCCAGGCTAGCCCGCAGGCTGCTGGTAAGAACGCCCAATCCACCAGCGCACCTACGGCCGCTGCGCCTTCTTCCGAAGCTTCCAAGTACGTGGGAGCAGAGACCTGCAAGACCTGCCACGAGGACATTTACAACTCCTGGGAGAAAACACCGCACTGGAAGACCACGCTCGATACCAATGGTGGACCCTCCCATCAAGGCTGCGAGGGCTGCCATGGTCCCGGAGCGGAGCACGTGGCGGGCGGCGGCGACACGAGCAAGATATTCAATCCCGCGAAGCACTCGGCCAAAGAGGTTGACGCCAAGTGCCTGACCTGTCACGCGGGAGCGCACCCGAACTTTGACCGCTCGCCCCACGCCAAGGCGAACGTCGGCTGTATTAGCTGCCACAGCCTTCATCAGAGCAAGGAAGAAGAAAAGCTGCTGAAGGCTCCGCAGCCTACGCTCTGCTTCCAGTGCCACTCCGACACTAAGCCGGCGTTCAATATGCCGTTCCACCACAAGGTGAACGAAGGCTTGATCACGTGCAGCGATTGCCACGACGTGCACGGCACCTTCGGAGCCAACAACGTGAAGTCCACGGCCGACCAGAACGCGATCTGCACCAAGTGCCACA
>DATBYA010000166.1:0-195596 GCA_036514015.1 Candidatus Sulfotelmatobacter sp.
CGATGAGTTCCGCCTCGATCAGCCGCTTAATCGATCCATACAGCGTGGCTGGCCACAACCGGACTTTTCCGCTCGTGCGCTGCAGGACTTCATTCATGATGCCGTAGCCGTGCTGCTCTCCCCCGGCAAGCGAGAGCATGATGTGAAACCACTGTGCCTTCAGCGGAAGAAACGCCTGAGGATCAAAATCAGTCATACTCACTATGTATATAACTCAATATCGATATCATCAAGAGAGCAATTGCGTCCGGTTCCCCCAACCGGCATCCCGAATCTGGCTGGGCACGGGTTTGGCGGTTATCGCTGCCCAGATACGGGGAACGGTGATGATGCGCGCTGGCCCCATCGGCGATTTTTTGGCACCGCGGACAGGACTTGCCCGGTGTCGCCTGCATCGACTCTGCATGCATCGAAATAGAACATGGAAAATAGAAAATGATGAGAAGATTTGGACCTGTCGCCGCAGGTCGAGGCGAGGTTCGTAATGCTAGGGCTGGGGGGCGAGGGTACCAGGCCGGAAACCCGGGCGCAGGTTTTTCTTTAAGTCTTCAGCGATTTGCTTGCCGTGGAAGCGCCCATTTTCAATAAAAATTTCGTTCGTCCTCGATCCGGCCACGATCACTCCGGCCACATAAATTCCCGGAACATTGCTTTCCAGCGAAACCGGATCGCACACGGGACGGTACTGCTCGTCCGACAATTCAATGCCCATGCTGCGCAGAAAATCGTAGTCCGGATGATAGCCGATCAGGGCGAGCACGAAGTCGTTCTTCAGGCGTAGGGGGCCCTCTGGCGTATTGATCAACACATGGTCGATGCCAATTTCCTGTAGGGAACTGTTGAAATAAGCCTCGATTTCCCCGTTCTTGATGCGGTTTTCAATGTCGGGCTTGATCCAGTACTTCACGTGATTATGCATTTGGGCGTCGCGATGCACCAAGGTCACGCGGGCGCCGTGCCGCCATAAATCCAGAGAGGCGATGGCGGCGGAATTCTTGCCCCCGATCACCAGCACGTCGCTGTCGTAATAAGGATGAGGCTCGCCGTAATAGTGCGAAACCTTCGGCAGATCTTCCCCCGGAATACACAGCCGATTCGCCAGATCGTAATAACCCGTCGACACAATGACCTTTTTCGTGCGGTAATCATGCGGCCGCCCGGCGCGGTCGGTCGCCGTAATGGCGAAGTTTCCGTCTTTGCCCATCACCGTTTTCACCCACTCGTACTGGCGCAGATCGAGGTCGTAATGTTCGGAAACTTTGCGGTAATACTCCAGCGCCTCTTCCCGCGTGGGCTTCTGCAGCGCAGTCGTAAACGGAATCTCGCCAATTTCAAGCAACTCCGGGGTGGTGAAAAAAGACATGTTCGCGGGATAGTGGAACAGCGAATTCACCAGACATCCCTTGTCGAGAATAATGACCTTGAGCCCAATTTTCTGCGCTTCGATGGCACAGGCCAATCCCGTGGGTCCGGCCCCGATTACCAGAACATCGGTGCGCATCTCCGGGTCAGGCTGAGCCTTCGCTTTGGGGAGAGTCACGAGTTCTTCACTAACAAGGGACTGAGGCATGGGATTGACCCAGAGCCGGTCGCGGCACCGAGGGTTCGAACGCAATTCGGAAACGGTGATTCTAGCATGGAGGAATTGCCGGTACGGCTGGCGTTGCGCTTCGTGCGCTTCGTGGTCGATCCTACGGCAGGCAAGCTCCCACTTGCTATAATTTACGGTTGGCCTCATCCCGCAAGCACTCCTCAGGAACCTGCCATGACCGTTTCTGCTGAACCTGCCGCCCGCATCGAATCCGACAGCATGGGAACGATCGAAGTCCCGGCGAATGTTTATTGGGGCGCGCAGACGCAGCGTTCGCTGCTGCATTTCAACATTGGACGCGACACCATGCCGCCGGAGTTGATTCGAGCTTTCGGAATTCTCAAAAAAGCCTGCGCCCTGGTGAATCAGGATCTGGGCAAACTTCCTGGCGACAAAGCAAAGCTGATCGTGCAAGCCGCCGACGAGGTGATCACCGGCAAACTGAGCGACCAATTCCCCTTGCGCATCTGGCAGACAGGCAGCGGCACCCAGACCAACATGAACGTGAACGAGGTCATCTCCAACCGCGCCATCGAAATCGCGGGCGGCGAGATGGGATCGAAGAAGCCGGTCCATCCCAATGATGACGTCAACATGTCGCAGTCGTCGAACGACACGTTTCCCGCGGCGATGCACATCGCGGCTGCCGAGCGGGTAAAGAATGCGCTGATCCCGGCAATCAAAACCGTGCGCGACGCGATCGCCGCCAAGGCGAAGGAATTCGATGGCGTAGTGAAGATTGGCCGCACTCACCTGCAGGACGCTGTCCCTCTAACCGTGGGACAAGAGTTCGGCGGCTGGGCCAGCCTGCTCGAGCGTGACATCCATCGACTGGAGCAGGTGCTGGAAGGACTTTATGATCTGGCCATCGGCGGCAGCGCTGTCGGTACGGGACTGAACACGCATCCGCAATTTGCCGAGCGGGCGGCGAAGAAAATTGCGGAACTCACGGGACTTCCCTTCCGCTCCCATGGCAACAAGTTCGCGGCGCTTTCGGCGCACGATGAAATCGTCTTCGCTCAGGGCGCGATGGAAACCTTGGCCGCGTCGCTGATGAAGATTTCCAACGACATTCGCTGGCTGGCTTCCGGACCGCGTTGCGGGCTGGGTGAACTTTCGATTCCCGAGAACGAGCCGGGATCGTCCATCATGCCGGGCAAAGTGAACCCGACGCAGTGCGAGGCCATGACCATGGTTTGCGTGCAGGTGCACGGCGCCACGGCCGCCGTGGGATTCGCCGGATCGCAGGGCAACTTCGAACTCAACGTGTTCAAGCCGGTGATTATCTATAATTTCCTGCATTCCGTCACTCTCATCGCCGACGCTTGTCACGGCTACGTCGAGTACATGCTCAATGGCATTGAAGTCAACCGTGCCAAACTCGACTGGTATGTGAAGAACTCGCTGATGCTGGTCACCGCGCTGGCGCCGAGGGTGGGATATGACAAGGCGGCCGAGATTGCGCACACGGCCCACGTCGAGCACAGCAGCCTGCGCGAGGCAGCGCTGAAGCTGGGCTATCTGACGGGTGAAGAATTTGATCAGTTGGTCAAGCCGGAGAAGATGACGCACCCCTAGAATCGCTGTCCTAGGGCAATGTCGGCGGCGGCATCCCGCAGGCCCACGTTCTCACGGGTGAGGGATGACGCCCCTTCATACGAGCACAACAGCGTATTACCAAACTGGTTCAAGCCGGGTCAACCTCGGACTGCCGCACCGACTCCGCCGAGACCGCCTCTGTTCCCGAAGCAGTAAGTTCCACTTTCTTTGGCGTGGTGGTGATGATGATCACGCTCACCAGCACCAACACTGTCCCCACAACCGTACGCGCACCGATCGCCTCTCCGCCCAGGAAGTATCCCACCAGAACCGCGATTACCGGATTCACATAGGCGTACGTACCCACCTTGGTCGGCGATTCGTGATGAATGAGCCAGACGTAGGCAGTGAAGCCGATAATCGACCCCGCCATGATCAAGTAAGCCAATGCGAGCCATGCCCCACGAGAAACTGCCTGTACCTGGAAGCCACGGAATTCTCCCAGCAACGCCGCGATCAGCGTGAGCAGCACGCCTCCGGCGAACATCTGCGCGCCGGAACTCATGGCTTTGTTCGCGGGCAACGGCATCCTGCGAGTCAGAGAAGCCGCCACCGACCAACTGATGGCCGCGATGATTAAGGCGCAGGCGCCGGCGGTATTGACGGGAGCCGGGCCCAGTTGCATGGAATGCCCAACCAGCACGGCAACGCCCGCCAGCCCCGTTAGAAGCGCCAGACCAAGCCGCAAGCTGAGGCGTTGAGTGCGAAGAAAAATGATTTCTGCGAGCGCCATGAATACGGGGATCGTCGCCATCATGACCGCTGCAATCCCCGAGGGCACCCGGCGCTCGGCCCAAAAGAGCAATCCGTAATCGAGAACAAAAATCAGAATCGCGAGAACTGAGGCCCCGCCCCACTCGCGCGCGGTAGGAGAAGGTGCGCCCCGCGCGCGCATCCAGCTGTAGAGAACAATTCCGGCAACCAGAAAACGCATGCCTGCCAGAAGAAACGGTGGAACCTCGCGCACCCCCACGCGAATCGCCAGGAAGGTCGAGCCCCACACGAAATAAATAATGGCGAAGGCGAGTAGAACCTTCCAGGCACGAGGTTGGGAAACGGCATGCATGCTGGTCCTGTTGAGTTAGACCACTGGCGCTAGATCACCAGGGATCTGGACGGCGTTCGATCCAGGTTGAAGGTATTCGGTTTCTCGCTTTTGACCTAAGACCTAACACCGCACTCAAGACCCGATTAGATCATCGGCGGCCCGCTCCCAGTGCGGATTCCTGCATAAAAAGATTTTATGGGCTATGCCCGCGAATACATCTGGGGCGGCGAAGACCTGCGGAATGGACCGCCTTACTTCTTCAACAAGCTGGTGTGGCTGGCAACGCACTGCCACTTGCCCAGGTCCTGGACCCAGGTATCGGTGAAACGGCCCAGGTGATCATACGGCTTGCCCTGGTAGCTACCTTGCGTGTGATAAATACCCGTCACCACGGCGGTATTGCCAAAGAAGTTCATCTTGACGTCTTGAATGTTGAGGGAGGAGGGTTTGAAGCGAGGATCTTTAATATCGGCAAGAAATTTCTGTTTATTCGTGAGTTCGCCGTCCCACTCGGTATTCACAAACCGACTGGAGACCAGAGCCTCAAGGGCAGCCGCATCGCGGTTGACCTGGGCCTCATTCCACATGTGCTCCAGCACCCGCAGCTGGCTCTCGCGGAAGTCGACCTGCTGGGCAGCCAGTGCGACCGAGCCCAGGGCCAGCAGAAGACAGCAACCGACGGTACGAATCATTTCTTGCTCGCTCGCCGACATCCCCACGTGGGGCGAACGTTGCAAAACAGTAGCAGTCGGTAATCGGTCAGAGCTACAAGAATGAACGGATTGCCAGTTACCAACGTCATCGACCAGGGATGTAGGACCTCGGAGGTTGGGCGTGAGCAGACTGAGGTTCAAAGGTCCGAGGGCTGAGTCCGAGGACCATCTCAGAACGCCCAGCGAAGCAAGGTCGCGCCCACCGTAAACCCGGCCCCCACCGACGCCAGCATGACCAGGTTTCCCTTCTTCAGCTTGCCTTGCTCAAGCGCCGTATTCATGGCCAGCGGGATCGTTCCCGCCGTGGTGTTCCCGTAGCGATCGATGTTGACAATCACCGCTTCGGGGCGCAGGCCCAGGCGATCGGCGGTCGCGTTAATGATGCGCAGGTTGGCCTGATGCGGAATGAACGCATCGATGTCCGAGCCTTTCAGTCCGTTGCGTTCGAGCAACTTCTCGCACAACTCGGTTTGCTTGCGCACGGCAAACTTAAAGACCTGCTGTCCATCCTGACGGACGTAATGCATTCGCTTTTCGATCGTCTCTTTGCTCGTCGGATTAAGGCTGCCACCTCCGGGCATGTAGAGAAACTGACCGCCGGAGCCGTCGACTTCATGAATGAAGTCGATCAGCCCGACGGAGTCATCTTCTGCGGGTTCCAGAATCGCCGCACCGGCACCGTCCCCGAAGATGACGCAGGTGGCGCGATCAGCGTAATCAATAATTGACGACATCACATCGGCGCCGATGACCAGTATTCGCTTGTGAGCGCCGCTGGCGATGAATTGCGCCGCTACCTGCACCGAATAAAGAAAGGCCGAGCAGGCGGCGGAAAGATCGAATCCCCAAGCCCCTTTGGCACCCAGCTTGTTTTGCACCACGCAGGCAGTGGAGGGAAAAAACATGTCTGGGGTGACCGTGCCCACAATGATGGCGTCGAGGTCGGTGGCAGCCAGACCCCGCTGGGCTAGGGCTTTCTGCGCGGCTTTCACGGCGAGGTCGCTGGTGGGAACGCCCTTATCCGCGATGTGGCGCTCGCGGATGCCGACCCGGGCCATGATCCACTCGTTGTTGGTGTCGACCATCTTTTCCAGGTCGGCATTCGTGAGCAGGCGAGGCGGCACATAGGTGCCCAGAGCGCTGATTTTGGCGCGGATCGGTTTCGTCAACAATAGCTCCTGAATAAGGCTCCAGTAATTCTGAAGGATTGGAGGAAGAATGTCTAACGGCAAACCACTGCCCCTCGTGAGGTTGCACGTTGAGGGCCCGATTCGACCAACTCGACTCTGACAATTCACGTTCCTTTTGAAGGTTCTGTCGCCCGTCTCAGATCTGAGGCACGATTCCACCTCTAAAACGCCCAGCGCAGCAGCGTTGCCCCTGACGTGAACCCGGCGCCTACGGTTGCAATCAGCACGCGATCCCCATTTTTCAGTCTGCGCTCGTCAATCGCCGTCTGCATGGCGATGGGGATGGTGCCTGCCGTTGTATTGCCAAAGCGATCGATGTTGATGATGACTTTCTCGATCGACATCCCCAGACGATCCGCGGTCGCGGTGATAATGCGCCGGTTCGCCTGATGGGCAATGAAACAGTCGATATCCTTGCCCGTGAGGTTATTTTTCTCGAGGATGCGTTCAGTCATCTCCGCCATTTTCTTCACCGCATACTTAAAGACATTCTTGCCATCCTGATGGATATAGTGCATCTTCTGATCCACCGTTTCGTGCGTTGCCGGATTCAGGCTTCCGCCTCCCGGCATGCAGAGAAACTGTCCCCCCATGCCTTCAATCTGCGCCACATGATCGAGGACGCCAATCTCGTCATCCTCCGACGGCTCAAGCAAAACCGCACCGGCGCCATCGCCAAAAATGATGCATACTGCGCGATCGGTGTAGTCCGTCATCGAAGAATTCACGTCCGACCCAATGACCAGCACCTTCCGGTATTGCCCCGACTCGACGAACTTTACTCCCGTGTTTAACGCGTACAGAAATCCGGAGCAACCTGCGGAGATGTCGAAGCCCCACGTGTTTTGAATGCCCAACTTATGCTGCACCAAACAGGCCGTCGATGGATACATCATGTCAGGAGTCACCGTGCCCACCACGATCAGGTCAACCTGCTGCAAATCGAAAGGATGCGACGCGAGCAAATTCTTCACTGCTTCTACTGCCAGATCGCTGGCGGCCACGCCCTTGTCGGCAAGATGACGCTCGCGGACCCCGACGCGTTCCATAATCCATTCATTGGTCGTGTCGACCATTTTTTCCAGGTCGGCGTTCGTGAGAACGCGAGGCGGCAGATAGGTGCCCAGGGCGCTGATTTTGGCGCGGATCGGCTTGGTCAATGAGAGCTCCTGAATATGAGACTGAGTATTCTCAAGGATCGCCAGCGGAATGTCTAACCATACTCACGTGACAGTCGTCTCGGATGTCCAAGCCGAGCGAGGTGTTGGCGGAATGGATTCGGGCTGATTTAAAAGGTATCGTCCGGCGGCTTGATTCCCCTGGCGCGCGTGTATACCTTCGACCGAGCGCGGTGGTGTCGCGCGGCGGTATGAACCAACATGTTCATCAGTCGATCACGTCCAGACGGACCCGCTTCTAGACGCAGGCGAGGCAAACGTGTAACCGAAGCGTCGGTGGCCCTTCAGGCGGCAGCGCGACCGCCTTCGTGGCGCATCCACTCGCGAACAAAATTAGGGCAGGAGGCGATACTGAAGTCGCGATCTTCGCCGTCGACAAGATATAAGAGCGCCGCGCGATCCAACTCTTCCAAATGCGAAAGACTCAGCACCGCCCAGAGGTGACAATCGGCTGCGGAACGAACCAGTTGATCCAGATAGGACAGATGTCCCTGAAATAGTTTTCCAGAGACGCGGATGGTGACATGGGGAGCTAGCTTGGGGGAAACACCATAATTGTTCATTTTTCTCCTCGCGGTCCGGGATGACTTTGCCTGTGCCTACTACTTCTTGATGCGCGGGGAAGCGTTTCTTGCGAAAAGAGTCGTAAAGGATGTGTAAATCCTTGTAATCAGAAGGGCAGGAACCACTCCGCTGCAAATAATAGCCAGGCACCGGCGACTCACTGCACACGAAAGAGCCCGTTACCGTTGCTTCCTTCCGGACCTGGCGGGGTTGGCGAGAGTCCGTCGCGTGAGACCGATGCCTGACCTGAATCATTCTAGCATTCTAAGGCGGCCGCGCCGGCAGTGCAGCCGTCCTCAGTTTTCGCCGGCGGCCCGTCGGCTGTCGTGCGGCCATCGTGGCCTCCCACCCTAACCTTTTTTTGAATCTGGATGGCCTTCTGCCCCCCGTGACAGGTGACTTTTGGTGCAAGAATTAGCCGTCAAACCCTTCCTTTCTGTTCCCAATTGTCGAACAATGGTGATCGCAGCGTTGCAGTCTGAGGTAGAAATCTGAATCAAGGATGGCCTCGAACTCCTTCGCTGCAGCGCAAATGTCGTCCCACTCCCCACTCGCCGGCGTAATCCCCCTGTCGCGGGCCATCGACCATTACTTCGAACTGGCCCTCTATCTCCTTGTCTGCACTGGTTTTGGGACACTCGCGAGCACCGGCGGTCTCGACTTGCCGTCGATTATTCTGGTGGCAGTCGCGCTGGCAATCCGCGGTTATCTGCTGGCGAAGCGCCGTCCGTTTGCGATTTCCGAGCGCTGGACCACGCCACTGTCGGTTGCCTACTTCGTCTTTTTCGCGGCCGATTACTTTCTTTTTTCGCGGGCGTTCTTGCCGGCCACGGTGCATCTGGCGTTGTTCGGTGTGGTGGTCAGGATGTTCTCGCTGCGCCGCGAGCGCGACCACGTCACGCTTGCCGTCCTCGCCTTCTTGATGGTGCTGGCAGCGGCCGTGTTAACGGTCGACAGCGTCTTCCTGTTCGCCTTCGCCGCTTTCATGATGATGGCGGTGGGCACGTTTGTGTTGATGGAAATGCGGCGTTCCGGACATGCGGCGAACATTCAGGCAAGCCATTCCAACGATCCCCAGGAACACAGGCGCCTTGCCTTCTCGCTGGCGCGGGTCGCGCCCGCATTGATGCTGATGATTCTGATCATCGGGGGGGGCGTGTTTTTCGTAATGCCACGAATGTCGGCAGGCTACATGGGCGGCTATGCGTTCGGAAGCGACCTTTCGTCCGGATTCAGCGATCGCGTTCAATTAGGGCAGATTGGGCAGATCCAACAATCGAATGCGGTCGTGATGCACATCCAGATCGATGGCGATACGGTCGGCCGTTACGACTTGCACTGGCGCGGCGTGGCCCTGTCGAAGTTCGACGGCACCACGTGGTCGAATCCGCGGGAACAGTTCATTCTGCCGCGGCAACCGGACAATAGTTTTCGCATACCCGGGGGCAATCCGCCGCTGCGGTCCTACGTCACCCCCAATGCGGCGCGCGAACATATGATCCACTACCGCATCCTGATGGAGCCGATCGGGACGAACGTTTTTTTCCTGGCCCCTTGGGCCCGGCGCGTCACCGGCGATTATCGGACGGTGGCCGCTGATTCCGTCGGGGCGGTCTACAACTTCGACATCGAGCACGGCATCAGCCGCTACGAAGCGGAATCGGATATAGCGGCGCCAGCGCCGGCCGAGTTGCGCACCGCGGGACGGACCGATCCAACGCAGATCCCGGCGGTTTACCTGCATTTGCCCGCCGTCGATCCGCGGGTTCCCCGCCTGGCGGCTGAGATCACAGCTTCGGCCAGCAACGATTTCGACAAAGCCGCCGCCGTCGAGAATTATCTCCGGACGCGCTTTGGCTACACTCTGCAGTTGCCGCCGACCAGGGCGAAAGATCCCATCGCAAGTTTTCTCTTCGAGCGCAAACAAGGCCACTGCGAGTATTTCGCCTCCGCCATGGCGGTGATGTTGCGCACGTTGGGAATTCCCTCGCGCGTAGTCAACGGATTCCGCAGCGACGAATTTAACGACCTCACCGGAAACTACGTGGTACGCGCCAAAGACGCGCATTCCTGGGTGGAGGCTTACTTCCCGGGCTACGGCTGGCAGATCTTCGATCCGACTCCGGCAGGTAACAGTGGGAGCCCACAGGGGTGGGGCCGCGTTGCACTCTACCTCGACGCGATGTCTTCGTTCTGGCGCGATTGGGTGGTCAGTTACGACACTTCTCACCAGTACGTGCTGGGCCAGACTGCCGTCGTCCGCAGTCGCGTCGCCTGGGAAGGCATCCGCAATTGGGCACGGATTCACTATGCGTCGATGCTGCAGTGGGCGCGGCACAGTCAGGATCGGGTGGAACACTCTCCTGGACGGTGGGCCATCTTGGGGATCGCGATCAGCATTGCTTTTGGCTTTTTGGGGAACCTGGGACGAATCGCGCGCCTGCTGCACGAAAGCTGGTTGCAGGCGCATCCCGAGCGATCTCCGGAGCAGGCGGCAGCCATGTGGTATGCGCGCATGGCTCGCGCCCTGGCCCGGCGCGGCGTCGAGAAGCCTGCGGCCGAGACCGCGCAGGAGTTCGCAAAAAAGATTGCAGACACCCGGCTGCGCGAGCCGGTCGCCCGCTTTACCGAAGTCTATGAGTCCGCGCGCTTTGGAAATTCCCCCGAAGATGCGCTGCGCTTGCCCCAGCTCTATGAAGAGGTCGCGTCCGCCACCCGCAGTCGCTGACCCTCTCTGTCTCCCATTCCGGGAAACCCTGCCCGAAGCTAGGTCGAGGAGGATCTCGCGCAAAGTCCGGCAATCGGTCTGGAGATGCTAAAATAGAGAGATTGCATGCCGGTAGAAGAGCTCACCGTTCGCCGTTCGCCGGATCTCCACCTTGATTCCAAGCCGGATCTCAAGATTGGCCTCATGGAAGAGAAGTTACCGGAGAGTCCGCAGCCCGAACACCCTCTGAAGGTGGGCTTCGTCAGCCTGGGCTGCCCCAAGAACCTGGTGGACAGTGAGGTGATGATGGGCCTGCTGGCGCGTGCGGGAGCGGAGTTGACCCGTCGTGCCGAAGACGCCGATGTGATCGTGGTCAATACCTGTTCGTTCATCGAAAGTGCACAGCAGGAATCGGTCAACACGATCCTCGAAATGGCCGCGCACAAAAACGGCGGTAAGGCAAAGAAACTGGTCGTGGCGGGATGCCTGGTCGAGCGCTTCCGCGACCAGATTCGCCTGGACATCCCTGAAGTCGACGCAGTTGTGGGTACCGGCGAGTTAGAAAAGATTCTCGCGGCAACCGGTCTGGCACCCGCGCCGCTCGCAGGGGCAGGGCGAAGCAATTCCCCGTTCGTGGTATTGCCTTCGCGGCCGGAAGGCGATGCGCGCGCGGCGCAGGGACGCTTCTCCCGCGCGTCATGGTACGGCGAGTCTTCGGTTCACGAGTCATGGGATGGCGCAATCGGCGACCTTCCTAACTATCTTTACGATGACGCCACTCCGCGCGTTCTGGCCACACCGCGGCACATGGCATATATCAAAATCGCGGAAGGCTGCGACCACCCTTGCACGTTCTGTATCATTCCCCAGTTGCGCGGAAAATTCCGTTCCCGCCGCTTCGAGTCGGTGGTCGCCGAAGCCGAACGCCTGGCCCAAAGTGGCGTCCGCGAAATTACTCTGATCGGCCAGGACACCACCTGCTACGGCGAAGACTTCGGCCTGAAAGATGGCCTTGCGCTGTTGCTGGAGAAACTTGCCGCCATCGAAGATCTGCGCTGGGTACGTTTTCTTTACGCCTATCCCAACAAGATCACCGGCAAGCTCCTGGACACGATCGCGCGCCACGAAAGAATCTGTTCCTACATCGATGTGCCCCTGCAGCACGCCTCGGCATCCGTGCTGAAGCGTATGAAACGTGGAGGCGGAGCCGACATCTTCCTGCGTTCGATGGAAAAAATGCGCCGTACCGTGCCCGACCTCGCTCTGCGTACATCGTTCATCGTTGGCTTTCCCGGAGAGACCGAGAAAGAGTTCGAGGAGCTCTGCGACTTCATCCGCGAGGCGCAGTTCGACTGGATGGGAGCATTCGCCTATTCCGATCAGGAGGGTGCCGGCGCCTATGCTCTGGAGAAGAAGCTTTCCCCGCGGGAGATCGAGCGGCGACGCAAACACCTGATGGGAATCCAGCGTCAAATCAGCAAGAAGAAAAAGCAGGCGTTGCTTGGTCGGGAGTTCGATCTATTGCTCGAAGGCGAGTCGGAAGAAACAGAGTTGCTGCTCGAGGGCCGCACTCCCATGCACGCTCCCGAGATCGACGGCAAAGTCTTCGTCAACGATTTTCCTGAGGATACCGAACCCGAGCCCGGTCAGTTTTATCGCTGCCAGATTACGGAAGCGCACGATTACGATCTGGTGGCGAGGATTTTGTAGCGATCTTCCCGCTGCGATTCGGACTCGTCGATGCGAATGTCTAGAATACGAACCGTATGCCGCGCCAGCCTGCCGTCAAACTCCGCTGCCCCATCTGCCAGAAGTCAGTAAAAAGCTCCGACCCTGACTTCCCTTTCTGCAGCGACCGCTGCCGCCTCATCGATCTAGGCAAATGGGCGAGTGGCGCTTATGTGATCTCTTCTCCAGTAACGGACACTGAGGAAGCGATCCGAGATCGCAATCCGGAAGACCAAGAAGACGAATCGTGAAGCGCCAGCCCGCGAGCGCCGCTTCCGACCGCAGCGCCGGCGTTCCGCCGGCGGTCGCGGGAGCCTGCCCTGAGTTCGCCGCCGGGCGGACCGGCTCGCGCGCCCCTCTTTGGGCAACGCTCCTCGCAACTTGCTTCGGAATCGGCCGCCTGCGGCCCGGGCCCGGCACATGGACATCGGCAGCTACAGTCGTGATTTGGGGCGCAGCCGCCCCCCGGCTAGCGCCCTCCTGGCGGACTCCGGTGGCCTTCGCCCTGGCCGTTCTGGTCACGCTGATGGGCATCCCCGCTGCCACTCGCGTAGCCCGGGCCTCGGCCGCGAAAGATCCTCAATTCATCGTCATCGATGAGGTCGCCGGGCAGATCATAGCGCTGATCGCCGTCCCTCTCGCGTGGAAACCGTTGTTGGCGGGTTTTATTCTTTTTAGAATCTTCGATATCATCAAACCGCCCCCGGTGCGGCAACTGGAGAGACTTCCCGAGGGCACCGGAATCGTTCTCGATGATGTTGCAGCCGGAATTTTCGCTTTTCTTGGGATGCATCTCTTGTTGCATTTTGGGCTACTAACGTAGTAGCGAATCGCGAGTACCGAATACCGAGCATTCACCTTCATGGGATTTTCCGACCGCATCCTCGGCAAGAAAACGGTCAATGGCGGACCGCGAATTGATACCGTCGCGCCCTCGCTGGCGCTGCCCGGAGGCGAACTCCGGATCACGGGCGCAGGTCTTCGACCACAGGAACTGCACCGCCCGAAAGTGAAATTCGGTGAGTTCGAAGGATCGATCGTCGTCAGCTCCGACGGTTTTCTGCTGGCGCGCGTTCCCGAAGGCGCCATCTCCGGTCCGGTGGTGGTGGCGACCAATGGCCACGTCAGCAATCCCCATACGGTCAATGTGGCCGTGCCCATCGCCGACAATCTTCATCCCGTGACCAGCCCGGCACTCGATCCCGAAGGCAACATCTACGCCACCGTTTCCGGTTCGCGCGGACAGAAAGTTCCGGTCGCAATCTACAAGATCGACACCAACTACGCGGTCAAGCCATTCGTCTCGGAAATGATGAATGCCACGGCCATCGCATTCGATCGCGAGGGCTTGATGTATGTCTCTTCGCGCTACGACGGCGCCGTCTATCGCGTCGCTCCCAACGGGACCATGACGACCTACGCGGAAGGCATGGGCGTGGCCACAGGCATCGCATTTGATCGCGACGAGAGTCTCTACGTCGGCGACCGCAACGGCACGATCTTCAAGATTGCCCGCGATCAGCAGGTCTTTGTCTTCGCCACGCTGGAGGTCAGCGTTTCGGCTTACCATCTGGCTTTCAGTCCGCAAGGTGACCTGTTCGTGACCGGCCCTACGGACCGCGTTTACAAAATCAATCCCAACGGAACGGTGAGCACTTTCTACAAGGGTCTGGGAAGGCCGCAGGGTCTGGCCTTTGACGTGAATGGCAATCTGTACGTCGCCGCATCGCTGTCGGGCACGCGCGGGATCGTGAAGATTGCCCCCGACGGTCTGGCCAATCTCGAAGTCGCCGGCCAGGGTTTGGTCGGCCTGGCGTTCGCCCCGGGACGCTCCGTGATTCTTGCCACCACAAGCGGCGTGCACCATCTTTCCTGGAATATTCAGGGCTTACCGTTGCCGCCGGAATAATCTGTCTCTTCCCCAACCCTCTCATTATCCTTTGCCGCAATTTCCCTTGTCATTCCGACCGCAGTGAGGAATCAGATGCTCGTCCGCGCCACGAAGCTTGCCCAGTTCCCTCTCACCCCGATCCGCTTTTCATTTAAACTTTGAACGAGTGAATGCCGAAATCATTGCGGTGGGTTCCGAGATGCTCACGCCCTTCCGCATGGACACCAACTCGCTCTATCTCACCGAACAACTCAACCTGTTGGGCGTCGACGTAATTTTCAAAAGCATTGTGGGCGACGACCTTCGGCGGCTGATCGCCGCGGCGCAGCACGGCCTGTTTCGTTCTGACATTCTGATTTTCAGCGGCGGCCTCGGCCCCACGGAAGACGATCTTACGCGAGAGGCAGTGGCTGAAGCTCTGGGCTTGAGTGTGCATCGCGATCCGGAAATCCTCACTCGCCTGGAACAGCGCTTCGCCGAGCGAGGCTGGAACATGTCCGCCAACAACGCCAAGCAGGCCGACGTTCTGGACGGGGCCACCGTGCTTCCCAATCCGAACGGCACCGCTCCCGGACAGTGGTTGAGTGGACAATTCGACGGCCGCGAGCACATTATCGTACTGCTTCCCGGGCCGCCGCACGAACTCAAAGCTCTGTTCGACAGCGAGGTACGCGAGCGCCTGCGCGCTAAAGTTCCTCCCGCGTCTTTGGCCATTCGCACTCTGAAAATTGCCATGCTGGGCGAATCAGCGGTCGACGCGCGGGTCGCGCCCATTTACAAGCGGTACGCAGACGTTGAAACCACGATTCTCGCGGGCGCGGGAGAAATCGAGCTCCACTTCAAGACCCGCGCCGCCACGCTCGAGGCCGCGCAGCGGCGCGTTGATGAAGTGGCGGGAGTGGTCGAAGACGAATTGGATGATGCGGTCTTCTCGCGCAACGGCGAATCGCTGGAGCAGATCGTCGGCTACTGGCTCCAGATGCGAAACGCCACCGTGGCCGTAGCCGAATCCTGTACCGGCGGTCTGCTGGCGGAGCGCCTCACCTCAATCAGCGGCAGCTCGCGTTATTTTCTGGGCGGCGCGGTGGTTTATTCCAATGCATTGAAAACTGAACTGGCTGGCGTCCCCGCGGAAATGATCGACCGGCATGGCGCGGTCAGTCGCGAAGTAGCCGCCGCCCTGGCTGAGGGAATTCGCTACCGCTGTGAGTCAACGTTGGGCGTCGGCATTACCGGGGTAGCCGGCCCCAATGGAGGCACTCCCGAAAAGCCGGTGGGCCTGGTGTTTCATGCCGTGGCCAGCGACCGCGGAACTGAACTCGTACAGCGAAGCTTCCCTGGCGACCGTAAGCGCATCCGCCGCTTCGCGTCCACTATGGCGCTCGATATGCTGAGGAAGGGACTGATGTGAAGGACGGCTCTTGGCTCTTGGCTCTTACCTCTTCGCGTTTTGTTTTGCACTTTGCCTTGGAGCGGGTCAAAAATGGGTTCGGGAAGGGCGCGGCTTCCGCTGGGCCGCAATGTTGGATTTGCAGTTCGGGCTTTCGCCCCGGAGTGTCGCTTTGGCACCCGAATGAGAATCGTCATCAGATCGCGCAACCGGCATCGAGGGACTCGAGCCAAGAGCTAAAAGGCAAGCACCCCCCATGCGCCTGTTCATCGCACTCGACATTGACGACGCTATCCGCGAGCGCATTGCCCGCTTTATGCAGGGCGTCACCGGATTCGCGCCGGAAGTGCGCTGGGCGAATTCGGAATCACTGCACGTGACTCTAAAGTTCATGGGCGAGCAACCCGACCCAGCCGTCGAGCACATCCGAGCTGCGTTGAGCACCATTGAGGCCAGCCCCGCGGAAATTCACTTCCGTGGCTACGGATTTTTTCCGACCATAAAATCGTCGCGGGTTTTCTGGATTGGCATGGAAGCCGGCCCGCAATTGACTGCTCTGGCGATGCAAATCGACGAAAAAATGGCGCCGCTGGGAATTTCCAAAGAAGATCGCGCCTTCCGTCCGCATCTGACGCTGGCGCGGGGCATGGGCCGCTCAGCTTCGCCGCGGCGTCACCAATCGGACGTCCCCAATCGCACGTTCCAGTGCCTGCAGGAAAAACTCGCGGCCCTGCCCGCCCCGGATTTTGGTACTCTGACCGCCCGCGATTTCTTTCTGTACCAGAGCCAGCTATCGCCGAAAGGATCAAAGTACACAAAGTTAGCGCGGTTTGATTTAAAGTAGCGCCGGCGGCCCATCGGCGGTCGCGGCGGCGTCGCGAACAGCTAACCATAGTCGACGACGATTCATCCATGCCGAGATTTCTCCTCATCGCCGCCGCAAGCTACCTGCTGGGATCGATTCCCTTCGGCTTTCTTCTCGTCCGCACGTTTCGCGGCGAAGACGTGCGCCGTACCGGCAGCGGCAACATCGGCGCCACTAACGTAGCTCGCAAGTCTCCCGCACTCGGCGTGCTGACCCTGCTGCTGGACGCGCTGAAAGGATGGACGGCCGTCGCGGTTGGCATCGTCCTCAGCCCGACGCCTGTTGAGCGCGTCTCGCTCTCCCACATTCCGTGGCGCGCGATCCTGCCGGCGTCATCTTCCGACTTCGTGCTGTGCGCCGCCTGGGCCGCGTTATTTGCCGTGGTTGGCCACATATTTCCCATCTGGCTCAACTTTCGCGGCGGCAAAGGAGTCGCCACCGGGCTGGGCGCATTCCTCATGATTGCTCCCAAGGCCGTGCTCCTGTCCGCAGCTATTTTTCTGGTCCTTGTGCTTGTCTTCCGTTATGTTTCTCTGGGATCCATCGCCGCGGTCGCCACCTTTCCCAACCTGGCGTTGGTTTTGAAGGAGTACGGCAACTCTCCCGTTGCCCTCGTGCTGATGGCAATGGCATCGGTGCTCATCGTGGTCAAGCATTACGCCAACATCCGACGTCTGCTGGCCGGCACCGAAAGCCGCTTTGGATCGAAGCAGGCATGAGCGAAATCGCCATCATCGGGGGGGGAGCGTGGGGCACGGGCATCGCCATCGTGCTCGGGCGCAGAGGCACGCACCGCGTACGTTTGTGGGCGCATGAGGCCGACGTTTGCCAATCGATCATGCAGGCGCGGATCAACGAGAAATTTCTTCCCGGGCGCCGCATCCCGGATTCCGTCAGCGCGAGCAACGATTTGGCCGCAACTCTTCAGGGCGCGCAAATCGTCGTCAGCGTCATGCCTTCTCAACATTGCCGCGTCTTGTTCGACCGCATGCGCCCGCTGATCCAGCCGCACACCTTGATCGTCAGCGCCACCAAGGGTCTGGAAGAAGATTCGCTGCAGCGCATGACCGAAGTGATCATCCAGGCGCTGACCCGCGAGGACGGATCTGCTCCGGCGGTGGGAGCACTCAGCGGTCCCTCCTTCGCGCAGGAAGTTGCGCGCGGTGACCCTACGGCGATCACGATTGCCTCGAAGGATGCCGCGCTGCTGCGCACCGTGCAGCAGGAATTCAGCGATTCAAGCTTCCGCATTTACACCAACAACGATGTAATCGGAGTCGAGCTAGGCGGCGCACTGAAAAACATTGTCGCCATCGCCGCCGGAATCTGCGACGGCCTGGGCTTTGGCCACAACTCAGTCGCAGCCCTGATTACGCGCGGCCTGGCGGAGATGACCCGGCTGGTTGTAGCTTGCGGAGGGCGCGCTGAAACCATGGCCGGGTTGGCCGGCCTCGGCGACCTCGTACTCACCTGCACCGGCGGCTTATCGCGTAATCGCAGCGTGGGCGTCGAACTCGGCCGTGGACGAAAACTCCCCGACATCATCGCCGGCATGCACGGCATGGTCGCCGAAGGGGTCTTCACCACCACCGCCGCCGTTGGCCTCGCTCGTGCCCGCGGCGTCGAGATGCCGATCACCGAACAGATGCACGCCATCCTGCACCACGGGAAATCTCCACGTGAGGCCATCCAGGAACTGATGGCTCGAAGAGGCACAAGCGAGGGCAGCGGCCCTTAAGCCGTTAGCTCTTAGCGCTATCTTTTCTGGCCATCAACCGATGTTCGAGAAATGTAGGCCATACTACCGTGCTACGCTTTACCGTTCCATCTAGACTGGTTTGGGAGCTTTGCATGCGCTTCGCCAATTATTTCTTCGCAATCGTGTTCATCGCCTGGTCTATGATAACCGCGGCGGCACAAACCAAAACCATCGCCGAGCGCCTGGGCTACCCGCCCGATTCGAAACTCCTCATCCTCCACGCCGACGATCTCGCGGTTGCGCACTCCGAAGATGCCGCCAGCTTCGACGCGCTCGACAAACGTGCCGTTACCTCCGCGAGCATCATGGTTCCCTGCCCGTGGCTGAACGAGGTTGCCGCCTACGCGAAAGAACATCCCGACGCCGACCTTGGTCTTCACTTGACCCTAACCAGCGAATGGAAGACCTACCGCTGGGGACCGGTCGAGTCCAAAGACAAAGTTCTGAGCCTTCTCGATCCTTCCGGATATCTCTGGCCCGAGACCGATCAGGCCGCACACAATCTGAAACCCGAAGAGGCGGAGCGCGAGCTTCGGGCCCAGATCGAACGCGCGGTAGCCATGGGGATTCATCCCACTCACCTCGACAGCCACATGGGCGTGCTCTTCTCCCGGCTCGAGCTCTTCGCTGTCTACGTGAAAGTCGCGCGTGAGTACAAACTACCGTTCCTGGCAGTGCGATCCCCGGATGCGCCCAAAGAACTTCTGTCGCTGCTTTCCGACCAAGACCCGGTCCTTGACTCGGTGGTGATCGCCGATCCCAAGGTTGCTGCCGCCGATTGGAAGAGGTTCTACTCAAACGCGATCAAGAATCTGAAGCCCGGCGTTACCGAAATCATTGTTCATCTCGGCCACGACGATGCGGAACTGCAAGCGGTCATGGTCGATCACCCCGACTACGGAGCCGCCTGGCGCCAGCGCGACTATGACGTCGTAACCAGCCCGGAATTCAAGAAGGCCCTCGCAGAGAATCACGTCATCCTTATCAGGTGGAAGGATCTGAAGAAGCTTCTGAATTAAGTAGCAACGCCGTCAAGCCCGTTCTTTCTTCTCAAAGCTCAGGGGCCGACTGCTCTCTTGCCAAACCCGCGCCAGACACCGCTTTCGGAAAGTACTTTGGTAATGACAGTCCTTTCGGTTTTCGTCGAGCCCGGCAACATTCCCGATAGAATTTTAGGGATACCTTGGAAAGCCGCCGCCACTTCGCCTTCGGCGACTGCGCTAAGTGAAGGGAGAGACTTGTCCGCCAGCACTCCGAACCACGCACGCATCCCGATTCTTTATGTAATCCTCGGTGTGCTCCTGGTCATCAGCATCGTCCCCATGTATTTCTACTCCTCGCAGGTCGAGGCCATTAACGGGGACCGTCTGAAGACCAACGAGATGCTGCTGCAAAATACGGTGACCCGCTCCCTGGCAGACGATCTTTCGCAGCACGAGCGCTCTCTGCACATGATGTTGGCCAATTTGTCGTCCGCCATTCAGGTAGCCAGCGGGGGCGACATTGGCGAGACCAATATTCATTCCCCGGAATTGCGGGCCCTGCTGGAAAACTTCGTATCCTCGTCCGACGAGGTCGCCTACGCCACTCTGCTGAACTCCGACGGCAAAGGAATTTCGGCGGGACGCATCGCTCCTGACGCTTTCCTGAACCGAGAATTGGAACGGGCCTACGCCGCCGCGCGTGAAGGCCGCGCGTATAACGGTCAGGCCCTGGTCGTCGGCGAAGGAAAATCCGCGCATACCGTCTTCCTCGTCAGTTATCCGGTGAACTATGAGCAGCGTTTCCTGGGAATGATTGGGTCCGTAGTCGACCTTCAATTCCTGATCCGCCGTCTGCGGGAAGTGAGCGGCGGCGGTCTCACGCCTTACGTGGTCGATTCCCAGGGCCGCCTGGTGGCTGCGGCCACTCCCGAGTTTGCCACCGGCCAGGACATGAAGAACCTCGACATTGTGCGCAACTTTGTGGGTGGCGGCAACAAAGCGCAATTGGCCGAGACCCGGGAATTCACAATGAACACGGGCACCGAGCATGTGGATATGCTTGGCACCTACAGTCCGGTGGTGTCACTGGATTGGGCCGTGGTGGTACAAAAACCGCAACGCGAAGCGTATCGGGGAATCCTTGAAATGCAGCGTACGGGCCGCCTGCTGGCCCTTCTGGCGGTGCTGTTGAGCATCGGCGTCAGCATCTTTGCCGCCCGCCGCATCACCAATCCCCTGCAGGTGCTGACCCAGTCGAGCCGGGCCCTGGCCCGCGGCGACTTCTCGCAGCGTGTCAAACTCTTGAGTCGGACCGAGATTGGCGAACTCGCCCACACTTTTAACACCATGTCCGATGAACTCGAACGTTTCGTGGCCGACCTGAAGCGCGCGGCCGAAGAGAATCGCGAATTATTCATGGGCTCCATTCAGATGCTGGCCGGAGCGGTCGACGAAAAAGATCCCTACACCCGCGGCCACTCCGACCGCGTCACCCGCTATTCCCTGCTCATCGCCAAGGAAATGGGCCTTTCGGAAGAATTCCTGGAGACGTTGCGTGTCTCCGCCCAGCTTCACGACGTCGGCAAAATCGGCATTGAGGATCACATTCTCAAGAAGCCCGGTGCGCTGACCGAAGAAGAGTTCGAGGTCATGAAGACCCATACCACCAAGGGTGCCAACATTTTGCGCCCGGTCACGCAGTTGGCCGAAATGCTTCCTGGCATTGAGTTGCATCACGAGGCATTGAATGGCAGCGGATACCCCTACGGACTGCAGGGCGACCAGATTCCATTGCTGGCGCGCGTAATCGCGGTGGCCGACACCTTCGACGCGCTCACGACTACTCGCCCCTACCAGCAGGCCCACACCTCAGAGCAGACGCTACAAATCATCAACAACCTTGCGGGCAAGCGGCTCGATCCCCTGGCCGTGGAGGCGCTGCTCGCGGTATTCGCCCGCGGCGAGATCAAGCTTCAGCGTTTCACCATCAGGCGTCCCATCGCGCCTCAAGCAACGGAACCTTCCCCCGTTGCAGCGGCTTCAGCCGACGCGAACCCGTCAGTTCCCGCCGAAATCGCGACTTTGGAACGAACTCGCGTTTAACCACAAAAGCAGACAAAAGCAGAATTTAGGTTGACTTGATCTTCCCACCAGTGCTAACGTCCTTCGCGGCTTGCCTTCCTCCGTTGTAACCGTTCCCGCCCGCAAGTCGGCTCGCAGGCTTTTCGGCGCAAGGTTGGCCCCGCCAAAGGAGGCTCCTAGACCTCCAAGAGATGAGGGGTTCCGAGCGCAGTCCTAGGAGGCCCGATCATGCAGCGGGTAGTCTGGTTGGTTTTACTGGGTCTAGCTCTGCCTCTCACAGCCCTGGCAAACAGTGTGGATTTCAGCAATAGCGGTGGCAGCCTCAGCGGAAGTTCCGCGGGCCTGACTCTCACCGGCTCCGTGCTCTGGCAGGTCGTGGGCCTGGGCGGAAACGGCCCGGTCTCGGGCGCTTTGGGCACCATAGCTTTCACCACAGCCGCGCTGCTGTCGGGAAGCCTCTCAACGGATGCTGTGTTCAACAGCGGCGGAAGCTTCGTCATCACCGGCAACGGCAGCAATGGCGTTCCAGACGGTGTAATTTTCAGCGGCACGTTCAGCAGCACAGTCACCTGGGCCTATGCCAGCACGCAGCCCGACGGTTCCGAGGTTTTTGACATTCAAGGGAATATCTCCGGGCTGGGCAGCACCTCACAAATTTACGCCGTCGTTAGCCCCGACGGATTTATGACCGTGTCGGGGACCATGGGCAGCGGCAATTCGACTATCAACATCAGCCCCGTCCCCGAGCCGGGCACGCTCGGATTGATCAGTATCGGATTCGCTGGCTTGGCGGCAATGTTTCTCAGAAAGAAATCATTTACCGGGAAATCCGCGCCACCGCTCTGATAGCGGTCACGGCAACTTGTGTGTCTTGCCCGTGGAGTCTGGTGGCGAGCATGACCGACCACGGCTAAAGATTCGGCTCGCTCGCCCGGTCTATAAACCGTCTCGAAACCGACCTCCTGACGATTCATCAGACCTCGACTGTCCCCAGCTAAGGAGGTCGTCCATGACCATCCAGCGTATCCTCAACGCACGCAGTATCATTACCATCGCTCGGTTCGTCGGGGTTCTTACCTTTCTAGTCGCCGGCGCCGCGACGGCAATAGCCCAGAACCCTGTGCCTTTCGTTGATCAGCCGCTCGTTCCCGACACCATTGCACCCGGCGGTCCTGCGTTGAGCCTGACGGTCAATGGCGCGGGATTTGTTGCGGGCTCAGTAGTGAATTGGAACGGCAGCCCGCGCGCCACGACTTTTGTGAGCCGTTCCAAGCTCACCGCGACCATTCTCTCCTCCGACATTGCTACGGCGTCCACGGCCACCGTCACCGTAGTCAGCCCCAGCCCGGGCGGCGGCGTTTCCAACACTCAGTTCTTCTCCATCGTCGTGGCCGAGGCGTCCATTTCTTTCCCGCCAGCGGTGCCCCACGAGACGGGCGGGATCAACCCCTCTTCGGTCGCGATTGCGGATGTAAACGGTGATGGCAAGCCCGATCTCATCGTGGCGAACCAATGTTCCAGCGCCAACAATTGCCCAATCGGGGAGGGGTCAGTGGGGGTGCTTCTTGGCAATGGCAACGGCACCTTTCAGGCGCCGGTCGACTATGACGCGGGAAGTACCGATCCCAACTCCGTAATCGTCACCGATGTCAACCGGGATGGCAAGCTGGACATCGTGGTGGTCGGCGGTTGCATACCAGCCCAGGGCTGTTTTGCCGAGGGCGTAGCGGCCGTGTTGCTGGGCAACGGCGACGGTACCTTTCAGCCGGCGGTACCCTATGGCTCTGGCGGGGTGACTGGCGTTTCCGTGGCAGCTGCGGACGTGAACGGCGACGGCAAACTCGATTTGCTGGTCGCGAACCAGTGTGCCATCGGCTCGTGTGCAGAGGGCTCGTTTAGCGAGGGCTTGGTGGGGGTGCTGCTGGGGAACGGCGACGGCACCTTCCAGCCCGCCGTGACCTATTCCTCAGGTGGGAACTTCGCATCGTCCGTAGCGGTCGCGAATCTGAACGGCGACGGCAAACTCGACTTGGTGGTCACGAACTACTGTTCCGTCGCCTGTTTTTTCCCGCCGGTAGAGGGAAGTGTGAGCGTCCTGTTGGGCAATGGCGACGGCACCTTCCAACCCGCCGTACCGTACGACTCGGGCGGGAACGGTACAATGTCCGTATCTGTGGCTGACGTGAGCGGGGATGGCAAACTCGACCTCCTGACGGCCAACTGCGGGGATGACGCGTGTAGCCCTGCGAGTACTGGAGGGGTCGTCGGTGTTTTGCTAGGAAACGGCGATGGCACCTTCAAAGCTGCCGTATCTTTCGCCGCGGGGAACTCGCCGGACTCTATAACCGTCGCAGATGTAAACGGCGACGGCAAGCCGGACGTGGTGGTAGGAAACTGGGGCACATCGAGCTTCAATAACGACGGTGCTACCAGTGTGCTGCTGGGCAACGGCGATGGTACTTTCCAGGCGGCGCAGACCTATCTCTCGGGCGGAAACGAAGCCACATCGGTCGCGGTGGCAGATCTTACCGGCGACGGTCGGCTGGACATCGTCCTAGGGGACTATGGTTCCGAAGGCTCGAACCCTCCGTCCGGCATCGTGAGCGCACTGCTGAACAGCGCCCCATCAAGTCAAAGCCCGACAACCACCACGATGACCTCCTCGCTGAACCCGTCGAGCTATGGGCAGAGAGTAACCTTCACGGCGTCGGTAAGCTCGACCGCAGGAACGCCGACCGGGACGGTTATTTTCTCCGACGCCTCAACCTCAACCACACTCGGTAGCGCAACGCTTTCAACCGGAAGCGCGGCAATCTCCGTGTCCTCGCTCGCGGCAGGCACGCACTCGATTACAGCCGCCTATCAGGGCTTTGCCACCTTCAGCGGCAGCACATCAACTCCGCTCAGCCAAACCGTAAAGATCGCAACTACAACAACCGCTCTCGCCTCGTCCGAGAACCCAGCAGCCACGGGCCAGCCCGTTAGCTTTACCGCGACGGTCACCAGCCAATTCGGCGGTGCGTCCACCGGCTCCGTGACCTTCTTATCAGGGTCACAGACGCTGGGCACGGCTTCACTTAGCGGGAATCATGCAGTTCTGAGCACATCTCTCACTTCGTCCGGAACCTACTCCATCTCCGCAAAATACGGCGGCGACAGCAACAATGCAGGCAGCACATCCTCTGTTCTAAGTCAGGTGATTATCCCCTCGACTACGACCACGCTGGTCTCTTCGCTGAATCCTTCGTTGGTCGGTCAAGCAATAACTTTCACAGCCATCGTGAGCTCGATTGCTGGAGCTCCGCCAAACGGGGAACTCATTACCTTCAAGGACGGTTCGTCCGTTCTTGGCACAGCCGCACTCACCGGGGGCATTGCTGCTCTGACAACTTCTTCATTGCCGGCCGGAATCGACACCATCACTGCTGCCTACGCCGGCGACGCCAACTTTTCCGGCAGCACCTCGCCCGGCCTGCGGCAGGTCGTTAATGGTACGACCAAGTCCGCGACGGCCACTACGCTGGTCTCAAGTCTCAATCCTTCTATCTACGGCCAATCCGTGACCTGGAAAGCCAAGGTAACGACTTTGGGATCCGTCCCGCCCACAGGAACCGTGAACTTCGCCTGGGATGGATACAGCATCGGCACAGCCACCCTCAACGTCAGTGGCGTGGCCACTCTGACCAAATCGAATCTCAACGTCTACACCTATCCGCTGACGGCGGTGTACTCGGGAGACGCGAATAACGCAGGCAGCACCTCCGCGGTTCTGAACCAAGTGGTAAAGGAAGCCACAAGCGCGGCCGCGCTCAGTTCGTCCCTAAACCCGTCGACTCAAGGTCAGGCGGTGACCTTCACCGCCACCATCAGCTCGCCAACGGTCACGGCAACCGGGCCAGTGACCTTCACGGCAGGAACGACAGTGCTGGGAACGGTTCAACTGAGCGGCGGCAAAGCCAAGTTCACAACTTCCACGTTGCCTGTGGGCTCGACCGCCGTGAAAGCAACTTGTAGCGGAGACTCGAACATCACCGAGAGTTCGGCCTCGGTAACACAAACTGTGCAGCAGTGAGTGGAATCGCCTAAAGTCGAGTGAGACGATTGGCTAGAGGCGTCGAGCGAGAACCGTTGGGCTAGAAGCGTAGTGAGCGTGCTAGAGGCAACGGCGACGGGAACGTTAAGCTCGGCAGGCTGACAATCAAAGCTTACATTTACCGCCTGGGGACTGAACCAAAGAGCAAATGGAAGACATCGCCGAGTTCCGGCCTTCCGCTCAGCACTCAGCACACCCTTCACAGCGCGGCCACGCGTCGTTGTATCAGCAGAAAATAAAGAGCCACCAGGACCAGCAGCAGACCGTTTACGCCCAGCACGATGGGCGCGGTAAACATGGGAACCAGCCATCCCGACACCAGATTCCCCATCGGCATTCCTCCGCGGAAGGCACAGTTGTAGACGCTCATCACCCGGCCCCGCATTTCGTTGGTTGTAATCAACTGCACCAGCGAAGTCACCGTGGCAAAAACCGCCATCATCGACGCACCCACCAGCACCAGCATGGTGTAGCTCACCGGCAACGATTTCGAAAGCGAAAATCCTGAAATGGCCGCGCCCAGACAGATCAGCATGGTCAGGGCGAAACGTCCTTTCTTCCGCATGTTGCCGATCCCAGCCACCGCTAGCGATCCGCAGATCGAACCTACTCCCATAAGGGAAAGCAAATTACCGTAAGTTTCGGGTCCGCGCCGAAAAATATCTTTCACGAACACTGGAATATAGGTTCGCATCGGCATGCTCAACGCGGTCATGCAGAACGCCAGCAGCGTAAGCGCCTCCATTGAGTTTTGCTTACGAACGAACTTGATGCCCTGCTTCAAACTGCTGAACATCGACTCGGTGGTCGTTGCCGGCAAGTATCGCGCCGCGATCATCGATAGCGAAATGATCGGCGCCAGAAACGAAACCGCATTCAGCCCAAAGCACCACTTCTCACCCAACTTGGCCAGGGCCTGACCCGCAAGCGCGGGTCCAATCGTGACCGCCATGTTGAACTGGATCGAATTCAGTGCGATCGCATTCGGCATGTCTTCGCGGTCGACCAGTGTAGGAATCAGTGCCTGGTAAGCCGGGCCGCCGAAGGCTTGCGCCAGCCCGGACACGAACGACAAACATAGAATGTGCCACACCTGCACCCACCCGGCCGCCACCAGCACCGTGAGCACTGCGGCGCTTGCCATTTGCACGTATTGCGAGAGCAGCAGAATCTTTCGCCGCTCGGTCCGGTCGGCTACCACGCCGCCGATCAGCGAGAAAAGGAAAATGGGAATGCCGCCGAGAAATTGATCGAGCGCCAACAGGAACGCCGAATGGCTCAGGCGATAGATAAGCCAGCCCTGCGCCACGATCTGCATCCAGGTGCCAATACTCGAAGTACAGGCCCCGAACCACATCAGACGAAAATCTCGATATTGAAATGCCTTGAAGATTCTGCGCAGCGTTGACGTTGCCATGTGTTCCGAGCGGCTCAGCTGGTCCCATGTATATCTTCGCACGGGCGCGCGCCAAACGCTCCTCGAAGTGGTCGGAACTGTCCCCATGGCTGTGGCTCCGAGAACTGAGCAAACGCTATACAGTTGTTTGTTTAGCGGGAACCAGGGGGCAGGGGCAACGAGGATTGGGCGAACGCATATCGCCAGCCCGACGCGGTGCGCACGTAAGTGTCACTGAACCACACCTCATATTCGAATCGCTTCCCATCGTCAGTTCCCTTTTCTGTCAGCCGGGGCGGTGACGACGGCAGTGTCGCCCCAAGCGCGCACGGTCTGGTCGGCATCGTCCTGCCGTTCGTAGTGCACGCGCCCGCTGCGCGCTTCCGCGAGCAAGTCTGCCTTGGAATAAATCTTGCCCGAGCCCGTGACCAGAGCAAACTCATCCGCCAAAATTCTATCCATCGTTGGCGCATCGTTGTTTTTGACGGCAGCCTGATACTCGGTGTCGAGCGCGGCGACGATCTTCTTGTCGTCTTTCTTATCGTCGGCGGTTGTTCCCGGGACAACAATTACATCCGCTTTGCGATCCGGCCTGGCAAGAAACATCAGATCAAACCACGGCTTCCACGTCTTTCCGCCATCGGTGGACGTAACCGCAGTTTCGCGAACGCCCCCGTTCACCGGCTTCCATGCGCCACGAACCAACTCGCCCTTCGCGTGATCCTTCCCGCTCAGGACCATTTCATCGCCTTCGATTTTTCCCTCAATCTCCAGCATCTCGCCTCGATTCGTCACCCAACTCTGATGCCAGAGATTTCTGCTCGCGTCGTACATGGTGAAGCTTTGCCCTTCGTGTCCGTCCGTCCCCTGGTATTTCTCCCGTAACACGCATCCGTCGAGTATCAGGTCAACTCGGGCGTGCGCAACCTGCACCGAATTCCCGACTTCAAACACATCCCAATCACCGGCCCAGAAATCAAACTGCCGGTATGCCGATGCCACACAATAAGGTGGCGTCAGGGATGAAGCGCGGCCGGCCTGCAAGTGAATCTCTATCACAATGACAATCCCAATCCCAAAAACAGCGCCGATCCTCAACCCATGAACCATCCTGCTCATTCGAGTGTTCTCTGTTCCCTGAATCGCTTCAGGATTGATCTTTGCACCGACACTGGGGCGCATTAGCTTGAGTGCCGCGAACTTCTGCCCACCGATACGATCTCCTCCGGCGGTCCGTAGCCGCGATGATGCGCTTGATTGGAAACGGCACATACTTTGAACTCGTTCCAACTCCAGCGACTGGAAACCGCCGGCATGCCGCAAGAGCAGTAGAGAATCCATTCTTCCCATATTCCCTGTCTAAATGGCACCAGATACGACCCGTTTCGGTAGGGACTAAAACCGACCAGATATCGAGTGCGACATTTCGGGCACTCAACGCAATGTCGAACACGGGACGCCATGGCACAGGTCACTCAAGTCAGATTCCCCGACATTAGCGAAACCAGTGACTTCGGATTGGACGTTGGCGGACGTTGATACCGCGGCGTTGGACGTTTGCGGACCTCGCTCCCAACGGGATCGCAGGTTCTGAGCGCGGTCCGAAAACGTCCAGAAGATGCGCAGGAGTCGACTATTATGGGGCTGGCGGAAATATGAATCTGGATTGGCAAGTATGCTCGCGAGCGCGGTTGTCGCGTGATCCGCGCTTCGACGGCAAGTTTTTCATTGGCGTGGTCGGCAGCCGAGTTTACTGCCGTCCAATCTGTCCTGCACCCACCGCAAAAGAAAAAAACGTTCGCTACTTTCCCAGCGCGGCCGCGGCCGCCGAAGCCGGCTTCCGTCCCTGCCTGCGTTGCCGTCCCGAGAGCTCGCCCGGAACTCCTGCGTGGATGGGAACCTCGAACACGGTTTCAAGAGCGTTGCGCCTGATCGGGGAAAGCGGTCTCGAGGACGGCGGTGTGGAAGTCTTAGCCGAACGCCTGGGAGTGGGCTCGCGCCATCTTCGGCGCTTGTTCTTGAGACATCTGGGCGCGACTCCGATTGCTGTCGCCCAGACGCGCCGTCTGCACTTTGCCAAGAAGCTGATCGACGAAACCGGTCTGCCCATGAGCCAGATCGCTCTCGCTTCCGGATTTGGCTGTGTTCGCCGCTTCAACGCCGGCATCCGCAAGGTCTATCATCGAACCCCAACGCAGATCCGGAAGCTTGCGCGGCACACTCTCGCGCACGACACCACGACGCAGCCGGGATACCAATATCTCTTCCGGCTTAATTTCCGTCCACCCTATCACTGGCAAGGCATGTTGGACTTTCTTGCCGCGCGCGCCACTCCCGGAGTCGAAGCGGTCGAATCCGCCACTTATCGGCGTACTATTTCGTGGCATGGGCGCCCCGGATACTTTGAGGTCTCTCTCGACTCAAGCCGCGACGCGCTCCGAGTGCGGATTGAGTTCGGCGATCCGCAGTCGCTCTTCTTCATCGTGGAACGGATCCGCGCCATGTTCGATCTCAACGCCGATTGGGCCGCGATTGTCCAAAGTCTCAGAAGCGATTCCGCGTTATCCGCCAGCGTCGAGGCCGATCCTGGGCTGCGCGTGCCAGGCTGCTGGAATGGCTTTGAACTCGCCACCCGCGCCATTCTCGGCCAGCAAATTACCGTGAAGGGCGCGACCGCGTTGGCCGGTCGCCTGGTAAGCGCTTTCGGAGAACCGTTCCGCGGTCCCAGTCGCCTCACCCATCTTTTTCCCTCCCCCGAGGTTCTTGCCGGAGCGAAGCTCAGCAACGTCGGCCTCACGGGCGCGCGCGCCGAAACCATTCGGGCCCTCGCCCGCGCCGTTTGCGCCGGTAAAATCAATTTTGAGGGAGTAGTTGACTGTGACACATTTCTCCGCCGCCTCTACGAGATTCCCGGCATCGGCAAATGGACGGCCCAGTATGTAGCCATGCGAGCCCTCGGTGAGCCGGATGCTTTTCCCTCGAGTGATCTCGGCCTGCTGCGCGCCCTGGCAGCAAAAAGTCCCCGTGAACTCGAGCATCGCGCCGCGACTTGGAGACCCTGGCGGGCCTACGCCTCCCTGTATCTGTGGAGAATCGCGGCCCAGTCGGGGAAGAAAGAGCTGCCCCGCAAGCCTCAAAAGCCAGCCCTTGAAGGCGCCGGGGCCGGCAACCTTCTCGACATGGTTGTGTAATGCGCGAGCCGGAATCGGCAACGGTAGTGGCGCCCCGCCGGCCGTCACGGAGCGTCCTCGCTCTCGCTCGCCCAACGCAGCAACCGCATCATCGCCGACGTCCTCGGCGTCCACCCAAACCGGATTTTTGCCCCGTATAATCGTCCTTAGTCCCTTTATGATTCAGACCCTGTTCGGCAGCCTTACGGAAGAGCAGAAGCCAAGCTTCATGGACCGCATGAAGCAGGCGGTGACACGCACCCGCGAAAACCTGGCGGAGCGCATCGACGAGGTCATCGCTTTCGGCAAGGAGATCGACGCGGGCACGCTCGACGATCTCGAGGCCACGCTCATCGCCGCCGATCTGGGCAGCGCGACTACGCAGGAAGTCCTCGGCAAGCTGCGCGAAAAGGCCAACCACAAGCAGATTAAGGACGTTCCGGAACTCAAGCGCCTGCTGAAAGAAGAGTTGCTCGCGATTCTGAACGCGGCCAACACGCAACCCGTGAGCAAAGTCGAAGGCATGCCCGAAGTTATTCTGGTCGTGGGAGTCAACGGCACAGGCAAGACCACCACCATCGGCAAACTGAGTCAGGTCTTTCGCTCGCAGGGAAAGAACGTTCTGCTCTGCGCCGCCGACACTTTCCGCGCCGCCGCCATCGAGCAGCTAGAAATCTGGGGATCGCGCACCGGCACCGAAGTGATTAAGACCAGGCCTGGAGGCGATCCATCCGCGGTTTTGTTCGACGCCTTGCAGGCCGCCGTGGCGCGCAAGTCGGACTACGTCGTAGTCGATACCGCAGGCCGGCTGCATACCAAGAGCAGCCTGATGTCGGAGCTGGAGAAAATGCGGCGAACCGCGCAACGCATCATTCCCGGAGCACCTCATGAAACTCTGCTTGTGATGGACGCCACTACGGGGCAAAATGGTTTGCAGCAGGCTCGCATGTTCACCGAGTCCGCCGGAGTTACAGGAATCGTTCTGACGAAACTGGATGGCACGGCGAAAGGCGGCGTGGTGGTTGCAATCTCACGCGAACTTGGATTGCCGGTGCGCTATGTCGGAGTCGGGGAAAAGGCGGGCGATTTGCTGCCCTTCGATCCGAAAGAGTTTGTGGATTCGCTGTTTGAATAGGAGCGGATATGCCGGATGCTGGTAAGAAATCTTCACGGGTCAGAGTCGTCCTCGAGTTCCTAAAGCGCCTGCTAGGCATCAAGCCCGCGCCTCCGGGTGATCCATACGCTTATGTCATGGCTCCCGTGCGTCGCGGACCTAGGGGACGCAGCGGAGCAGCGGTAGCCGAGATAGAAGAGGATTCCTACCGGAGCTTTCCGCCGCGCCGGCAAACGTAGGTTGAACGAATGGCCTACTCCCGACATTCGATAAACCTTACAGGCGCAATCAGTAGAGGAACACTTCACTTTGTCCGCAACGGAGTTCCCTTCTCCGTATAGATTCTCCTGAATGCACGCCCATCCCGCAGACGAACCACTACTCCGCCGCGCTCTGGAACTCGCGCGCGAGGGTATTGGTCTCGCCTCACCCAATCCTTACGTCGGCGCGGTGATTGCTGACACTAAAGGCAACGTGCTGGGAACCGGAAGCTACGCCTACACCGGCGTGAAGCACGCCGAGGTTCTCGCCCTGGAGGCCGCCGGCAACAAAGCTCGCGGCGCAACTCTCTACATCAACCTGGAACCGCACGCGCATCAAGGACGCACGCCTCCATGTACGGATGCCTTGATCGCCGCAGGCATTGATCGCGTCGTGGCTTCGATGCCCGATCCCAATCCGAAGGTGAGCGGGCAAGGATTCGACAAACTGCGCGCCGCAGGAGTACAGGTCGAAGTCGGCCTGCTGCAAGAGGAAGCTCGCCGCTTGAACGAGAGTTTCGCGCGGTACATGCGTCACGGAACACCTTTGGTGACGCTGAAAGCCGCAATGACTCTCGACGGCAAGATCGCTCCCCCGCCCGCCGAGGTTCTGGATCAACAGGTCGGCATTCCTGCCGGAGGGTGGGTAACGAGCGAGGTCGCACGCACGCACGTGCAGGAACTGCGTCATCAGAACGACGCGCTGATGGTTGGAGCCGGGACCATTCTCTCGGACAATCCGCTGCTCACCGATCGCAGCGGCCGTCCGCGACGTCGGCCACTGCTACGCGTGATCCTCGACTCGCGCCTGCGATTGCCGCTGGAATCTCGGCTGGTGCAGAGCGTCGCTGCAGAACGAGAGAACGACGTGCTGGTCTTCTGCGCCGCGGCAGACGCGCAAAAGAAAACGCAACTCGAACAGCGGGGAGTTCGTATTGAGACCGTTCCTGCGGTTGAACCGGACGGGAGGCCCGACCTACCTGCCATTTTGCGACGACTAGGGCAGTTGGAGATTACCTCTATGATGATCGAAGGCGGAGCCACGGTGAACTGGACCGCGCTAGCTTCGAACGTTGTCGACAAAGTATTTCTGTATTACGCGCCTAAGATCCTTGCAGGCTCAGGCTCGATTCCGTTTGCGGCCGGAGCGGGATTCCTGCACATGAATCAGGCAGCACAGGTCAAACACCTGCAACTGCATCGCTTCGGCGAAGACTTTGCGGTAGAAGGATACCTGCGCGATCCCTACGGGGACTGACTTCCTTCACCACCGAGACCAAGAGACACGAATCATGAGTCGATTTTCTCTGTGTCTTTCTCTGCTGCGGTGAACGGGTTTATGATCTGTTGTTTATCGAAAGAGGTCCTATGTTTACTGGCATCGTGGAAGAGATTGGACGCGTTCCCCGCATCGAACAGCGCGGCGAAAACCGCCGCATCACCGTGGCCGCTGAACATGCGCCGAAAGAACTGAAGACCGGCGACAGCGTGGCGGTGAGCGGGGTCTGCCTCACTGCTGTCGACATTAAGGCGGGATCGTTCTCGGCCGATCTCGCACCGGAGACCTGGACACGCACGTCGTTCTCGCGTATTCAGGAAGGCGCACTGGTAAACCTAGAATTACCCATGAAGGCCGACGGACGCTTCGGCGGGCACATCGTGCAGGGACACGTCGATGGAGTGGGCAAAGTGATCGCGTTCGAGCGCATCGCCGATTCGGAGAACTGGTGGCTGCAGATTGAACTGCCCGATGACGTCGAGAAATACACCGTCTACAAGGGCTCGATTTCAGTCGAAGGAATCAGCCTGACGGTTGCCCAACTGGAGGGGAATCGCTGCACCATCGCCGTCATTCCACACACGGTGGAGAGGACGAATCTTCATTCCCTGAAGCCCGGCGATCCGGTCAATCTGGAAGCCGACCTGATCGCCAAATATGTAGAGAAGATGATCCTGAACCAGACCGACGCCGAAGCTTCGCTTACCGTGGAAGACCTGGTGCGGCAGGGGTTTTGAGGGCAGTTGCCTGCGTCGCGCCAGGGGCCTGGGCCCCGCCGGGACCGCCGAGGCTCAGTCTCTGCATGAGTTTTTACGCTTCCAGCTTCAGTTCGTCCAGTTCCAGGAATTCCTGAATGATCGGCTCGGCGGATTTTTCCATCTCCGCGTAGGTGCCGAAGAAGATCGCCTTGGCTTCGTGCAGAAATACAACGCGCTCCGCCAGTTTCTTGGCCAGGCGCATATCGTGAGTCACCACGAGGCTGGTCAGGTTCAGTTGAATTTTAAGGCGCTTGATCAGATCGCCGAGCAACTGCGCCATCAGCGGATCGACCATGGTTGTGGGCTCGTCATAAAGAACGCATTCCGGGCGAGCGGCCAGCGCGCGCGCAATCGCCACCGAGCGCTTCATGCCCGTCGAAAGATCGGATGGAAGCAGGTCCCGCATCGCCTGCACACCGACCATGTGCAGCAGGCCATCCACGATCTGGTAGATCTGTTCTTCATCCAGTTCGCGGCTTTCGCGCAAAGGAAAGGCCACATTCTCCCCCACCGTCAGGGAGTCGAACAGCGCTCCGTTCTGAAAGACCATCGTGACTTTCTTGCGAATCAATTTCAGTTGCTCCTCGCTGTAGTCGGTAATGTCTTGGCCGGCTACGATGACGCGTCCCGAATCCGGCTTCAGAAATCCCATGATGTGATGCAAGGATACCGACTTGCCCACGCCGCTGCGGCCCAGAATGCAGACCGTTTCCGACGGCAGCACGTCGAAGCTCACGCGATCGAGGACCACATTGTCGGCGAAGGCTTTGGAGACTTCCTTGAACTCGATGTAGGGCGCAGGCATGGGCAGTTGTTAGCTCTTAGGCTCCTTGGCTCTTGGCTTCTACCTTATCTTTTTCGCTGTCTAGCAAAATATTTGTCATCCGGAGCGCGCGCAGGACGCTTCGAATTTGCGTCAGCTGCCGCCAGCTTCGCCTTGCGCAGCTTCCAATTCTTCCCGCGTGTTCAGGTTGCGAAACATGGTTGGAGAAAAGCCGGCGGCTGCCAACTCTTCTTCACTGATGGTCTGCGTTGGTGCTCGATCAAACAGCGCGTCGATCTTGTGGCGGCCTGCCGCTAGAGCGTTTTCGGCAGGGTTGGCGAACCGCCGGCGATAGACGGCGCACAAGGGCTGCCAGCGTCCGGTGCCCCGCACCGCAGTCACCGTCGTGTCGAGGGAAGTTCTTGCCCGCATGATCAGATACTGTAACAGCGCCGGCGACACGAATGGCACGTCCACGGCGAGGATCAGGTTCAGGTCGGTCGGCGACGCTCGCAATGCAGCATGAATGCCTCCCAGCGGCCCGCAGCCGCGGAAAACATCTTCCACGACGGGCGCGAAGGAGGCAAACTTCCCGGCATCGCCAACGATGCGCACGTCGCTCGTGACGGAGTGAGCCAACTCCAACAACCTCGCCAGCAGCGTGCGTCCGTCGAGCATGACGAAAGCCTTATCCGCGCCCATGCGCGTGCTCATGCCGCCGGCCAGAATGAAGGCTGTCAAGCCGGTTGAAGGGCCTTCCATGGGCCGATGATACATGGTTGGAATGGCACCGGCCGGATCTGCACCCGGGCAAAAGCAGACGACGGCCAGGGTGTGCTTGCAAAGGTGTGCTTGGACTCTGTCCCTCTAACTTCGGTTAGAGCCCGCCAAGAAGCGATCCACAGGCTAAGTGATTCTCTCCATGGCAGTTCGGTCGATACCTTCGGCGACTGTGCACGATAGTAACCTATCCAATCTCCAATTTTCGAGTGATGATGAGCGTGCATCCGAAGGACGCTAACCCGGAAGTTATCACATGCCGCAAAAATTGATGGATGTCCTTATGCTAGGGCGCTGCTCTCACGAGTTTTCCTGGCCGCGCCGTGGTGGCGATGGCAACTACTACCAGGTCTGCCTGCTGTGCGCCGCGGAATACAAATACGATTGGACAACCATGCGCCGCACCGAACGGGTGGAGCATGCCAAGCCGGAAACCGGGCCGCGCCGCAGCCACGGGCGCGAGAAGCGGCCTTCGTGGGTACCGCGGGCGCGCCGCCTGAAGCTCGACATGCCGCTGCGCTACCGCGTCAACAAGACCAGTACGTGGTACGAAGGAATCATCGCCAACATCAGCCAGAGCGGCGTGCTATTCAATGGGCCGCAACAGCTTCCGATCAACGCGCTGATCGAGATGGTGTTCGAGATGCCGGAAGAGATTTCGGGACAGAAGAACAGCAATGTCATATGCCAGGGCCGGGTGATGCGGGCCCAAGATGGTTCGACATCCAGCCATGAAAGTTCGACATCCAGCCAGACCAACGGTGAACTGGCGGCGTCGATCGTTGACTACAAGTTCATCCACTAAAGCAGGCGACGCGACTCGCTCCTAGCTGCAGCTGAAAAACGAGTCTTCTACCCGCGGGGAACCGCCTCGCCGTACATCTCCGAAATCAGCGACCCCAGCCATCCCACCAAGACCCAAAAGAGGCAGCCCATTTCTGAGCGCGTTGGCCCGCCGCGCAGGGTGGGCCGCAATTTCCTGCGGCGGGCGAGAACGGAGCCATGCGACGGAAACGTTGTCGATTGCGTGAAGCAGGCAAGATCCGTTGCCCTGACGCCGCCTGGGCGGCGCTGCACTGGGGTCGGATCCGGCCGCCGGGTAGTCGTTCCGCCCCCAACGTTTTGCTGCCCGCATTTACATCTGCGCGCCGGTCTCTAAGCATCTAAACTGTATCTGTTTTCGGGGCTGCCTGTTCTGATAATTTTCAGGAGTCGAGTTATGAGAAGAACGTCCCGTTCACTTTTTTCGTGTTTGCTTGCCATTGCCCTGGGGCTGGGCGTCGCCTGCGGGAACAAGCCCGACGACGCCAAGATTTCCAGCCAGATTCAAGGCAAGTTCAGCCAGGATTCCGGACTCTCCAGCAAGCAACTCACCGTGCAGGCCAACCACGGCGTGGTCACGCTCGGAGGTACGGTCGACAATGAGGCGCAGCGAGAGGCCGCTAGCCGTCAGGCGGCGTCGGTGGCAGGGGTGAGAGAGGTCGTCAACAATCTGCAAGTGGGGAATGCATCGGCAGCGGCACCCCCGGCGGTCGCGCCTCCGGTTGCAACGCGGACTTCCGGCACGGTTGGTCCCGGCAGAGCGGCTGGCACCGGTAGAAAAAGCAGGAAGGCTCGTGCTTCCGAGGATTCCGGCGAAGCCGGGAACTCCGAAAATGATTCCAACGCCAGCGCGAATATCGACGAGCCATCGATTACCGAGGCCGACCCGCCGACTCCTCCGCCGACCTCCCCGCCTCCGCCGGAGAACGCAGCGGTTGTGCAAACTCCGCCGCCTCCTCCCCTGCAGGCGCCGAAAAAACTGATCCTCGACCAGGGAACGCCACTCATGATCCGGCTCATCGATCCGATTGACAGCGAAAAGAACCAGACCGGGGACACGTTCCATGCGACGCTAAATGCGGCTCTCAGCTCGGATGGAGAGCAGGCTGTGGCTGCGGGTGCGGAACTGATAGGCCACCTAGCGGAGGTGAAGAGCGCGGGCAAGTTTGCCGGGCAGTCAGAGGTGGTGCTGCAACTCGACAGTCTTTCCTTCGGGGGCAAGACGTACAGCCTGCAGACGGATCAATATCGCAAGACCGGAAGCGCGCGCGGCAAAAACACGGCTGAAAAAGTTGGCGGAGGGGCGATTCTTGGGGGCATCATCGGTGCACTCGCGGGCGGCGGCAAGGGGGCGGCGATTGGCACGGCGGCCGGCGCGGGGGTTGGAGGCGGTGCTCAAGCGGCCTCCAAGAGCCCACCAATCAAACTTCCCGCCGAAACCGTGCTGAACTTCACCCTGCAGGCGCCAATCACCGTAGTCGAGGCCGCAAGTCCGAACGCGAACCGCCCCAAGCTCGGGGATACGCCGCAGTAACGGTGTGGCGCGGGCGTCCCATCTACAGTTGGCAACCGATTCTCTCATGGCTTCAATTACGGCGATATTGCACACGGAAAACGACGCTCTGCGGCTGGGCCGAGCCCTCGAGACTCTCTACGCCTGTGACGACATTTTGATCGTTGACCACGGCTCGCGCGATGCCACGACGCGCGTCGCTCGCGAATATGGCGCCAGCGTGGTGAACGCCGCCTCCGGCTTCTCGTCCGAGGACTATCTTCGATTCGTGCGCGCGGGATGGATTCTGTGTCTGGATCCGTGCGAATCTTTGACGGAGAAGCTGGCGGCGAGTCTGTTTGAGTGGAAGTCGGACGCATTGCATGCCAAAGCCTCTGCGGCCTTGGCCTTTTCCGTCTTTTTGCGCGAGGAAACGGCGCAGGGCTGGGTGGAAGTCCCGGCAGCCCAAACCCGCTTGGTTCCTCAAAGCTGGAGACTGTGGCAGGGAAAGTATCCGATTCACGAGCCTTCCGCTCTGGCCCTGGGGGGCGAATTATTGCGCTTCGTTTTCCCGTGAAAACGATGCCGCAGTAGCATCGGACACCCAACGCTCATTTCCCCTCAGACGGGAATGCTCATGACCAGCGTCTCACCGCCCCCTTGGCCGTTGGGCCAGTGACTTCAGTACCTTAGTCCCCCTCGGATGATCGACTTATAATCCAATCAGGAACAGGGAATTCCAGCGTTCTTGCAGGACCAGCTTGCGCGAAAGGCGCGAGTGACTTCCTGGCGATCGAGCAAATCAAAGAAACCCCGTGGATCCTGTATTGGCATCGGCGATTTTTCTCTTCGGGCTGGCCTTCGGCAGCTTTCTGAACGTGTGTATCTATCGGCTGCCGCGGGGACTGTCGGTGGTGAGGCCGCGTTCGGCGTGCCCCCGGTGCAAGCAGTCAATCGCCTTCTACGACAACCTTCCGGTCTTAAGCTGGCTGATCCTGGGCGGGCGATGCCGGCACTGTAAGGAAAAGATTTCGCCGCGCTATTGGATGATCGAGGGGCTGACCGGCCTGCTGTTTCTTGCCTGCTACTGGTATTTCGGGCTGACCCTGTCCACGCTGAAATACTGCACCTTCGCTTTTCTGCTGCTGGGACTGATTTTCACGGATGCCGAAACTAAGTTGCTGCCCGATACGATGACGTTGCCCGGACTCGCCCTGGGACTGATCTTTAGCGCGCTGGTTCCGGTGAATGATCTGGCGTCTCAATTCCTGCCTGGAGTGGTGAATCTGCCCTTCAGCAGCGAAGTTTCAGTGCGGCTTTTTTCTCTACTTGATTCTCTGCTGGGCGCGGCTCTGGGAGCGTCCTTCATCTACGGCGCGGGCGCAATCTACCTGCGCTGGCGCGGGGCCGAGGGCATGGGGTTTGGCGACGTAAAGCTGATGGCAATGGTGGGCGCCTTCCTGGGAGTGAAGCTGACCATGTTTACTATTTTTAGCGCTTCGCTGGCGGGATCGTTCTTCGGCTTGACGACAGTATTTGTGGTCTGGCTGAAGCGCACGCATCGCTTCAGGAAGACGCTGGCGAATGCGCAGGCCGCACGGCGGCGCGGCTGGCAATCCGCGCAAGTGGTGTATCGCCATTACCAGATGCCGTTCGGAGTTTTCCTGGGCAGCATGGCTCTCATTGCGTTTTTCTTCGGCAACCGATTCTTGCACTGGTATGGGAGGCTCTGGTGAGAATACTGGCGAACCCGGTGCTGCTGCGGGCGATCGTAGTACTGGTCTGCGCGGCCTGTGCCTTTTTGTTAGGCTGGCTCTTCATACGCCTGCTGCGAAAAAACATTGCCGCAGAGAGCGACCTGGCGACAAAGGCCAGCTCGCTAGAAACTCTGCCTCTCCACCTGTACAACACCGTGATTCAGCAACTCAAACAGCAGAAGCATGAACTGCAGGTGCAATCGCAAGCCGAGCAGCATCGCGCCCGAACCAGCGACAATTTCAGCCAGACGGTGCTTTCCAATCTCTCCTGTGGGGTGCTGGTGTTCGGACCAAACGGACTGGTGAAGACTTCGAATTCCGCGGCGAAGGCGATCCTGGGTTTCGCTTCCACCACCGGTATGGGAGCACAAGACATTTTTCGTGGCGCGGCCGTCCGTTCTGCCAAGTCTACAGCGTCCATCGTCGGGGGAGATGAGAGAGGGAACGAAACCGAAGCCGTTCTTCTGGCCGACGAGATCAGCGGCGTGTTGCACGAAGGTAGCAAGCGGCGGGAGGTTGAAGCCGAATACGAGACACCCGCGGGCGGGAAGCGCTTTATCGCCGTCACCGTTTCCGCCGTGCCGGCCGTGGATGGCAGCCTGCTCGGCGTCGCCTGCCTGATCAATGACCGCACCGAAGTGGAAGAGATCTGGCGCCAGCAGGAATTGCAGGGTGAAATCTCGGCCGAGATGGCGCTCGAACTGCGCAACTCGCTGACCACGATTTCCGGATACGCACAGCAACTGGCCAATAGCCGCGACCCGGAACTGGCCATGCAACTCGCGACCGACATTGCGCACGAGGCCGCGCAACTGGATCACAGCATTGGAGGGTTTCTAAGCAGAAAACGCGCCGCGAACGCTGCGGCGGTCGGCAGTTCTACGCATTGAATGAAGCAGGTTCTGAGTTGGCAGGAACGCTCCCAGCTGGCGCGGTTCGTTACCCGCAGGCGGGACAGAATACTGAATTGAGAGTAAGGGAAAAAGAGGAGTTATGAAACCTATCGCATGCAGTGGAGTTGGACTTGTCCTGTTTCTCGCCTTTGCCGGTGCTCCGGCCGGCGCCCAGAATCAGGCTCCCTCAACCTCGCCAACCTCGTCCACCGGTTCGTCACTGGGCGACTATGCCCGGCAAATACGGAAGGACCCCGGAACCAAGGCCACGCCCAAGGTTTTCGACAATGACAATCTGCCAAAGGAGGATAAGCTCTCGGTTGTAGGCCAGACGCCGGCACCCGGCGACGATTCCGCCGACGCTACGGCGAAGTCAGAGACTGCGCCTCCGGCGGCGGGCGAAGCCAAGGCTGGCACTGAAGGAAAGCCTTCAGCGACCGGCACCGCCAAGACGGCTGAAGAGGACGATGCGGCCAAGGCAGCGGCAACCAAGCAATGGAACGACAAGCTTGCGGCGCAAAAAGACCAGATTGATTTATTGGGGCGCGAACTCGACGTGTTGCAGCGCGAATATCAGCTTCGCGCCGCAGCCATGTACGCCGATGCGGGCAACCGATTGCGCAACTCCGGCGACTGGGATAAGCAGGACGCCCAATATAAGCAGCAAATCGCCGACAAGCAGAAAGCTTTGGACGATGCCAAGCAGAAGCTGGACGATCAGCAGGAAGAAGCACGCAAAGCTGGCGTGCGAGCCTCCACCCCGGAACCGAGCGAGCCGGTCCAGACGAACCCGCCCAGCCAGCAGTAAAAGCAGCAAACCACAAGAACCGGAGCGTCGGAGTTGCGTTCCGGCGCTCGATTGGTTTCCGAGTCGCTACTTTTCGATCGTCGCCCCGGGCATTCGTCGAGTCGGTTTGAGGTGATGCAGGCCGTGCGCCAGATCCATTCCGGCGATTTTCGGCCCAATTTCGCCCAGCACTTTCTCTGCCAGCAATCCGCTCCGGACGCGCTACCAGAGGAGCTTCTCGGCCCGGCGGCATGGATTCGAAAGCCACGACAATCAGCCTCCGTCCCCGTTGCTTCCTAGTTTGATTTGTAGCCAGCCGCTTGCCGGCTGCGGTCACGCGTGCAAATTCCTTCACCATTCCCGTGTCAGTCAAATACATTTGCTCCCAATCTGCCAGCAAACCAGTTTCCGGGCGGACGCCGAGTGAGCGGCTCGGCGGATAGCCCGGCGACCGCCCGAATGATCTGGTTTTGCCATCTCTGCGGATGAGGGTCCAGGCGCGCCACTTACCTTTTTGGCCCTTTCGGTTAGAATGTTGCGCGACCCCAAAACCCAGAAACGTTATCACAGGAAGGAATCATGAAAACGGCCAGCGTCGCCCATACCGAGTTCACTTTGAACTCTGCGGAAGTGTCGGGAATGGCGTTCCCAACCAAGCCGAATCCACGCAGTCCGTATCCGAGTCCAGGCGCGGGATGCGATGGTCGGGGGATCTTACACAAATATGCGTGTGCCGCGCTGGTGCTCATGTTGCTGGCGGTATTTACTGCGTGCACGTCGGAACCCAGCCAGCCAGCCGAGCCGGCCAAACCTCCGGGTCCCGAGCTCATTACCGGGCGTTCCGCGTTCCAGAAGGTATATATCGCGGCCCGCGGCTGGAAGCAGGATGCGCAGCCCTACCGACTGGAGTCTACCGCGACCAGCGACGGCAACGGCCATGATGGCAAGTGGGCGGTCTGGCGGGGAAGCTTTGCTTCGGCAACCCAACGCTCGGTAAAGTCTTACACCTGGTCAGCCAGCGCCGCCGATGGCGCACCGGCCCGCGGCGTGAATCCGGGAATCGAAGACAGTTATAGCCCGTCAAACTCTTCCACCCAGGTGTTTGACATCGCTTTCCTCAAGATCGATTCGGATCAGGCTTTCGACACCGCGCAGAAACATGGCGGCGACAAAGTTCTGGGGAAGGCACCCGACACCCCCGTCACCTACGTTTGCGATTGGAACCACAATACGAACGAGTTGATCTGGCACGTCATCTATGGCTCCAGCCGTGAGGGAGCAAAGCTGACGGTGATGGTCAACGCCTCCAACGGAGAGTTCATCCGGGTGGAGAAGTAGGTCAACAGCTTTCAGGCCGCGTTGCACAAGAGATATGTAGGGCGGGAGTCGACTTATGGATTGACGTCTTCCTGGCGGTTGATGTGGGCCTCGATTTGGGAAAAAAAGCGGCAGACTGCCTCGGCGGAGGCAATCGCTCGCTGCAGCGAGTGCCGCTCCCCGAAGGTCACAATGTCCTGCGGAGAATACAGGAGACGAACACGGTCCGTGGCGCAATGCGCGCTTAGCAGTTCCACGCCAACCGCGGCAAGATCAGCTTTCAGGCGGGCGACATCAATCGGTTTACCAGCTTCTGGTGCCATCTCCAACTCCTCACTATTGGGGGGGGTTAACGCAGGGCGGGACCCGGGAACCGCATGGGGAGGACTGCCACTTTCTCGGTTCCAGCGGGACCACCCTGCGAGGTCATCCGTTCGTATTCTTGTTCGTATAGTATACGGCGTTAGTTATACGCAGTGCAAGCAATCAGCGCGCGGTCGATTGGAGGCGATGTGCCAAGGCATCCCGATCCTGATGTGGAACAGCGAATTCTCGGCGCCGCCTCGCGGCTGTGGGCGCGGGGAGGCGAAAAAGCGCTCACCATGCGGGCTGTCGCCAAAGCGGCTGCCACCACCACCCCCACGGTATACGAGCGTTACCGCGACCGCGACGACATTCTCCGCGCCCTGCGCATCCAGACCCGGAGCGAACTGTTTGCCGCGCTGAGCCAGACGCGTACCCTTCGCGAGGCCTTCCAGTGCCACCTCCAATTTGCCCTCGAAAACAGTCACGCCTATGAGGTGCTTTTCGATGGAGTGGGCAAACCGCCATCCCTGCACGAAACCTGGCCCTCGTTCAATCTCATGCGCGAGCGCATGGCCCAGCGTTTGGGAGGAATTCCACGAGAACATACGCGTCTCATGCTGGCCGTGTGGTCGCTGATGCACGGCACCGCCATGCTCATTATCCGCGGCAGTTTCGAGGGTGCGCTGCGAACCCAAACCGTATACGCCTGCCTAGACGCTTTCGACTGGATCCTGGACTCGGCGGCGCGATCGAAGGGACGCCCTTATTCGGGCCCCAAATGGCCTTCCACTCTGATTCTGGGCGAGGGTAAGAAGAGTAGCGCGGGAACTGGCGACGAGCGCAGCGCGAAAGGAAAGTCTAAAGTCAGGAAACCGAACCGGTGAAGGATTTCCCGCCTGCGAGTTGGCGCAGGCACAATGGCGGTAACCGTTGATGGGGGTTCCAGTATTTCACTGGGCGGCCTTGGTGCTGGTGGCTGAGCCCTTCAACCGCTCGATCGCCTTGCGGGCATCTTCGGCTTGCGGCCCGTGCGGCAGAATCTTTACGTAGCTTTCGAATTCTTTGAGTGCCTGGTCCGGTTGATCCATTTTCTCCAGGCAAATCGCCAGCCGGAAGGTGGCAATCGCGTCGTTGTCTTTGTAAAGCA
The DNA here is from genome assembly GCA_036514015.1 of Candidatus Sulfotelmatobacter sp. GTDB lineage: Bacteria > Acidobacteriota > Terriglobia > Terriglobales > Acidobacteriaceae > Sulfotelmatobacter. The sequence continues at coordinate 43,423 of DATBYA010000166.1, forward strand.
ACGCCTCGCGGTAACGATCCTCGGCGGCACGATAGTTTTTGCGTTTGAAATAGAAGTCTCCCACCTCGAGATCTTTGGCCGCCTTGTGTGGATTCCAAGGGTGAAACTCATTCACCTCTCCGCTGCCGGAAGCGGGTTCGGCGTCCTTCAATATCTCGGAACTCTGCGGATGAACTTTGGCGTCGTCCGCCGGGGGACTTAAGTCAATCAGCGTGTTCTTGCTCGAACTCTCGCCCTCGCCCAGAGCTCCGGCGTTCACGCTATCGGACCGCGGGGGCTCCAGATTCGGCGTTTGACCGGTGGGGGGTTTGGAAGACGTGGATACCGGCGCCTGCGAATTCGAGGGAGCCGGAGGTGAGGCGGGATCCGACGGTCTGGAGTTCTGCGCCCCCACTGCCGCGCTGCCCACCAGCAAGCAGACAAAAAGCAAAATGCGCATAAACATTATTTTTACCGCTCTATTTTACCGCTCTCCGTGGGTCGCGCGGAATGCCTGCAGGCACTTGCGCGCAGTCTCAAACTCGGAAAACCGGCTTCCCTCTTGTTCGATTAGGTAGTACTCGACGCCACCCACGCTCTCAGCGGCCTGGAAAATGCCCTTCCAGTCGGCAACGCCTTCCCCGAATAAAACCTTGTAGCCCTGACCCGCGTCAGGAGACCAGTCTTTACAATGGATGGAGTGAATGCGCCCCGGGTTGGCCCGAATCCATGCCACGGGGTCGGAGCCGGCCTCCACGCTAGTTCCCACATCCAACTGCAACATCACGGTACTCCTCGTATTCTTGGCCAGCATGTCGATGGGACGCTGCCCCACTGCGCCGGTGAACTCAGCCTGATGGTTGTGGTATCCCGACTTCAGGCCGGAGGGCTCCAGAGTCTCAGCCGCTGAGTTCAGCAGCTCGGCAATCGCCTTCCAGCCATCGGGCCCTGATTTCGGGTCACTCCAGGCCAAGACAACGTACTTACAGCCGAGCATCAGGTTCAGATCGCGAGCGCGCTCGATGTTCTTCGGGCTGAAGTGATCCGCATTGTTGTGGGTCGAGTAGCAGCGGACGCCTAAGTCATCCAGCAGCTTACGCATCTGTTTGGCCTGGGTGTCGCTCCATTCGAAGTACGGGGCGTAAAACTCCACCGCCTGATATCCCATCTGAGCGACCGTCCGCACGGTGCCTTCAGGATCCTGTTTGAGTGCGTCACGGACCGAATAAAGCTCGAGTCCAACGGGAATGGAGGACGCGGCCGCGGCGCTTTTAAAAGCCCACGGCAATATCGCTGACATAGCAAGAAAAGAACGGCGGGAGAACGCTGTGCAAGGCATGTATGCAATCCTACCGAGCCAGGAGACAACGGCCAAGAGTCAAAATCACAAAAAAACAGGCCGCTCAGGGGGAGGCATTGAGCGGCCTGGTTGGCGAAGTCCTCCGGGGGGGAGGGTAAACTTTTTGCTAGTTCCTGTTTTTCTTTCTCTCTTCTCTACTTTGTCTCTATTTATTCTGTCCTACATGGACGATGGATTGTTCTGACCGGTGGTCGGTGATGCCGGCTGAGTGCTGTCACCCACGGTATTCGTCATCAAGCGCACATCGACGCGGCGGTTATCGGCGCGGCCGCTGGAGGTCTTGTTCGACTCCACCGGTTTATCTTTGCCGAGGCCAATCACGTAGATCTTGTGCGCGGGCACGTTGTATTTCGTGGCCAGGTATTGGATCACGGAGTTGGCACGGCGCTGGCTCAGGTCATAGTTGTAATCGGCCGAACCCACCGAATCCGTTCCCCCCTCAAGGGCAATGATGTAGCCCTTGGTGGCAGAGATTTGCGCCGCCAGCTGGTCGAGGGTTTGCTCTGCCTTCGGCGTCAGATTATCTCGGTTGAAGCCGAAATGCACCGAGGTCTCGGCAACTGCATGATAGTTGTCAAGATTGGCGACCGTGTTGGTCAGTACGCCTACACGGCTGTTAGCGGCGTCCGCCATCTCCTGAGCTGAGGTTGCAGTCTGTCCCGCAGCCTGAGCCTTCTGCTCGACTTGGGCGGTCTTCTCATTCACGGCCTGAATGCCGGATTGAGCGCGTGCGTCAACATCCTTGATGTCCTTTGAATTTTTAGCGGCCAGATCGTCGAGTTCGTTGGTTTTGTTGATCAGCGGGGTGGTCTGCTGTTTTACATAGTTCTTACTGGCGCAGCCCACGGTGGCTACCATGCTGGCTGCTAGACAAATTACTAACGAAGTGCGGTTCATAGGGTGAGACTCCTTGTTCAATCTTGTTTAGCGCACCTGGATTATCCCGCGCGCAAATTAGCAAATTTGATGCCCTGGGTCTACGGCTCGTTGCTTACAACTCCCACGCATACTTCTGCACGGGACGTGCCAGTTTTCGGCACCCCGAAGGTGCGCTGTAAGTATATATATTTTCAATGGCTTGCGAAAGAATAATAGCCAAGCCCTTCTCCCGCCAGCAGGCCGCGGAACGCAAAGCCCACACACGGAGTGGAAATTTTATATGGTTACGCTCAAGTTCGTAAGCGGCGCCGATCCCATTCGTCTCGCTGCGGAGGACAGAGCCCCGGGAATCGCTTCCCTTTGGGTGCTTCCGATCGGCTCGGAAATCGTTCTCGTCAACGGTGACAACGGTATGCCTGGGCGGCGCGGTGCAGTTCTGATCACTTCCAAATATCCGTAATGGGCGAGGCGTCACGATCGTTCGCGGTCAGCGGTTCCAGCCCAAAATTGTCTTCAATGGTCCGCAGTACGCTGTAATGGTTGTAAAGCTTGCTGAGCGCTTTGGGATCCTGCTGGCTCGCCGGTTTCACCATGTCGCCAAGGAACAACGTGTAGATGCGATTGTCGGAATTCCCACCCGATTCGTCGAAGGTGACAACCACCAGCGTTCCCTGCCGCAGCTTTTCGGGGAAGGTGTCATCGAGAAATTGCTTCACCCATGTAGCTGTGAACTGAGCGCTGGTGTCGTGCCCGTCATGGTTCATGTTGGGAGAGTAAAACGAGTAGGCAACCAATCCTTTTTTCGCGTCCTGCACAAAATTGTTATCGGATTTGCTGGAGTCCACGCGAATCACGCGATCGCACCACTTTTCCTGCACTTCACGAAAGCTTAGGAACGGCACGTGTTTCCGCGCGTAATTGCCTCGATTGTTGGCGACATGCTGCGACGACAAGTTCCATGGGCAAGCCTCGTTCGGAAGTTCCTCCGCGTATTGCTTGAAGTCGAGGCCGGCCGCGATCAAGCGATCGGCGATCGATTGGTGCGCGGCGTCGTTGGGAAGATTCACCTGGTTGTCTCCCAGAAGACGTCCGTGGCCATGGACATCGAAATCCGTTCCCGCAACCATGGCCAGGTAGTTGGGATAGGAGGGATGAAACAAAGCGTGGAAGTTGGTAAAGCTGGCTCCCTGTTCTGCCAAATCGGCCAGATTCTTGACCTTGCTTGCTACCTCGTAGTCCACATTTTCTAGGACGATGATCAGTACGCGGTCGAAATGGCGGGCGCGGGCGCGGGCCGCAGCCCGCGCGGCCTCGTCCTGCTGGCCCTGGGGAGACTTGGTCACTTGCGGGGGATTAGATGGGACCGAGGGCACTTGGGGAATGCTCTGCGCCAAGCCTCGCCGCAAGAGTGGGCTTAGCAGAACGCTCAGAAAAAAGGCGGCCATCGGTAGACTTCGCGAGAAGAATATTCGAGCCACGCAAGAGAGACTCATCAGCCTTTTTGTAACACAACGGTCGTATTTCCCATCCAATAGAATAGAGAATCGACTCGCGCGCCATGGACTTGCAGGCCAAGATTCGCACCATACCCACCGAGCCCGGCGTCTATCTCTACAAAAACGCAGAGGGCGACGTTATCTATGTCGGCAAGGCAAAGAATCTTCGCAGCCGCGTGGCCAGCTACTTCCACGAAGCCCGCTGGGAAGACGCCAAGACCGGGACCCTGATACGCGAGGCCGTCGATGTCGACTACATCGTGGTCGCGAACAACAAAGAGGCGCTGGCATTAGAAAATAATCTGATCAAGCAGCGCAAGCCGCGATTCAACATTCTGCTGCGCGACGACAAGACTTACCCTTACGTAAAGCTCACCCTGGGCGAGCGCTGGCCGCGCGTCTACGTGACTCGGCGTTTGCGCAAAGATGGCAGCGCTTATTACGGGCCGTACTTCCCCGCCAATCTGGCCTACCGAATCGTCGACCTGATCCATCGCAATTTTCTAATTCCTTCGTGCAAAGTCGACCTCACGCGCTTCCACCCTCGGCCCTGCCTGCAGTACTACATCCGGCGTTGCCTGGGCCCGTGCGTGCAGGAACTGACCACGCGGGACGCCTACCAGGAAGCGGTGCGTGACGTGAAGCTGTTTCTCGAAGGTCGGCCCACCGACTTAAGCCGTTCGCTGCATTCCCGCATGGAGCAAGCCGCCGCCGCCGAACAGTACGAGCGCGCCGCGAGGTATCGCGATCTTATTTCCACGGTGGAACAGTTGCAGGAGCGCCAACGCATCGCCGCCGCCGAAGGCGACGATGCCGACGTCTTCGGCTATCACTATGAACATGGCATGCTGGCAGTCAATCTGTTCCACATGCGGGGCGGGAAAATGGTCGACCGCCGCGAATTCTTTTGGGAAGACTTGCCGGAGTTCGCCGCGGATGGAGTCGACGCCGCAGACGGTTTGGAGACCACAGACCCCGTAGGGGCGACCGCCCTCGACTGTCCGAACGAGCCCAGGTCGCCCGCGCATTCGGATAGCACTGCAGATGACGACGGAGAGGAATCCAGCCGAGCTGCGCTCGGCCCGGACAACCGGGGGGGGCTGTCCCCGCAGGATGGGGGCCCCCCCGAGGCTTCATTCTTGCCCGGCGAATTTTTTTCCGCGCTGCTGAAGCAGCTCTACATCGGCCAGCCCTACGTGCCCCGCAACCTTTACGTTCCTGTCGATTTTGAGGACCGCGAAGCGCTGGAAGACTTCCTTTCCGAGCAACACGCGGGCGAGGGCGCTCGCGCCACGCGGGTGCATATTCTGGTGCCGCAACGCGGGGACAAGCGCTCGCTCATCGATCTGGCCGGCAACAACGCAAAGCAATCCTACGACCAGCGTTTTCGCGTGCTCAAACCCAACGCGCAGAAAATCCAGGAAGAATTGCAAGAGGCGCTCAGCCTCGCCGAACTGCCGAAGCGGGTCGAGTGTTTCGACATCTCACACATTCAGGGCGCGGAGACGGTGGCTTCGATGGTGGTATGGGAAGACGGGAAAATGAAGAAGTCGGACTATCGCAAGTTCATCATTCGCACAGTCGAAGGGGTGGACGATTTCGCCTCCATGCGCGAGGTGGTCACGCGGCGCTACAAACGTTTGCAAGACGAAAACAAGTCCCTGCCCAGCCTGGTGCTGATCGATGGCGGCTTGGGGCAACTGCACGCTGCCGCAGAAGCGCTGGACGCGCTGGAGATCATCAATCAGCCGCTAGCCGCCATCGCCAAGCGCGAAGAGATTCTCTACGTTTACGGACAGGAAAAAGATCCGATTGCGCTCGATCATCACTCGCCCGTACTTCACCTGATTCAACTCATCCGCGATGAGGCTCACCGCTTTGCTGTAACCTTCCATCGCAAGCGTCGTCAGATGCGCGACCGCTCCACCGAATTGCTGGAAATTCCCGGCGTAGGCGCGAGCACAACGCGAAGACTGTTAGAACACTTTGGCAGCGTGCAAGCGGTCAGACAGGCCGATTCGGCGGCTTTGTCGGCGGTCGTAACCCGTACGCAAGCGGAAGCGATCCGAAATCACTTTCAGAAATAGCTGCTTCTGTCCGGCACGCAGTAGCCGCAGATCCCGAGCGTGCATCGTCAGAACGCAGGCTCTCCATTCAGCCGCATTTTTTTAAGGCTGAACGGCTGAAGTATCCGCTGCGGCCCGATGACGTCAATTTTCGGATGGACGAATTCCACGCTGATGGTTTCGTCCGGCTGAACCTGCTTCGGACGGGGAAAGGTAAACTGAAAGGTATCGTCCTTGAAGCTGTAGCTCATCAAGCTCAGCCGCTCTGCCTGGGTGTTCAGATACACTTTCATGCTGAGCTTGGCCAGGCTTTGGCTCGCCCAGTAGCTACGCAGCGAACTTTCATATTCTTCCACGTTGGTGTGGAACGTAACCGACACCACCACCCGGTCGGGGAACGCGACCGCCAGAAATTTGCCGGCGCTCGCCTCGAAGGCGGCCTTTTGCTCCGCGCTCATCTTGTCGTAATGCGAGCTTAGTTGGGAGGAGCGCACCTGCGCTTCCCGGATGGGCAGCGCGGAGCGAAATTGCAAATTGTAGCTAATGGTGGGATCGGTTTCCATCTCACCCCGGTAGCCTCGGTTGTTCGGCGCGTCCCCGCCGGTAATGGCGCGCTGAATGCCGCCCAGCTTAAGGGTCGTGGCCCAGGGAGACTCCTCCAGCAGGCTGCGCGTCTCCTCGGCCGACCAATTCTGGTAGGGTTTCTTGGCAAAGAAGTCTCCCACCGCCGCAACCGGCAGGGCCAGGCAGAGCAGCGCCAGGGCAGCAACAAGGCGATAGAGCCTTTTTCTCAGAGTGAGCATGGGAACATCTCCTTCGACGGCAATCAATATAAACTCCAGCCGCGAAGTTCGCCACAATCGGTTCGAAGCCCGACCTAGGGAAAGCTTTAGGGATAAATCAGCGCCGGACTGGCGTTGCCCATGTCGAGGACGAGCTCCGAGGTTCCATCTTGCTGTCCAGATGCTGGGGTATTTGCCGTATTCCCCGACCGGCTTCCCGGCTGTGTCTTTGCGATGGAATGCGTAGTTGCCCTAGGTATACGCGAGATCGCCCCCGGAGGAAGGGTCCGCCCCAACCGGAGTCCCGATGAGGCGATGATTGTTATCGGCGAGGAAACTCATGCCCTTGGCGATATTTGTTTTGCCTGAATCATGGGGCCGCCGTTGGGGAGTTTCGACCGACTCCTCCGCATCGGAATTCTTCACCCCCACTCGACTCCGCCCCGCAGGAAGGCATTTGCTGGGTGATTGAGGATGGATGATTTATTGATGGATGATTGTGCCCGATGATTGTGAAGGATGAGGGAGGACGGTTGATTGCGAATCAACCATGGAACGCGATTTCAGTTCTCCTGTTTTCTTAGCGCTTGAATTGCCAGCCAAGCGACACAGGCCAGCATCCCACACCAGCCCAGAATTCGGACCACCGCCGCGATCTGCGTATCGTGGTTCAGAACACCCAGGCTCGAGAAGATGGCGTAGAAGTCGTGTTCCACGAAGTCCGAATCGCCGGTCGTGACCAGTGGCAGCACCTGGGCGCGGGCGTCAGCCATGTAGGTTGCGGTATAGAGCCAGTTCTCGAAAAAGAAAAAGAAACAAAAGGCGAAGCCGGCGGTCTGGCGTTCCGTGAAAAAATAAGCCGCCAAAAGGAAAGGTACAAGCCATTGCAGCAGCGTCCCCCCCCACAGCATGATCGTGTGACCGAACCAGCTAAACAGATTATGGCCGCCCTCGTGAACGACGAGATTGGCGCTGTCAATGAAGAGAAATCCGCCGTGAGCTGAAAAAGCATAGGCCAGGAACGCAACATAAAAAATCAGCCAGCCCACCAGCGCGGGGCAGGAGATCGGCTTCCATGGCTCGTCGAGAATCGATTGGATAGATGCGAGCATGATCGGTCGACTACCATTCTAGGTACGCCGATTCGGCCGCGGCAGATTACCAACGTGCGGTCGCCGCCAAGAAAAAGCAATTCTTGTTACAGTGGTCTGGCGAAAGCGGCTGCTGGAGCGCGAAGCTATGCTTCAGCGAAGGCTAATTTTTCGTTCTTAAGGGCGGCGAAGAGAGCCTAGCTTATCGAATGCGAGGTTTTTGGCGGTGAAATCTTCGCTCTGAAATCGATGAACCACCAAGAACAGTTGGGGACGCTCATCGTTACCGGTGCCAGTCGCGGGATTGGCGCGGCGGTGGCGACGCTGGCGGCAGACCGCGGCTACGCGGTTGCGGTCAACTTTGCTGCTGGCGAGGCCGAGGCGGCGAAAGTCGTAGAGAAAATTGTGTTCCGGGGCGGGCACGCCATCGCGATTCAGGCCGACATTTCCCAGGAAGAGCAAATCATTCGGATGTTTCAAACGGCGGAGCGGGAGTTGGGTCCGATCAAGGCGCTGGTGAACAATGCCGCAGTCACTGGCGGCTTCGCGCGGGTGGAAGAGGTGTCGAGCGCGGCCATCGCCAAGGTTTTTGCGGTCAATGTAACCGGGACAATTCTGTGCGCGCGCGAGGCGGTGCGGAGGATGTCGACGCGGCGCGGGGGAAGCGGCGGCGCCATCGTCAACATTTCTTCGCGCGCCGCGCACACGGGATCGCCGGGGGAGTGGGTGCATTATGCGGCGTCGAAGGGAGCGATTGACAGCTTTACGATCGGGCTGGCACGGGAAGTGGCGACGGAAGGAATACGAGTAAGCGCTGTAGCACCGGGATTGGTCGACACCGGCATGCATGCCGCAAACGGTGATCCGAACCGGCTGCAACGCCTGCTGGGAACCATCCCCATGGGCAGGGCCGGCGAGCCGCGCGAAATCGCGGAGGGAGTGCTATGGCTGTTGTCGTCTGCGGCTTCGTACGCGACCGGAACGATTCTGCAGATTGGCGGAGGACGATGAGCATGAGGCACTTCTCGGTCTCTGTCCCTCAGCTTGGCTAGCGACCTCGAAGATCAAGTGCTAACTGCGACTCTTTCCGGAGTTCCCTTTACTCGGTAAATCTTTTTGCAAGTAGGTCTTTATTTTCTCGGGCAATCGAGAAGAATGCAGTACGTCGCGCAGTTGGGCAGGCGGCAGATAAGAAGCGAATTCAAGTGCCCGCGCGAGGGGCGTATATTCGTTGCGCAACAGGGCCATGCGGATTTCAGACCGCACCGACCATCTGGGGTGATGGCACACGGCTTTGACAAATGCGGGCGTCGTCGTCGGCCGCAGCAGTGTTTTCACCACTCCATTTTCAGCGAGGCGCGGATTCTCCAAGGCGGTTTGCCAGACCCGGGATTCGCGATCGAACAGCAGCGCGGCGGCAACCCTGCCGGAGGAGCGGCGCGCGAGCGAAATGCGCTCCCCCAACGTGACGGAGGCAAGGCGCGTCAGTAATAATTCATCGGCGACGCGCTGGAGGTCGGCTGCGACTGCGGGGAACCGCGAAAATTGCATCAGGTCGAAGGTGTATAGTTCGCGGATCAGCCGCAGCGCAATGCGGCGTGGAGCGCGCGCATGGGCCGCAATGGCAAGACGAACCTTGCGCGATTTCATCACCGCGGTGTTCCGGCTGATTTGCTCGATGGCCTCGGAGGACAGGTTTCGATCCTTCAAGGCAGCGAGAGCCAGATCGGCGGTGAGGTTACGGACTGCTTGGAGGTTTAGGGAGGCCGGTTCGGAGGACGGCTTCGCCATGGATGACTCGATCGAAGTCTGTGTTTCCGAATTCATACTTGCGGGCTGAGTCGGAGAAAAGAATCGCGACCAACTTCAAACGCTCAAACCAAAAGCGGCATGTCCGCCTACATTACAGCCCTCTTCGCGCCATGCGAAGCGCTCCTTCGACCGGCTCGACCACCTGCGGATTCACTTCTGAGCCCGGCTCGAGTGTGCGAAGCTCATTGTAAAAAACCTGGCGCACAAGCGGTGCATGACGAAAGACGCCTCCGGTCATGCCCACCGGGACGCATGCGGCGCTGGGCTTGGCGAAGAGGCGGTGGATTACGATCGCCGCCACCTCGGCCAGTTCCCTGCCCGCGTTCGTGAGAACCTGCGTGACCAAGTCACCTGAACTGGCGGTCACGGCGGGGAACAGAGCTGCGAAGTCGGGAGGAGGAATCGAGTTCGCAGCACGGGCCAAATCAGCAAGGGAATTCACTCCCCAAGCTTTGAGAAGAGCCGCGCCGAATGAGGATTGAGTGGGGGTTTCGGAACTCTCGCCAGTGCGATCGCTGGCACGCAGCACGGCGCTCACGGCGGCGCGCCCAATCCAATGGGCGGAACCCTCGTCGCCGATGGCGAATCCCCAGCCTCCGGCACGGGCCGTCGCTCCGTGCCGGTCGCGGCCGTAGGCGATCGATCCCGTACCCGCAATCACGATGACGCCCGGGCCTTTGTCGAAAGCGGCTTCGAGGGCGATCTGCATATCGCCGACGACCTCAATGGGCGTCGGTAGAACCTCGGCTAGCAAGCCGCGCACCATGGCGGCCAACTCAGGGCGGGCCGCGCCCGAACCTCCTACGCAAGTATGCGAAACTTGTGCAGGCGTGATGCCGGCAGCGGCACAAGCCTGGCGCACCGACTGCTGCAGGGACTGCCGGGCTTGTGATTGTCCGACGCGGACGATGTTGCTTGCGCCTGCGGTCGCCATGGCGAGTAGTTGCGATTCGTCGCCGACCGCGCAGGTGGTCTTAGTACCGCCTCCGTCGATGCCAAGGTAGTAGGGCACGAATTATTTTTAACACAATGCAGTTGCGGCCCGCCGTGTCAGGTGCCGGTTCTTGAGGCTCAGGGGGAGGGACTACAAAGTCTCACTCGCCGAAACCCGGCGGTCCTTTGATAATTGAGAGTTCTTTGAGCAAAACGGAATCATGGGCCTGAGTCGTCTCGATTTCGCGATCATCGCGCTCTACCTGGCGGGAATCACGCTATTTGGCCTGCGCTTTCGCAAGAAGCAGCGCACGCTGCGCGACTACTTTCTAGCGGGACGCGATATCCCCTGGTGGGCAATTGCGCTGTCGATTGTTGCGGCAGAGACCAGCACGCTCACCATCATCAGCATTCCCGGTTTAGCCTACGACACCAATCTCACCTTCTTGCAAGTCGTGATGGGATACGTGGTGGGACGCGTGGTCATCAGTTTCCTGCTGCTGCCGCATTACTTTCGCGGCGATCTCTACACCGCCTACGAACTAATCGAACGCCGTTTCGGACGCGGCCTGCGCTCCCTGACGGCGGGTCTATTTCTGCTGACCCGGGCGGCGGCGGAAGGCGTGCGCGTCTATGCAGTGTCCATTGTGGTGTCGATTGCGTTGGGCACCGGCGAGATGGCATCGATCGCCATTATCACTGCGTTGACGGTGATCTATACCTTCGAGGGCGGCTTGGCAGCCGTAATCTGGACCGATGTCGTGCAAACCGCGATCTACGTCAGCGGAACACTGGTGGGACTGCTCACCATTATGCATCTCGTGCCCGGCGGATGGAGCGCGATTCATGCGGCGGCGGCTGGCGCGGGCAAACTGCAGCTGTTTGACTTTCGCGCCAGCGTTTGGATTCCTTACACGTTCTGGGCGGGAATGATTGGCGGGACGTTCCTGACCACCGCCAGCCATGGAACCGATCAGCTCATCGTCCAACGCCTGCTGGCGGCGCGCGGACAGAAACAGTCGGTGACGGCGCTGCTTTCGAGCGGCGTCGCGGTTCTGTTTCAGTTTGCGCTGTTTCTGGTGGTTGGCATCATGTTGTGGGCTTATTACCGCGTGCCGTCAAAAGTGTTCGGGACGCCGGACCGAATTTATCCCACATTCATTGTCACCCGAATGCCGCATGGAATCTCCGGCCTGCTGATTGCGGCGATCCTGGCGGCGGCAATGTCGAACCTCAGCGCCGCCCTGAATTCCTTATCCTCGAGCGCGATTATGGATTTTTACGCGCGACTGCGCCCACAGGCCGATGAAACAACAAAAATGCGGCTCTCGCGGCTAGCGACGCTGGCCTGGGCTCTGGTGTTGTTCGGGCTGGCGGTAATCGCGCTCCACAAAGTGGGTCGAGTGGTGGAAGTGGGACTGCAGATCGCCTCCATCGCCTACGGAGCTCTGCTCGGCGTGTTTCTTCTGGGAGTGCTGACGCGCCGTGCAAATCAACGCGGGGCCATGGTAGGAATGGGGTGCGGCTTCGCCATGGAGCTGTACCTATGGCTCTGGTCGCACCTCCCCTGGACTTGGTGGGTGATGATCGGCACGACGGTAACGTTCGGTGTGGGATGGATCGTGAGCGTCTCCCTTGGCAAGTCCGCGAAACCAGAAAGTGTTCCCGGCTGATCTTTTCCTGGTTGATCGAGGTGACGGACTTCGAAATAATGGGGCCTGGGGCGAGACAAAATGGTCAAGAATGGGTTTGATCCGCAGTGTTAAGCAGAATCGGCGGTGCAAAATGTCTAGGGTTGCCGCACTCTCGCCACGGCTTTTAGCACTTCTTGCTTTCGCCTTTTTTCCCCTGGTCCCAACCGGCGCTCAGTCGCATGCGGCGCAATCCCAGGCCCAGGCTTCCTCACCGACCGGGACGCAGAATACGGGTGCCGCGCAAGCCCAACCGGAGACGGCACCGGGGCCAACGCCTGCCGCCGGCCCCGACGCTCAGTCGCCGACTCTCACCATTCGCCAGACCGTGCGGCGCGTGGTGGTCGACGTCATGGTACGGGACGCGAACGGCAAGCCGGTGCACGGGCTCACCGCCAAAGATTTCTTGCTCACCGAAGACCGGCAGCCGCAGCGTGTTCTTTCGTTTGATGTCTATGACTTCGATAAGCCGTCGATCTCGCGCGGCCCGAACGCGCCGGCGCTCCCGCCCAACGTTTTTGTAAACGTTCCCCAGGTTCCGGAGCGAGGGCCGCTCTACGTGATGCTGTACGACCTGGTGAACACCGAAGTTGAAGACCAGATGAGGGCGCGGCAGCAGATCTTAAAGTTCATCAGCACCAAACCCGAAGGTACAAGGTTTGCCGTTTTCATCAACTCCGATGAGCTGTACCTCGCCCAGGGGTTCACCGCTGACCAAGACCAGCTCTATGCCGCCCTGGATCCGAAACATCCCAAATCCCATGTGCCCAGAATTTTTCTGTACGGTCGAAACTATGGGTACCGCAACCCGTACACCATCATCGATGTGTTGACTCACATCGGCCAATACCTGGATGGCGTTCCCGGCCGTAAGAATCTGATTTGGGTGGCAGGAACCTTCCCTACGGCTCTGTTTGCGACGGAAGGTAACGCTGTCGATGCCGGGGATCAAATCAGGGCGGAGACGAATGCGCTCGCGCAGGCTCAAGTGGCGGTTTTTCCCGTGAACGTTCGCGGAGTTGTCGTAAGTCCTGAGGGCGCCTTAACGGGCGGCGCGCCGCACGGTGGAGTTGGAGGTGCCTCGGTGGGCACCGAACTTGGAGCAGGACCCGGCGCTATCACGACCGTGAGCGGGGCCAGCGGCGGGCCTGTCGCCACGGGCCCGCAGATGGCCGCGAGCGCGGTCGAACAAGGGGCCGACTCCCTGGCCGGCGATTACAGGTCGCAGGACGCCATAGCCATCGCGACCGGAGGCCGGGCGTTTTATAGTGATAACGATTTGAGCGGCGCGCTGGCGGACGCCACTGAAGACGGCGGAAATTATTACACGCTCACCTACTCTCCCCCAAGTCATATGGATGATGGAAAATGTCATAGCATTGCGGTGAAACTCGACCAGGGAAACTATCAGCTTTCCTACCGGCGCAGCTACTGCCGCGTTCCTCAGGTTTCCACCGCGGCGGATGTAGACGAAAACGGAGGGAATTCCGGGGCATCCACGCTCGCAATTCCGTTGCAGGCGGGCGACGTACTGCAGGCAAACATGAAGCTGGGTGCACCCATGCTGCATGATCTGGTGTTCTCCGCGCATGTGCGCACCGAAGGTGGAGTGGTGACGGCGACTGCAGCTCAAATGGAGCAACTGCAGGAGCAGGCCGCATTCTTCCGCACGCACCGCCGAAACAAGCCGGTAAGACCGCTACCTCCCGTACGAATTCAAACCTACATCATCGACTACCGCGTGCTCGATCCCCAGTTCAAAGCGCAGGCGGAACGCAGCGGCAAACAGCCGACTCTCGAATTTGCCGTGGCGGCGTTCGATAACGCTGGCAGAGTGCTGAACGGTGTGGTAAACGATGGCGTCCAAGAGGCCTCGACGCAGGCATCAGAAAACAAGGCTGGATTGTTTCGGGTGCGCCAATCACTGGTAGTCCCGATCGACGCCAAATCCATTCGGGTCGGCGTGCGTGACCGCACCAACGACCGCATGGGCACACTGGAAACCGCGCTTCCGCTAGCCCCGGAAGCCGTGAGTCGGAGTCAAGGACCCGCGCCCCGACACTAGTTCCCGCGGAATGATCTTCCTCGGGGTAACGATTGAGGGGGCGAAGCATTCATGGAGTACGCATTCCGTATCAACATTGCCGGCCAACCCTCTTGATCCTCGCGTATACTCCAACTCCAACATGGCTGATGGCACCCATCTTGCGCCCTCGAGGCCTGAACTCTCCCGCGACCTGGGAGTAAGCCACGCCTCGGCGATAGTCGTCGGAACCATCATTGGCAGCGGAATCTTTCTTGTACCTGCAGAAATGATGCAGGCGGTCGGCTCGGCGAAGCTCGTCTATTTGGCCTGGGTCGTGGGCGGCCTGCTGTCATTTTTTGGCGCCCTTACGTACGCCGAACTCGGGGCGATGAAGCCCGAGGCCGGTGGTGAGTATGTCTATGTCCGCGACGGATACGGACCAATGACAGGATTTCTTTACGCGTGGACTTGGTTTGTTATTGCGAAGCCGGGTTCCATCGCGACCGTGGTTACGGGGTTGGTCCGAATTCTGGGAACTTTTTCCCTATTCTCCTTCTTCTCGGTCAACCTGCTGCGGGCGCCGTTTGTCCTGAACTGGGGACAAGTGTTTGCCATCGCCGCTGCCATCCTGATCTCATTGCTGAACTACCTTGGCGTAAAGAGAGCCGGTGAGTTTCAACTTGTGTTCACGCTGCTGAAAGTGGCGATCATCCTGGGAATCGTGGTGATCTGTTTCAGCGGAATGGGCAACGTGCCCGGTCGGGGATGGAGCAACTTCGCCGGCACCTTCAGCGCTGCGAAGGGTGGAGTCGCCGGATTCATGGCCGCCCTGGTGGCCGCGCTCTGGGCCTATGACGGATGGAACGACCTGAACATGGTGGCCGGTGAGGTGAAGCGGCCGGAGCGTAATATTCCGATCGCTCTGATCGCCGGCGTGGCCACAGTAGGTGTGCTCTACATTCTGGTGAATGCGGGCGTGCAGTATGTGCTTCCCGCCAATGCGATCGCAGCTTCGCCGCGACCCGCATCGGATGCGGTGGCGCTGGTGATGGGCCGCATGGGCGCCAGCATTGTTTCGGCAGGCATGGCGCTGTCGATGCTGGTCACGCTCAACGGCACCATCATGAGCGGTGCCCGCGTGCCCTTCGCAGTGGCTCGGGACGGATATTTCTTTCCTGCGCTGGCCGAGGTGCACCCGCGTTTTCACACTCCTTCGGTCGCGATTGGGGTGCAGGCAATCGTATCGATTCTTCTATTGCTGATCGGGGCAAGTTTTCGGCAACTTTTTTCGCTAACGATTTTTGCCGAATGGCTTTTCTACATGATCGCGGGCAGCACCATCTTTGTGTTCCGGCAACGCGAGCCGCAGGCGGTGCGTCCCTATCGCATTTGGGGCTATCCCTACGTGCCCATCATTTTCGTAGCCATTGCGGCCGCTCTTCTCTGTTACACCTTCAAGAACGACTGGCCCAACTCCGGCTATGGCGTCCTCGTCATCCTGGCTGGGATTCCTGTATTCGCCTATTTCGCACGCCGGCGTAATTCCCACGCCGTTTTCGACAAACGCTAGAAGCCTTCCCGCCGCTGCTTCTGGCCAGAGGCTGCTTCGAGAGGCAATCGGGAAAAACCCGAGTGACACACCGCCAGGGAAACGAGGCCCTTTCGCGGCCGCGTAAGGGGCGTAAAGCGGAGCGGCCTTGAAGCGGGTGACGGACTCGCAACTATTTACGAGAGCCGCAGACCGTGAAGGTTACTTCGTGAAGGTTACTTAAGGACAAGAGCCGTTGACACGTTTACCCCCTGTCCTATCTCCCGTATTTTTAAGACTCCAGTCCCGGCATCTCTCCCCAGCCGGGTCCCAATGGAGTGACATTGCATGGCGGCTTACGGCTTTCAATTAGGGATACTGCCCGAGCGCAAGATCAACAAACGGGCAATGGTGACCAGCTACGGACTGGTGACGCTGCTGTTGCTCATCGCCTTCAACGTGGGATTGATTGTGCCGGAGAAACTGCAACTCATCGACTACCACGTGACCGAGTTGATTCCCACGCCGCCGTTGCGTCGGGAGCCAGCGCCGCTCAAGGTGAAGGCAGTCAAAGCCAAGCTGCTTGCCGCAGCGAAGCTTCCCGTATTTGAACAGCCCAAGCTTCTGGTGCCGCGCGAACTTCGCCGGCAAGCTCCGCAACCGGTGGAAGCGCCCAAAGTGGTGGTCAACCAGTTCGCGGCTCCGGAGTTGAAAATAGCGAACGCCGTGCGTCCGCAATTGGTGCACACGGGAGACTTCGGCGGCAGTTCGCAGAAGCCGACCGTCAACGCTGCGGTGGAGAAAGTGCAGACCGGAGGCTTTGGCGATCCTAATGGCTTGCCAGGCACAGGTCGACAGGGTGCAAAGCTGTACAGCGCCTCGACCGGATCGTTCGACTTGCCCGCCGGCGCCGGACAAGGGAATGGATCGGGCGGGGCAAACGGGATTAAGGGGACGGTCGCCAGCACGGATTTCGGCAGCGGCGTTGCGACCGGCGGCAAGGGAAACGGGCGCAGCAGTGGCAGCATTGCGACCGGCGGCTTCGGAACGGAGCAGGTCGTGCACGGCGGACCGAAGATCGCGCTGGCGGACTCCGGACCAGCCAGCACTCCGGTAGAAATCACGTCTAAGCCGAATCCGGTCTACACCGACGACGCACGCAATCTGAAGCTCGAAGGCGAAGTGCTTCTCGAAGTAAGTTTTTCGGCGAACGGAACCTTGCATGTGAATCGCGTGGTTCGCGGTCTGGGCCACGGACTGGACGAGGCCGCCGTCGCGGCCGCGAACAAGATCCGGTTCAAGCCAGCGTTGCGCAGTGGAGCACCGATTGATTCCACGGCGATTGTGCACGTTACGTTCCAGTTAGCGTACTAAGGGGTTTGGCGAAGTAATCTGGCGATTCGGCAAGGTACAGAAAATCGAGTCACTGAAAATTGGCTCAAAGAACTGGGTCAAGAAACTTGGAGAAAAGAGTCATGCGTACTTGGAAAGCGATACTTACTGCGGCTCTACCGGCCGCTCTTCTGATTTCGATGAGCGCAGCCGCACAGCAGACGACAGATTCACAGCCGTCCGCACCGTCCGCTGCGTCCGACGCGGCGCAAACGTCTCAGCAGGTTGCCCCATCAGCGGCAACTCCGGCACCCGCGCCAACCACCATGGACCAGGTCGTGACTCTGTTCATTGCACGCGAGCATGCTCTGATCCAGATGCTCTCGAGTCGCACTCCGGTGGTTGAGACCTACCTGCAGAACCTGACCGCCGACCCGCAACTCGGCCCGGTTCCGAGCGGCGATCATTACTTCCTCGGCCGCATGGATATGGGGGAGACGGCCGACCGCCAAGATTATCTGAAGGACCAGAACACGAGCATGCAGACCCGCATGATGGGCGGTTTCCAAAAGCTCTTCAAGGTGCAGTATCAGCCCCTGGGATTCTCCTGGATGGTCTATGCCGACCGCACCGACTTCGACCGCGACCACTATGGCTTTAGCTACGTGCGCCGCGAATTCCTGGGCGACGTGCGCTGCCTGGTGTTTGACGTCACGCCGAAGAAAAACTCAGGAAAAGGTCGCTTCATCGGCCGCATCTGGGTGGAGGATCAGGGATTCAATATCGTGCGGCTCAACGGTACCTATGCCCCGGCGCCACGCAACTCAATGTTCTTCCATATGGACAGCTGGCGCTTGAACTTAATTCCCGGCTACTGGGTGCCGTCCTACATTTACAGCGAGGAAGGCGATTTCAGTGCCGGCGTGAAAAACAAGGAAGCCTTCAAGGCGCAGACCCGCATCTGGGGATATGACCTGAAAAAAGGCGGCAAGGACGACGAGCTGACCCAGATTCGCGTGGACAGCGTGACCGACGAGAGCGCGACCGCACAGGATGCCTCTCCCCTGCAAGCCGAGCGGGTATGGCAGCAACAGGCGGAAGACAACGTTGTCGAGCGCCTGACGGCTGGAGGTTTACTCGCGCCCGAGGGCGATGTCGACCACATTCTCCAGACGGTGGTCAATAACCTGGAAGTCACCAACAACATCGACCTGCCACGCCCGGTACGTACGCGCGTGCTGCTCACCGCTCCATTGGAAACTTTCAGCGTGGGCAACACGATCGTCATCAGCCGCGGTTTGGTGGACGTGCTTCCCGACGAAGCCAGCCTGGCCGCTGTGCTGGCGCACGAACTCGCGCACATCGTGCTGGGCCACAACCTGGGCAGCAAGTTTGCCTTCAACGATCGCATGCTGTTCAACGATGACTCCACCTATCAGAACCTGGGATTCAAGCACATTCCGGAAGAAGAACAGGCCGCCGATAAGAAAGCCATCGAACTCCTGAAGAACTCGCCGTACGCGCAGAAGTTGGACAATGTCGGCTTATTCCTGAAGGCGTTGCAGCTGCGGGCGCCGCAACTGAGCGCACTGCTGACCACGCACCTGGGCAATCCGCTGGCGGAAAATGGAAGCGTAACGCGTTTGTCGGCTCTGGCCACGCAAGGCCCGGCGCTCGACAACTCTAAACTCGATCAGATTGCGGCCCTGCCTTTGGGCGGCCGCGTGAAGATCAATCCCTGGGACGACAAGGCGGAAATGGTGAAGACGGCTCCGGTCGCCATCACTTCGGCGCGTGACAAAATGCCGTTTGAGGTCACGCCCTTCTTTCCGCGCTTATCCCGCTACGGTACAGGCGCCGCTTCCTCTCCGGCTCCAACCACCGCCGCCGCCAATTCGGGCTCGGGTAACTAGGTCAATTTAACACCTGGTCAATTTAAACCAGGGCTTCTGCTCCAAGTTGAGGTAAGACGTGGGCCGGGATCCGGAACTTCCTTCCGCGATGCCCGGCCTTCGTTCTTTGGAGCGACGTTCCCAATCGACGCCGCAAAACCGACCAACGCAGTTTCGCGGATCGCCAGTCGGTGTTGGACTGCTATTTCGCCGGCGCTAGTATCTCATCCAGCCGATCGGGCGTGGTCTCGACTCTCTCCAGGTGCGGATAGCGCATTCCGCCGTGGTAGTCCAGGGAGACAGTGACGAACTCGTCGCCGCGCTTTAGCAAGAGCTTGATCGGCTCCTTGCTTTTCTCGGCGGCGAAGATGATTTCGCGCAGACCCGCAGCCGTATACTTCTGATCGTTGACGGCTTGCAGTTGCATGTCCGGAGTCACGCCCGCTTTGTAGGCCACGCTGTCCCACCAGACGTTCTCGAGGCTGCCATCCGGCTTTGAGGAGACGCTCAATCCCAGCGAGGTAGCGAAGCTTGCTCCCCGAGAGCTGTCGGCCTTTTTCAGCCACTCCGGTTCGTTATCGTTGTATACAAGTCGATAGCCGCCCTGGGTAATCCCATTCTCCGGAACCTTCGGGTTGACTTCGTAAACCCGCGTGCGGAAAAACCCTGCCCAATTGTACGGCTGCACCGTGTTCAACGCTTTCACCAGATCGTCGAAGGTATAACTCTCGGTGATGTAGCTGCCATCGGCGAAACCGAAAAACAGCTTCGCGAAATCGTCCAGAGACTTCGTTCCGCCGCTCAGTTCCCGAATCTTCGTGTCGGCGTCGAGCCAGATCAGGTCGGACTCCGAGTAGTAGTCATACGAACGCTGCCAGCTTGGCCAGGTTTCCGCCTCGGCTCCGTGAGACGAAATGATGGGCTGCCTGGTGGTATCTTCCAAAGAGCGCCACGTGCGTCCCGGGCTAATTTCAAAGCTGGCAGCCGTCTGTGCGAACATATCGCGCGCCTGCTCGGGAGTGCGCATTCCGGAACGCGCCGTGAGCAGGTTACCGTAATAGTCCGTTAATCCCTCATACACCCATAGCAGGTCGTTTCCCATCGGCACGTTGAAGTTGGGGGTCCACAGATCTGCCGGTCGGCGAAATTTGCCGTTCCAGGAATGAGTATATTCATGAGGCAGCAAAGCCCGGCCGGCAACTCCCGCACTCCAGTCCGTAAAGTAGTTGGCACGAGAGCCGTCTTCACTGGATTGGTGGTGCTCCAAACCTTTGCCGCTGACGATGTCGCTTACCGAAAAGAGAAAATCATAGTGGTCATAGTGACGCGACTTGAAAAGTTTCTGCGCCTCTATCACCAGGTTCTTATGGTATTGCAATTCTTCCGGAGTGATCTCGAGATCGGCAGGTTTGTCGGCAAAGACATCGAGATACACCGGGTTATCTGGCCCCGTAGACAAGTCCAAACGCTCGGAGTGGGCGCCGGCATAGAGCGGCGAGTCGATCAGGGTATTCAGCGTCGTGTCTTTGAATTGAACCAGGTTGTCGTTCTGCGATTTCACATCCAGTGCGCAGGCGAATTTCCATCCCTCGGGCAAACGCAGCGCAGCTCCGAATTTGATATCCCGCGAAAAATATCCCGCCGGATAGAGCAGTACGCTGTTCCACGTAAGGTCGGCGAACTGCGAGGAAATTCGACCCCGTTTGGGATCCAGAGGGGCCAGGAACTGGAAGTTTACCTCCAGCGTCGTTGTATCCCGCGGCACCTCGATATGAAAGGCGTGCATGTTCACTCGGTCGCGCACCCAGGAGACTCGCTTGCCATTCGATGTGACCATAAGGCCGGCAAGTTCGCTCACCGGATTCGACGGTGAGTGCGTCCCGGGAAGCCATTCCGGGTAGAGCAGCGTCAGGTCTCTGCCCTTTACCGGAATCGTCTCCTGCACATTGAAAACGCGCCCGGCAATGTTGGTGATGTCGACCAGCAACGAAATCGCGGCAGGATACGGCGTATCAGCCGGCGCAACCACAGGCGGAGGCAGGGGTACCGGCTGCGGGCCCGGTGAATTCTGCGCACACACGGTTGTGGGTACCGCCATGCATACAGCCGCGAAAGCCGCTAAGGCACCCTTACGACGGGAAAATAACTGTGGCATGCAGATCCTCCGAAACTGCGCCGCCGAGCTTTCGACGAGCGATAGTCGGAGGCAGAATGCTACCGTCTGCGAAACCGTCAAGTCAATCGGAGCCGCCCCAAGTGCCCCAGTGCCCAAGTACCCGACGTTGGGAGCACGTTAGCCGTATCGTCGGGAACATCCCCGGGGCACGTATTGACATCGACTGGCTACTCTATTCCGTTCGGAGGGCCTGCATTGGTTCGATCGAAGCAGCGTGGCGCGCGGGGAGAAAACCGGCTGTGGTTGCGCAAAAGCCAAGCACTAAGCTTGCAGTGACCAGAGCCAAGGGATCGTACGCGGCCACAGCGTAGAGCTGGGGCCATTAGATGCCCAGTAAAGAGCGCGGCGGGAATGCCCAAGCCAAGGCCAATCAAAATCTGACCGAGAACGCCATCGAGCACCATGGCCACTACGCTGGATCGCGTGGCGCCTAGTGCCATGCGGATGCCGATCTCGCCGGTACGGCGGGCCACGAAGCACGACATCACCATCGAGACCCACCGAGGCCAAAATTAGCGCCTGGATGCCAAACAGGCTGGTGAGGCGCGCGATCAGACGATCCTACGTTGAAGTTGCCGGACACACTGGCAACGAGCGCCGCAAAATGCCATGGATGAGTGTGAGGACCGCAGTGTTGGTGCCGATTTCGAGCCCCAGCGTGATCACGGCAGTCAGGGTGAACCCGGGCGACTTGTGCAACTGCCGCAAAGCATAACCTAGATCCTGCAACCAGGTCCCCATGGAAGCCTCCACGTGCACCAGGGCGGGCTCTTGGCAAGGCAGCTTCTCTGCCAAACCGGCTCGACGCGAAGCGATTCGTTTGGAGGGAAATACGCTCCAGGCGGCGATTCCTTCGAATACTAGTTTGTCCGAAATTGAGAGTCGCTGTCCGAGACCGAACAACACAGCGATTGAGCTTCCGATCGACTATGTTTTTCGCAGCTTGTTCTTTCCCGGAAGGCTCGCCGGATTCTCCTGTACGCGCTCCCGGAAAGCTCCGCGCAGGCCCGCCGCCAGACTCACGCTGGACTCGCCGAATTTGTCGCGCAAGCGGTCCGCCGCTGCCAGCGCATCTTTCCAGCGTTGCTGGCGATTGCCCTCCAGCAGGTTGATCTGATCGGCCTGCGATGTGAACGACGATGCGTGCACTCCCAGAAGGCGCACCGGGACGCCCTTTTTCCAGTTCTTGCGGAACAGTGCGCGGATCGCCTCGAAAATCTCCGTATCGAGCTGGGTCGGGGCCGCGAGAGTGTGAGCACGGGTTAGCGTAGTGAAATCTTTGTAGCGAAGTTTCAGTTGAATCGTCCGCGCGTAAAACTGGGATTCGCGCAAGCGGCGGCCTACCATCTCAGAAAGTCGCATCAGCGTGGCTTCCAGCTGGCTAACCTCGGCGGTGTCTTCGTTGTAGGTGTGCTCGTGGCTGATAGACTTGGCTTCGGTATCGGCTCCGACTTCGGAGTCGAACCAGCCTCCAGCGTCCTCGCCGCGAGCTTTGCCCGCCAGAGCCAATCCCCATTTTCCGAAGCGATCGCTCAATTCGGATTCTTCGAGGCGGGCGAGGTCTCCGACTTTCTTGATGCCAAGGGCGTGCAAGTGACTCTCCATCACTTTGCCGACGCCGGGAATTTCGCGCACGTCGAGCGGAGCGAGAAACTTGGTCTCTTCGCCGGGAACGATGTAGAGCACGCCGTTGGGCTTAGCCTGAGCCGAGGAAACTTTGGCGATCAGGCGGGAGGTTCCGATTCCCACCGAGCAGTTCAGACCCGTATCGGCTTTCATGCGCAGGTGTAGAGCGTGCGCAGCTTTGAGCGGCGGACCGTGCAGACGCTCAGTCCCGGTCATGTCGAGATAAGCTTCGTCGATCGAGGCCATTTCGACTTGCGGCGAAAAGGTGCCCAGAACTGTGTGCACCTTTTCCGAATATTCCCGGTAGCGGTCGGGATGGCCGTCGACGAAGATTGCGTTGGGGCAGAGCTTCGCCGCCGTGCGCAGCGGCATGGCGGAATGCACTCCGAATTTCCGTGCCGCATACGAAGCCGCGGAGACAACCCCGCGTTCCTCCCGCTGTCCCCCGACGACCACAGCTTTTCCTCTCAGCGACGGATCATAGAGTTCCTCCACGGAGACGAAAAATGCGTCCATGTCGACGTGGAAGATGGTGCGGGGAAATGCGGCCTGGTTGGCGACAGCCATGCTAGGCGAATTTTAACAGTCGCTGCGGTCTGGGATGAGTCCAGCTCGACGCGCCTGATCGAGCGTCGCCGTTGTCTCGTGGTCCTCGTCCTTGGCCGTCAAGTATCACACAGGTATTCCATTTTTCCGAAGAGCGGCAACCATGGCCTCCGATTCGCTCAGTGGAACCATGCGTTCTTGTGCCCCTCCAGCGTCAGTCGCAGAAGCTAGGCCAGCACTTTTTCTGGCGCTGGCGTGATCGGTGCCCCGCGCAACTGACGCACCTTCTCATAGATCTTTCCGTACTCTCGCGCCGAGGCGTTCCAGGAAAAGTCTTTGTTCATGCCGTTGCGCATCAGCGCCTGCCACGACGTTTGATCGCGATAGGCGGTCAGTGCATGCTTGATCGTCAGCAGAAGCGACTCACCGTTGTATTCGCTGAACTTGAAGCCAGTTCCCTTGCCGGTTCTGGCGTCCCAGGGCTCGATGGTATCGTCGAGGCCGCCGGTAGCACGAACGATGGGAACGGTGCCGTATTTCAGGCTGTAAATCTGGTTCAGTCCACAGGGTTCGTAGCGCGAGGGCATCAGGAACATATCGGCACCGGCTTCGATCTTGTGGGCGATGGCGTTATCGTAGGCGACCTTGACGGCAATCTTCTTGGGGAACTGTTTGTTCAGGCGCTGGAACATTTCTTCATACGTCTTGTCGCCGGCGCCGAGAGCGACCACGATCATCTCTTCGCGCGCCAGTCGGTCCGCAATCTGCGCGATCAGATCGAAACCTTTTTGAGCGGCGAAGCGGGAGACGACTCCGATTACCGGCAGTTTGACATCGGCGGTGGGAATGCCGAACGCCGCTAAAAGATCATGCTTGCACATCGCCTTGCCAGAAAGATCCTGCGGTGAATATTTGGCGGCGATAAACTTGTCGGTTTGCGGACTCCATTCGTCGTAATCGACTCCGTTGAGAATTCCGGTCACCGTCGAGGCGCGGTCGCGGAGAACGCCTTCTAATCCGAAGCCGTATTCGGCGGTTTGGATTTCCTGGCTGTACTTCCGGCTGACCGTGGTAATGAAGTCGGAATAAGTCAACGCGCCCTTCAGGAAGTTCACTTGGCCGAAGAATTCCATCTTCGATATGGTGAACAGATCCCAGGGCAGCATGAGCAGCGGAAGCGTGTCGGGCGGGAACAGTCCCTGATAGCCCATGTTGTGGATGGTGAAGACCGTGCCAACGTCGCGGAACGCGGGATCCTCGGCGTAGACGGTGCGAACCAGAACGGGGATCAAGGCAGACTGCCAGTCGTGACAGTGAAAAATCTGCGGGACGCCGAGAATCTTTGAAGCTTCAAGGACAGTGCGGGAAAACAAAGCGAAGCGCTCGGCGTTGTCGGGATAATCTCCTGCCGGTGTCCCGTAAAGCGCATCACGGTCGAAATACGGGGGATATTCGACGAAATAAAAGCGTACCCCATCGATGCGTCCTCCACTCACCACCGAGGCGAATCGATACTGGTCATCGAAGGGGATGGTGACGCTGCGAACTTCAGGGACGGGCTCGGTGAGCTTCGTCTGGCGATAACGCGGCAAGTAAACACTGACCTGATGGCCCAGGGCCGCCAAGGCGCGTGGCAGTGCCCCGACCACGTCGGCCAGTCCGCCAGTCTTGGAAAAAGGAACGCCCTCCGAAGCAGCGAATACGATGTTCATGAATGGGGAACCTCCAGAAGCGCGGACGTTTTTAGCGGCGCACGCTATGATGAATGTGTCTCGGGACCTCGAGGGGTCCGGCGGTTCGGATGCCAGGACCAACTGGCAAGTCTACTTCCCGAGGCAGTGAGGGTCAACGTGCCAAAGGTCGCTTCCACCCGCCGTCCGCAAACCAAGCCTGCATTGGGACAGCATTTTCTGGTCAGCGAGGAGTTCGCGGCCCGCGCGGTCGACGCGTTGGGGGACGTCTCTCAGCAAACGGTGCTGGAAATTGGCCCGGGACGGGGCATCCTGACGTCGTTGCTCGCCCGGCGCGCGCGCCGTCTGATCGCAGTGGAACTTGATCGCGTGCTCGCGGCCCAGCTTCGGTTGAAATTCGGAATGTCACGCAATGTGGAAGTCATCGAGGGCGACGTTTTGGCCATCGACTTCGATTCTCTGTTCGGACCGAAACCCGGGCTCAGTCAACCCGGCATCCAGCTTAAGCCTGAACCGGTGAAGGTGGTGGGCAATCTTCCTTATTACATCACGTCCGACATTTTGCTCCGGTTGTTCGAGTTTTCGAAGTACTTCGACACGATTGTAATCATGGTGCAGCGCGAGGTTGCGGACCGCATCGCGGCGGAGCCGGGCGGCCGCGATTACGGAATGCTCTCGGCCACGGCGCAGTTATATTGTCGCGTGGAAAAGCTCTTCACGCTGCCGCCGCAAGCGTTCGTGCCACCGCCCAAGGTGCACTCGACGCTGCTGCGTTTGACCGTTGACCCGCAGCAGGAAAAATTAGGAGTGGCAGGCGACGGGTTCATCGATTTTCTGCGACTTTCGTTCGGGCAAAAGCGCAAGACGTTGTGGAATAACTTGAAGTCGAAGTACGAGGGACCCGAGCTAAAGCGTGCTCTCGCCGACGCCAAGGTGAAACCTACGGCTCGTGCCGAGACGCTGAGCCTGGAAGAAAGTGCGACGATCTTCCGCGCCTTGCGCCGGGCGGAGACCGAGTCTTAGCATTACCTTGTCGACCGTGTCTTGTCGGACGGTCGCGGGCAACCATTCAAGGAGTGGGTATGGCTCCTACCATCCTACGTCGCTCCGCCGTTGCGGGACGCTTCTATCCTGGCGATCCTGACGACCTGCGCGCCGAAGCGCGCGGCTATCTGTCGCAGGCGAGCCCTGCGGATCAGGCTCCGCTGCGAGCCTTGGGGTGCATTGCGCCCCATGCAGGCTATATGTATTCCGGGCATGTGGCGGGCGCGGTCTTTGCGCGGTTGCAAGTGCCGAGGCGCTGCATTGTGCTATGTCCGAACCATACCGGAATGGGTCGTGCGCTGGCCATCATGAGTGAAGGCGCGTGGCAAACACCGCTGGGCGACGTTCCCATCGACGCTGAACTCGCGGAAGATATGAAGCGAAGCTTTCCTGCGTTGCAGGAAGACTCCGCAGCGCATCGTGCCGAGCACGCCGCCGAGGTCGAGCTTCCCTTTCTGTTGCTGCGTCAGTCAGAGCTCAGGTTCGTGCCCATCGCCGTGGGGACAGGACAATTCGAAATGCTGGAACAACTCGGTGAGGCCCTAGCCGATGTCATTGCGGCGCAGAAGGATCCGGTGCTGATCGTCGCTTCGAGCGATATGAATCACTACGAGTCCGACGCAGTGACCCGAGTGAAAGACCACAGGGCGATTGAGCGCATTCTCACGCTCGATCCGCGTGGGCTTTTCGACGTGGTTAGCCAGCAGAACATCAGCATGTGCGGGTTCGGGCCGGCGGTGGCGATGCTGACGGCGGCTCGACGGTTAGGCGCCCGGTTGGCCGAACTGGTGAAGTATGCCACATCCGGGGATGTTTCCGGCGACCGTGAGACGGTTGTTGGGTATGCCGGGGTTGTAATCTCGTAATCGCAGTTGGGTTATGACGATCAGCCTTGCGATGTCGCACCATCGCGCGTGTTCGCGGCGGCCTTCGGGCCTCAGCCGGTCTCCACTCTTCGCGGACGAAGTTACGTTGTTGGTCGCTATTTGTAACCATGGATTAATCTGGCCGGAAAATTGCGCGGCTCAGATCGAAATAAGTGAGTGTATCCTGCCCGTCGGCAATGACAAGGTTCCGGAAAATCTCGCGCAAGGGCTGCTCGAACTCAAAACCATGACGATAAACATTGCGATGTCGTACAATCGCGCGGGTGTTCGCAGCCGCCTTCGGAAACCTAATTTGCAATTCGACTTCTTGCCCCTCACCGAGTTCGACGGGTAGAATCGCCGACATCCCGGACTCGCTAATGTCATGAGTTCGGCCTGGTAGCAATTCGCTGTCTGTACGAACGATCACTTCGACTTCCAATTGAATTCGCTGGTGACGCCGTTTCTGTTTTGCCTCCCCTGGCTCACTCACGGGGTCCTGTCTCCATATCGACCGCTCCTGGGTTTGGGTTATCGAGTTCTGCTTTTGCTCACTGCACAGAAGTACGGATGCACGAAAAGGGTAACGCTCCTGTTTCTCGTCATGGTCTTCGGTGCGGACGGATGTTCGGCCGCTGATCTCTGCAATTTCATGCTGAGCGTTTCCAGTTTTGATCTATGCAATCTGTCGTCGCTTGTTTGTCGGAGCGGCTTCAAGAACTGGGCGGCTTCCTCGGCGCTACAATTCTTGCGGTCTCCCACGTATTTCTTAGCTTGTTCTAGGGTTAATTTTGTTAGGACAGGAGCACAATAGGGCTTTCTCTTCTGGTCTTCCGATTCCATTATTTTCTTGCCTCCTGGAAGGAAAGTCTGCCAGGTTCAGATTCGTGCCGTTAAGGTTGTCTGATTTCTGTTACGAAATCCGAACGTAGGGTGTCAAACAGACTGTCCAAACCCAGAAGTGTAAGCTAACGGGGTCACAAAACTTGCTGCCGTCAGCGGCCTCTTGTGCAGAAGTTGCGTTGCGCTTCACGAGAGGTTATTCAATGACGCAGGACAGCCTCCTTTTGCAGTCCCTCAGGGACTTTCTCCGAGCTGAATCCCTCAGACGCCCGATCACACGCCAGTGTCCCGCTTGCGGCTCGGTCGTGGAATATCTAGACGCCACTTTTTTCATTGGGCAGAGCGATGGGAGTTGGGATGTACGGTTGCCGATATGTTTCAAGTGCGCCGGAGCAACGAAACCGAGGTGACCTCAGCAGTCCAGGACCGAATGCCAGTCATCCTCGATCGAAACGATTACGGTCTAGGGCTCGATCCGGGCATGAAAAATGTTGAAACGCTGTCGGAAATGTTGAAGCCCTACGACGCCTGGACGATGCGGTCCTATCCCATCAGGAATCGAGTCAACCCCGTTGCGAATGACGATGCCGAGTGCACCACTCCCATCGAGCTAGAAGCGCCGCTACAAGCCCAGTTGTTTTGCTGAGACGAATATGCCGCCACGTACCAAAAAGCGCGCAGCCCCAAGGCTCAGCCCGAAACGCCGAAAGGCTGGGAGCAGATCGCCGCGTTTTGGGTGACCGGCATCTGTGGTCCAGCAACGGGCGTCAGAGAGAATGCCCGTGGGTAAGGAAGATGGTTACCTTGAGAAACTTTGTCTTGCGTGGCAGGCTCGACGGGTGCTCGTGACGGACAAATGAGAGACCGCGTTTCAATTCTTCAGTTAAATCCGTACTCTCCGTTGCTACGTGCACAGGCTTGCCGGATTCCTTCCCGAGCCAAGCGTTAAGTTCATCGGGAGGGTGCAGATGAAGGTTGGGTCGTTACGAGCGGCGCATTCACTGCATCTGCAAAGGCACTGGCACAGGCAAACAACGTGAAACTGATTGACGGTTATGGGCTGCGCAATGGTTCGTCAAGTTGAACGCCCTTTCGCCGACGTGCGTCGCTTCGATAGCCTGACAATCATCTGGGATGAGCAAAGCTTGACGTGGACCAGCGATTGAGTAGACTTCCTGGCAAGCTAGAGGAACATCATGCAACCACTTCAGAAGGCTGCGATTCTTGGTTCCTTCGTTGCAGTTCTCGTGTCGCTCTTCGCACCATGCAACTCCAGTAAACCTCGGTTCGCCGTTAGCGACAACTTTTCCGTGTGGCTGCCAGAGCACCCACAAAGACCGCAGGGGAGCTATCCGAGTGAAATTGTTTCCCATTGAGACAAAGAGGGATCGATTGAACAACGGCAGCCGTTTGTCGAGACCAAAAAAGAGATCCTGGATAAACAACCGATTGACGTTCGCGTTGATTTGGGGGACGGTTTACGTCTGCCTTCTCAACGCTCCCATGCTGGATATCCATTCGCCAAGCGACCTGGAGAATGCGTTCATGTCATGGATGCTGACCTGCCTGTTATTCCTGATTGCCTGCTACAGCGCCGTGTTTTTTGTTTCCTTGGTTCCTTTCGCTTTTCTCGCGGGCACCCTCGCGGAATATTCGGAACGCGTTCTCAGCGTCCGTCTTTCCGAGCCCATCATCGCCTCCCTATTTGAAATGGACATGACGGCCATGGGACAAGGCATCATTGCATGGCAGGCTTTGCCGTGGATAGCCGCGGGATTATGCCTGACCGCCTTATGCCTGTTTCATCGCACCCGTCTTGAGGTCTTCCGACCCCTCAAGACACGATTGTTGATCATTACCGGCTATTTAAGTCTCGTCTTCTTCCTCGTCTTCTTCCTACCTCTGGGATTAATAGTCCAATTCGGCCATCCTTATGACATCTTCGCCGAAGTGGGAGACTATTGGAACAGCAAGATGCAGGTTACATTCGCGCATGCCAGAAAATTCGATATTGCGTCCCTTCCCGCAACCTACGAGAACCCTGTTTCCGCGCAGCCGTTGCAGGTGATTCTGATCATCGGGGAAGCCGCGCGGGCGGACCATTTCTCCATTAATGGCTATGTCAGGGAGACCACACCCCTGCTGCAAAAAGAAAACCATCTTATTTCGTTCTATAACGTTTCGTCCTGCGGCACCTCTACTCACATCTCCGTGCCATGTCTCATGACGCGCGCGACAAGAGAGAATATGGCGCCAGCCACGTCGGAAACGAGCTTCATATCCTTGTTCAGGAAAAAGGGATTCTATACGTTGTGGGTGTCCGAGCAGGGCAAGTATGGACTGGGAGCGCAGCGCACGCAGATATCCAGCATATCGGGCGAATCCGAAGTGGAGGTATTCAACGACAAGAATTTTTCACTCGCCGCCAGCAGACGAAATCTGAATTCTCACGATTTGTCTCTTTACGTGAATCAGTTGGAAGCCTATTTCCAATCACAGACGCGCTCTTCAAGCCGGAAGATGCTGGCGGTGTTCCATATGGCCGGAAGTCATTTTCCTTACCATTGGCGATATACCCTTCCTTTCAGGAAATATGCGCCGACATGCCCCGACGTTCTGCCGCAGCTATGTCCACGCGAAGCGCTTATTAACTCTTACGACAATTCCATCGTTTATACGGATTTCTTCATTGCCGGTGTTATTGACACGTTAAAAAACAAGAACGCCATACTCTTCTATGTATCCGATCATGGGGAGTATCTGGGAGAGCATGGCAGGTTTTTGCACGGGCAGGAAACCGGCGATGCTGAGCTGCGCCACGTGCCGATGTTTGTTTGGACATCCGATACGTTCAATCGCCTGTACCCTGGCAAGGTGCGCCATATGCGGGAGAAACAGGCGCTGAGATTAAGGCAGGAATTCCTCTTCCACAGCATACTCGATTGTTCCGACATAGAGTCGCCGGTGATAAATAAGAAGTCGAGCGTGTGCGCCCAGTGGGGTGAATAGCGGGGGTTATGTGCGCTTAACCAGCCCCCACCGGATAGATGGGCTGTCCCAACTGAGTGACAAAACAGGAGGCAGCACCTTCATCCTGAGCGAATTTGACCAGTACCTTACTGAGCTATTTGAGCGCAAGGGGACCACACTCTAAGGACGAAACATTCTCTGCACTGACAGATGTTTTGTATGACGCCGCCGTGCTCGGCTTGACGGTTGATGAGCAGCTCAAGAAACAGGCGAGCTTTTGCTTGTAAAACTATGCCTGGCTGGCGGTTAGACCTGGAATTGGCACGAGCCTCAGCAGCAACGCCACGCTCGACGCATATCCCGGACTCATCACAGATTTCAGCCCCACCTAACACGACCTAGCTAGGCAACATTCGTGGCGTGCCGGGATTGATGCTGACGCCGTAGGGAAGAGTTATGCCCCTTAGCCGTGCTTCCGACCAGGCTTCCTCGCCGGCGTTGCAATCGTTATGCGAGAAAGTGATTACGTCGGTCTGCGGCGGTGAAAATAGGGCGGCCCGAGGGCCGCCCTGATTTTTTCTCAGCGAATTCTAGTGATGCCCGGCAGCGCCACTGGAAACATGTCCGGCCGATATGCTGCTATGGGCCGAGGAGGAAGAGGACATCGAACTTGACGGCGAACTGTACCCTGAAGGCAGCGACGAACTGAAAGCCGGAGCCCTCGCCGAAGTCGTCGAGAATTGCGGCGCCGGCCGCACTTCAACAAATCCGGACTTGGCCACCTGGTGATTCAGGTTGTGGAGATTCTCTAGAGAACCACGTGCGATCCCCAAACCTGCCGAGCCTGCGTTGACCACCATGCGCGAAGAAACTGAAGCCGAGACCATGCCAGCCCTTCCGACAACAACGGTCCTTGTGGTGCCCGTCGGAGGCGCAACCAGAGGATGGAAATTGACCGGCAACGTGCCCCCATAACTCGGTACGCCGAGCCAGTTGTTAAACCCTCCGGGCTGCCACATCCAGCCCATAGCGGGCACGAACATCCAGTTTCCGTAGCGATACGGCATCCATCCCCAAGGATAAGCCGATGCAAACATGTAACCGTAGCCGGGGTACCAGGACCAGGCCCCATTCATGAAGGGATCCCAACCCACCCCGGTAAAGTAGGGCTGCCACATCATCCCGTAGCCGGGGACGTTGGAATATGCGCCGTAGTAATTCATGTCGCTCACACCATATCCGTACGGCGAGGAATTATTCTTCGCATATTGATCGTGATAAGCGCTGGCGTCTTTGTCCCAGGAATCGAGCGGGGCTTCTTGAATTTGGTTCGCGAGTGTGTATTTGTCGTCATCCCGCCCGTCAAAGTTGGCCGTCTTCTTCTTCGCGACCGTGACCTTGCCGCCCGGATTTTCGACGTCGACATCCCCTTTGAAAACGGCCAGACGGGCAACTTCCGGCGTGGTTTCCACGCGGAAATGCGCGCCCCGGTCGAGGGCGATTGTTTCGCGGGAAAAATTGAGGCTGAATTCATCTCCGCTCTTGCCCAGCCAGTTGACATAGGCCATGCCCGCGACGAGATGGATCGCCGAGATGCGCTTGCCCGACTCGCTCAGGCCGAGCGTGCGGAACTCTACCGTCGTGTTCGGAGTTAGGCGCAGCGTGCTGCCGTCTTCAAATTCGATTTCGGCGCGGCCGCGGTCGTGCGTCCTGACCTCGGATCCCTGGGTAATCGGGAGATTGAGGAACGCGCTCTCAAATCCCATACCCGTGTTTTTGTTGATTTGAACCGAACCCTGCACGTCGCTCAGGCGAACGATGCGTGCCTGCGAATCGGCCAGAGCGGGCAGCGCCAGGAGCGCGCAGGCAGCGGCCGTGAGAACAACCATGTTGGATCTGGATTTGGATCTGGAGAGAGAGATCTTGTACATAGCAACCTCCCAAATCGACGTGCTGCCTATTAGAGCACGATTTCGCACTGGCAATTGTAAAATTTTGCGCCCTCTCTGGCCTGGAGCAGCATATTGATTGCTAAGCCGATCAGCGTCCCGCAGACGGAGTCGGGCCCATTTCCATGATTCGTTGCGCCCGCGCACGAACCACGTTCAAGACCGAAGTATCGTCATAAATCTCCTGCAGAACCGGCTTTACGGCCTGCAGTTCGACGAGATCTCCCTGCCGGGCCTGATCTTCCATCCGCTTAAGCTCGTCGTCAAGAGCAAGCTTCTGGTAGCGGTGGATGTGAGCCAGTCGCCGGCCGAATTCCAGCGTGGCCGACGTGCTTTGAAACAATGCGGTCAACTGCTGAACGGCCGGCAGCGAGGAAAAATTGTAAGCGGCGGTGAATTCCCGCTGCCCGTCTTTGAAAGACAGTTTCTTGACGCCGGTGTTTGCCAGGTTGCGTTTGCCGGAGTCAATCGCGCCGGAAAAATAATGGGCTCGCGCCGCCAGTTCGAAGATGCGGGTGCGTGTTGCATCCGAGAAGCTGAACTCGGTCTGGTAGGTCTCGTGATCCTCCGAGTCTGGCGAGATCTTCCCGGAACACTCGTAGCGGGCGCGTCCATCGGACTCGAGCGAAAAGGAATAATGGTCCGGATCGGAGCCGGGAAAATCCAGCGAGAAGGTAACGGTGGCGGGCTCGGCGGCGCGAACCGGGAGAATCCAAAGCAGGGCGATGCACCCGGCAAGAACGGTCCACGAATTACGGTCAAATCGCAGTCTCGATCTCGCGCGATTCGATTTTTCCGGTTCGGTCCCGATTGTCAGCCTCAACTTCGTTTTCGTAGCAAACTCGCGCACAAGTTGGACAGGAAATTATGCCAGAAGTGGATGGTCGATGGAACTTCATGGCGCCACGGCTCGCTGCCGGCTGAGGGTCCCTGCCGTATGCAGATGGCAGATGGCGATGGCCAGCGCGTCGGAAGCATCCATGGGCTGCGGCACTACGGCAAGTTCAAGCAGCCGCGTCACCATGTGCTGCACCTGCTGCTTTTCGGCCCGTCCGTAACCGACGACCGACGACTTGATGGTTAGCGGAGAATATTCGGCGACTTCCAGCCCGGCGGCCGCGGCAGCCAGCATGGCAACTCCACGGACCTGGCCCAGCTTGAGCGCCGACTTCACGTTGAGAGCGTAGAAAACATCTTCAATCGCGACTTCATCGGGGTGGTGCTGGATAATGATTTCTCCGAGTTTTGTAAAGATGCGGGAAAGGCGCCGCGGCAGCGCCTCGCGCGGAGAAAGCTTAATCGCGCCGCACGTCAGACAGCAAAGCTTGCCGGTTTCCTGCATCTCGACCACCCCGTAGCCGGTGTACTCGCCGCCGCAATCGATACCCATGACTCGCATGTGAGTGCAGTGTATCGCGGAATTGGCGGAGAACCTAAGGAACAGATTCCTGCGGAACCGAGCTGTGCAGGGAAAGCGGAGTTAGGACGCCCAAAGTTTGCGGTGCTGTCGAACCCGCGATTCGACTCCGGCGCGCGAAGACTAGCCTCGGCGTAGAGTCCGAGCAAGGCAAAAGCCAAGACCGCGAGACCTGTGGAATCCCACCTTTGGTTGAGGACGCGAAAGTAGGGGCATCCGCAGTGCGCCAGCTGAATAACCACCCTCAAAGGCAGCGGACCGGACTGTGGCCCCATATGCGGAAGCGGATTCGCTAACAGCACCTTGGTCGGCGGGTCTTAGCCTCTTCAAATTCCTGGCGGAACGCGCCATACGCTTCGGGTGACGAGGCCACTTGGGTGCGGCGCAAGAAACGCTCGTAGGCGTTCTCGTCGAAAATCTCACGCAGCGTCGCCAGCAGAATTCGGCCTGCTTGCCATAAACGGTTCATCCTCTGTCCTCCGCCAGACGTGTCATTACGAACGGTGATTCCTTCACACTGGCCGGTTCCCTTCCGCTCAAGACCAGGTTCCATTGCCGCACGGACTCGATCAGAACCAGCGTGACCATTCCGACTAGAACCGCGGTTACAGCGGCATCCAGCCGGTTGTTGAAGACGAGTTGAGCGGTGGCGCTGGTGGCTGGAGCCGCTGCCAGCGCACGCGCCTGCGCCAGGAATCCCACTCGCGGGTTGGGATCGAGAACTTTATGCCACGATGCCGTGAACGTGACCGCGACCAGCCACGCCAGCGGCCCGAGCGTGACTGCGGCATAGCGGGCTCGGTGCATCTTGACGATGATCGTCGTGGCGACGCATAGAGCTACGGTCGCCAGCAGTTGATTGGCGATGCCGAATAGCGGCCACAACGAATTGATGCCGCCCAACGGATCTTTCACGCCCTGCCACAGGAAAAATCCCCAAGCGGCCACAATGAGAGCGCTCGTGGCCAGAATCGACGGATACCAACTCGTCCGCCCTAACGGTTTGTAGAGATGTCCGAGCGCGTCCTGAATCATGAAGCGGGCCACGCGGGTTCCGGCATCGAGGATAGTGAGAATGAACAAAGCCTCGAACATGACGGCGAAGTGATACCACAGCGCCATCACTGCCGCACCTCCCAGGCTCTGCGAAAAGATGTGCGCCATGCCGACGGCGAATGCGGGCGCGCCGCCGGTGCGGTTGAACAGAGTTTGTTCGCCTACGGCTTGGGCCAGGGTCTGCATGTCAGCGGCTGTGACAGGAAATCCCCACGAGGAGATGGTCGCGGTAGCGGCGGCAGCCGTCTGACCAACCACCCCGGCGGGACTATTGATCGCAAAGTAAACGCCGGGCTGGAGCACGCAGGCGGCGATGATTGCCATCACCGCTACGCCGGACTCCGCCATCATAGCGCCGTAGCCCACCATCCGGGTTTGGGTCTCGCGCGCGATCAGTTTGGGCGTGGTTCCGCTGGAGATTAGAGCATGGAAGCCACTGATCGCTCCGCATGCGATGGTGATGAAGGCAAAGGGAAAAATCTTGCCTGCAAACACCGGGCCGGAACCGTCCACAAAGCGGGTGAGCGCGGGCATGTGCAGCGTGGGATGCAAAGCCACGATGCCAACGGCGAGAAGTCCAATCGTCCCTAGCTTCACGAATGTGCTGAGATAGTCGCGCGGCGCCAGCAGCAACCACACCGGAAGAGCCGAGGCCAAGAATCCGTACACCATGATGAGAATCGCGAGGGTAGGAGCGCGCAACGTGAACACGCGCGCCATTGCAGGATGTTGTGAAGCCCATTGCCCGCCCCAGATCGCCAGCAGGACGAGTATGAATCCAAGCGCCGAGATCTCCAGCACCTTGCCGGGACGAATGCGGCGCAGATACAGACCCATCAGCAGGGCGATAGGGATCGTCATCGCGATCGTGAACGTGCCCCACGGACTATCTTTCAGCGCATTGACCACGATCAGTGCCACCACGCCCAACAGGATGACGAGAATCGCGATCACCGCCGTGTAGGCCACAAACCCGCCGACGCGCCCGATTTCCTCTTTCGCCATTTCGGTGAGCGACTTCCCATCGCGGCGAACGGAGAAAAGCAGAATCACGAAGTCCTGCACGCAACCGGCGAAAACCGCGCCTGCCAGCACCCACATCGTTCCTGGAAGATAGCCGAACTGCGCGGCCAGCACCGGCCCGACCAAGGGTCCCGGTCCCGCAATGGCGGCAAAGTGATGGCCAAACACGACCCATTTATTGGTCACCAGAAAATCGCGACCGTTCTCCAGGCGCTCGGCGGGAGTAGCGCGCAGGGCGTCAAGGGCGAGAATCTTCGCGGCAATGAATTTGCTGTAAAAACGGTATCCCAGGGCATAGCAGCAAGCCGCAGCCACAACCAGCCACAGTGCGTTAATCGGTTCTCCGCGATGAACGGCCACCACCCCGACGGCCGCGGCTGCGAGCAGACCCACCGCTCCCCAGGCGAAAATCGATGCCGTTTTGTTCATGTCCGTCGAGCATTGTGTCTAATCTTGCGCCGCAGCGCAACGCTAATGTGAGCCGGGGCGGCCGGTCACACCCGAACGATTTTCTCCCGGCTCTTGGCTTTGGCGCCTCTCGATTTAGTGTTACTCTATCTTTTCCAACCGATTTTCACCCTCGCTCTTGGATTTCTTCATGCGCTGCACCCAGGGTGCATTCGGAGGACTTCATTCTGAACTCTTAGGTGGAACCGGGAGCACACGATGAGAATTGGCATATTAACGGGCGGAGGCGATTGCCCTGGGCTGAATGCGGTTATCCGTGCCGTTGTGCGTAAGGGTGTATTTCATTATCACGACCAGTTTGTCGGCTTCATGGAGGGATGGCGCGGTCTGATCGAAGACAAGAGCATGGCACTCGATCTGGACGCGGTGGGCGGAATCCTGCCCCGCGGCGGAACCATCCTGCGAACCTCGCGGACCAACCCCTCCAAGCGTCCGGACGGCATCGACCGTTGCATGGCCACCATTGAAAAGCACAAAATCGACGCCCTGGTCGCGATCGGCGGGGATGATACTTTGTCGGTCGCCCAGAAGCTGCATGAAAAAGGAGTTCGAGTGGTTGGCGTCCCCAAGACGATCGACAATGACCTGGGGGGAACCGACTATACTTTCGGATTTGATACCGCCTGCAATATAGTGTGCGAAGCGATTGACCGCCTCCATACCACCGCCGAGGCTCACAACCGCGTAATGGTGGTAGAAGTGATGGGACGCGACGCGGGCTGGATTGCGTTGTACAGCGGCATTGCCGGCGGGGCCGACGCGATTCTAATTCCCGAGCGGCCGTTCGACGTCGACAAGGTGGCTGAATCGATTCGCCAGCGCCATGAGCGTGGGCGTTACTTCTCCATTGTCGTCGTGGCGGAGGGCGCAAAGTTTTCGTCCAACGCCGGCTCCGGGGCTCCCATCCTGCAAGACATGGGAAAAGATGAATTTGGTCACGCCAAACTCGGCGGCATTGCAAATATTCTCGCCCGCGAGATTGAGAAGCGCACAGGCTTCGAAACCCGCGCGGTAGTGCTGGGACACATACAGCGGGGTGGCTCCCCCAGCGCTTTCGACCGGGTTCTGGCGACGCGATATGGGCTGGGCGCGATCGACATGGTGCATCGCGGCGAATTTGGCTGTATGGCCGCATTGCGGTCGAACAAGATTGTGTCCATCCCGCTGCAAGAGGCGATCTCCAAGAATCGCGTTGTCGACCGCGAGATGATTCAGATCGTAGACGGCCTATTCGAGGAAATCGGCGTTAAGGAAACTGCAAACAGCTGAGGCGCCGGTGATGCGCCTCGTGCCGCAACGTGTCGGGTAGAGGCCGTTCTTCCGGTACCACCGGCCCGGTTTTTACTTCGTAGACGGTACGGGTACACTTCTAAGCATGCAGCACGGCTTATCGGACCTGCTCTTGCTTGCACTTGCGCCGGGGCTGCCGCTGATCCTTGAATCGCTTCTTGTGATAGCCGCGGTGGCGTTGACCTTCCTGTCTCAGCGAAGAAGCAAGCCCGCGGTTACGTATCCGGTGTTTTTGTCCTCGCAGAGCGCTTTTGCGCGGCTGGCGCGACGGAAAACACTGGCAATCTTCGCAGTCGGAATTTGCACCCTCGTCATCCGTGTAGCGATGATTCCGGTTTGGGGTATTCCTCAACCCATGTGGCATGACGAGTTCAGTTTTCTGCTGGCCGCCGACACCTTTGCCCAGGGCCGGTTGACGAACCCGACCCACCCCATGTGGATCCATTTCGAAAGCTTCCACATTATCCAGCACCCTACTTATATGTCGATGTATCCGCCCGCCCAAGGGCTGATGCTCGCGGCGGGTCAGCTCCTCGGGCATCCCTGGATCGGCCAACTGCTCACCACTGCACTCATGTGCGCTGCCCTGTGTTGGATGCTTCAGGCGTGGCTCCCGCCGTCCTGGGCGTTGTTGGGGGCATCGCTGGCGATGTTGCAAGTGGGACTTCTGGGCTATTGGATGAATAGCTACTTTGGCACCTCGCTGCCGGCGTTAGGCGGCGTGCTGGTGCTGGGCGCATTACCTCGCATCAAGCGCCATGCCCGTCTGCGCGATGCGCTGCTTATGGGACTCGGCCTCGCCATCCTTGCGAACACTCGACCGTTTGAAGGCTTCGTTTTCAGTTTGCCGATCGCCGCTTCGATGCTCGTTTGGCTGATGAGACCGAAGAGGATTCCTGTCGCGACTGTTCTTGGCCGCGTGGTCCTGCCCCTGATTCTCATTCTCGGCGCAACCGGGGCCGCGATGGGCTACTATTTCTGGCGCGTTACGGGCAACGCGTTCGTCATGCCGTACCAGGTGAACCGAGAGACCTATGCCATGGCCCCCTACTTCGTCTGGCAGAGCCCGCGGCCAGAGCCCGTTTATCACCATGCCGAGATGAGAGACTTTTACGTCAACTGGGAACTGCGCGGTTTTCTATTAAACAGAACCCCGCTTGGGTTTGCCCGCCGGCTCCGGCATAAGTTCCGCGTGCTCTGGACGTTTTACGTTGGTCCCGTCTTCACTTTGCCATTTCTCGCCTTTCCCCTCCTGTTTCGAGAGCGCAAGATGAGGTTCCCACTGCTCCTTGCGGCAGCCATGGCGATTGGGGTGTTAATAGAGACTTGGACTCTCGATCACTACCTTGCTCCAGCTATTGGGCTGTTCTATCTCTTCCTCGTGCAGTGCATTCGCCACTTACGTTTGTACCGATGGCACGAGCGGCCGGTCGGGCAGGGACTGACGCGGGCGATTCCTTTAGTTTGTGTAGCGATGATCGTGCTCCGGCTAACCGCTGCTGCGACTGGCACCCAGATCGAACCTCTTTGGCAGAGAGGGAATCTGAAGAGGAACGCTATCGTTCGCGAACTCCAGAGTATGCCGGGCAAACATCTGGTCATCGTGCACTATGGTCCCGAGCACGAAGTCCACGTCGACTGGATCTTTAACCGCGCCGATATTGACGCCTCCAAAGTAGTTTGGGCCCGTGATATGGGCGCAGCCCAAAACCAGGAACTTCTGCGGTGGTTCGCGAATCGGAAGGCGTGGGAAATCTTCCCCGATGATCCGGATCCGAAGCTTGCGCCTTATCCCCCTGCCCGCGCCGCTAACCTCCCATAGTCCGCGAGTTCACACGCAGCGTATCCTGCGAGAGTGTACATGAGTGGCTCGATGGGGTGACGATAGCGGGCAAATGTATAAGTCACATAGTAGACCAGGGGATAAAAAGCGAGAATCAGGAGAAAAGGGAAAACGGTGCGGCCGCGAAGAAAAGCTACGACAATTCCAGACACGGCAGCCAGCGAGGCGATCATTCCGTACGGTCCGAAGGGCGCGGGCTGAGTCCAGAAGGCGTAGATCCTTTGACCAGTAAGGACTGCAAAGTCACGCAGGTGGGAGCGGACGTGGCCGACCACTTTGCCGCGCAGATCAGCAACGAAAGCTATTTCTCCCTCTTTCTGATAAACCATGCTGTTGCCGGTCGGGTGAAGTGAAAAGCTGACGTTGCCAAAGTATACTTCGGCCCAAAAATTACTGCGCACCGGGACCAGTTTATGAAGACTTATCCAGTTGCGTGCCGTCCAGGGCATAATCCCTAAAGCACAAACGAGAAGCATTATTACAGGCCCGGTCCAGTAACGTCGCGCCCATGCTGCTCTTGCGGCAATGGCAGGCAACGGAGCCAGGAGCGCGGGATTAAGCAGTGCTGCAAAGCTCCAGATACCACCGCAGATCGCCCACCGCGACCAACTTGAGGTATGGTTGAGCCTTAATGTCCGGTGGAATGCGAAGGTCATCACCAACGCAGACAGAGACGTCTCCCAGGGCAGCCAGGGCATTACCACAACCGGCGGTGAGATGGCCCAAGCCCACGCCGCGACAAGACCTGTAGTTTCGCCAAAATGTTCCCTACCCAACTGAAGAACGACGATGGCCGTGGCGGAAGAAAAGAGCACGTTGAGGAGAACTGCGACCCAGACCGAGGTCGCCGTCTGCACGCCAAACACAAGAAAGATGCCCGCCAGTATCCCTGGATAGACCGGCGCTAACCAGGCTGTCGGTCCGGCAGCATCATGAAATGGCGAGGCAAATCCGTGGCCAAGCAGCAGTCCTCGGGCAATGCCGGCGGCCTCGTTCACTCCCCACGAAGGTGGGTTGTGCGTCAAGAGCACGCTTACCACGGCCAATCGCAAGACGATTGCGGTTAGAAAGAGCCACCCTACGCGCCGCAGCCATGCCTGTTGCGGTCTCGCCCTATTCTTCGACAATGGTTTCTGTTCGTCGGCCATTGGGGTCGATTAGATTAATGCGACAACTCGATACCCTCCATATCTTCTATTTTGAGATTACGAGTGGCAGCTATTATAGGCTGACCTTATGTCCAGCCGTTCCCCGTCTTGGATCAGCGAAAATCGCTTGCGTGCTCACGGCACAATCCTTGCCGTGTGCTTGTGGTCGTTTTACGCGTGGAACGCAGCCACTCCGGGTCTTCGGGATCGCAACGGAAATCTCAAGGGAACGGACTTTCTGCATCTCTACACTCTGGGCTCGCTCGCCGCTGCTCATCATGGCGCAGATTTGTACGACATGAATGCTCAGGCAGCGCTGGTGACTCGGCGAGTGCCTGAAGCTTCGGGCATCCGGTACTTGCCTCTGTATCCGCCTCAAGTTTCGATCTTGTTCGCGCCGCTAGCTCATTTCTCCTACGGCTGGGCACTCATTTTGTGGTGGGGATTCAGCGCGGTTGCTTATGGCATTTGCTGCTACGGCGTATGGCGAGCATGTCAGAGCCTCCGTAACTATGGGAGAACCGTTGTTATCCTCGCCGTGGCGTTTCCCGCTTTCTTTCATCTGATCGCCTGGGGTCAGACCTCTGCGATTGCACTGGCCTGCTTCACGCTGACATTCTTTTTGCTGCGTGACCGGCGGGAGCTTCTCGCCGGCCTGATCCTCGGCTGTCTGATTTTCAAGCCTCAGTTGGGACTCGCCGCGGCCATCGTATTCACATTCATCGGCGCTTGGAAAGTTGTGGCGGGAGCGGTTCTTTCAGCCGCGAGTCAACTGTCCGTGGGAATTCTCTACTACGGAATCGATCCCTTCCGTCACTGGCTGCGCACACTGTGGAATGTGCGCACACTGTTGCCGCTGCTCGAGCCCAAGCCTTATCAAACCCACTCGCTGCGAACATTCTGGTCCATGCTGGCGCCCATGTTCCTGCCTTGGCGGTCTGGAATTTCCCTCGGTCTTTATGTCGTGAGCGCCGCCATCGTACTCGGATTAACGATCGCATGTTGGAAGCGCAGCCCGGCCGTGTCCCTGCCCCTGCGGTATTCCGCGCTGCTGTTCGCGACTGTGCTGGTGTCGCCCCACCTCACGGTTTACGATCTAGTGATTTTGGCGCCTGCATTCATTCTGCTAGCCGACTGGCTCCAGGTGCAGGCCCGCACGCTCTCGACTCGCCGATTGGGCACGCTTCTTTACTGGGTGTACGCGCTCCCCTTGATCGGACCTTTTACCAGATTTACGCATGTTCAGCTTTCGGTGATCGCGATGGCGGCGACGGTCGTCTGCCTCTGGCAGATCAGTCGTGAAGGCGCAGCGCCCGCCGAAGTTACGATCCCCAAACGGGAAGGAGCCGGCATCGACGGAAGGTAGAAATCTCGCCTCCAAGCCACGCTATTCCGATTTGCCGAACAAAAATGTAAGCGCGTCGGGAAAGCGCTTCGCCCATGCCGACTCGTGGTGCAAAGCGCCCTCGTCAACCACGAGTTTAAGACGTTGGTCGTCCAGCCCTGCGCGGCGCAGGATCGCAGCCAGTTCTTTGACGTCATCAACCATGCTTTGATCTTTGTCTTTCCGCCCCGCTTCGGCAGTTCCCGTCGCCAGAAAAATCCGTTCCGGCCAGCGTTTGATCTTGCGACTCTGCCGGATAATCTGCCGGTTTGAGGCCCACAACGATGGGCTCTCCAGAAGTAGACGGCCAATCACATTCGGACGGGAAACCGCAGTATAAAGCGCAATCAGCGCACCCAGCGAGGATCCTCCCAGCCCGGTGTTCTGCGCTCCGGGGGCTGCTCGATAGCCTCGATCGATGAACGGCATCACTTCCCTGATCAGGAAGTTGGCATAGCGGCTGCCCTGTGTTCGCAACCTCATTGGCTGCAGCGAGCGGTACGGCATGTACTCCCGGAGACGGTCTTTACCGCCGTTGTCGATGCCCACGATAATCATGGGTGGAACCACGCCCTCGCGAATCAAACGATCGCTGGTCTCATCCACCTGCCATTCCACTCCGGTAAAGGAAATCGCAGCTTCGAACAAATTCTGACCATCATTCAGATAGAGGGCCGGGTAGCGGCGGTTTCGGTTTGCGGGATCGTCATATCCTGGG
Source organism: Candidatus Sulfotelmatobacter sp. (assembly GCA_036514015.1). Classification (GTDB taxonomy): domain Bacteria; phylum Acidobacteriota; class Terriglobia; order Terriglobales; family Acidobacteriaceae; genus Sulfotelmatobacter. The sequence continues at coordinate 86,348 of DATBYA010000166.1, forward strand.
GGCAACCACACTCGCAGAAATCGCGTGTTGTGAAAAATGCGGCTGTAAAATTCGTGGAGGCGCAAATCTCCCGTCGCTGCCTGCACGCGGATTACCTCGGGCGCCGGGCTGGGAGAAGCGTTTTTCTGGAATTCTTCCATCGGAAAAGACACAACGGTGGGGTCGCTCTACGCTCTCACGCTTCTCAGTTTCACTACGATTGTGAGAACACTGATCAGAGAAATCAGCACCAGCGAACTCAGGCACAAAATACACCACGTCCGCAGTTCGTACGCTTCGATGTACGTCAGGCAGAGGGCAAAGGCCAATCCTGCGAGAGCGGCTCCCATCAAGCGATTCGGCGTCTCTACGCGGGCTCGCCAAACTGTAGCCAGGAAAAACAAGGCTGCGTATCCCGCGACCCCAATCGCTGCTACCGGAATTCCTTCAATGCTCGAATATTCGCTGCGGTTTACGACGTCACAATTGAACGTCTGGCTGAAATCGCAGTACGCGGTCGCCGATTTCGCATAGTGTCGCTCGAGCGAAACGGCCGACACGATCACACCCCCCAGCGATAGCATCGCGACGACTCCAAACAGAACTCGCTGGGCTCCCGGCACTACGTGCGCCTCCGCAGATCGAGCTGCGCAGAATTCGTCATGGCAGGCTGCATCCGGTTTTATCGCTCAGGGCTTCGAGAGACAAAACTCCCTCCTTCGGCGGTTCAGTTCCAAACTGCCAGCTGGGAAACAACTTGACTCCGGCCACCTTACATTCGGGCGCCTCTTCCTTGGATCCCTTGATCGCACACTCCACATAGGGCACGTAGTGAAACGATGCAGCAAACATTTCTTTCTGTTCGATGCAGTGCGGGCACCAATAGAGGCCGTACATCTTGGCCTGCTTGCTGGCCAGGCATTGCGCGAACGAATCGTATTTGTGATCTCGGTAGTGCCGGCCCGCGATGAATGCGCCCGCCAGCAGAATCAGAACGCCGCCGTAAATGAGAGTCTTCTTGGTCTTACCCTCAGCGGAGCCGCCTCTCTGCTCCTGTTGCCGTTTTCGTCGTGCTTCAGACATGATTCATTTTTATATCACGGAGCTCTATCGAGTCACGGCTCGTCGAATCGAGAATCACGCCACCACGTTGAGCGCCCCCGGGAGTACATCCAGTTCCTCGCAATGCAGCCTCAGCACTTCTCCGTCGACCATCACATCCGCCGGAGCCTCCAGGTCGAATTCGACGCGCCGGACCGAGGTGCGCTCCGCCCGCGGATGTCTGATATGCGTTCCGTCGTAAAGGCCAGGCAGATTGCGGATCAACCCCCATCGCCCAATGGGCCCCCAACGAACGTACTCGACCAAGCCGTCATCGGTCTCGGCTTGCGGAGCAATCATCATGGTGCCGCCGGTAAACTTGCTGTTATTGAAGGTCAAAAATAGACAGGGCCGGCTGTCAAACTTTTCTGAGCCGGCAACTCGAACCGGGAAGGGACGACGTTGGAATCGAGCGAGAGTCAGAAAAATCGAGCTGAGATAGCCCAACTCCCCCCAGCCGCTGAAGCGACGGGCACGCAGAGTGGCGACGTCGGCGGTAAAACCCATGCTCAACAAATTAATGTAATAGACAATCCCGGTACGGTGGCGCAGGCGCAGCACATCGCAAGGTCGGCGCTTCTCGGCAAGCAGAGATTCGATGCCATATTCCACACCACGATTGCTGAAGTCGCGCAGAAAAGAATTGCCAGTGCCCAACGGCAAGAATGCCAAGCTCGGGCGCTCGCCGCCTAGCGCCTGGGGGTACAGACCATTCACAATTTCGTAGGCAGTTCCGTCGCCACCGACCGCCATAAAGTTCCGCACTCCGCGCCCATAAGCCGCGCGCGCCATCTCAGTCGCTTCCCCCGGCATGCGCGTCTCCGACACCTTCACCTCGATGCCCCCAGCCTGCAAGCGTTCCAGCGCCGGGCCCAGCAGTTTGCGGCTCCGTCCGCCTCCGGCCGCCGGGTTCAGGATTGCAAGAAAATTTTGCCCCAAGGTCTCAGGTCCATTTCTCCAGGAAGGTGCGAGGCCGGATCTCGCGCGGCGAATCCCAAATTCGGTGGCCGGTTACAATTCTGCCATTGCTTCCCGCTCCACCGACTTGCCCATTTCCTCAGCCAGCGTCTGTCGCTTGATTTTCATCGAGGCCGTCCGGGGAAAATCTTTCTCCCAGATCCGATATCCCGCCACCCGTTTGAAATCGGGCAGCCGGCGATTGCGAGCGGAGATTTCTGCGAGCAAGGTGCTATCAAGTTTCTGGTTCTCGTCCAGACGCAGCACGAGAACTAGCGTTTCGCGCCCAAGTTCTTTCTTGGGCCAGATATAATTGGCCGCAAACACGGCGTACTCTTTCACCGGCAACCCCTCGAAAGCAGTTTCAATATCTTCGGGGTAGATATTTTTCCCGCCCTCAGTGACGATCATATTCTTCTTGCGTCCGAAGAGCTGCAAATGGCCGCCGCTCTCAAACCGGCCGAGATCGCCGGTCAGAAGCCAGCCATCGACGATGGTCTCCAAGGTGAGTTCCGGATCATCCAGATAGTGCGACATCACCGTCTTGCTGCGCGCCGCCACTTCCCCCACACCTTCAGCATCCGGACTCAGAATTCGCAGTTCGACTCCTGGCAGCGGCTTGCCGACCGTATCGGCGCGGAACGGTTTGAGGTCGTTGAGCGTGAGGGAGGTGCCCGCTTCGGTGAGGCCGTAACCGTTGACCACGGGAATGCCGAGATCGTAGAAGAACTGCAGCGTCGAGGGTTCCAAGAATGCTCCGCCGGTAATCAACGCCAGCAGCTCTCCTCCAAATCCCCGGTGCACACCGGAAAGCAAGATACGGCTGAGCTTCACATTCGGCCGGCGGCGCGTCAGGACCCGATTGGCCGCAATCTGAGCACGCAGAAGCGCCCGCTTCCAGGGCGGCAGTTCGTCGAATTTCGCCCGCAGGCCGCGTTCCAGGTTCTTTACAATCATGGGAACCAGCGCTACATAGGTGATGCGATAACGCACAAATGCATCGCGCACGAACTCCGGACGCAGCGTGCGCAGATGCACCACACAAGCTCCGCATACGAACGGTCCGATAAAACCCACCATGAAATCGATCGCGTGATTGGTAGGAAGAATGCTCAAATACCGCACGCCCGGCCAAAAGGGATACCACGCCGTCAGCGCGCGACACTGTTCCAGATAGTTCTCGTGGGTGAGAACGCATCCCTTAGGCCGGCCGCCCGTGCCCGATGAATAGACGATGCAGGCGACGTCGTCGGGCCGGCGCATGACGAAATCGGGAGCGCCTTTGCGCTTAAAATCCTCCCAGCGAAACCCGCCCGCCAACTCTACGCCCGGCGGGGCTTCCGTCACGAGGACGATTTTGGTCCCAATATCGTGGAAATCCGGGCACTGGGAAATCGCCCGCCACAAATGGTATTCGACGATGAGTACCTTGGCCTTGGAATGCGCGAGCAGTTGCAGGTGTTCGGCCGCGGTCAGCTTGTAGTCCAGCGGTACCAGCACGCCGCCGCAATGAAAGATCGCGTAGGCTGAGATCAGCCACTTCGACTGATTCGTCATGATGATGGCGGCCCGGTCGCCGGCATCGTAATCGGCGTCCTCCAGAGCACGCGCCAGAGGAAGCGCGGTCTCTTTGAAATCGGAATACGTCAGGCGAACTTTCTCGCGGTCGCGCTCCGCTTCGATCAGGCAGACTTCGGAGCCATAGCGGTCCAAGGCATCGCTCAGGGCAGCGCCCAGACAACTGTATTGGCGGAGATCGAGCATAAGGAATCGTTGATTGGTTGATTGTAGAGTGCTGATTCCGTTACCGGATATGGCGTTCCCAGGCAGGTTCCCAGGGAATCAACAATCAGCAATCAACCGTGGGACGTCTACAACCGTGCCTGAATCTTGGTGGCCAAGGTGCGAAAGTCGGTCACGCCCTGCAGTTCGTAGTCCGGCAACTCTACCCGAAAGTGGTTTTCCAACTTCGTGAGCAGGTCCAGCGTCTGCAGGCTGTCGATACGGAGCGCCTTGAAGAAGTCTTCGTCGGGGGAGAGTTCCTCGCGCGGCACTTTGAAGTGCGCCGCGGCGAGCGTGAGGATCTCGTCGAGAGTCTTTTCCGCTGTTTCCATAAAGGTCATTCTAATCCAGTTTGGGCTATGGCAAGTACGGCTGCGCATCCGTGCTCTCTACAAACCTCTTTAATCCAGCTTGCACGGCGGAGCGTGCAAATAGCTCGCAGAAGATGTCGATTTCCTTCCGCAATTCGTCCAGCGGAATCGGTTTGATGAATCGTTTGGCGGTCGACGAGGTTTGCCGGTCGAACTTCCCTACCTGGGCTGCGGTTGCCCGGGCCGCGCGTAACGCCTCACCTTCCGATACCACCTGGCTCACCAGTCCAACCTGCTGCGCCTTGGTGGCATTGACGCTGCGGCCCGTCAATAACAGATCGCGTACGAACGCGTTCCCCAAATCCCGCTTCAGCCGCGGGATTCCGCCGAAACCCGGGATTAGCCCCAGCCTCAGTTCCGGAAAACAAAAGCGGGCCATTTTGTCGGCGATGATCAAATCGCAAGCTAACGCCAGTTCAAATCCTCCGCCAAACGTCACGCCATGGACGGCGGCAATGGTAGTCAGCGGCGCACCATCGATCCGGTTCAAAACGCGGTGAATTCGTTCCAGAAAATCTCGCACGCCCCGGGAGGCCTGTAACTCTCCCCGAGTCTGCGACTGCTGGTAAAGTTCGCGCAAATCAGCCCCGGCGCAGAAACCGCATTTCAACTCGCTATAAACGATGAGGGTGTGTGCGTCCCTTTCCAGATCGTCGAGCGCGGAGGCGAACTTTTCGAATTCAAGTAGAGACAGTGATCCCAGTTCGTTGCAAGGCTCGCGGTGAAGCGCCAATTCGATGACTCCGCCCTGAACCTGCCACGACAGCGCTTGCCCTTTCGATTGCTTTGCGCTCGACATAGTTGCGTTCTGACTCGTTTGGAAGGCATCACCCCGAAGCCCGGCGCAATTCGGCCGGGAGACTGCTCTTGCCCCGCCAGCTTTCTTGGTCTGGGCGCAAGATCCTTCCCTTGCGTCTCAAAAACGGCTCCGGTCAGGATGACGCCGAAAAATCCGAATGTCGAAACCCGAGCCGCCACATTTTCGCTCTAGACTTTCGCTCTACACTTTCGCTCTACACTACCTGCTTCGCCGGATACATGCCCTCGATCTCGCTGCTCAGCCTCGCTGAGATCAAGTCGCGCTTCAATTTACCGTTCGCGGTCAGCATTCCATTCTCGATGGAAAATGCCTCTCGCCGCAGATGGAACGCCCGAACCTGCTTATAGTGCGGCAGTTGTGGATTGAGCGCATCGAGCGCCTCCTGCAGCTGTTCCCGGCTTGCGTTCCCGGTAACAATTGCTGACAGATATCCGCGGCCATTGCCTACTACAACCACTTGTTGCGCACCCGGGACGCGGCGGGCAATTTCCTCTTCCACGATTTCCGGCGCAATCTTATGACCGGAGCCGAGAACAATCAGATTTTTGATCCGCCCCACGATCCGCCAGTTCCCGGAAGCATCCATCTCGCCCTGGTCGCCGGTGCGAAACCATCCGTCGCACAGCACTTCCGCGGTCTGCTGCGGACGATTCCAGTATCCCGGGAACACATTCGGCCCGCGCACAATAATCTCATCGTTGTCACCAAGTCTCATCTCGATGCCAGCGATCGTGGGGCCCACTCGACCCGGAGCGACATGATTCGGATCGTCCATGGTACAAATCCCTGTTGTTTCCGTCAGTCCATAGACCTGCAGCACCGGAATGCCGAGCATACGAAAGTAATCCTGCGTCTCGGCGGTGAGCGGCGCCGACCCGCAGATGAGGGCCTTCAGATTCTCGCCCACCATTTTTTTTCGGATCGCGGGAAAGACCACGGCATTGGCCAGCCACAGCCAAATGACGTCGCTGGCTCGCGACTGCTTCTCCTTCTGCCGGATCCAGGCGGCCTTGGCGCGACCGTAAATTGCCTGCGCCGCCCCGCCCTTTTGCCCTATTTGTTCGTCTACACCGCGCTTCATGCGTTCGAGCAGCTGCGGCACATTCAAAAAGTAATGCGGAGCCGCGGCCGGCATCTCGCTCGGGATCTTCGTCAGGTCGGTGTTGAGGACCACCAGGGCCCCACGCAACAGGAAAGTCAGCATGGCGATCCACGAAGCGCAAAAATTAAACGGCAGGTAATGAAAGATCCGGTCCTGTCCCGATCGTCCTGCCATCAGCAGGTCGAGGCGCGCGGACGTGCACCCCAGCATGAAGCCGACATTGGCCGCCGTTAAGACTACGCCTTTGGCCTCCCCGGAAGTGCCTGACGTATAGATGATAGTCACCGCGTCGCCATCGCCCAACTGTGGCCGATCCAAGACGATCGCGTCCCCGCCTGCGAAAATCTCTTCAAAAAGAAAATGGGGAGGGGCTTCGAACCCGTCGCCGCCCAGCCAGTTCTGCTGAATTCCGTCGCGCAACATCGCGTCACCACAGCACACCAGAGACGGCGTGCTGTCTTTCATCATCGCGACCAACTCCGTTGGACTTTGACGGAAGTACAGCGGAACCACGATCAGGCCTTCGGCCATCGCAGCTAAATCGAGCGCTATCCAGCGAACGCTGTTGGCTGCCAGCACTCCACAGCGGTCGTCCTTTTTCAGGCCTTTGGCCGCGAGAAACGTGCGCGCTTGGCGGATCAATTCGAGGAGCGCGTCGCCGCTCACTCCCACGACTTGGCCGTCGCGGATTTCCTCAAGGACCGTGATGTCCGCGGCCGCTTTGAGTTGCGAAAATATTTCTCCGACAAATGACATGGATTTTCGTATCGGAAATGCGACGGCCTCAGCAGTGAGCCGTCACCAATTGCCCCAGCGAGGGGTTCATCGGGGGAAGATAGTCCTCCCAACTCCATGCGCCGGTGCGCGTCGGGAATTCGGGATAACGCCGCTGGACTTCCTCTTCGAACAGGACGCCCATTCGCGCCATCACTTTCAGATTCTTGACCACCGTGCGCGCAATGCCGTCGGCGATGCGCTCGCCCTCGGTGGCCAGCGTTTCGAGCGCCGCCAGCAACTTCGCTTCGAGATCGAGATCATCGACCGTCATCAACAACTCGGGATGGCCGCGCTCCCGCATCAGATTCCGAATGCGCTCATCCATGGTAATGCCCGCGGAAGGAACCAGCGCCGGCATGGAGGTGACGATGCCGTGATAGCGTGACGAGGCCATCATGTGGCAGCAGCGCAGAACGCTGACCAATTCATACATGTTGTAGTGCTCCGAGGTCAGGACCGGCACGCCGCCGAGTTTTTCGGAGATGCGGTTCGCCGGACGCGCATCCAGTCGCTCCGTCGCCGCCAGAATTACAAAAACGTTGCGCTGCTTGCGGAACGCCTCCACCGCATTGGCGATCGAGGTCAGATAATGCTCGTAGGCGCGATCCGCCGCCGGACCCGAATTGTGAAAGTAGGGCCCGCGATAGTGGGTCTTGTCGTAGGCACCGGTTAGCCGATGTGCGACTAGTTTGGCCATCGAGGCTTTCACCGGCCATTCGAAGGGATTGATCGGACAGACCACGAGCACTGGAGTGCGTCCGTCCCACCCCGCTTGCCGTAAAACACGCTCGCCATACTCCGCCGGACGCGGCTCAAAGGTCCAGGCGGTGTCTGTGCCCAGTTCCGTCGGCACTCCTAGTTCGCGCAACCGGGTACGCGACTCTTCGTTGCGGGTAATGATGAGTGAATTCCTGCAATAGCGTGCGCACATCTTTGCCAGCAACGGGTCCATGTCGCCGGCTTCTCCGCCGTAGCCTACCGACAGCTTGTTCTGCGCCGCAGCCATGCCGAGCGAGCCAATCATCATCGTGGTCAGAGCGTTGGCGAACTTACTTTTGAACATGGAACCTTCGCACGCCACAACGCCGTGGTGCCGGGGCACTTCGTTCGCCAGAAATGGCGGAAAAATATCCGGCAATCGTACCTGTGCCGTATTTTCGAAGTAGCCCCGGGAGCGGTCAAAATCGAAAGTCATGGCGGTGAAATCCACTCGCTCTGATCCCAGAATGTGGCGGATCTGGCGCAGCATCTCTTCCACCCTTACATCCGAACCCATGTTGCGCGTACCGTTGTATCCTGCGAACAAAAGCTTGAGCCTCTCGCCCGGCTGCCACGGCTTTCCCGCCCCCAGCATCCAGCCTGCCTTGGCCCGCTCGATATTGCCGCTGACCCACGCCTCCAGGATGAAGTCCATCATGCCGCAGTTCCTCCGCGAGACGCGGGCCAGGGCGCGTAGTCATATTGGAAATTGTTCTCCCGGCTGAACTGCAAAAGAGGAAAGCTGTATTGCGAAAAAGGAACCGGCTTCCGTCCTAATTCAGAAGTTACCCGGGTATTGTCGAAGACCGTGTTCCACACCAGATAAGGCATGAATACTTTCAGCAGCGCAGCGCCGTGAGCCATCGACCCTTTTCGATGGGATAGAAAATTCACCGAGGTGGAAAACGGCTTCTCGGCGAACGGCAGGAACACCGGGCTGCGCTTCTGCTGTGCGGCCGCCAGCGCGCTGGTCAACTCGCGAAACGTCTGCGACCCCAGCCCCGACGAGAGATGATAAGTGTCGTAGCGCGGCTGGTCTTTCTGATGCAGGGTCGCGATCGCGTCCGCGACAAAATCCACATTCACAATGTCGATCTTGTCCGATGGACGGAACGGCAACACCGGCAAACCCGCCAAAAATACGAAGGCCTTGACCATATCGAACTGAGTCGTTTCGGCATGCCGGCTGTCTCCCAGCACAATGCTGGGGCGGAAAACCGTCTTGGACGTATCCGGGAGTAGCACCCCCGTCATGTGCTCACAAAACTTCTTGGTACGGGCGTAAGGATCGTAGTCGGATCGGTCCCACTCGATGGAATGATCCTCGCTGACGACTTCGTTACTGCGCTTGCCGGCTACCGCCACCGTGCTGACCTCGCTGAAGCGTCGCAGGCCGTGATAGTGTTCGGCGTGCCGCGCCAGAGTCAGGACTTCGAGCGTCCCGCGCAGGTTCACGTTGAGGCAACTCTTCTCCGACTTGCGATTCAGCGAAGCCGCGCAGTGAATCACCGAGTCGGTGGTGTGCACCAGCCGGTCATACTCATCGCGGTTGAGACCGAAGCCGCTGGCGGTCAGATCTCCGCAGAAAATCCTTACCTTGGTTTGCAGGTACTCGTAGAAACGAGAAAACTCCAAGTGCAGTTGGAGGGCACGCCACAACCGCAATTGCGCTTCCTCGAGATCACGCGCCCGCACCAGCACGTTCAAGGAGGCACCATGCCCTTCCAGCAGATTGGCGGCAACGTGCGCGCCGATGTATCCGGTCGAACCGGTCAGGAATATCGCCACGTGGCTCCGTCGGTCCCAGTCTTCACGGCATCTCCGTTTGCGGGCGCAGGTTGAAAGCTACGGGGAGGCCGTGCTTCCAAAGGCCTGCCCTCGATTAAGGGATATGTCCAGCGGCGCAGGGCAGGGATGTGAATGTTGATCCAGTACTCCCACCAATCCAGCGAGCGGGTGTCGTAACCGAAATTTTCCTGCTCTTCCGGCACCAGGGCGTACGAAAGCTTCTCGATATTTTCCGCGGCGAAATCGTGCTCGTTCAACAAAATAAAAGGCTCGAACAACTCAATGAGTTTCTCCAGCCGCTCCAGACTTCTCTCCGTCTTGATCAGCGGCGCCTTCTTCAGCGGCAACGGCGACATGATGCGTTGAATTGATTTTACGATCGCCTTCTGCGCCGGAGCGGACATCCGGTTGTAGCGCGTCTTCGAAACCGAAATCGCGTCAAAGCGCAGGCGCAACCACGATTCCAGCCCCTCCTGAGCGCGGTAGTGCTTGCGGTGCGCCAGCGACGTCAACTCGATAGACCGGCCCATGTCGCAGGGATTGGTCACCGAAGTCGCCAGCTGGTAGAGTGCGTCATGCCTGCGCTCGATGACGGCGGCGGCAATCAGAGTCATTCCGTTGCATACCGCGTCCACGGGAACAATATCGAGCCGTTTGCTTTTGTTCGAGGGCAACTGACGAAAATAGGTCCCCAACAGATACGACAGCGAGGCAGATGTATTGATGCCTTCATTCCATCCGGGAAAAGGCTTGGCAACGGAGGTTTCCACAATCGCGGGACGGACCAGCGCAACCGGCAATCCGGCGCCGTGTTTTGCGATCAGCGACTCGGCCAGGCTCTTGGTGAGCGTATAAGTATTGGGCCAGCCCAGTTCCTTGGCGCGCCGTGTCCCCGCCTCGGTCAGATAAGTTTTCAGCCAGCGGACGCGGTTCTTGCGGATTTGATTGTCGAGCGCCGCACCGTGCAAGTCTTTCGCCGCATGCTCCCGGGAGCGCGCCTGAGTGCGCAGTTCCGCGGTGACTTCGTGGCTCTCGGCCTTGATCTCAGTCTGCTTCACGAATTCCTGAAGAGCGTGCCATTCCTGCTCGGCATCGAAGCCGGCCAGCCCTCGCGGATTGTAGTTCGGCGTCAGCTTTTCGCCGACGCGTCCGTCCTGCTCTCCCGCCACGTAGCAGGTGGACAGATGCAGAAGACCGGCGTGATCGGACGACCGCACGAACTCCAGAACATTGACGGCAGCATCCGTGTTGGTCGTGAGTGCGTCGCGCAAGTCGGGATTGAAGTCAGTGAGCCCCGAACTGTTGATAAGAAGATCCAGGTTCCTTTGCAAGCGGCGTCCCAGCTCGGCGCTGAGACCGAGCCCCGGCTGAGTGACATCGCCTTCGACGACCTCAATTTTTTCGCGCAGAAAATCTGCGAGCCCGTCCCCGTATCGCTCAAAGAGCGGATCGAATACCGGCGATTCCTCTACCATCTTCTCGAAACGACGCTCGGCCGGGTTCGACTTCTGCCGGCGGATCAGCAGGTAGATCCGTTTTACTTCGGGCAGATCGAGAAGCGTGTTCGCCAGCCAGACCTTGCCGATGAAACCGGTTACGCCGATGAGCATTACATGCTTCCCCGAAAATGCCGTGCGCACCGAAAACCCCGCCGCCTGCCTCTGCCCCTCGAAATGGACGACCGGGCGCGTGGGCGCAATCGCCACGCGCTCGGCGGGGATTGCGGCTGCGCGCAGTTGGTCCACGGAAATGTTCAATTGCCGCGCCAGTGTCTTCGGAGCCCTGCGACCGTCTGGATTTTCTTCCCGAATGCGGGCGAATGCCCCGCGCGGCCGAATCACCGGTTCGAGCAATCTTCCCGTCGCCATGCCATCGCGAAACTCCAGGCGGTTGGCCACAATCCGCTTCACTCCAAGATGTTGAGCGAGCGGGCGCATCACGTGCTCCAATCCCTGGCTTACCAGCACGACTTCCGCCCCGGCCTGCACCAACTCCTGCACCTTCTGCACGCCTCGCTCTTTCAAGCGCGGCTTCAATTTGTATAGAAAGAATTCTTCTCCCAGCAGATCGAGGCGGTCGCGGGTTACTCCGCGCAGGACAGTGTGGATGGCACGCGTAGCGAACTTGCGGTTCGTGGAATAAAGGAGCGGGCGCAGCAGTGCCATCAGGAAGATCTGCCCACGCCGCCGGAAGCGCTCGGCGAAGGTTTGCGCATTCCAGGTAAAGAACGCCACCGGCCTGACCACCGTCAGGTCAAGCAGACTCCCCTCGACCCGCCAGTAGACCGTGGGGCCCGGGCTGGAATTATGGTTTGTCGATTCCAAAATTGCGTTCGTTCCTCTAGGGAGCCTTTAACGGGTAGTCAGGCGAAGCCTCTATTGTAAACAATTGACTCGGTGGAGCGAAGCGGAAGCACCGTATTCATGCGTATTCGTTGCCCCATTGAATTACGACGGCTCCCGGAAAACCTACCCGCGGACTACTTCATCCCTGGGAATCCGCCTCCTCCAGGCCGGTTCTTCTCTCGCCCGCCGGCTCCCGCCCAACGATCAATGCGGTTCCACCGCTGAGCGCCAGCGTCGCCGCGATCGCCCACAGCCCTCCGCGGAATCCGCCACTGGTTTTGCGAAAGAATCCCACAATATCGGGACCGAAATAGCCTCCCAGGTTTGCCAGGGAGTTGATGACCGCGATCCCTGCGGCTGCCGAAAGTCCGGCCATGCGCGACGTCGCCATAGCCCAGAATGGCCCCACCATCGACTCCGCACAGACCAGTCCCAGGCCGATGCAGGCCACCACCACAACCGTTGAGACCCCATACCCTGCGCCTACCAAGGCCGCCGCTCCTACAAAAGCAGGCATCGCGGTGTGCCAGCGTCGTTCGGCTTTGCGATCGGAGCGCATGCCTACCAGAACCATGGCCACGGCAGTCACCACGAAGGGAAGAGCCGAAACCAGCCCGGTCAAGAAATAGCTGAGGCCGGAAAGCGACCGGATCACGCTCGGGAGCCATAAAGTGACTCCGTACATCGTGGTTGAGACTCCGAAATATACCATCGACAGCAGCCAGATTCTGGGACTGATGAGGACCTGCCAGAGATTTTCTTTCTTTAGACCGGACTCCACTTGCTGTTCCAAAGCCAGCCTCGCCAGCAGCCAGGCTCGCTCCTCGCCCTTCAGCCAGCCCGCTTCTCGTGGGTTGTCCGCCAGCGCCCAAAACACGGTCACGCCCAGAAAAATGGCCGGAACACCCTCCATCAGAAACATCCATTGCCATCCGGAGAGACCCCTGCCGCTCAACCCGAGCAACGCCCCAGAGACCGGACTTCCGATGATGCCCGCAAGGGGATTCGCGGTCATGAACCAGGCGACCGCTCGAGCCCGCGCATTGGCCGGGAACCAGCGCTTCATATAGAGGATGATGCCAGGGAAAAATCCAGCCTCGGCCGCACCTAGCAGGAAACGCATGCCGTAGAAACTGATAGGCCCGCGGATGAAGATCATCAAGCAGGAAATTACACCCCATGCAATCATCAGGGCTGAAATCCACCGCCGCACGCCAAATTTTTCCAGCACCAGATTGCTGGGCAGCTGAAACAGAAAATATCCGGCGAAAAACATTCCCGCCGCCCGGCCATAGACGCGGTCGCTCAGGCCAAGCTGCCCTCGCATTTGCAATACTGCGAAGCTCACGTTAATGCGGTCGAGGTAGGCAACAATGTAGAGCAGAAATAAAAACGGCATCAGCCGCCACATGAGTCGGGAGATGACGGCGGATTCCAGCCGGTCGGAAGAAATTTGCAAGATCACGTTCCAGGTGGTTCTGCGGAAAACGTTCGCCAGAACCGTGGGGTGGTGCCAGGATTCTACGCCAACCCGAGCTTCTTCTGAATCTCGGCTACGATTTGTTGCGGCGTGGCTGCGACATCGACCGTCGCAGCCGCTTGCGGCTCTTCAAGGTCGGCGAGCTGACTGGCCAGAATCTGCTCGTCGGCAAAGTGTCCGTGCCGGGAGCGCAAGCGCTCCGCGATCAGGTCCGCGCTTCCTTTCAAGTACACAAACCTTACTTGCGGCCCGGATGCGAGCTCCCGCCGGTAGCTGCGTTTCAAGGCCGAGCAGGCCAGCACGACATTCCGTCCTTCGTCGATCCAGTGGGCGATCGCTTCACCAAGAGCCGCCAGCCACGGCCTCCGGTCTTCGTCGTGGAGGGCGATACCGTGCCGAATCTTTTCCACATTCGACCTTGGATGAAAATCGTCCGCGTCGGCAAACTCCCAACCAAGTTGCTCGGCCAGCAGACGTCCGATCGTCGTCTTGCCGGCCCCGACCACTCCCATCACGATCAAGACCATGGAGGATTTCTGGTCTACCTATTTCTTGGAGTATGTCTTCCGCTCGCCGGTGCGCTCATTGGTGAGGGTGAAGGTGCCGTCGGATTCCGCGACGACTTTGATCGATTTCCCTTCACAATTCTCTTTCACGTTGGCAATGCGCTGGTCGCCGACGTTGTGGGCTTTATCCGATTCCTCGGCGTAGTGTAGCTGCCACAAGTCTTCGAGCCCCGGAGAATCGTGCACGATCTGCCACGCCGCCGGGCTCGCTCCCTTGCGAGGTCCGTTGTCGATCACGGCCACTCGCGGATGCAGCGCCCAGTCGAGGGCTTTCGAATTTGAGAGATCCGCCCCGTGGTGCGTCACCAGAAAAAGATCGACGGTGCCGAGCAAGTTGTTGGGACAAGCGATCTCTAGCTCCTTTTTCTTGGTAAGGTCGCCGAGATCAAGAAAGCGAAAGTGCCCGTAGCGGATCAGAACGCCCACCGAACGGGCGTTCTCCGTGTCGTCCACGGCAGCGGCAGGCTCAGAACCACAATACGGATTGGCTTCTCCGGCGCCAGGCAAAGGACTGGTGATGTGGTCGCCAGCGGCGCTGAGCACATGCACTTCGATGCCTTTTATCGGAAGTCCCCATCCCGGCTTCACCACGACATGGGCGTGGCCGGCGATGGCCCTCTCATAGGCGGCATAATCGGTGCGCGTCACCGCCGAGTCTTCCTGATTCGGCCCGTGGTCCACAAACGTACCCACCTTCATTCCCTCCACCAGTTGCGGAACGCCGCCAACGTGATCGCGATGATAGTGAGTGATCAGGACATAATCGAGCCGTCGAATGCCCGCCTGGTGAGCGGCAGCCAGGATCCGATCGGCATCGCGCCCTTCATATCCAGGCCAACCTGCGTCGATCAGCAGCGACTCCCCGCTCGGACTCACCAGCAAAGTCGCCTGCCCCCCCTCGACATCGATGAAATAAATCTGCAGCGACTTGGCGCTTGGAGTCGGGGTTGCCGCGCCCGGCAAAACTACGGAGAGGATCCCAAGGAAAACGCCGGGACTCAGCAAGCGACGACGCATAGTTTGGCACCCGATGGAGTAGCTTGCGCAAGATTATGCCACGCGGCGAGTGCAATGCGTGACAGATGTTTTTCCGGCAGACCCAGCCGGGCAGCTCCAGCCGACGGTCGCAAGATGGTGGCGAAGCAGCGAATAAGGATTTCCAGTGAGGCAATCGGAAGGCGCCGCCACCGAATTTCAATTCCTCACTTCTTGGCGGCAACCATGATCCCAAGAACCACGGGAAGGTAGAGGACCGAGGCATGCAGTAGGCGGCTGGCCCTGAGGGTCGAACTGGACGCCGCGAGTTTACTTACGTAATAGAGCAGGAACGCTCCGGCCACGCACATACCAGACCAATACACCAAGCCAGCATGAGACGCCAGCGGCAGCAGCGTGACCCCGACCAGGATTAGGGTAAAGACTACAATTTCCGCGCGAGTAAAGCGCGTGTCCCGATCGAAGACGGGTAGCATGTGATACCCCGCACGACTGTAGTCCTCGCGATACATCAGGGCGATGGCCAGGAAGTGAGGAAACTGCCATAGGAAGAGGATGGTAAAAAGAAACCAGGCCTGCGAGTCGATGTGCGCGGACGCTCCAGCCCAGCCGATCAGAGTAGGCATGGCACCGGGGAACGCGCCCAACAGCGTGCAGAGCGGTGTCTTCCGCTTGAGCGGAGTGTAAACCAGAAGGTAGGAGAGCAGCGTCGAAACCGCCAGCAGGGCGGACAGCGCGTTGACCGCAACGAGGAGGTAAAGCCCTCCCACGACACTCAGCAAAATGCCAAACCCTAGCGCCTCGCCGCTTGTAAGCCTGCCGGAAGGCAGCGGACGCGAGGCAGTGCGGCGCATCTTGCCATCCCAAACTCGCTCCATCCATTGATTCAAAGTTGCAGTGCCGCTGGCAACGAGCAACGTACCGAGAAGCGTGTTCAGCAAGCCGACGAGTCGGAAGGGCCCGCGAGAAGCCAGATAGTAGCCCGCTGAGGTTGTCATCAGGATCAGCAGGTTCACCTCCGGTTTAGTCAGAGTGTAGTAGTCCCGGAGCTTGGAGCGGAGCCTCTGCTGCGAAACCGGACGAGTCATGATCAGTGTGGTCGCCATTCTACCAGCCTTTTACTAGTCTGCTACCAATCTTCTACCAGACTTCTCTTCTCTCGTTCTTCTTCTTCTTCTCTTTTTCTCTTTTCTCTTCTACCAGTATTCTTACCAGTCTTCTCTGCATTCTTCGCCCCTGCATTCGTCTTCGCCGTCCGACTCGGTCCGCCTTACCTGATGCCGTTTACGATACAGCACCACAATCACTCCGATCGATCCCAGCGTGGGAGGAGCAATGAGGATCAAGATTCCACTTTTCAAAGCCTGAATCATGCGAGCGCCCGAGGATGCGGCCTGGGTATAGCAAAGAGCACAGCTCTGCGCCGAGGCCGGAACCGGCGTCAGCACAATGACCAAGCCGGCCAGCACCATCGCGATCCTTAGGATTTTCTGGGTCTGCATTTGCCCCTCAATGGGCGAGAGGCGCTATCGTCGTTCCCGGCGCTCCCCCCAGCATGCGGAAGCTGTCCGGCCAACCATATTGCATGGCCGCGATCACGAAGATCGTGAAGACGGTCACGAAGAGCAGCAATCCGCGCTTCTCTTCCCAAAGATGCATAAAGAACATAAGCGCCAAGCCAGCCTCGGCAACCGCGATCAGCAACATTCTGGCAAACATTTGCGAGCCATCGACATGCTGATAGGCAAGCACAAATTGCAGCCCCGCGAGCATCAGAATCGCTAGGTAAACCACCACATATCTACCCATTCCCCCGCGACTGACGCGCTCTTCGTTCTGAGCCATATATCCTCCTGAATCTTAGACTTCAGTGGCCAACATTCAATAGATAGACGAAGGGCACAACGAACATCCAAACTAGGTCTACGAAGTGCCAGTAGAGTCCCGTAATTTCAAGGTCATCCGCCTGGTAGCGGCCTCCCTTGTAGCGGATGCCAACGGCCATGAGAGCGACTACGCCACCGAGAACGTGCATCAGATGCAGGCCGGTAATGCTGAAAAATGACGCCCCGAACAGAGGCGTGCCCCAGGGATTGTGAAACAGCGTCGCTCCTTCGTCGATCATACCGAGCCATTCCCGAAGATGCAGGACGGCAAAAACAATCCCGCCCGCCGCCGTAATCATGGTCCAGAGGAAAGCTCCGGACCGGTCGTTCGCTTTTGCCGCTCGGATGGCGATGAGCATGGTCAAACTGCTGCTCACCAGGATAAAGGTCATCGCCATGGCATTCAGCACGGTGGGGGAGAATTGAAATGGCGTCGGCCAATTGGGGGTTCCATTGCGCAGGAAACCGTAGGCTACCAGACACCCGGCAAAGGTTGCCGTATCGGCGATGATGAACAGCCACATCGCCATTTTTTTTGCGGGCACTGAAAAAGCGGGCTCCGCCATCGCGGCGGAATGCCCGGGGATGGTTAGATCTGCCTGGCTCACGGCTCCTCCTACCTTCGACTTGGTTACAGCTTCATCCAAAGCAGCAAAAGCAGATACAGCCACAGAACGCCCATGAAATGCCAGTAGCGCGAGGTGGCATCCAGAGTGCTCCGTCGCAGCACCGAATGATTCAGTTTCCCAATCACTCGAACCAGCCCCCCGAGTCCGCCCAATACATGCAGCGCGTGAGCCACGGTCAGCACGTAGAAAAAAGAATAGCTGACATTGGTCGCGAGTCCGAATCCCTGGGATCGGAGTTCGATCCAGGCAAAAATCTGTCCCGCAACAAAAAGCAATCCCAGCAAGAGGGTTAGGTACAGCCAGCGCGCCGGGCTAGTCGACCCCTTTCGCGGGCCCGCCATAAATGCCGCAATCCGGCGACGGGAAATTTCCAGCGTGAAGCTGCTGGCGACAATCACCAGACTGTTCAGATAAAGCACGGGCGGTAAAGGGAAATGCCACCAATCCTGCGCCGCTCCCTGACGAACAATCAAGGCGCTGGTTAACGCCGCAAAGGTCATCGTGATTGCCGCCACCGCCACCCAGATGCCAGTGCTGGCCGGAGGCGGAGAATAGTTCTTGACGCTTGGCATGCCGCCATCGGCGGGAACCAGATTCCGCCCACCCCCATGGCCGGAACCCTGGCTGGGGAATCGGTCAGACTCGGTCTTCGACGGTGGTTGAATCGTTGTGGCCATATTGCTGAATCTCCTCAGCGAACCCCGCGGCTTACTTAAAGGTTACTTTTCCTCGTGGGAATTATTTGATGGTTCAGGCGAGGTCTGCATCACAAAATCGGAGCTGGCGCCCTCCACGCTGTACTGATAAGGATCGTGATAAACAATCGGCATGGTATCGCCAAAGTTGTTATGAGGTGGCGGCGTGGCCGTACTCCATTCCAGAGAAGTGCCTTCCCATGGATTATCGGGCGCCGCCGCGCCCTTGACGTGGCTGTGGATCAGGTTGTAAAGGAAAATGATCTGGGCGAGGCCGGTGAGTAAAGCGGCGATGGTGATGAACTTGTGCACTGGGATCAGCGGGATCAAGTAGTCGTCGGTAAAGGCCTGGTAGCGGCGAACGTTCCCTGCAATTCCCAGATAGTGGAACGGCATGAAAATACAATATGCGCCCACGAAGGTTAGCCAGAAGTGAAGCTTGCCCAACGTCTCGTTCATCATGCGTCCGGCCATTTTTGGAAACCAGAAGTAGGTGCCGGAAAAGATGCCGAAAATGGCCGCGACCGCCATTACCAGGTGGAAGTGGCCGACTACAAAGTAGGTTGCGTGCAGCATAATGTCGATGGAGGGCTGAGCCAGGAAAAAGCCGCTCACACCACCGCTGATAAACATCGAAATAAATCCCAAGGCGAAAAGCGATGCGGTATTGATTCGCAACTTGGAGCCATACAGACTTCCCAGCCAGATCAAAACCACGATCGTGGAAGGAATCGTGATGATCAGCGTGGGAAACGAAAATGCCAGCGAAGAGAAGGGATTCATTCCGCTGACGAACATATGGTGCCCGTACACCATGTAGCTGAGAACCGCCAGCGCTCCCATGGAATAAATCAGAACCCGATGGCTGAGCATCGGCTTGCGCATGTTGGTGATGAGAACATGGGAAACAATGCCCAGGCCGGGCACGATCGCGATGTATACCTCGGGATGTCCGAAGAACCAGAACAGATGCTGCCATAGCAGAGTCGATCCGCCGGTATGGGGCAACAACTGGCTATTGATCACCAGGTTGGAGGGAACGAAGAAACTGGTTCCGGCGACATGATCAAGAATCAGCAGGATGCACGCCGGCATCAACACCGCAAACGCCGTCAAACCCATGACCGAGGTGATAAACCAGGCCCATGCGCTCAGCGGCAGCCGCATCAAGGACATCCCTTTCGTACGCATGTCGAGGGTTGTCGTAATGAAGTTCAACGAACCCAGCAACTGGCCCACGCAAAAAATAGCGATCGAAGCAGCCCAAAGAACCACGCCCAATCCCTGGCCGGGGCCGGCCACCGAACCCACGGCGCTCAAGGGCGCGTACTGCGTCCATCCCCCCATCGTGGGTCCGTCGCCCACAAAAAACGACGAAACCAAAACCAGAAAGGCCACGAACGTGACCCAGAACGACATCATGTTGAAATGCGGGAAGGGCATATCCTCAGCTCCCACCTGAATGGGCAAAAAGAAGTTGCCGAAGGCGGCGAACGGAGCGGTCGTGAGCACAAAGAAGACCATGATGGTTCCATGCATGGTCATGAGCTGCAGGTAATACTCCGGGGTCATGATATTGCCGGGCGCACCCTGACTGGAAAGCAGGTGCAAGCCGGGAATGGCGAAGTTGGTCCATCCCAGATGAATGCGCATGACCCAGGAGAGCACCATGCCCCACACCACCGCGACTAATGCCAGCGCATAATACTGTTTCCCAATAACTTTGTGGTCGAGACTGAAGACGTGCTTGCGGATGAAACTGATCGGAGCTCCGTGCGCTGCGTGTGCCGACGTGTCGTGCATTTGCGCTCACCCCTCAGAGAAATCTTGTGTGTCCCCGTGGTGCTGGTCCCCAGGGATGCTTAGGCGGATGCTGCGCCTGGTCACCGCTACTGCAGCGCCGCTTGCTGTTTGATCCAGGTGTCGTAGTCTTCTGGCGTCATCACTTCGAGATACGCCTTCATGTTGTAATGCCCAAGGCCACAAAGCTGCGTGCAGACAATTTCGTACTTACCCACCTTGGTTGCGGTGAAGTGAATCGAGAGGTCGAGGCCGGGCACGAAATCCTGGTGGACCCGCAATTCCGGCACAAAGAAGGAGTGACCGAGATCCTTGGAATGCATGAGCAAATGGATTTCCCGGTTCACCGGAATTGCCATTTCCGCGGTCACGATGTCATCTTTGGAATCCTGGTCGTGAGTCGTGTCGAGACCAAAAAAGTTCGCATTGGCCTCGTTAATTTGCTCGGCATGAAGCGGTCCGAATTTCCCGTCCGGACCCGGATAGCGGAAATAAAACGCAAACTGTCCCGCCTGCACTTGGACCGGCATTGCGTTCGCCCCCGGCGGAGTAAAATAGACGCTGGCCCAAGCTTTCGCTCCGAACGCGCCCAGCGCTAAAACCTCGGTGCCCACCAGCAGGAAAGCCGCTATCACCAGGCCCATCGCTCCGCCGGGAAAATTTCGCGTCTTGGTTCCCGGCTTGACGTTCGAGAACTTCCAAATGAAGAAGGCCAACAGAAACTGCGACGCCAGGAACGAAATGCCCGCCTCCGCCATGGTATCCGCATATTGCTCATCAATCAGCGGCCCGTGAGTGGAGATATCCTGCGGCAAATGCCAGGTATGCATCACGATGGGAATCGCCGAACCGATTGCGATCAAAACGATCGTCACCGCGAATAGCTTCGCCATATCGCTCCGCCTTTGGCCAGACTCGCTGAAACCTTCGATGGAACCGCCGCAGCTTTTGACCGCGGCGACTCCAGGATTCAATTCGGCTCCAGGCCGCATGAAGCCCGCTCTACTTCGCCTTAAACGTGAAATCGGCAGTTCCCGGCTTGCCTGCGGCTACGGTCACTTTTTGGGTTTGCGTCTGATCGGGTTCGTGCCAGGCCGTCACCGTGTAATTTCCCGGGGGAACATTATTGATGGTGTAATTGCCGCTGGCGTCCGTGGTCGCGTAGGGGCCTTTTACCACCACATGCCACCCGTGCATCCAGGGATGTATGTTGCATTGCACCGGGATCACTTCCGGATTTTTCCAACTTTTTTCAATTGGGGCGGCGCCCGGCGGCTGAGACTGATTCCACGGAATGTTGCCGGTCATGGGATTCGGCAGCGGGTGAATATTATGGGTGGTCTGGTCGCTGCTCGTCACCTTGAAGGTCTGGCCCGCGTCGAGCGCCAGCACGTGCGGCGAATACATGCAGTTCTTCTGATCGAACACCGGCACCTCGGTCGAGGTCGATGCGCTGCCTGTCCAACCTTCGGAGATGTAAAGAACCACGTTCTCCAGCCCTCCGTTCTGTCCCACCTCATAGATTTGCAGGTGCGCCGGCGAGCCCGAATTTGCCTTGACGCAATAAGGGTCTTTGGACATATCGATGCCCTTCATGTGCGGCGCGGTGCCGTCGAGTTTGACCGTCCCCGAAATCTTGCCGTCGCCGGCCGCGCTCACTCGCCGACCAAAGAACAAGGCTCCGCAACCCACCACTACTAGCATCGATAGTACAAGCACAAGATCGGGCTTCTTCATGGAAAATCTCTCCTTGCAGATCGGATAAGTTGAAATTGCTTTGCCCTGCCGCCCTTACTGTTGGCCAGCCGGCGCATTGGGATCCACGGGTTTCAAGTCCAGTTTTTTCGCCATCTCTTTCTCTTTGCTGGGCTGAGACATCAGCGTTCGCAGATAGAAAACCAGATCCCACGCCTCGTCGGGCTTAATGTTGTCGGCATAGGAGGGCATCGGAGTGCCGTCCAGACCGGTCATGAAAATTCTGTAGATATCACGATCGGTGTCGCCGCATTTTGGCCGAGCCCCCTCGGTAAAGTTGAAGGCAGCAATCGGCCGGCCGAGATCATCGGTGAGGGTTGCAGCCGAGGGACCATTGGCCTGACCGAGTACGCCGTGACACTTCCAGCATTGCACGCGAGCGAATACATCCCGCCCGGCCTTGATGCGATCCGCGGTCACCTCCGGTTCGGCCGGAATCTGGATGGGCGTTCCGGGCTTTTCGTTTGCCCAGCGTGGAGAGTAATGCTTAACCCA
Source organism: Candidatus Sulfotelmatobacter sp. (assembly GCA_036514015.1). Lineage (GTDB taxonomy): Bacteria > Acidobacteriota > Terriglobia > Terriglobales > Acidobacteriaceae > Sulfotelmatobacter. The sequence goes on from DATBYA010000166.1 coordinate 108,431, forward strand.
TGCGACCAAATCTGCCCGCTGCTGCTTGGTGAAGGTGCTCCATTGCGGCATATTCGAGCGATCCAAGCCCCGGGCGAGAGTGTCGAACAGATCTTCGTCCGTAGGCAGGGTGCCGGTCGGAGTCGACCGGCACTTGAATACTCCCAGTTGAAAATCGCGGGGCTTGGGGTCAACCCAGGGAAAATTCTCGCCATTCCCGTCGCCCAGTTCGCCATGACAACCAACGCAGTAGCGGCGATAGTCTGCCTTGGCATCCTTGGCATGCCCGGTAAGGTGGCCGACATGGCTTTCCATACCCAAGCGCGACGCGAGGTCGTGCTGCGTAAGTTGCGCCCAGGCAGGCATGGGAAGCGCCAAAACTACAGTTGCGCCGGCTAACAGGGTCCACATCCGCAATCTTGTCCGCATGTCAATCCCTCTCTAAAAGTCAACCTCTAGAAATCAAAGTCAAATCCGATCAACAATTCGCTGGTGTTTAGATTCCCACCCGTCGGTGAGGTCCCGTCCTGGTGCATCCAGTTGTACTCGTTGTGCCACGCGAAACCCGCCCGGCTGGTCATAAATGGGTTGTAGCGATAGCCGACAGTGTAGGTCGAGATGTTGCCCAGGTTTGAGGGAGCGGGAGTAGCGGATCCAGGCCCATTCGCCTGTTGCGACATCCGGATCGTCTCGTAGCGCCCGATGAAGATCAGTTGCGGATTGTAGACGTAATGGGGTTCGAAAAGAACGCCGTTCCAGGTTGGGTTCCGCGCACCCGCGGGCAGCGCGCTGCCAGTCAGATTGTTTGGGCCGCCGGGATTATCGATCGGGTCGCCGTATCCCTGCCCGAACCACGCACTATCCGATCCATGCTGCGTGACGACCTGTAGGTCGAAATGCTGGCCGAAGTAGAACTGGCCTACAAACCCCTCTCGACTGAAGGTCTTGTTGCTGACTCCGGAGCCCGCAAGTGGCGTTCCTCCTTGCGTAAGGTAATAGGTGGGAGCCTCTCCGATCATGGCGTAGCCGCCGATGCGATCCACCCCTAGCTTGCCGGTGTCGAACGCCTGGCTGGCGGTAAAAAAGCCAGTGTAAGCATTGCCGTACGGCAGCCCCACATTCCCATCCGTCGAACTCAGTAGCGACGCGGAATAGCGGGTGCGGTCATTGTAGGAGTGTCCCATTACTTCGATGCCCAGCTGGTTATCTCCCATTTGACCGAAGATGTTGCCATCCCCCACCGGAATGAAGTGATAGAGCTGATAAATACCGCCGTTGCCGGTGAGCGTCAGAATGCGTTTCTCCGACAGCAGGTTATCGAGTTCGAACTTTCCCAGCTTGATGTTGAGCCAGGGACTGCCGAACAGGTTGTCCAGACGGGCCATCACGGTTTCAAAGTGGAAGGAGGCGGTGGCATCGGAAGACGGCAGCACATAGAACGAGAAGTTCTTCTCCAGCGTGCCGCCGGTATGGAAGTCGAGACCGCTCAGATCGAAGCCCGAGGTCGTGATGCGGCTAACTCCCGACCCCTGGTCCACCGCAACTTCGCCCGTACTCACCCGATGCCAGATCGGGGTAATGCGGAACGTGACCGGCCAGTAACCAGGGTTCTGCCAGATGGGCGCGTCCCGGTCGTTCATGAGTTGGTAGCCGTTGTCTTTAAATTTCTGGCCAAAATAGTTCAGCATCGGCCAGGATTCATGACAAGCCGAGCAGCGAAGACCGTACTTGCGGGCAAACGCCGGAAGGGCATTCGCCTTTTGGCTGCCGCTCAGCATCAGGAAGGTTAAAACCAGCGCCGTAACCAGAAAATATTGTCCACGCGGCGTCGTCCCACAAAGGCGCGACTTCATCCCAGTACGCATGCCGAACTCCTAGCAATTCTGTCTTTGAAACCATTACCCAAAACGCAAGGCAAACCTGCCAAACTCGAAGCTAACGGCTCGGAGAAACCCGCTCCTGCTGCTTCTCCTTGAAAAAGATTCCTAAATCGTTGTTTCGAACAAAGGTCATACCACCGTACCGGGACGGAATCCTACAACGACTTTGCAATGTTTTGCAAGGGGGGGACCGAGATTTTTTTACATTTTCTTTACACCGTAAAATGAAAAAGGATTCCCTTTGGCCACCCACGGCAAAAAACCCGCCCGCAGTTGACAGAGCCAAGCCCTAGCTGAGACTCTTGGCCAAGACAAGAGGAACATGTTCGTGGTGATCTTAGAAAGTCATGCCGAAGCGCGTCCTCCTTGCTGGCAAAGATCCGCTGCGATGCTGTGGAAAATCGGCTTTATTCTGACCTTCTTCCTGGCCGCGTTGCCGCTTCCCGCCCGAGAAAAGGACGCAATCCAATACGGAATGGGTCTGGTTGTCAACGTTCCCTTTCCCGAGGCGGAGGTCGCCCAGGTCGTCCAGGACGTGGTGCAAAATGGAATCATCCGGGGAACCAAGGAATACAACAAGGACGAATACGTCAGCGACGCGGCCCCAGTCCCTTCCACCCGGGTTTTTCCCCGGTGGACCGAGGACGGCAAGGTGTTCTACAAAGTGCGCCTGAAAGCGCTGGACCCTCGAAATTTTAAAGACAGCGGTGATGTCGGGACGCTGGCCGTCCGCTACGTCGTCAAGGCGCAGGGCGACAAGAACACCGTGCTCCGCATTGACGCGCGTTTTGTGGAGGATTTCCGCAAGAGCAGTCACCCCTCCAACGGCTCTGTCGAAAGCGCGGAGTACAAGGACATCCACGACCGCCTGGACGCCATTGAGTCCATGAAAGCGCAGACCGTGGAGGCCCAGAGGGAAAAGCAGGAGCAGTCGGCAAAGATCGAAAAGCCGGTGCTATCGGACGAAACTCCCGCGACGGCCCCGCCTCCAGCCCCGACCGGCAGGGCAATTGCAGACGCTCCACCTCCACCCAACCCTGCTCCGGCCAATGAAGTTCCGCCGAGTAAGGAGGCGACCCCCGCCGTCCAGACTCTGGAGCAGCACCTACAGGATCTCAGACGTCAAGTCCAACGAGTGGTGAAGGCGCCGGGAGCGCCCCTGCAGTCCGCGCCCTTCCATACCGCGACCACCCTGCAATCCCTGCCCGCTGGCACCGAAGTCCTCATCGTGGTGTCTACTCCCTATTGGTTGGGAGTGGAAACCCACGAAGGACAGCACGGCTGGATCATGCGCGACCAGTTGGAGCAAGTCCCATGAGATCCCGGGTAACTCCTTGGCTCCGATTCAGGTTGTGGGCAGTGTCGTTTGGCGCGCTCTGTGCGGTTCTGTTTGCCGTGCAAGCCCAGGCGCAAACCAATTCCAACGAACGCGCCTTCCCGCAGTCTAAGGCTACGGTTGAAAAAGCCTTGACCGCGCTCCAAGCCAACTTAGCTGGCCGCCTTCCCCTGTTGGACGGATTCGCCAATCCCGGCGAACATCCCCTCGACCGCTACCAGCGCCCCTACTACCAATCCACCGTCCAGGTAAGTTCGACGGCATCTGGCGGATCGCTGGTGCGGGTCAGCACAAAAGTGACGGCATGGTACGCCGATCCAGTGGCCTCCCGCTCGGGATACCAGTTAGTGACTTCCAACGGCCGCCTCGAGGCCGACCTTCTGGATCAACTGGGGGACCAACTCGCCCAGCCCTCCCCGGCTGCGACCGAGAGCGGCAGTCGCGCCTCGTCGAACTCGGCGCCAAAACCGTCGGCCGCGCCTCCTGCGGAAACCGAGCCCAAGATCGCCGCCCCTGCTCCCGCTTCCAAGTTCCCGGAAAGCGAACGAACCTTCTCGTCGTCGTTGAGCCAAGGTCTGGCAGCCGAAGAACGGGAGCGAACTGCCGACGCAAACACGGGAACCATAAAGACCGCGGTAAAACCTGACAGCGCGTTGCAGGCCGAAGCCAACAGCCTGGAGGAGACTCTCAGGAACCAGGCTCATCCCAACAATCTGGTGGCCGTCAAGAAATCCGGCACCCCGGTGGTTTCCGCTCCCAGCCTGAATGCGAAGCCGCAATTTCTTGCCAGCATGCATGATGAATTCGAAATGCTCGACTTTAACGCAGACTGGGTGCACGTTCGCATTTCCGGCCTGTCGCGGGGATGGATCTGGCGCAACAGCGTCGAGATGCCGGATGGCATCCCCGAGACCGCTGCCTCAGCCACTTCCGCCCTGACGCCCGCCGCAGATTTGTTTCACGTCGCCCGGGAAGAAACTGCGCCGTTCCCAGGAGACTGGGGGCCGCTTCGGGGTAAGAATGTAAAAATTCTTTCCGTCGAAAAAGTCGACGACAATGCGAAAGACTCCGGGGCAAAGGCGCGGCTCGAGTACACGAAATTCTTGCTGGAAAAAAGTTATAAGGAAATGAGCGAGACTCCGCCTGCACTGGCGGGCATTGTCGTGATTTTCGACTCCGCCGATGGTGGCATGATTGCCGCCACCACGACTGCCGTCCAGCAATGGAGAGCCGGCACGTTGTCGGATTCGGCGCTGTGGCACACCTGCTTCTTTGATCCTCCGGAAACGTTCGAGTCTTCCGGCTCGGTCGCGAGCCCATAAGCAACTGGCTGTAGCCATCGGCTCGCCTCCTCCTATGGCGAGAGCCGCCTCGGCGGTCCCGCGCGAAGCCCGGCGGACATCCTAGCTTGGCCGCCAGTGGATGATTTTGCGGGGATCATTTTGCCATGGGCGGTAGGTCCGCGGGGCAGACATTCCACGCCGAACTCGCCTTCCCTCATCGTAAAATGCTGCCAGGCCAAATTTGAAACTCACGGAAGATCCTCATCGCAGGCGGAATGCCCTGACCCATGAATGGGTGCTGGTCTCGCCTCATCGCACGGCGCGCCCCTGGCAAGGGGAAGTGGCGAAGTTACCCGCCACCGCGGAGCCCGCCTACGATCCGAATTGCTACCTTTGCCCCGGCAACACCCGTGCCGGAGGCATTCATAATCCCGCGTACTCTACCACCTTTGTCTTTGAGAACGACTTCGCTGCCTTGAAACCGCAAACCGCTCACGCTCGTCTGGACGTCGACCATATGGGCCTGGTGGTCGCTGAAGCCGAACCCGGAGTCTGCCGCGTGATTTGCTTCTCTCCGCGCCACGATCTGACGCTGGCGACGATGGGAGTGCAAGAGATTGAACCGATCGTCCGCACCTGGATAGGACAATTCCGCGAGTTGGGCAGCCGCGAGAATATCAACCACGTCCAGATTTTTGAAAACCGCGGTGCCATGATGGGCGCCAGCAATCCGCATCCCCACTGTCAGATATGGGCGACTTTTTCCATTCCCGAAGCGCCCGCCAAGGAACTGGCGGCGCAGCGGGCTTACCTGAAATCGCACAGTCGCTGCCTTCTTTGTGACTACGTGGCACTGGAACAGCGGCTGCAGGTGCGCGTGGTTTATCAGAACGACGGTTTCGTAGCGCTGGTTCCCTTCTGGGCCGTTTGGCCGTTCGAGATTCTGCTTTGCAGCCGCCGTCACTTCGGAAGCATGAATGAATTCGCGCCCGACGAAGTACGATCTTTGAGCGAAATTCTTCAGCGTGTCACTGCAACCTACGACAAGGTGTTCGCAGTTCCTTTCCCTTACTCGATGGGCTTCCACCAGTCGCCGACCGGTGGCATTGAGGATCCGGGTATCAACCGTCCCGCTATCGAGCATCCGGAATGTCATTTTCACGCGCATTTTTATCCCCCACTCCTGCGCTCGGCGACCATCCGCAAGTTCATGGTCGGGTTTGAAATGTTAGGGACCCCGCAACGCGATATCACGCCCGAGAGTGCGGCGGAACGGCTGCGCGAACTTACCAATGTTCCTCGAACCTAATCTTTGCTGATATGGGAAGTGGGCGCGAAGCGCGATTTCCCCTAGGCGCCGGGTGTTTTACCAAGCTGCGAGGGAAGGATTGCTCGGGCGCCGGCCGGCGGGACTCCGTGGTTACCGGAACCTTGCCGGGCTACGTCGGGAATTCCCACCCTTCTTCCTTCATCTTTCGGTTTGTCCAGTGTTGGAGCTCTTCGAACAGGGCGGGTTCTATGACGGCGAAGCGAATGCCGACGCGGCCCTCGTCGCCGATCCACATGAGGCGGGCTTTGGCCTGGAAAAGGATTTCGCTTTCGGGCAGGACGAAGCTGACGTCGAGCAATCCCGCGAAACGCAGCGGCTCTCTGAGGCCGTCGAGTCCCATGCCGCCGGTGCTGAGGTTGACTCCCTGCACGCGGATTTCTTCTGCTTGAGAATTCCTGATGGTGACCGCAATCTGAACTCGAGCACGGAAGAATTTTTGCTGCTCGTTGCTGATGAATCCCAGCGAGGCTGTGCTTTCTCCGGGAGCGAAGTGGATGTTGTATTCCTTCAGCTTGCGGCTAAGGGTGCGGCGGGAGATGCCGAGCTGCTCGGCGGCGAGAGTGCGCTGGCCGCCGGTGCGCTCGAGGGCTTTGATGATCATTTGCTCTTCCATGCTGTCCAGATTGCTGACGGGCATGGAGGCGGTTTGACGAAGTGCGGTGGGCTCTTGGGAGAGAGTCGCGCTGAGACTGGAAAAATCGATCTCGGAGCCGGAAGATTCCATCGCCATCCGGGCGACCAGATTGCGCAGTTCGCGGATATTTCCGGGCCAGGCGTGCGACAGAAGAGCGGAAATGGCCTGCGCCGAAAAATTCTTGTGCGCAGCTTTGAGGCGCAGAAAATGTTCCGCGAGGGCGACGATGTCCTCGGGGCGCTCGCGCAGCGGAGGAACGCGGAGCTGAAATTGGCCGAGACGGTGAAACAGATCCTGGCGAAAGCGGCCTTCCTTGACCGCGGCTTCAAGATCCTGATTGGTGGCGGCGACAATGCGAACGTCGACTCTGATCTTGCGGTGACCGCCAAGACGATAAAAGGGCTGGCCGTCGAGTACGCGCAGCAGTTTCACCTGCGTCTGCAGTTGCAGTTCGCCGATTTCGTCGAGGAACAGAGTGCCCTTGTCCGCTAATTCGAACAGACCAGGTTTCGAGGCATCGGCGCCGCTGAAGGCGCCTTTTTCGTATCCGAACAGTTCGCTCTCCACCAGGTTCTCGGGCAGGGCAGCGCAGTTGATGTCGATCCAGGGACGGCCGCGGCGATGGGAAGACTCGTGAATCGTGCGCGCAATCAGTTCCTTGCCAGTCCCGGTCTCGCCGGTGATCAACACCGTCTCCGTGTGACCCGCGACCCGGTCCACCAGGCCCATGAACTTGTGCATGACGGGGCTGGCAAGAATGAAATGCGTGTCATCGATTTTGCGGGAAATCACTCCTGGCACCGGGGGACCGTTTACCGTTGAGCTGGATGGCGTGGCACTCACCCGGGCCGCCGGCGGCGGGACGACAACCGCGATCACACCGATCGGCCTAGAAGCGAAATCACGAAGAAGGGTGGCAAAGAACTGCACGGGAAAGCTGGCGCCAGACTTGGGTTGGGCGAACAAGCGGGAGTAATAGTCGCCTTGCTTGCTGGTGACCGTGAGAATTGACCTGCGCAAGGGTTGATCTTCACTCTTTTCCATGGAGGCAAAGAGGGTAGAAAAGTCCCGACCGACCAGCTCTTGAGACGAATAACCGAGCAGCCCGCAGAACGCGGCGTTCGAGGCGCGGAACTCTCCCTCTAGATCGATCGAGAAAACAGCCATTTGCCGCTGCTCGCACGCGGCATCGTCGCTGCCCTTCAGCGCAGCGCCGATGAGCGGTTCTGAGTGCTCCGAACTTTGTTCCGAACGGCGGTGCGGAATCGACATAGTGTGCGTTTGGGAAGATGTTGACATATGCGCGGGATTGGACCGAGAAGCATGTTAGGCAGCGCGTTACGAAGGTAATGGCTTTTCTTCTGAGTTCGAGAAAGATTCACTCTGCGCAAATCGCCAAGCCGATTCCCAAGGGAATCTCCGCAGGGTTACTTCGGTAAGCTTCTGAAGACCTAGTCGTTGCAATAGGATTCGGGCACGGCTCGAATGGGGCCAGATGTGTGTCCGAGGCCGAGCTCGGGTAAGGGCCAGAAGAAAATCGTATTGTCTTCGTCGCGGCTTCGGCGCTCGGGCTCCGGAATGCGCTGCGTGAGGATTGTCTTGGCCGGATGACACTATCTGGCTGGTGGCGATTCGAACCCGGGGGGGCCGAATCGCGGAAGCCCTTGGTTTGGGGCGATGCCTCGGGGCTGAGAAGGACATTCAGACAGGCTGTCGATGAAAGCAGAGACGGAACCACTGTCGATCCAGACCAAGTTGTTCATTGGCCTCGCTGCGTCTTTGGGCGTAGTGGTGCTGGGATTTGCCTTGTTGCACTGGCAATCGCAGGACCTGCCGCGATTCCTCAGTTACCTGGCTGTGGCTGTACTGGCCTCGGGGCTGAAGGTGCAGTTGCCCGGCATCGACGGCACGATGTCGGTGAATTTCCTGTTTATTCTGTTGGGCGTGCTGGAGTTGAGTCTTCCTGAAACGTTGCTGATTGGCTGCACGGCGACGCTGGTGCAGAGCGTGTGGCAGACCCGCAACCGGTTGGATCCGATCAAAATATTGTTCAACGTGGCCGGCATGATGGCCAATGCCAGCGCCCTTACTTACATCACCTATCACTGGCTGGCGCAACGATATGGAGCAAACAAACCGATCCTTCTGATGGTGGCGGCGCTGGTGTTCTTCTTCGCGAATACGCTGCCGATTTCTATCGTAATTTCGCTGACCGAGGGGAAATCGAGCCGCAAAGTCTGGTCGGAGTGCTACTTCTGGTCGTTTCCATATTACCTGGTGGGAGCGGCCGCCGTAGGGCTGGTTGGAATTGTCAATCGGTCGGCGGGATGGGAAACGTCGCTTTTGGTTTTGCCGCTGATTTATTGGGTGTATCGATCGTACCGGCTCTATCTGGGACGACTGGAAGCGGAAAAAGAGCGGGTCGAGGTAGAAAAGCGGCACGTAGAACAAATCGCTTCGTTGAACATGCGCACGATCGAAGCGCTGGCATTGGCGATCGAGGCCAAGGATCATACGACCCATACTCATCTGCAGCGGGTGCGAACGTATGCGGTTGCGGTAGCCACCGAGTTGAATTTGCCGGAAAACGAGATGGAAGCGCTGCGAGCCGCCGCGCTTTTGCATGACATTGGGAAACTGGCCGTGCCAGAGCAAATCATCAACAAGCCGGGGAAATTGACGGCGGAAGAGTTCGAGAAGATGAAGGTACATCCGCTGGTGGGAGCGGAAATTCTCGAGCGGGTCGCGTTTCCGTATCCGGTGGCGCCGATTGTCCGCTCGCACCACGAGCGCTGGGACGGAACGGGATATCCGGAGGGGCTGAGCGGAGAAGAAATTCCCATCGGTGCACGGATTCTGGCGGCGGTGGATTGTCTCGACGCTCTCGCTTCCCATCGGCAGTATCGGCCAGCGCTACCCCTGAGCGAGGCGATGGCAAAAGTAAGAGAGATGGCGGGGAGCTGGTTCGATCCACGGGTGGTCGAGATTCTCGAGAGTCGTTATGTGGACTTGGAGCGGATGGCGCAAATGTCGGAGGACACCGGGGCATCGCTTGGACTTTCCAAAATGCTGCGCGTCGAGCGCGGGTTGGCGCCGGCAACCGGATTCGAACGTACCGAACCCACGCACGGAGGAATGGACAGTACGGACTTTCTGACCTCGATTGCATCGGCGCGGCAAGAGGCGCAGACCATGTTTGAGCTGAGCCAGGATCTGGGCGTCTCGCTGAGCTTGAGCGAAACCCTGTCGGTGCTGTCGATGCGGCTACGGCGAATGATTCCCTACGACTCGATTGCAGTGTTTGTGAACCGCAACGGCTGGCTGCTGCCGGAGTTGGTGAGCGGCGAGAACTTCCGCATGTTGTCGTCCCTGAAGATCAAGCTGGGAGAAGGATTGTGCGGATGGGTGGCGGCAAACTGCAAACCCATCGTGAACGGGAATCCGCAGGTAGAAGCGGGATATGTGGTCGATCCCGGAAAGCATACAACGCTGCAATCGGCTCTGGTGGTGCCTCTGGAAGGACTGAATGGAGTGGTTGGCGTGCTGGCGATGTATCAGGCAAATCGAGACGCATTCGCGCCCGATCATTTGCGAATTCTGCTGGCCGTGGCCTCGAAGGTCGCTCTGTCGGTGGAAAATGCGTTGAAGTATCAGCAGGCGGAAAGTTCGGCAACCACCGATTATCTGACCGGACTGCCGAATGCGCGATCTTTGTTTATGCATCTGGCGCAGGAAGTCGCGCGATGCCGCCGGATGAAGACCTCTCTGGCGGTCATGGTGTGCGACATCGACGGATTCAAACAGATCAACGATTCGTTTGGGCATCTGGAAGGGGACAAGCTGCTACGCGAGTTTACGACGCGGCTGAAGGATGTGTGCCGCGGATATGACTATGTGGCGCGCATGGGTGGTGACGAATTTGTGATTACCGCTCCCGGACTGACCGCGGAAGCGGCGAGGGAAAAGGCCGAACTGTTGAATCAGGCGGCCATCGAAGCAGGACGGCACGTGTGCGGGCGGGATTTAATCACGTTGAGCGTGGGGATGGCATTTTGTCCGGAAGATAGCTTTGATGTGGAACGCCTGTTGGCCGAAGCGGACCGCAGGATGTATTCGATGAAGCAGATCCATCACGCGGCCGCCGCCGCGCGCGACACCAAGACCACCGGAGCGACGGCGAACTAGGAGACCTTGGGCGATGCTGGGTAAGAAAATGGCGCGGCATGGACTGGCCATCGTCGCCACGGTTCTGCTGGGAGGATTGCTTTCGGCGACCTTGGTGCGGCTGGCGCCTGGGTTCGATGCAGACGAAGCGCAGCTGGATCCGCATTTGAATTCAGAAAGCGTTCAGGCGCTGCGCCACCAGCGCCTGGAGCAGCACAACATTTTTCGTTTCTACTTTCATTCCTTGCGGCGTGCGGCTCATGGGGACCTGGGAACGTCGCTTTCGCTGGGCCAACCAGTAAGCCGGCTGCTGCGGGAGCGCGCTCCGCTGACCCTGCGGCTCGTCGGCATGGGCTTGCTCGTGAGTTGGACCGTAGCCATGGCTTTGGCGCTTAGCGCGGCCTGGCTGCGCGTATCAGCTTATGACGCGCTGACAACAGTAATCAGCGGAACGTTTCTTTGTATTCCCGCGGCAGTGCTGGCGTTGTTGTCGGTGCTGTGGAATGTGCCGGGAGCACTAGCGGTCGCACTGATCGTATTTCCACGGGTGTATCGCTATGCGCATAACCTTTTGGCGAAGGCCTATTGCCTGCCGCACATCATTACGGCGCGGGCCAAAGGGCTGAGCGAGCTACGAATTTTGTTCTGGCATGTTGTCCCGATCGCCGGACCGCAGTTACTGGCGCTTGCCGGAGTGTCGGTGAGCATCGCCCTGGGAGCGGCGATTCCCGTGGAAGCTCTTTGTGGACTGGCTGGAGTAGGGCAGCTGGCATGGCAGGCGGCGTTGGCCCGCGATCTTCCCTTACTGACGAATCTGACCATTCTGGTGACGCTGGTAACCTTGCTGGCCAACTCCAGTGCCGATGTAATCGGACATATGCTTCGCGGCGAGGAAGCATGAAGCTCTGGCCCACAAATTTCTGGCGCAGCTCGGCCTGTGCGGTTTTGCTGCTGGTCGTGGGACTGTCACTGGCGGCGAACTGGCTGGCTCCGGCTGGCTATGCCAAGCAGTATCGCGACGCGACCGACGCCAGTCCTTCTCCGCAGCACTGGCTCGGGACCGATGAGATTGGGCGGGACCGGTTTGCACGCGTGCTGTACGGAACACGGATTTCGCTGCTGCTGGCCCCGGCTGCGGCGCTGCTGACCACGTTGATGGCGGCGCTGGTGGGCGGGCTCGGCGGATATCTGGGCGGTGCCTGGGCTCGAGGCGCGATGGCGGTCACGGATTTGTTTTTGTCATTGCCGTGGCTTTTCTTGCTGATCACGGTGCGGGCAATGATGCCGTTGAACGTGTCGCCGCTGGCTTCGGTGCTGGTCACGTTTCTGATGTTGGGGCTGTTGGGTTGGACCAGCGCGGCGCGGGTTTTGTGCTCGACCGCGGGATCGTTAAGGGAATCGGATTTTGTACGGCAGGCGAGAGCTTCCGGAATTCGTGGTGGGCGGCTGTTCTGGATTCACGTGCTCCCGAATCTGAAGCCGGTGCTGTACGCGCAGTTCTGGATTTCGATTCCAGTCTTCATTTTGAGCGAAGCGAATTTGGGAATTTTGGGATTGGGCGTCGCCGAACCGATGCCTTCCTGGGGAAGTTTGTTGAAGGAACTGGAAGGGCTGGTATCGGTGGGCGAAGAGCCCTGGAAGTTCGTGCCGCTGATTTTGCTGGTGGTGGTGGTGACAGCGTTTCAACTTGTGCTTTCGAAGCAAGCGGAGGTGGCCGCATGACGAACCTCCAGGGAAGGTCGGCGAGGATGAGAACCATGGGCAGGAAAGCAATCGCAGTCTCGATGGTCTGCCTGGGACTTCTGGTGGGCTCGGTTTTGGCACAGGGCGAGCTGAGGCTTTGCTTGCGCTCCGAACCGAAGACTTTTGATCCGTTGAAGGTGGAAGACGACGCCTCGGTGACGATCCGCTATTTAACCGGGGGCGTGCTGCTGCGTGTGAATCGCCAGACCCAGGCGCTGGAGCCGGAACTGGCGCAATCGTGGAAAGTATCGAAAGATGGGAAGCAGATCACATTCAAATTGCGCAGCGGCATTTTGTTTTCCGATGGCACACCATTTTCCGCAGAAGATGTGGCGCACACCGTGCAGCAGCTGATGGATCCAGCCTTGCATTCGCCGACGGGAGATGCGTTCCGTTCGGGGCCGGGCAATGTGGAGACCAAGATCATTTCTTCCACGCAGATTTCAATTACATTTCCGACGGCGGTGGCTGGACTCGATCGCCAGTTCGATCAGGTCGCGATGCTTTCGGCACACTCCCCTCAGAAGGAAATGGCGGTGCTTGGCCCCTTCATGGTGGCGGACTACAAAGCGGGATCGACGGTGCAGTTGAAGCGCAATCCGAACTACTGGAAGACGGATGCGCAGGGCCGGAAGTTGCCCTACCTGGGCTCGATCCGGCTGGATATTCAAGCGAACCGCGATGTGGAAATGCTGCGCTTCAAGCGCGGAGAGATCGATCTGGTCAATTCGCTGGACAGCGATTACTTCGACAAGCTGGCGGCAACTTCTCCGCAGCTCGTGCATGATGCGGGGCCGTCGCTCGATAGCGAGCAGATGTGGTTCAACCAGGTGGCGAAGGCTCCGCTGCCCGAGTACAAGAAAAACTGGTTCCGCTCGGCGATTTTTCGGCGGGCGATTTCCCAGGCGATCAATCGCGAAGACTTGAGCCGCGTGGTGTTTCGCGGACACGCGCAAGCGGCGCTGGGTCCGGTCTCTCCCGCCAATAAGTTCTGGTTCAATTCGAAGCTGAAAGCTCAGGCTTATACGCCGGATGCCGCGCTGAAGGCGCTCGAGGGCGACGGCTTCCGGCTGGAAAATGGAACGCTGAAAGACAAGGAGGGAAACGCGGTGGTGTTTTCGATCGTCACCAACGCGGGCAATAAGTATCGTGAGCGCATGGCGACCATGATTCAGGAAGACCTGCAGAAGATTGGGGTGCACGTCAATGTGGTGACGCTCGACTTCCCTTCTCTGATCGAGCGCATGACGCAGACATTCGACTACGAGGCAATTCTGCTGGGTCTGACCAATACCGGACTGGATCCGAACGAGCAGATGAACGTATGGCTGAGTTCGTCCGAGAATCATCAGTGGAACCCACAGGAAAAGTCTCCGGAAACCGCGTGGGAGGCGGAGATTGACCGGCTGATGCGGGCGCAGGCTTCCTCGGCCGACGCCAAGAAGCGGAAGGAAAGTTTCGATCGCGTGCAAGAGATCGCTCTCGAACAAGCGCCGTTTATTTATCTGGTGAACCGGAACGCTCTGTCGGCGGTCGCCGCTACAGTGCAGGGCGCCATCCCGGTGATTCTGGCGCCGCAGACTTACTGGAATGTGGAACGGCTTTCGGTGAAGTAAATCAAAACTCCAACCACAGCCAGCCCTGAGATCTACAGAGGAGAAGGGCGCACAGAGTCGTGCACATACGAATGAAGGACAAGATGGTCATGAACGACAGGATGCAACCCGACGTTCTTCTCGCTGCACATATTTCTGTGCGGTATGGAGGTCGGCCTGCAGTGTTGCGCGAGGTTGTATTGGAGATCCGGCGGGGTGAGGTACTCGGACTGATCGGACAGAGTGGATCGGGTAAGAGCACCCTGGCGATGGCGATTCTGGGCCTGCTCGATCGCAAGAGCGCCAGATGCGAAGGGATTATCGAATTCGACGGTCTCAATCTGTTGACTCTTCGCGAGCGAGAGTTGCGTAGTCTGCGGGGACGCAAAATTGCGCTGGTGCTGCAGAGTCCGCTGTCATCGCTGAATCCGGCACTGAAAATTCGAACTCAATTGAAGGAAGCGTGGCGGGCCCACGCTGCCGGCTCCAGCTCGGATGGTGAGGCGCCGATTCGGTCGGCGCTCGAGAGTGTCAGTTTGCCATCGAATGAGGAATTTCTGCGGAAGTATCCTTCACAAATGAGCGTGGGACAGGCGCAGCGCGTGCTGATTGCGATGGCGGTGATGCATCGCCCGGCGCTATTGATCGCCGATGAGGCTACGAGCGCCCTCGATGTGATTACGCAGTCTGAAATTCTGGCACTGTTTCGTCAACTGAACCGCGCGTCAGGGATGGCAATCCTTTACATCTCGCACGATCTTGCGTCGGTAGCAGGAATCTGCGACCGGATTGTGATCCTGCACCAAGGACAGATCGTGGAGACCGGAACCACCGAACAGGTCTTGACCAGTCCTCGCCACGAATATACCCAGCGCCTGATGGCCGCGATGCCGAAGATGGCCGAGCGCATTGCAGCGGGCAAAGCAGCCGCCGTCTAGAACATGCCGCTCGCTGTGCTTACCGGTCCTCGGTCACATCTGCTCCCCCGAAAATCAAGAGTAATTTCTGTACCCCCTGCGACGGTTCAACGCCGTTTGCTCCACATTCCCACCCCAAATCCCACCCGACTGCAGTCCCACTCCTTTCCAAGTTGGGGCGGGACAAACTGTCCCGTGCCCGCTCGGGCGGGACACAGTGGCCCGCAGGGCTTGGCCAGAAGTGAACCATCTTCAATAGAAACAACGACTTGCAACCTTCCGATTGGCTCCTCCCGTGCAACAGGGGGAGTGGGTACAAGCGATCTTCCCCCCATCAAGAAAGAAGGGTGAGATTCATGGTGCACACGCAGAAACTAAGGAAACCGCCGGGCCGCGAACAACGACACAGCGCCGCCTGGGGTAAGCGCCTGAGCATGACGCTGCTTTTGGCAACGGGAATGGCGTTTGGACAACGGGTGACCAACCAACCTGCCCGCAGCGGCAGAATTGCAGACGAACTCTCCGGATTTCTGGCGAAAGCCAATCAGGGATCGACCAAGGGCCAGACCGTAAACGTCATCGTGCAATACAAACAGGTCCCGACGGCGGCCCATTACGCCACCATGCAGAATCGTGGCGGATTCCTGCATTCCAAGCTGCACATGATCAAGGGTGCGGCATTTGCGATTCCGGTCAGCGCTCTTCCGGCTTTAGAAGCCGATCCTGAGATCGTATCGGTGACCATTGATCATCCCATGAATGTCATGGATGACATGACCAACGATGCCACAGGCGTGAGCACGGCCTGGAACGCCGGATACAACGGAGCGGGCGTGGGCGTGGCCGTAATTGATAGTGGTATCAACGATAGCCATCCCGATCTGCGGAATGCAAACGGCACCTCGCGGGTCGTGTATCACCAGGACTTCACGGGAACACCTACGACCAACTCCAGCGGAGCGCGGTACGACCTGTACGGTCACGGCACGCACGTCGCCGGAATTATTGGCGGCAACGGCTCCTTATCGGGTGGCCAGTATGAAGGCGTGGCTCCCGCAGTCAGCCTGGTCGACCTTCGCGCCTTGGACGAAAACGGCGCGGGCACTGACAGTACCGTGATCGCGGCCATTCAGCAGGCGATTGCGTTGCAGCAGACCTATAACATCCGGGTTATCAATCTGTCCCTGGGCCGCGGTATTCCCGTCAGCTACACCCAAGATCCTCTCTGCCAGGCGGTCGAAGCAGCCTGGAAGAGCGGGATCGTCGTGGTAGTGGCAGCCGGTAACTATGGCCGTTTGAGCGTGAATGGAAGCAACGGTTATGGAACCATTACAGCGCCGGGCAACGATCCTTTCGTGCTGACAGTGGGCGCGAGCAAGAGCAACGGATCCACCTACCCCGCGGCTCAGACCATCGCGAGCTACAGTTCGAAGGGACCCACAACGTACGATCTCGTGATGAAGCCTGACATGATGGCGCCAGGAAACGACGTAGTTTCTCTGTCCGCCCCGGGAGCCACACTGGAGACAGAGTATCCGTCCGAATTGGTAGGCGGTAGCGACGGCAACAACGACTACTTCACTTTGAGTGGAACCAGCATGGCTACGCCTGCAGTCGCGGGCGCAGCGGCTTTGTTGCTGCAAGAAACAAGCACGCTCACTCCCGATCAAGTGAAGGCCCGGCTGATGAAGACGGCATACAAAATGGGCTTCACTTCGACCTCGGCTTATGTGCCCCATCTGTTGCAGACCTTCGTCAGCTTCTATGACCTGTTTTCGAATGGGTCAGGACTGCTGAACGTACAGGCCGCGATTGCGAATAATGACCTGGCCCCGCCCACCAATGGGACGGCCCTTTCGCCCTCAGTTTCCTACAACGCTCAGTCCCACACGGTTTCTCTGGTGCAGGGAAACTCGACCGTTGCCTCCAGTTCCGTGGTTTGGGGAAGCTCGGTGGTCTGGGGAGCTTCGGTGGTTTGGGGAAGTTCGATCGTGAACGGAACTTCGGTCGTTTGGGGCTCGTCGTTACCCTGGAACGACAACACACTGAGTGCATTCAGCGTGGTTTGGGGAGCAAGCACGGGAGCGAGCAGTACGGCGCAGAGCGTGGTTTGGGGAGCATCGATGCTGAGTGCGGATGCCGCCTTTACCGACGCCGGCGACGATGAACAGTAGTTGTCGTGTGTGAATCCAAGGAAAGGAGAAGAATCATGAGCAACAACACACGGCAAATCAGAACGTTCATCGGCGCCATGATGGCAGCCGCGCTAATCACCGCCGGATATGCGGGATGGGTGAGCCACTCCTTGCACACCTATTTTGCGCTCGCGGTGCTGGCGCTGGCAGCGATGACTTCGCGGATGAAAGTCAAACTGCCGGGAGTAAACGGTAACATGTCGGTCAACTTGCCATTCCTGTTGACCGCAGTTGTGAGTCTGAGCGCTGTCGAAGCGGTGGCGATCACATGCGTTTCCACCGTGGTGCAATGCTGGCCCCGGAAGAACGCGAAGTTGAACCCGCAGCAGATGGCATTCAATCTCAGCATGATGTCATTTGCCAGCTGCCTGGCGAGCCTGATGTTTCATGCCGACTGGCTGCGTGGGATCGAGTGGAGTTCCAGCACCCTGGGACTAGCGCTAGCGACAGCCACCCTGTTCCTGGGGCAGACCGCTCCGGTAGCTGCGATCGTAGCTGTGAGTGAGGGGAAGGCGGCTGGGGAGATCTGGTGGGGCCTGGCGCACCTTTCGTTCCCTTACTACGTAGTCAGCGCGGGAGTCACCACGATGGTGCAGGCGGTAAGTTCTCACCCGGGATGGGGACTGGCGCTCGCCGCGTTCCCGGTCATGTACGGAATCCACCGTTCCTACAAGTTGTATTTTGGAAAGATGGCGCAAACCCTGAGGCCGGAAGTTGCGGTCAAAGCAATGAGCGCAGGGGCGTAAAGCGGTTCGATGGGAAAATGATTCAAGCATAAGGGTGGCCCGGCGACTGCGGTCGCACGAGCCACCCTTTTCTTTTTGATGCACGAGTCACGGAACCGCCGCGGGAACATGAGATTCCTTTGGCGAATCGTTAGGTCTCGACTGTTCCGCTTGATCTTTAAATTGCTGCTGGGTCCCGACGAAAAATTCCTCATAGCTTCGTTTGCCCGAAGAACCGGAATGTTCGCTATTGTTGATCTTGCCCCAGATGAGTTTTCCTGCGCCGGAATCCGGGATCGGTTGCAGGCCGCCGCTTGCATAGAAAACGTAGTCATCCTCGGCCCATCCGTATTGCTCCGACGACGACGTTCTCAACAATCCAGTGGGCGGGATTTTAAGCACGATCTGGCCCGCCTGCGCTGGCAAAGGAGGCGCGCCGGGGATCTCGAACTCGACACGAACCCAGCCGCGATAGCCCTCAGGAATCAAGAAGCGCCAGGAGCGCGGAATCGAATTCGGACTGACGCTGGACCCATTAATTTTGAACCATGCGCCCAAGCCGATCGCCAGTAACAGGGTCGCAACCCCGACGAAAATTCGAGCGGTACGCTTTGGGGCGTCGGGAAAAACCCAACCTGGCGCCGCCGGTTCACCATCCGGCTTCTGCCGAAAGCTGACAACGGCGGAATAGAGAGTGACGACAGCCAGAAGAACAATCGCTAGATAAGGCAGTAGCATCCGAGTTCAGAGACAAGCAGTTTCGATTCGCCACGAAGTGTCTCTGGCTGCCCCCGCTGGTGGGCGCATCCATTGGGATACCGCCGGTGCCTTGTCTCGCTTGGCACGGACAAAGTTAGCCGTCGCCGGAGCATAGAAGCACCACATTGCCAGACAGGCGATGAGCGCGACTCGGGCTGCAGCACGGGGCCTGAAAAGGCTCACATAGGCTGCCACCAGCAGACAGAACGAGCCCAACCACGAAACCAACTCCAGCGGATTCAAGGGCACACCATAAACAACGACCGACAACAGGGCATACATGTGAAAGCCCGTGACCACGGCAGTAACGAAATAGAGCGAGAATGGCAACATGGAAAGACCTCAGAAACGAAAGCGACCGGTCATTCTACCGACTTTTGCATGGGCACAACGCGACGAATCGTAAACCAGGCGCTGTGATTCTTGTTACTTCTTTTCCTGCCCGGCACGCTACTTCGCCGGATTGTGTCGGGCTGGCTCTCCCAGGTTTCAGGGCTGCACTCCAATCTCAAAGTTCAGTGTCGAGAGCGCCAGACGATACTGGTATTGCGCGTTCACATAGCCGATGGCAGCATCGGTCTGCTGCAATTGTGCCTGACTGAGTTCGACGATCGAGCCCAAGCCAAGCTGATAGCGCCCTTGCGCCAGTTGCAAGCTCAAGTCAGCTTGCTTGGCTAGTTCTTCGGCCACGCTGACGCGCTGAAATGCCGTATTCGCCGACAACCATGCGGTGCGAACGTCGCGCACCACCTGGTCCCGCAGATCCCTGGTCTTCTCGGTTGCGGCTTTCGCCCGGTATTTCGCTTCCGAAGCCTCGGCAGTGTAGAGGAAGCCGTTGAAGATGGGGACGCTCATATTCACGCCCAGGGCGCCGTACCAGCTGGAAATGAAATAGTTCGGGAAGCAGCCGCCAAAGCAGTCCGGACGCACCGGAGTTACGCCCGCAATTCCAAGCGCACTGACGGTCGGCAAAAGCTGATCGCGCTGAGCACGGCGGAACCTTTCCGCGGCCTGTTGATCGTAGTTGAGCGCCTGCAGATCGGGGCGTTGCTGCATCGCCGTATGGATCAGCACATCCACATCCGGCGGCGGCGAAGGCAGTTGGGTCTCCTCATCGCTCAGTTCGTATTGCACTTGTTTGTCGAAGCCCAGGACCGCGGTGAGGGCGGCGACGGTGGAATCGACGTTGTTCTGGGCATCGAGTTGCAGCAGTTTGGCTTGCGACAGATTGACGTCAGCGAAGGACAAGTCCAGACCTGATTTCAACTTGTTCTTCGTCAGTTCATCGATTTGATGTTGCACGGACCCGCGAGTAGTCACCGTTTGTTGCGCGACCTTGAGCAGCGCCTGGGCTTCGAGCGCGTTGTAAAAAGCCTGGTCCGTAGCGAGAACGACGTCTTCGGTAGTGGCCAGCGCATTCGCGTTCTGTGCCTTTTCCAGAAGTTTTGAGGAGGACACCAGATTGGTTGTGCGCCCAAAGTCAGTGATGAGCTGGCTAAGGGTCACGCCGGCGCCCGCATGTTCCAGCAGGCGAGATGCAGTCAGCGCTCCGGCGCCAATGCGGCTGCCTTCATTGGCATCCACTGCCGTGATGGCCCCATTGAAGGTGGGAAGTTCCCCCGCCCTGGTCTCGCGATAGACCTGATGCTGTGCCAAACCCAGCAAATGCCCCACACTGATCCGGGGATTGTTCCTAAGCGCCAGTTGCTCAGCCTGGGTGCGAGTTAAGCGCATGGGGCCGTTGGGCGCTTGACCCGGTGGCGGCGAGACGGGAGTCATGGAAGAATTGTCTTGCCGTCCGTTGCCGCTTTGCAAAACGGCGACCAGCGCCAGTTGCGCCTGCCGGGGCATCAAAGCACGAGCTGGGGATTGCAACGACTGAGGCTGCGGAGCGGAGGGTAAGTTCTCGACTGCACTTGATTTTTCCGAAGTCTGTGCCCCGCCAGGCAAAGCAACCAGCGCCCCAACCAAAAACAGGAGCCTGCACGCTATGAAAATTCTGTTCCGCACCATCGGGTTGCCTCTCGAACTCCTGCATGGGGAGCCGGGTTCGATCTTGGAGCGATTCCAGCAAGCGGGCTTCATGCCCTCGGCTCCGTTGGCTGGGCGGTCGCAGGTTGCTGATTCCGCTTCCCGCCGTACACCAGCAGGTACGCGGCCGGCACGATGAAAATCGTAAGCACTACGGAAGAGGTCAAGCCTCCGATAATGGCCTTCGCCATGGGGGCATACTGTTCCGCGCCCGTTCCCAATTTCATCGCCATCGGAATCATGCCAATGATGGTCGCCAGCGAGGTCATCAGAATGGGCCGCAGCCGCACCCGGCACGCGGTAATGACTGCATCCGCCGGGGCTAGTCCCTGCCGTTCCAGATTGTGCGCAAAATCCACAATCAGAATGCTGTTCGAGTCTGCAATTCCTACCAGCATCAGCACTCCCATCAGCGACATCACATTTAAGGTGCTGCCCGTGAGCGGCAGAATAATCAATACGCCAACGAACCCCATGGGAATTGCCAGCATGATCAGGAAAGGATCGATGAACGATTTAAACTGCGCCGTCAGGATGAGAAATAACAAAAGAAAAGAAATTAGGAATCCGAAGGCAAAGCTCTTAAACGACGCCTCCATTCCCTGCACCATTCCACGCAGATTCACTCGCACGTTGCCCGGAACTTTCGTATTGGCAAGAATTTTGCGAATCGAGCTAGTCACCGCTTGCAGGTCTTCTCCAGTGGGGGTCACGTAGATATCGACCGCTCGCTGAATTTGATAGTGGTCAACCTCGGTTGGAGTCTGAACCTGTTTTACGCTAACCACGTTGTTGAGCACCGTGGTGGGTCGGCCGCCTCCCGCGCAACTCCAAGCGGGTTGACCCTTTCCCAGCGAGCCGCCGGGACCACAGTTCTGGTCGGCACTTCGATCCGGATCCCGCAACGGAATCTGTCCGAGGTCGGCCATGTTGTGAATCGCTGCT
The DNA here is from genome assembly GCA_036514015.1 of Candidatus Sulfotelmatobacter sp. Lineage (GTDB taxonomy): Bacteria > Acidobacteriota > Terriglobia > Terriglobales > Acidobacteriaceae > Sulfotelmatobacter. The sequence continues at coordinate 129,947 of DATBYA010000166.1, forward strand.
TGGCCTTTTTCGAAAAATTGCACCGTCAGGTAATAGTCGTTGCCGCTCTTGCGATCGACCCAGTAATTGGGAGCGATCATGTAGTTTGAGTTGAGAGCGGTGATTACGTTATCCACCACATCCTTCTGCGTCAGTCCCAACTCTCCGGCATGCACGCGATCTACATCCAGACGAAGCGCCGGGTAGTTCATATCTTGTGGAATGTAGACTTGGCCAACCCCACGCACCTGCCGAATCTCTGTGGCCAGGTTCTGTGCGATGCCATAAATCTGGTCCAGATTGGAACTGCTCACCTGTACGTCGATCGGAGCCGGCATGCCCGAGTTCAAAATGGCGTCCACCATCGAGCCGCTGGAAAAGAAAGTGCGAATATCGGGAAACTGTTTGGCCATTCGTTGCTGCACCCGGTCCATATATGCGAAACTGCTCAACCTGCGCTTCTCATTCAACTGCACCTGGACCGTCGCAGTATAAGGACCAGAGTTCGTTGTATAGAGCGAGGAGAAATCCGGAACAACACCGATGTTGGAGACGATCCTCCTCAGATCATTCCCTTCCATCGAGCTCCGGATCAGATCTTCGACTTTGCCGACATATTGGTCGGTCACTTCGATGCGAGTGCCGGTGGGGACCTTCAGGTTGATGGTGAACTGGCCGGCATCGGTCTTGGGAAAAAACGCCAACCCGAGCAGCGGATAGATCAACAAGCTGGCCAGGAATAGGCCGCTCAGAATTAAAACCGTAACCGCGGGACGCACCAGCGCCCGTCGCACCCAGTATTCGTAATAATCGAGGACCTGGTTGAAGATCCGGTTGAAGCGCGCATTGAATCGATCCATCCAGGAAGGACTGGCGGTCGGGGTCGGCTCAATCTCATCGTCGTTTTCTTTGTTCTCCGATTGGTTCTCAGATCCGTGCCTGCCCTCGGTCTCTGCGCTGTGAGGAACGGCTTTTAAGAAGCGTGAGCAGAACAAGGGAATCACGGTCATCGCCACAACAAAGGAAGCCAACAGCGAGAGGCAGAAGGCCAGCGCTAAAGCGGAAAACAGAAATTTCGCAACCCCATAGAGGAACACGACGGGGAAAAAATCAACCACGTCCACCAGCGTAGCCGCCAGCACCGCCAGACTCACTTCTGAGCCCCCGACCTGAGCCGCGATCATAGGCGCGGTCCCCATCTCCAGATGGCGGTAAATATTCTCCAGAGAGATCACCGAGTTGTCGATCACGCGCGAAAAGGCCAGAGCCATTCCTCCCAGGATCATGGTGTTGATCGTGCCGCCCATCAGAGCCAACACCACGAACGCGGCCAGCGCAGACAATGGAATTGACAGCAGCACGGCCGAAGTGGCGCGGAAGCTGCCCAGGAAAATCAGGATCATCAGGCTGGTTAGAATCAAGCCCAAGGCTCCCTCGTGCAGCACGGTATCAATGGCTTCCTTCACGTACACCGACTGGTCAAACACAATGCTGGTGACCATCTGCTTGGGGATGTCGTAGAGATGCTTGATGAGCTGCCGAACGCCCTCCACCACGGCAATCGTGTTGGTGTCGCCGCCTTGCTTCATAACCGGAATATAGGCAGACTTCTGACCATCGATGCGAACTATGTTGTATTGAATCTGGTGCGAATCCTCCGCTCTCCCGACATCATTCACCGTCACCCAGGAATGACCGTCGATCTTGAGAGGAACTTCCCCCAGTTCCTTCATGTCGTCGACCAGGCTGTTGGAGTAAACGAAGTAATCGTACGGCCCTATTTTGACGTCGCCTGCGGGCAGAATCAGATTTGCGTTATTGACGGCACGTACTACATCCATCAGGCTGAGCTGGCGGGACGACAACTTGTACGGATCCACGTACACCATAATCTGGCGATAGATGCCACCAAACACGCCAGGGATGGAAGAGCCGGGAACAACCGTGATCTGGTTACGGATCTGGAACTGAGCGTAGTCGTGAAGTTGTGTTTCATTCAGACCCTCTCCCTTGACGGTCACCAGGGCCACCGGCAAGCTGGAGGCATCGAACTTGAGCACGACCGGGGGTAGAGTTCCGGGTGGCAGACGCTTCAAGTCCGCCAGCGCCAGGTTGGAGAGCTGGGTGACATCGGCGTCGGGACTCGTGCCTGGCTGAAAGTACACTTTAATGATGCTCACGCCGAGAAGCGAGCGGGACTCAAAGTGATCGACTCCCGCAGCCAGCGTAAAAAAACGCTCGAGGGGATCGGTGATATCGGTTTCGATATCCTCTGGCGGCATGCCCGAGTAAAACGTCGCCACCACCACCTCCGGCAAATTGATGGGGGGAAACAAATCGACCGGCATGCGCGCCATGCTGGTCACACCAATCACCACGAGCGCCAAACAGATCACAATAATGAAATACGGGTTACGAATGGAAAACCCTGGCATAAAACCTATCCCATCTTTCTTTTTTCGAACTCGTTAACCTGTGCCCAAGTTCCCGGCTTCATGGCTGCCCATCCCCCTCGTGGTATTCGGGCGAGGTTATGACTTGCGACCGGACCTTCTGGCCGGGCTTCAGGCCGCTGCGATCGCTCATTACAACCTCCTCGCCTTCCTTCAATCCGGAGACAATTTCGGCGTCGTTACTTGTCTGGATTCCGACTTGCACCGTGCGTTCCTCCAGCGCACCGTCAGGACCCACAACGAACACCGTTATCTTTTCACCTGCGTGATTGAGGGCTTGCACCGGCACGGTCGGGATATTCTGTTTTTCATCGAGGTTGAGATCGGCGTCGGCATACAGGCCGGGCAACATAACGCGCTGGGGATTCGCCACATCGACTTCGGTGTGCATGGTTCGTGTATCTGACTGCACGTCTACCGAGAAGCGTGCCACCTTGCCCGGAAAAGTACGGTTGAGCGAAGGGACGTGAACGTCCACCGGATCACCCACGCGGATGTAGCGCACGTAGGCTTCCGGAACTGGTATGACGAGGCGGAACAGATCATCTTCGGACAGCTTCACGATCGGAATCGCTTGCGTGCTTGAACCCGTCCCCGCTTGCACGAGCGTCCCCAGATTCGCATAACGCTCGGTGACGACGCCAGAAAAAGGCGCGGTAATTTTGGAATAGTCGAAAAGGCTTTGATCGTGCGCTAGTTTCGCTTGGGCTACGCCAAGCTGGCTCTGGGAAGCATCCAAAGCGGCTTGGCCGGCGTCGACTTGCGAGGACGCCGCCAGGTCTTTTCCCTGGGCGTCATCCACTTCCTGTTGAGCCACGATGCCAGGCTGGCTCTGGAAGACTCCGTTCAGCCGAGTGAACTGCAGATGCAGCGCGTTGTACTGCGCCTGATAACGCGCCAACTCATGCTGCGCCCTGGTTACCTGATTGTAGGCGTCTTTGATTTCCGCCCGATCCTCTTGCAGTTGTGCCTCTAACTCGGGAATCTCGAGAATCGCCATGACCTGGCCGAGTTTCACGTGGGTCCCGTAATCGACCATCAGCTTCTTGACGTAACCGGATTCCTTGGCATAGACGTCGATCTCTTGAAACGGCACCAATTCGGAGGAGAGCGTGATATGCCGGCCAAGAGACTTTTTCACCACCTTCGTCACTCCGACCGTCACGGTTGCACCGTCCGCTTGAACATGGTCGGTCCGTTCTCCGGAACAAGAAGACAGACCGACTGCAAGCGCGACGATGAGTGCGGCAAGCGACGAAGACGAAATCGTTGCCTGGCGTCTGCAGCTTCGCGGGAGGGTCGCCGTGCGGTGTTGAGTCATCGTTTCTTGGACCAACCTTCTTTGCGAATTCCTTTGCTATTTTTCACTACGATTTCGGGGGGGCCGTTTTCGGCCTAGCCTGGCTTTTTCATGACCTCGCCCAGCTTCGCCACGGAAAAGGCGCTGGAGCGGCGGCGACGTCGAAATGTACGCAGACGCGCCCGAAACAGCAACGCTTCCGGCAAACAACTGTATCCCCATCGCCCGGACGGAAGGAAGTTCCCGCTCCGCGCCGTTGGTCAAATCACCGATGCAGCCCGGCGCCTTGAGGATTGCCGAGTGCATGTCCCCGACAAAAGCTCCGCGGCCAGGCGGATGATCCTTGTCTTCCCATACCAGAATGCGTGGAGTCGGAATCTGAAGAATACTGTTCCAGAAATCGCCACGGTCATGGAACGTGCTGCCCCCCATGGGCGGCTCACCGCTGCGCAGTCGAGCCGTCGCCGCATAACCCACCATCGGAGGTTCATCTTTGAACATGCAATGAATGCCGGCGTTGGTGAATCCCGTGTTGTGCAGTCGCACGTTAAACGTCTCGACTGCATTCGCGACCATGCAGGTATCGAACTGCCGAACAGCGTCCAACGCTCCCTCCCTCAACAAGGGTGCAAGCCCCATGTAGGATTCCTTTCCGGACCCGATTCTCATTCCAGGCCACCAAGTCGGGTACTCCTGAGTCCGCCAATCTGATCGCTCAGCGACCATCGTAAACCGCCATCGTTCACGACGATATAGACCCTTAGTCGTACACCACAGGCCACCTTCCGCGGCAACCCCCCGAAGGCCTCTGGCGCTCGACTTCAGCCCGGTTTTACGCCACCCCGCACGGAAAACCCCGAGGGCTTACCCTTTCCATCAACCAGACAAAACTCATTGCTGGCAATAAGCGATAGCAACAAACATTTAGAAAAGTCGGGGAAAAGGTCAGCAGAAAGGAGGGGGGCGATTGTACAGACTGGTTTCGAGCAGCACGCTGGGTATGGGAAGCCCAGCCGGGGCAATGCGGGGATAAGAAGTTGGAGCTTCGAGGACGCCGGATCGCACCACTTGAGGTACCCAGCTGGCTGCATTCCAGGTTAGACGCTGCCGGCCTAGCTCCGGCAACGAATGCCGGTGCGAGGTCGTCCTTACCGAATATGAAGACCTTTGCGGAGAACAATAGCGGGTAGCAACGCTGACCGCAAGCCCAGCCACGGCCAAAAAAACGACGATCGCACAGCAACTCCTGCGCCATCGACCTTCGAGATGTGTCAGCCGCAGCATTTCAGATTTACGGAACTAACCAGCAACCAACCCTTGAAACTCCAAGAACATACCAATTTGATACACAGAGCGTTCGGTTGGTTGCACCGCGGTAACAGTGGGTACCTGTTTGGATCAGGCATCCCACTACAGATTTCTGTCCCCCCGCTCGGCCATTCCGGGAGACCGCATTGCGTTTGCATACAATGCAGGAGCCCCGGATCTCGCCGCGATAGACGGGATGGTTGCCCAACAGAGGTACGGTTTCCTCTCCAGGATGCGCATTCACCGCTACGAAGGCACGATTGGCACTCGACCCAGCCTAATTCTTGAGAAGTCGCTCCCCAGCAACTTGACTGAAACGATGGGTCGATCAAGTCCAAACCTCGTTTCGCTCGTGGGAGCACGCAGCTGATGAAGAGGATTACCCGAAAACCAGGGGCGGTTTAGTCCGCGGACCGAATACTGCCTCCCATCTGAAAGAAATCATCATCCAGCCCTAGGGATGACCGTTTCAGAACCGATAGCCAAATCTGGATGAGCAACTCCACCGTAACCGGTGTGGGCGGCAAACTTGCACTGCAGGCTGCTTCGCTGGGGTTCACAAAAGCCATACAAAAACGCTATCTACGCTATCTACTATGATACGAGTTGAAGGCTTGGACATTCACGTCCACCCCGTTCGAAAGTCTACGGCCGCAGGGTAGAGGAGTGTTGTCGACGAAACATTCGGCACTTTCCTTCCAGTATTCGTGCTGAAACGAAGAGCAAAGATTTCCTGAGCAAAAACATTCCGCACGATGAGAACTAACCTTCATGTAGCGGTCATCGGCGCCGGCGCATTCGGCGGTTGGACCGCACTGCATCTTGTGGAGCGTGGGGCGCGCGTTACGCTCGTCGACGCCTGGGGGCCGGGAAATTCGCGGGCGTCGTCGGGTGGGGAGACGCGGGTGATGCGGGGAACGTACGGGCCCGATCAACCTTATACGGAGATGGCGGCCCGCGCCCTCAAACTTTGGCGGAAGTATGAACAGCGGTGGAAGCGGCAGTTTTTACATCCTACCGGCGTGCTGTGGATGGCATCGGGACGCGATGATGCGTTCGAGAGCGGGTCGGTGAAAATGTTGCGCGCGGCGAAGATCAGGTTTCAAGAACTTTCGACGGCGCAGATGAGGAAACGCTGGCCGCAGATTAACTTTGAAGGAATCGAGTGGGCAATCTTCGAGCCGGAATGCGGATATCTGGAGGCCGGCGCCAGCTGCCGGGCAGTGGTCGAGGCATTCGTTTCGGCGGGCGGCGTGTATCGGCAAGTCGCCGTGTTGGCCGACCGCCTTGAACCTGGGCCGCTGCGGGCCCTTGCGCTTTCGGATGGGTCACGGATCCAGGCCGACTGCTATATATTCGCCTGCGGGCCGTGGCTCGGCCGGTTGTTCCCCCACGCCATCGGCGATCTGGTGCAAGCGACCAAGCAGGATGTTTTTTTCTTTGGCACGCCTGCGGGGGATGGTCGCTTCAACGCCGGGCGTCTGCCGGTGTGGGCTGATCATTGGGGACGCTTTCGATATGGAATTCCCGGCAGCGGTCGGCGCGGGTTCAAGATCGCAGATGACACGCGCGGGGCGGTTTTCGATCCTACGGACGGCGATCGCCTGGTGAGCGAGGAGACTCTAAGAAACATTCGCGAATATGTTGGCTTTCGCTTCCCCGCCTTGAAGGGTGCGCCGCTAGTCCAGACTCGCGTTTGCCAGTACGAGCAGACGCCGGACGGTCACTTCATCATGGACCGGCATCCGCTGATGGAGAACGTGTGGCTGGTGGGCGGCGGGTCGGGGCATGGTTTTAAGCACGGACCGGCGGTGGGACAGAGGATGGCGGAGCTGCTTTTCAACTCGCGCGAGCCCCTCGCGATATGGAGGCTGGCACGGTTTACACAGTTCGCCAAGCAAAATGGCGGACGATCGGATTGACCGCGGCATCAAACTCCCATCTTTGCCCGAAGTGCGCAAGACTCTCTCTGGCAACAAGACCCTCCGGTAAAAACGAACGCGGCTCAAAACGCGGGCACCAGATCTTTAATCTTTGTCCCTGACAGTTCTTCGCTCTTAGCGGGGGGCATCCCGCCACCGCTAGGCTCACCTCACGGCGACTTCTTCTACCACTGGTGTACCCGCCGGCCAACTTGCCGCCACGAACGCCATGCCGTACACGCAGGCCAGGATGGCGAATGCGGCCACCAGACTCACCCTGTGCGCCACGGCACCCACGCTGAGGGCGAGCGCGATTTGCAGGAACGTCCCCGCAAAATAATAGGTGTTCTGCACGCGTCCCATTAGGTATTTGGGGACCATTTCCATCAGGCTGGTATTCATGGCCACTCCACCGACTCCTCGCGCCGAACCCATGACGAAGTAGGCCGCTATGGCCAGAACCAGAGATCCCGAGACCGGCGCACAAATCATAGCCACTGAAAGCAACGCCATCGAGAACGCCAGGGCGCGGCGGCCACCCAGGCCGGCAATGGCCGGCGGCGCGTAGAGCGCGCTGAAGAAGGCCCCCGTACCCCATCCCGCACTGAGCCAGCCATAGCCCACCGGCCCGGCGTGAAAGACGCGCTCACTCAGCGAAGGAGTCACCACTCCTCCCGTCATCATGGCTCCGAGAAACAGAGCCCAACTGATCCCCAGCATCACCGCGGCCCGATGATCGCGCAGAAAGTGCAGTCCCTCGCCGAGATCCCGCCAGAAGCGCTGCAATTGGTTTTCCGCCGCGACCAGGTCGGCTCGCAACTCCTGGGGGCGCAGCACGACATGGCGTCCTTTGCGCACCGCGAAGTAGCAGAGAAAGGAGACAACGTAGGTCGACACATCGATGAACAGGACGCCGCCGAGACCGATGTGGTTGTACATAAAGCCCACGACCGAACCCGCGATAAGCCATCCGCCCTGCACGCCCGCCAGCAAAAACGTGTTCGAGTGCACGAAGCGGTCCTCCGGCGTCAATTCCTGAATGAGGGCCGTGATGGTTGGCCAGAACATCCAGAAGCCGGCAGCCACCAGCATGTTCATCAGGTAGAGTTCCCAGACTTGCACGCGATGGCGGAACGCAAGCATGGCCACCGCAGCAATGATCACGGCGCGCACCGCGTCCAACCACATGACCAGTCGCCGACGGTCTTCCCGGTCGATGATGACACCGGTGAAGGGAAGCATGAGCATGGCAGGAATCGTTTGCACTACGGCGAGCGTTCCCAGAGCCTGTTCGGAATGCGTGGCCTGCAGAATGTACCAGGCGACCGCAGCCGAGTTCATCCCGCTACCCAACATGGAAATCAAGTTGGCGGCAAAGACGAAGCGCAAAGGTCGCTGGCTGAGGATGGCCCGCATCTTTCTACTCTAGCCGAAGTCGGGATCGGCTGGAATTTACTGCCGAGGAACGGAGGCGCGCAGAAAGGATTTGGATTTTCCTATGGCTCCGTGTCTCCTCGGTGGAGTCGTTTTTGTCGGTGCGGGGGCGATGGGGCGGATCGGGGCGATCTCGGCCCTTGCGTGCAACCGCCTTCAGCGCTACGATTCGCCTGCTCGAAACTCGAGGTTCTCAATTTCCTGCGTATACCGGAGGCCGGTTATGAGACTCTGCAGCGGTTTGCTGTCGCTGGTTGTCCTGATCCTCACTTTCGCGGTTTCTATCCCTCATGCGTCTGCCCAAGTCGATCGCATTCAGATTGCGGCTGGCACCGATGAGGATCACGCCCTGCAAGCCATAGCCAACGAGCCGGACCCGCAGAAGAAGCTCGCCTTGTATGAAGATTTCGTGCAAAAGTTTTCCTCGAACCCGGCAGCCATAGCCTACGGGAACTGGCAGATCTCGCAGGCCTACCAGGCAACCGGCGACTTCGAAAAGGCGCTTGACTACGGCGATAAGGCGCTGGCTGGATCTTCCCACAATCTCGACATATTAGTGTCCCAGGCGAGCCTGGCGCAGCAGGTCAAGAACAACACCAAGCTGATGGATTACGCCGCAAGGGGTGGCGAGGTTTGCCAATCGATCGCCAAGCAAGCCAAGGCCGAGGGCATGAGCGACGAGGACTTCACTCGGAAAGTAAATGACGACAAATCTGCCGCGCAGAACAGTTGCGACTTTTTGGAGACCTCTGGCTTCAATGGGATTGCCGGCGAAACGGATCCCAAGAGCCGGATGGCGGATATCGAGAAGTTCACCGCAGCTTTTCCCGACTCGAAGTTTCAAGAGCCGGTTTCCAACTATGCCATGTACACCCTGGGACCGGACCAGTTGAACGATAAAGCGCGCCTGGTTTCGTTTGGAGAAAAGGTTTTGGCATCCAATCCAAACTCGCTGGCGGCGCTGCTACTGCTGGCAAATTTCTACGGCGACGATGCCAAGCCCGGCAGCGCCGCCAAAGCGATCACCTATTCGCAGAAGGCCATCGAGGTAGCGAAAGCGGATGCTCCCGACGCAGACAAATCGCGAAAGATTGCGGCCGGAGTTGGTCACAACACGATCGGCTGGGCCTACCTGAAGCAGGAGAAAACCGCAGCCTCCATCCCCGAACTCAAAATCGCCGCGGGCTTGCTCAAAGGTCAGGACGATCAGCAATATGCTCGAGCTCTATACGGTCTGGGCTTTGCATACGGCAAGTTGAACAAATTGACCGAAGCCCGCGAAGTGCTCACCGAGGCCGTGAAGATTCCAGGTCCTCTGCAACCCATGTCGCAGGATTTGCTGGCGAAAGTAAACAGCGCTCGAGCGAAAGGCAAGTGAGCTACAACTCCTTTTATTTTGCGCTTCAAGAGTAAGGTAGTCACGCCTTCGCGGAGCCGGGTTTCGGGCGGAGGGAAGGATCTGGCGCGAGGGACGGGTGGGTGTCCGGGATGTCCCGCGCGCGATCCCTACCCGCTCCAACGCGCTTCGATTGGGATGACGCCTCCTTACGAGGGCTCTTACTGGGGAAGGCGTACCCTCTGCAATTACTTTGCCGGCTTCACTAATTCCTCGGAGAGTACTTGGGCTTTCCACGCCAGGGTGCGAGCGCGCTCGAGATCACCGTCGCCCACCGCTGCCTTCGATTGCTCCATAAACTGTCGGATTTGATTGACCATGTCCTGCTGATCGGAGCTGAGCTGGCGTCCGGCAATCTTTTTAAGGTTTTCTTCCGTCGACCCCAACATTTGGTTGGCAGCGTCCCGCTGTGGGGACGCCTGATTACCGGTCGTGCCCCCAGCCAGCGCAACGCCTGGATCTGAGGTCCCTCCCTGCTGCACAATCACTTTCGATGGTGGACAGTTTGCGGCAGGACTCGACGTTCCAGTGGTCGGAGCTTTTCCGCCGGCAGCCGCACTCGTGGAGGGAGAAGCTGAAGCATCCTGACCAGAGGCAGCGGGAGCGCCGTTGCAGTTCGATGCAATCGCTCTCTTCTTGCGTCGCCGCCTCTTGGTGGTGCCGGGCGGATTTTGTCCGGAAGAAGTCGTGGCTGGAGTGGGAGCGGATTGTGACTGGGGGGTATTCGCGGGAGTCTGCGTTGGGGAGGCGGCTCCCTGCGGCTCGGTTCCTACAGAACTGGCGGATTGATTCGCAGACTCTGGCGCCGGCGCATGGTACCTCGCCGCCTCCAACGGCAAGGCCGAGGCTGTACAGAAAATGCTGATGAGAAGGATTGCTGCCAGAGTCATAACCTGGGTCCCGGACGATCGAACACTGACGCAAAACGATTTTACCTCGTCGAGGAGCGCAGTGCGGCCGGAGGCGTCGCGATTCTCTTTCTTCGAAATCGGCTACGGCAAATCGGTCAAACCAGTGACTCTCTTATAAATCAATCTCCGCGTTGTCCATCTGCGCATCGGCGGCATACTGCGGACCAGCATCCGGCATAGCACCCGCTGGAATATGAAAATGGAAAACCGTTCCGCTCCCCTCAGCAGATTCGAAGTCTACCGAACCATAGTGCCATTGCAGAATCTGATAGGTCTGGGCCAGACCGATGCCACTGCCATCTTTCTTGGTCGTGAAATAGAGTTCGAAAATCTTGTCGCGCATGTCTTGCGGAATTCCTCGACCCTCATCACGAATTTCGGCAACCATGGTATTGTTTTCTCGCCGGGCAGAGATGGCGAGCAGCCCTCCCTGGGGCATGGCCTGGACTCCGTTGATCACCACGTTGAGCAGCGCCTGTTTCATCAGATCGATGTCGACCTTGATCGGCAGCCGTTGCTCCGGCATAAGGCGCCGGATGATCACTCCATGCTGCTCCGCATCCGGCGCGGCGAGTTGGGCCACGTCTTCCATCAAGCGGCGCAGGTCCACTTCCTCCAGATGAAGATCGCGGGGCCGGGTGAAATCGACCAGCGTCTGCACCACCCGATCCAGGCGGCGGATTTCAGTATCAATAATATCCATGTGACGCCGCGTATCGGGCTCCGGTTGCGCCAGTTTGTTGCGCAACAGTTGCAAGTGAAGCACGATCGCGTTGATGGGATTCTTCACCTCGTGGGCCACGCCCCGAGTAAGGCGCCCGCTGGCGGAGAGCCGGCGTGACATCTCAATTTCGTCGCCAATGCGCCGCACCGATTCGGTGTCCCGCATAATCAGGAGAGCGCCGATTTGCGACGTTCTTTCCTGCACGAAGTCCAGCGAAACCTGCACCCGTTTGCCTCCAGCCGCTTCAAACTCCCGCTGTGACAGTGGGCGTCGGCGCTCAAAAGCCTCCAGCAAGGCGGCACCCAGTAGGGATTCCTGGTCAAATATCTCATGCACCGTGTGTCCCAGAAGTTCCGCCCGAGGACGTCCGAGAAACCCTTCCACCGGAGCGCTCACCAGCACCACCCGCGAATCGCGCGCGAACAGCATCAACCCATCCTGTAGCTTGGCCATGAGTTGATCGACATTGTCCTTGAGCGCGGAAAAAATTTCTCGGCTATCTCGGATCTGGCGGCCCAGGTTCGCAATCTTCAGGGAGACCAGACCGTACTCGTCGCGCCTCGATTCATCTCCGTAAAGGGCCTCGGCGTCTCCCGCGCTCACGCTATCAAGATTGCGGCTGATTTTTTTTAACGGACCCAACGCCAGGTTGGAGATTCCCGCAGCGAGAAACAATGAAACAAAAACCAACGTGACCGAAATGTAAGCCGATCTCATCAGGCGAGTCTGCACTTCGCTCTTTAGAAACACGGTTTGCACGCCGATGCGAATCGTACCGAAAGGCTGGCCATTCAACTCCAGCGGGTAGGTCACGTCGTAAACCTCGGCCGGGCTGAAGACCAGGCGCATTTGTTCGCGGAAGCGGGCATTTACCACTTGCTGGAAGTCGGGACGCGGTGGAATCAGTTTACCCACCATGCTGGCGTTGGTATGGAGCAATGCCTTGCCGTTCACGTCGACGATGCAAACATCGTAAATGAACCGCCAATCGCCGGGATCGGATTGGAGCAGATTGTTGAGGGCAACGTCGGTTTGCACATAATCCGCCAACGCGCGACGCACGGCAGAGGGGTTGCTGGTATCGATCGATGTACTACTGAAATCGGGCACGGCATTGGCTGCGGCATAGGCCAACTGACGAGTCAGGCTGGTTGCAGTCTCCTTGGCGTTGCTGATACGCAGGCGCAGAATTTGAGAGATATAGAGGATCGAGAAGGCGGTGACCATGGTCGCGACCATAAGAGTGATGACCAGCACGATGATGGTTTTTCGTCGCAGCATGAAGGGAAAGCAAGTGGCTCATTCAACGGGAGTACGAAAATCTCTTAGCCGCTAGGTACTTCCTCCTTGCCCGAAACTGCCTCCGCGGCGGCGGCTCCGTATTCCTTCAATTTGTTATGCAGGGTTTTCAGGCTGATGCCGAGAATTTCGGCAGCTCGGGTCTTGTTGTTGCTGGTAGCCTCCAGCGTCTTCAGAATCAGCATCTTCTCCGCTTCTTCGACGGTGGTGCCGACGCCCAGGCGAACCGCGTCGGGATCATTGGCCGCGGCGTGCAGCGGGGCCTGTCCAAACCCCGGGGGCAAATGCTTGGTCTCGATTACGCCGGCGTCGCATACGATTACCGCTCGCTCAATGGTGTTGCGTAACTCACGCACGTTGCCTGGCCATGAATATTGGTTGAACTGATTCAGCACGGCTTCACTGACGGCGGCAACTTTGCGGGAGTGCTTGCTGCTCATCTCGCCCAGCAACAGTTGCACCAGGCTGGGAATATCCTCCTTGTGCTCGCGCAGAGGAGGCATGTGTATGTTGAACACGTTAAGGCGGTAATAGAGATCGCTGCGCAACTCACCCCGCGCCACCGCCTCGTCTGGAACCTTGTTGGTGGCTGCGAGCACCCGGACATCCACCGAAGTTTCAACCTTGCTGCCCAGGCGCCGTAGTTTGCGGTCTTCGAGAACGCGCAGCAGTTTAGCCTGAGTTCCAATCGGCATTTCGCCAATTTCATCGAGCAGCAGGGTTCCGCCTTCCGCCAGTTCGAAGCAGCCGGTACGGCGTTCCAGAGCCCCGGTGAAGGCCCCCTTCTCGTGGCCGAAGATCTCACTCTCCATCAAAGTCTCCGGTATCGCGGCGCAATTGATGGCAACGAAAGGCCGGTCCTTCCTCGGACTGAGCTCATGAATCGTCCGTGCCACCAGCTCTTTTCCCGTGCCGCTGGCACCGGTAATCAACACCGAGGCAGTGCTGGGCGAGACCATTTCCATGAGCCGGAAAATCTCCTGCATCTTGCGCGAAGCGCCGTTCAGACGCCCCAGCGATCCCGCGTCCCTCAGCCTGCGCCGCGTAGCCTCAAGTTCTGCGCGCGTCCCCAACAGAGCGGAGGCGTTGCCGAGAATGGTTCGCAAGCGGTTGGTGTCGATCGGCTTGGTGATGTAGTCGTAAGCTCCCATACGCATAGCTTGCACGGCACTGTCGATGGTTCCCTGGGCGGTGACCAGGATAACCGCGATGGTCGCGTCCTGTTCGGCAAGCTGCCCCAACAGTTCGATCCCCCCCATGCGCGGCATTTTCAAGTCGGTGATGACAATCGACGGGGACCATTGGGTTGACTTCTGCAAGCCCTCCACGCCGTCGCGGGCCGTTTCTACACGAAATCCCCAGGATGACACCAGTTCGGCCAGTCCGGATCGTTCGTTCTCTTCGTCTTCGACAATCAATATCTTTTCGTGGCTCATCTGGTTGCTCGCGCCCTGTTCGCTGGCTCAGTCAGTGCGCAGATCCGACCGGCACGCTCCTATCGGCACGGACCCACTCGCAATCCGCATCCGCACTCCGGTCGAGTTCCCACAATACGCGGCTAGCTTCCCACCCGGCAAGGTCTGGGTAGCATCTGCATGCGCTGCTCCGTCAGGAATTTCAATTTGAGACGAAACCACCGCGCTTTGGTTGCGGGGGAGCAATTTGAGTCTATCCTTTCGCTTTAAACACCGGTGCGATAGAATTTCCCCTTCCCAACAATGGTCTTGACTTTCCATCGATCTTGCTGGCTTGGGTTTCCGCACCAACGTCTCGCTGCCAGGGTAACGCAGGGACGACCTTATTTCGGAGGATTTCATGATGCTTAACTCCCCTGCTCGCGGGCATCGCCTTTTGGCGGCCTGCCTCGCAGCGCTTATTGCGGTGTTTTTGATTTCCGCTTCCGGCTACGCTCAGACCGATTCCAACCCGAAATGGGATGCGTTCATCGGTTATCAGTACCTCCATCCCGGCGCCTCGGTCCCCGCCATCGACACCAATCCTAATAATCCTATGGCGTATCCGTTTCCCGACATGTCGAAGGGGATTGGCGGCGCTCTCACTTACAATTTCGATTCGCATTGGGGACTGGAGACCGACCTCGGATACAGCCGGAACACAAACCAGGCCGCTTCGGAATGGACAGCGTCCGCGGGGCCGCGGTTCATCTGGCGCACCGATACGGCCGCGTTCTTCCTGCATGCGTTGCCCGGCTTCAATCGAATCACCTACGATTCTGGCTCCCCCAACGACAATGGGATTGGTGCGATTCTGGGCGGTGGTATGGATCTCCCGCTTTCGAAGATGTTTTCCTGGCGATTGTTTCAAGTCGATTACGTCTGGGCGCAGCACCACTTCGCAAATCTGGCGGCTCCGGAATTTCCGAATCTGCGGCGTCCGGCCTTCGAAGGGGTGAGACTGCGCACCGGCATCGTGCTGAATTTTGGCGGCGCCGAGGGAATCGCTCCCACCGCTGCCTGTTCGCTACAACCGGCCGAAGTGCTGGTCGGCGAACCGATCACGGCCACCGTTACCCCCAGTAATTTCAATCCCAAGCACGCAGTGACGTACAGTTGGAGCGCTAACGGCGGCACGGTGACCGGGAAAGATACCACCGCCAGCATCGACACCACCAACGCCGCTCCTGGTTCTTACGCGGTCACGGCGCAGGTGACCGATGCCAAGGCGAAGAACCACAACGTAGCGAGTTGCTCGGCGAACTATACGGTGAAACCGTTGCCGCCGAAGAATCCTCCAACGATGTCCTTGTCGGCCGTCCCGGTGAGCGTCGCTCCCGGTGGCAGCGTCACCCTGAATGCCTCCTGCACCAGCCCCGATAGCGTTCCCGTTTCGGTCGCGAATTGGACGGCGACCGGGGGCACTGTCTCCGGCACCGGCAACTCGGTAACGTTGAACACCGCTGGCGCAGCGCCAGGTACAGTCACAATCACCGCAACTTGCACCGATTCGCGTGGCCTGAATGGTCAAGCCTCAACCCAGGTGACGGTGGAAAATCCACCACCCCCGCCGCCCAGTCCCGAGCTGGAGGCTCGGCTGGCTCTGCACAGCATTTATTACCCAACCGCTCAACCTTCCTCCGATAGGCCGGGTGCTGGCCTGGTGCCCAGTCAACAGAGGACCTTGGAGCGATTAGCAACGGACTTCAAGACCTATCTCCAGTCCAAGCCCGATGCTCACCTTGTTCTCGAAGGGCATGCCGATGTTCGTGGTACCGACGCGTTCAACCAGAAGCTCACCGAACGTCGCGTGGCCAGTGTAAAAGCCTACCTGGTTGGGCAACTCATTCCAGAGTCCAGCATTGAGACCATAGCCTATGGCAGGCAGCGCAACCTCACAACCGACGAGGTGAGGGCTTCGATCGAAAATGACACCTCGCTCACAACCGAAGAGCGGCGACGCGCTCTGGCCAGAATCGTCGTCCTCAAGCTCGCCAGCAATCGCCGCGTGGATGTCACTTTAAAATCCGCGGGCCAGACCGAAACCTCAGTCCGCAAGTTCCCTTTCAACGCAGCCGATGCGTTGAGCTTGATTGGCGGGCGGGAAGGCGAAATGAAGAAACCGGTTAAGCGTGCGCCCAGGAAGAAACCGGTGCAGAAGAAACCGGTGCAGAAGCCGTAACGACCCACGGTAGTGGGTGAAAAAAATCAGGCGGAGGGCAGCTCCATGCCCTCCGTTTTTTCTTGGCCCCTGCAATTTGGTCCTACGCGCTGGGGAAATGTGCGAACCGTCCCGGCAGAATCTACACGCTCGCTGAAAGTGCTAGCGCCAAGTGATTGATTTGATGAGACTGCGTCTGGTATTCGGCTTGCCACTTCCTTGTCGAAGCAGGGCGGGCGAGGATAACTCTGATGAACCGGTTCCGAGGACGCCGGAGTCTGACAATGGCAATAACACTGCTGTCGCTGCTCGGGGCGGTGGGCTGTGCACCGCCGGCCGAGCTGCAAAATGGCGAGGGCGCCACTGCGGCAGGCCAACAGCAAATTCCTTTTCATGAGGTTGGTGGCAAACCATCCCAGCCTGGCAATCCATCAACCGCGCAGGACAGTGGCAATGACGCCAAGCCTGAAACGGATCTTCCTTTCCAAGATCCTCAAAATCTTCCCGCCGGCACGCTGCTCACGGTTCGACTAAACAATCCCATATCCGCCGAGCGCCTGGATGCGACTGCCACCTTCGAGGCAGTCGTCGACCAACCGATCCTATGGGAAGGCAACCCACTGGTTCCCGTCGGCGCGACGGTTTCAGGCCGCGTGGAGTCCGCCCGGGCCTCCAATCTCAAACGCAATCGTGGCTATCTACGCCTCACTCTCGCTTCGATTCACCTCGCCGGAGTGGATGTGCCGCTTCAGACATCCAGCCTTTTCGTAGGTGGAAACGCTGGCCAAACCCAAGCTCCGCAAAGTCAGGTTCGAGAGGGCGAGGCCTCCGCGACGGTCCTTCGGCTGGAAAGAGGCCGCAGGCTGGTTTTCCGTCTGACCCAGCCAGTCTATGTTGCCGCCAGTCTACAGGCACCGGCCAGTCACTGAACCTCGACTTCCCCTCATTTGCGTATTCGGACAAAGTTTTCCACAAGATTTCCCGTTTCCGTTGCGTGAAAAAGCCATATCTTACGGCCGGCCAGCCAACCTCTCCTCCGACGACCCGCTTTTTGTGGTGGCTGATAGGGGTAGCGTCATGGATGCCGCTACCCCGGCGCATCGGTTCGAGCCTTTTTCATCGCCAAAGCCGACCCGGAGACCGGGCTCGGCCTGGCCACGGTCTGGGACATCGCAACCGGCAACGGCGGCCTGATCCAATGTGGATAGCACATCGGCCGGTGGCGCACGAGTGTCCGTACTTCCGCGCTTGGTTTCCCAGGAACTTCTTAATTCTCAGAGCATCCGACGCGGACCACTTGTCCTGACGCGAAATTCTGTTGGATCTTGCCCGGCCTCCCTGCCGGCAAGATGTTCGCATACGCTCACGGTGAAATCACTTCCCGTCCTGCTCGATTCGAACTAGAATGGAGCCCGCCTGATGGCGGAGTCCGCGTCCCTTGCGGTATTCCGCAGTTCTTCTCGGAGGTCTTGTGCACCTACTCGTCACCACCGACTTGCTCTCGGGGTCGTGGGCCTACACTCGCGAACTTGTGACCGGCCTGGTTACGCGGGGTGTGCGAGTCACGCTGGTCAGCTTCGGCGAAATTCCGCTTCCCGATCAGACCTGCTGGATGGATCACCTGCACGGCCTAGATTATCGGCCGACCGCCTTCCACCTCGAGTGGATGCAAGAAGCGGAGAAAGATCTGCCAGAATCGTCCGCTTTCCTCGCCGCTCTGGTTCGCGAACTGCGGCCCGACGTTCTGCATCTCAACCAGTTTTGCTATGGGAACCTGCCGGTCGACGTACCGCGGGTGGTGATGGCCCACGGCGATTTGATCACCCGGACGCACGCTGTTCACAATCGCGCCCCACGCCCTGAGAACTCGCTAACGTGGTATCGCAACACCGTTCTCAACGGCCTGGCGGGCGCAGATGTGGTAGTGGCGCCTTCAACTTGGATGCTCGATCGCATTTCCGCCTGTTACCGGCGGCCGCAACGAGCAGAGGTGATTTACCCTGGACGCAATCCCATTTTCTTCAATCCATATGTGAATAAGGACGATTGCGTGCTGGCCGTCGGCCGCCTGGTGGATGCCAGCAAGCAGGTCTTTCTCCTGACCCAGCATCCCTATTCCGTGCCCGTCTGCATTGTCGGTGCCGAACATACCGTCCCCATGCCCCGCATTCCCATCCGCGCCGATGTGAAGGTGGACACTGACCAAACCTGCGTTGCGATTCGCGGTCCCCAGACCGAGGCGCAATTGCGCGCGCTCTACAGCCGTGCCTCCATTTACGCCGCTACGGCCCGTTACGAACCTCTGGGGATGGCCGCTCTCGAAGCCGCTTTTTCTCGATGCGCCATTGTGGCGAATGATATTCCCAGCTTCCGCGAAGTCTGGGGAGACGCAGCCCTTTACTTCCGCACCAATGATGCCGCCAGCCTGGCCGACAAAATATGCCAACTCAATGCCGACCGCGCCATGCGCCGAGCCTATGCCGAACTGGCCTACACTCGCGCTCGCGATCGCTTCACCACCAAGCGAATGATCGACGATTACCTGCCGCTGTACCGCAGCCTGTTGTCAGCCAAATCTCTGGTTGCGTAAAATGCATCTTTCTATCACGGTCCAGCTACTTTGTTCCGGTCACAGCCACCGATAAGGCACTGCCGGTCGTGATGGCGGTTCCTGCCGACGTTAGCCGACGTTAGGCAGCCATGGGAGCAACAAAGTTGGCTGTCCCACGCTGCCCACGACACGCGCGCCCCCTTTTAGTGATATCGTTTAGCCTTACTAGAAACCCGTAAGGTTGGAGGATAAATTCATGGCTCAGGTAAAAATCACCGTCAGACCCAATGGTCCGTTTCGCGTCGAAGCCCCGGAAGGTTCCATCGAATTGGTGGACGTCAACGGCACGCCATTCGATCTCACCGGCAAGACCGCATTTTCACTCTGCCGCTGCGGCGGATCAGTCAACAAGCCCTTCTGCGACGGAACCCACAGCCGCATCGGATTCCAGGGCGCCGAGTTAGCCGTAAAAAAGGCGGAAGACGGTTCATCTTCATAAGCAATGAAAGAGGGGCTAACCTACCGTTCTCGGAGAGCTAGTGGTCGTCCTGGTGTGCGCGGTTCAGCTGTTCAGCTTTGCTTCGCGCCTCCTGTGCCTGCTGCGTCATGCCTTTGGCCTGATAAGCGTCTGCCAGAGCATTCTCCAATTCGGCGTCATCGCCGTTATCGTCTCGTTCTTTCGAAAAAGAAGCGATAGCCTCCTCGTACTGTTTGAGTCGGGCCTGCGAAACACCCATCCGATAATCGACGCCGCGAGCCTTTGGTTCGAGACGCAACGCGGCTTTGTACTCGTTGATCGCGGCTTCATCATTATGCTGTTCCGCCAGCGCCACTCCCAGGGCGGCATGGGCAGTCTCGTTATCCGGCTGCTGCGCGACTAGCTTGGCAAATTCTTCCTGCGCCTGTTTCGGTTGGTCCTGCCTCAGATAGAGGGCTCCCAGTTCCAGGTGGGCTCTCGCGTTCTGGGGCTGCAGATCCACGACCCGTTTCAACTCGTTTTCGCCTTCGGACAATTGTCCCTTGGCGAAGTAGGCGTGCGCGAGCGCGTAATGAGCCGACCCATCCTGAGGGCTATGCTGTACTTTCTTTTGCAGCTCACCGATCATCCGATCGATATTCCTGCTGGCATCCACAGCGGAGCCGAAGTGGATTCCGGAACCGCGCCACCGATGTATCCCCAACGCACTGCCGGCAACGATGAGCGCCATGAAGAGCAGAACCCCGACCCGCCGCAGCGGCTTATCGTACTGCGGCGCAGCGCGGGCAATCAAAGCGCCGAGGATCAGTCCGCTGACGAGACCGCCGGCGTGGCAAGCATTGTCGATGCCAGAAACCACGCTCCCAAACAGGACGTTAAAACCGACGAAGAACAGAAGACTCCTTAGGGTCCCTTTGATCGCGACGCTCGACAACGAGAACTCACCGAGATAGAACGATGCAATCAGCGCGCCGGCCAAGCCAAAGATCGCGCCCGAGGCGCCCACGCTTAGCACCCCAGGATTCCATCCCACGCTCGCCAAACCTGCCGCGATGCCGGTAATCAGATAGATGGCAGCAAAAGTCGCGCGCCCATAAAGCGATTCGCACAGCGTTCCCAAGTCCCACAGGCACCACATGTTGAACGCGATATGCATGAGGCCGCCATGCAGGAACATGTAGGTCAGCAGCCGCCACCATTGCCCGGACAATGTGAGGGGACCGAAGTTGGCGCCAAAGCGCACCTTAACCTCCCCCGGGAAGTCCATGACGGAGCCGCTGGCGAAGGCCATCGCCAGAAAGACCGCCACGTTCGCGCCAAATAATATGTGCGTGAGACTGATGCTGGATTCGCGGCGCACCCAGGGGGCGGCCATAACCGGCTGGGGCGCGTCGTCAGCCAATTCACCACGCTGCGCCGCCTCGTGCTGCACACACCACTGACAAATCTTCTTCCCCAAGGTCAGCGGAGGAAGCTGTCGCCCACATCGGATGCAATTCGCCATGTCTTACAAAAGAGTATCAGCAGTCTGCCAATTTTGGGGATGGCGCAGATCTTCATCCCGCCCCGGAAGAACGCGGCCACAGCCCTGCGGGTCGCGCCAGAACGAAGGCGACCGTGATGCCCCTGAGGAAATGACGCCGACCTAGTGAATGGTCTTGGTCTTGCGCGACATATAATCCATCAGCAGATACTGCCCCAGCGTATAGGGCGTGGTGAAGTAGGCCTTTCCGCGGCACATTTCCGTGACTTTTTGCACGAACTGCACCAAGCCGTAATCGGACGCCAGCATGAACGTGTTAATGAGCACGCCCGCGCGTTTGCACTTCGACACTTCTTCGAGCGTCTGGCTCACCACCAGCGGGTCGAGACCGAATGCGTTCTTGTAAATGCGCCCATCTTCCAGCGTCAGTGCCGATGGCTTCCCATCGGTGATCATCACAATCTGCTTCATGTCTTTTCTTTGCCGCTGCAAGATTCTCTGGGCCAGACGCAATCCCTCCCGGGTGTTGGTGTAATAGGGACCCACCTTGACCCGCGCCAGTTGCGACAAGGGAATCTCTTCCGCCGAATCGTGGAAGAGCACCAGCGAGAGCGAATCCCCCGGATACTGCGTGCGGATTAAATGGGACAGAGCCATGGCAACTTTTTTTGCGGGCGTGAATCGGTCTTCGCCGTAGAGAATCATCGAGTGCGAGCAATCGAGCATCAGCACCGTGGCGCAGGACGACTGATACTCACACTGATGCACCTGCAAATCGGAATATTCAATGTTCAAGGGCAGCCTGAGCCCCTCGCGCTGGATCGCACTGGAGAGCGTGGCCGTGATGTCGAGATTTAGCGTGTCGCCGAACTCGTAGGTCTTAGCGGACCCACTCGTTTCAATGCCGGTGGCGAGATCCCGCGTATCATGTCGCCCAAAGCTCGATTTACCCAGCGACCCCAGCAGGTTACGCAGTGATTTGAATCCCAGGAAGTCGAGACTCTTGTCGGTAATCTCAAACTTGGCCCGCTGCGCTTCGCCAGTCTGCCCGCCCCCGCTCGACCGCCGCGCCGGGTCGTGCGGCTGGGCCTCATAGGGACGATCGATCGAGATGTAATCTTCCTGCTGCATGCGCTCGATCAGCTTCTCGATCAGTTCGTCGAGTTGCCCTTCCATCTGCATCTGCTCGATCTGCTGGCGCAGGTTCTCATCAAACATTTCGCCATTGAGCAGCGCCTGCTCCATGGCCCGCTTGAGTTCGTCCAGCGTCTGCTCGCCTTCGGGCAGTTCGTACCACATGGATTCTTGAAACCCGCTCTGCAGCAGGTAATCCGAGAGCGCGCCCAGCAGGTCCTCCATGCTCATCTCGCCCGCGGGGTCAGGCACGTATTTGGAGTAACGAATGCGTTTCATAAAATCGGCTGCCGGCTTCCGGCGCTCGGCTTTCGGTGGCCACCCGTGGACTATGACTGTGTCGTGCCGCGGCGCCTTCCTCAGAAGCCCCCAACCCGGAATGAGGAAGCCGGAAGCCCCTAGTTAAACTGCCTTCTCTGTCGGTACGGCCGCTCATCCGGCTCGAACGACTTTTCCCGCGCCGCTTCCGGTTTCTTCTCTCCGGCCTTGAACACACGCTCCTCGCTCCGGCCGATGCGCTTGTGCGCATGCAGCCCTTCGAGAATGAACTCTGCCGCCGATACCTGCTGCTCGGGACTCTCTTTCTGCGAAACCCCGAGTGGTCCGAGCTTGTCCACCAGTCCTTGGATTCCTTTCAATTTTTCCAGAGCTTCCACCGCCGGCACCGAATCCGACAACTGAATCTCTCCGCCCAGGTCGAACCATTGCACGATCTGCTGCACATTCGAGCCCGTGTAATACTCGTCGTACGTCTTCGCAATCGCGGCGCGAATCAACTCGCGCCCCACGAAGTCCGCGCCCTTCATTTCGCCTTCGTATTCCAGCTCAAGCTTGCCGGTAATCGCCGGCAAAGCGGCGTACACGTCGCTGATGCGAGGCACAACCACTTTTTCGTCGTTGCGAATCGCGCGTCGCTCCGCGTTTGAAACGACGTTCTCCATCGCCGAGATCGGAAGCCGCTGACTGACGCCGGAGCGCTTATCGATCTTCTTGTCCTCGCGGGCGGCGAAGGCTACACGCTCGATCACCTCCTGCACATAGTTCGGCAGATGCAGAGGATGCCCGTTGCGGTGCGTCCAGGCCTCCTGCGCCGTGATCGCAATGCCTTCCTCGACGGTCGCGGGATAGTGCGTGCGGATTTCCGATCCCATGCGATCTTTCAGCGGGGTAATGATTTTGCCGCGCGCCGTGTAATCCTCCGGATTCGCGCTGAACACCAGCGCGACATCGAGCGGCAGCCGGATCGGATATCCCTTAATCTGCACATCGCCTTCCTGCATGATGTTGAACAATCCCACCTGGATCTTTCCCGCCAGATCGGGGAGTTCGTTGATCGCGAAGATGCCGCGATTGGCGCGGGGCAGCAAGCCGTAGTGAACCGTCAATTCGCTCGATAGTTCATGACCACCACGGGCCGCCTTGATGGGATCGATGTCGCCAATCAAATCGGCGATGGTTACATCCGGGGTAGCCAGCTTCTCTACGTAGCGCTCGTCGGGCGCTAGATAAGCGATCGGCGAATCCTCGCTCAGACGTGCCAGTTCTTCGCGGCAGCGCCGGCAGATCGGAGCGTAAGGGTTATCGTGAACTTCGCAGCCCGAGAGATACGGCATATGAGGATCGAGCAGAGTCGTCAACGCCCGCAGGATGCGGCTCTTCGCCTGGCCGCGAAGCCCGAGCAAAATGAAATTATGGCGCGAAAGAATCGCGTTGATGATCTGCGGTACCACCGTGTCATCGTATCCGACAATGCCCGGAAACACTGGAGCGTCGCCGCCTGCACGCAATCGGGCCGTCAGGTTCTCGCGAAGTTCGTCCTTAACGCGGCGGGTGCGTAAACGTTCCTCGGAGAAAATGCTGCGGCGCAGCTCACCCAGGGTGCGCGGAAGACTACTCATGAAGGCAACCCCCACAATCAAACTTTCCAAGATTATACGCGCCGTGATCCGCGCGCGTTCGGCCCCCACCCGGCCGCCCAGGAGCTGACACCGAAGACACAAGACTTACCCGCACCCTTAGCCAGCATGCCCATTTCCTCCAGCCTTTTCGCGCGCCCGGGCCGCTCGACGGAGGTTGGGAACAATGCTTCCCAGATAAGCTGCGACCGCCTGGATACGCTCACTTTCGGTTCGCATCGTGAGCAGTTTCTGTTTGAAGTCCAGATCGAGCGGCAGAGAGCCCGCCAGATAATAAGAAAGCGCCCCCGGACTGGCGGCGGAAAGATCCTGCACCGCCCCGGCCAGCGACAGAATCTCCAAGTGAAGCTGAATCGCCCTCGCTCTGGCCTCCGGGGGCGGAGTGCCCAGTTCGATTTCATCCGGCACCAGCAATACGTCCGCCTGCAAGAAAGTGCGCTCCCGGTTCAGTTCGAGCACGGCGAAGCGCTTGCGTCCCTCCGCAACCAGATCGAGACGCCCGTCGGGATACTGTTTCGTAACGCTGACAATCTCCGCGGTGCATCCAACTTCTGCGACGCCGCTCTCCACGGTGCGCACTACCCCAAAGGGCGCATGGTTTGCCCGACACTCGCCAATCATCTCTTTATACCGCGGCTCGAAAATATGCAAAGGCAGGGGAGCGCCGGGCAACAGTACGACGTCAAGCGGGAACAGGGGAAGCATGACCACGAAGTCTCCAATAGCAGTGCGCGCACAGCGGCGCGAGCGGTCCGATTGTACGCCATGGCTTCTCCAACACCGTTGCTCCGGCATTGCCTCTCCGGCTTACCTGCCGTCGCCTTGACTTGCCGGGTGGCGGAGAATACAACCCGAACATGGAACTTGCAGGGAAAGTGGTTGTGATCACGGGCGCTTCCATGGGCATCGGCGAGGCCATCGCAAAACTTTTTGCCGGGCAAGGGGCCAGCGTGGTTCTGCTCTCGCGCGATGCCGGCCGAGCCGAGGCGGCGCGCCTGCGGATCGGGTGCCCGGAACGCACGGTCGCTCTTTCCTGCGATGTCCGGCATGCGGAGGAGATCGATCGCGTTTTAGGCCTGACCCTGCATCACTTTAAGCGCGTCGATGTGTGGATCAGTAACGCCGGACACGGCCTGATCGATTCCGTCGCGGAACTAGACATGGCGGCGTGCCACGCTATGTTCGAAACCAATTTTTTTGGCGCCCTCTCGGCCATGCAGGCAGTGATCCCGGTCATGCGCCAGCAAGGCGGCGGCACGATCATCAATATTTCCAGCGTCGCCGGCCACATTCCTCTACCGTTTCACGCCGCCTACAGCGCCACCAAGTTCGCGCTGAACGCCATGGGCAAGGCAGCAGGCGTCGAACTGAAAAAAGACGGGATTCACGTGCTCACCGTTTGTCCCGGCTATGTGCGTACAGCCTTCAGTGAAAACGCTGTTCGCGGAAGCGAACTAAAGAAGGTACGCCCGAGTTCGCTTCGCGGCATCGGCGCCGAACGGGTGGCCCGCGCCACCCTGCGCGGATACCTGAAGCACAAACGTGAGGTGATTGTCCCCTGGACCATGCATTTGCCCGTGAAGCTCTATCAACTGTTCCCGGGGATGGTGGAGTGGGTGATGGGCAGGATGGCGAAATAGCGCCCTGCAATAACTTCCTGCCGAATCGCAATGCCGATTACCCCAATTCCGCAAGCATGGCTTCCATTTCCGATTGCGCATGCAGATTGCCGGTACGCCGCGCCGAGGCAATGCCGTCCTGCAGCATCTTCTTTGCGTCTTCGACTCGTTCAGCCCGCACCAGCGTTTGCGCCGCCATGAAATATCCTGCGGTGTATTCCGGATGTCCTTCCAGCAGAATCGAGAATTCCGCCAGCGCGCGGTCGAAATCGCCCTGCTTGGAATACTCCATCGCGAGCCCGTAACGCGCGAAAGCGTCTTTGGGATTTTCCGTCAGGATTTCGTTGAGTGTAGCGATACGATCCATAGAGTCGAGCCTACCTCTGCAGAGGAGATTACTACAATCAGCCCCGGGCAGCGCAGTCGAAGGGAATCTCGCGCGGATCGACACGGTGACCGGAAAAGCCCGCGAAGAGCTCGGCTTGGCGCGAAGCCCGCAGCCAGGGACTTGTAACCTAGGTGGCCGAACTGGCCAGACCTCCTCCAACTGATTACAATTACCAGTCCCAACAATTTCTGAATGGGAGACGAGCCAATTGGCCTGCCCCTATTTCATGCCGGTGGCGAAACTGGAAAATGCTAGCTGGCCGCATCCTGCGAGGCTTCCTCTGGGATTAGGATGGAGCGGTCATTGCACGGCCCCCGGCCATGAAGGCGACCTTCCGACGCAAGATGTTCTGGAAACATTCTGCAACCTAGGATACGCCGGCGGTTGCAGCTGGTCGCCACCGGAGCGCCGGTGGGATGCAGTGCGATTCGCGGTTTCCGCGCCGCGCGATTCGGCAACGATCCCGCTCCGAGACACCGCCGCGACTATCCGCATCCTTCTCCTAGGCTATGTTTGCGAGCGAGATCATCGACCGGTCGAGCATGGCGATCTGGAATTCGACCTGTCGCGGGCGATCTGGCTGCGGCGACACAACGACGCGCGCATCCAGAAGATGGCGGAATGTTTCCTGGAGTCCTACTTGAAAAAGAAACCCTAAAAGCAAAGGTTTCAAGCGGCTTTGCCACGAAGGACGACACCCATGACCGACGTTACGCTGACGCCCCGCCCAGTGCGGGATTCGCAGTCCGAAATGGCCGAAATCGTGCTGCCGAATGACGCCAACCCGCTCGCCGCGCTGCTCGGCGGACGGCTAATGCACTGGATCGATCTCGCCGGCGCCATGGCCGCGCATCGTCACTCGCGCAACTACGTTGTGACCGCCTCGGTTGATCACATCGACTTCCTGGTCCCGGTTCGGGTTGGAGATCTCATCATTCTTCGCTCCTCGGTCAACCGTGTCTTCCAAACTTCGATGGAGGTGGGGGTGAAAGTCTACGTGGAAAATTATCTTGCCGACACCGCCGAACACGTGGCCTCCGCCTACCTGTCGTTTGTGGCCATCGACGGCGCTGGAAAGCACCTGAAAGTTCCGCCGGTTATTCCCGAGACGGATGACCAACATCGCCGCTACGACGACGCTGGACGGCGCCGCGAGATCCGGCGCTCCGAATGGGAACGCCGGCGTAAAGCTCGCAAATCGTGACCGACCATGCGGCTCGGTCTTGAAAGGGCGCGGCTTTCAGCCCGCCGTGAGTGGTTGAGGTTTTCATTGGATAGTGCCCTCTTGGTTCACCGCCTGCACTTCGCGTTCACAATTACCTTCCACTAGCTGTTCCCCCTGCTCACCATGGGCCTGGCGCCTCCCATGGTCGTGCTCAAGACGCTGGCACTCCATCGCTAGGTTCGGCCGACGCTAGGTTCGGCCGATGGCAATCAGGGCAAGCAGATATGAACGCCGAGATTTTCGGCGACCTGGCGGAGTCGCTTATCTCTTGTCCCCGGAAGCGTGGGCGCGGCGATCAATATGGAGGCGATTCGGTGTGGGTCGATCAGACCGATGCCCAGGCTGTACAAATGGCGAGCCTCAATCATGAGTCGTGTAGATTTGGCCGAGCTTACTCGCTCCCCATCCGGCGGCTTTCCCTATCTCCGCCTCCGCGAATGAGGACCTTCGGGTCCGGGGAATGATAACCCCCGAGTCACGAATCCCCTCACAACGCCAGTCGGTCCAAAAGACCGACTGGCGCCAACCCTAGATTGATCAAGAAGGGGACGCGCGCCATACTCAGCAGCGAGGCTCTCGCACCCCGCAGTACCACCACCCGCCTGTATAATCGAGAACAGTTCTCCTTCATTCTTCGTCATTCTTCTCTGGAGTGTGATTCTTTGAACGCACATATGCCGCATCAGCAGGGACAAGGTCCCGCGCAGCAAGGCCCGCAGCCGCTGCCGGGAGTGGACGCCATCATCGCCGTTGGGTCGGGGAAGGGAGGCGTGGGCAAGACCACGCTGTCGGTGAACCTGGCCGTGGCTCTGGTCAAGATGGGACACAAAGTCGGCCTGCTCGATGCAGACGTGTATGGTCCCAATGTCCCGCTCATGTTGGGGGTCAACGACCAGCCGCGCATGGTTGGCGAGAACCGCATTGAGCCGCTGCAAGCCTACGGCCTGAAAGTAATCTCCGTCGGATTCCTCAATCCCGGCGATAAGCCCATCATCTGGCGCGGCCCCATGCTGCATCAGATCATCCGCCAATTTCTGGGCCTGGTGGAGTGGGGAAAACTCGACTATCTCATCGTCGATCTGCCGCCGGGCACTGGCGACATCGCGTTGTCGCTGATCCAGACCGTACCGCTGACGGGCGCAGTGGTGGTCTCGACTCCCTCCGACGTTTCCCTGCAGGACGCGCGCAAGGCCGTCGAAATGTTCCGCCAGATGAAAGTGGACATCGTGGGCGTGGTCGAGAACATGAGCTATTTCACCTGCCCGCACTGCCAGCACGAAGTGGACATCTTCTCCCGCGGCGGCGCCGAAAAAATGGCGCACAAATTCAACGTGCCGTTCCTGGGCAATATCGCACTTGACCCCGAAGTCCGCAAGTCTGGCGACGGCGGCACACCCATAGTGCTGGAAGGCGAAAACTCCCCACACGCCAAATCAATCTACGAGTTCGCGCGAAACGTGGTCACCCGCACGACGGAAATCAGAGTGAACGCCCCTGGCAGTGTGATCCAGATCCAGTGACGGAAGCTACCCAGTTGGCACACCTTCGAATCCGTCTATCCCAAGCCATAGCAGTCCAAGCGATTTGTCAGCCGGGGGTATGAATCGCGGATTCGTTATTTCGAATACCCATCAATACGGGGGTTTGGAGACCTGCGTGAAAAGGTCGTACTCGCCCGCCGGGCTGTAGAACTGGGAAGCGAATCACCCTCTCGGTGCAAGACAATATGTCGCACAAGTGTTTTATTCCTTCCTTGAATACCACCTCGCGCACTGAATGTCCCGGCTGCAATCCTCGCCCCCGCTTCGCTGTTTAGCAGCATCTCACGCCTGATTTTTACGACGAAAAGTAGTTAAGCTTCCTGCCCGCCGGATTTGATTCCCCGGCGTAGGCAACCCGGCCGTTCCCGATCGCTGACTGGGCGCAGGCAAGGAGCCTATGGGCCGAAGGGGGCCGCGGGAGGGGAAAGCGGGAAGTTGGCTCGTGGGCAAAAGACCGGAGCGCTCCATTCCCGAACCATCGAGAAAAGCATGGCGGCGGCGAAGAGGGCGAATGTAAGATGCTTCTTGCGCACGGCTTGAATTGTTCCCCCGGGATTGTCTCCCCAGATATCGGTTTGAGGATACAGAACTTAGAACCAAGAACTTAGAACTGGTCTCAAAACCCCATGATGTTGTAGCCGCAATCGACGTAAATCACTTCGCCCGTAATTCCGCTGCTGGCGTCGGAGGCGAGAAAAACTCCAGTGCTTCCCACTTCTTCGACTTCCACCCGGCGACCCAGTGGAGCGCGTTCCTCGTGTCCCTTAAGCATGTCGCCGAAGCCGGCAATGCCGCGCGCTGCCAGAGTCTTGATGGGACCGGCAGAAATGGCGTTCACCCTAATCCTTTTCTTCCCCAGTTCGTAGGCAAGATAACGAACCGAGCATTCCAGGCCGGCCTTCGCCACAGCCATCACGTTGTAGCGCGGCACGACCTTCTCCGACGCATAATAAGTCATGGTTATGATCGAGCCGCCATCTTCCATTAACGGGGCGCCAGCTCGCACGACCGCAACCAGCGAGTACACGCTTACATCCAGCGCCACGCGAAAGCCCTCGCGCGTAGTGTTGATGAAGTCTCCCTTCAGTTCGTCGGCCGGAGCGTAGGCCACGGAGTGCACCAGTGCATGCAGCTTTCCGTGGCGCTCTCTCAGCGTGCTGAAAAGACGGTCGATTTCCTCGTCCTTGGAAACATCGCACATGTAGGCTTCGGCCCCGGGCAGGGACAGAATCAGGTCCTTCGCTTCCTGCTCCAGGCGCTCGTTCTGGTAGGTGATGGCCAGCTTCATGCCGGCGGCGTGCAAGCCCTGGGCAATGGACCACGCGATCGAGCGCTTGTTGGCGACTCCGAAGACAACGGCATTACGACCCTGCAAGTCAGAGGACATGTACGCTCCTTACAAAGGAGAAAGAATAACAGCCGGGGGCGGTGCTGGACCACGAACCTCCCCCATTGGCGAAAAACCCGGCCCTTTGAATCCGCTAAGAGATCATCCAGTTGGTGCGGTCGTACATCGCAAATACATCGCGACAAGCGCAACCACGGGGTGCCATTCATGCTCTAGCTCCTGATTCTGATCTTCCTTTCCCGCTCGCTTTGACGCTCCAAAGAAATCTCGATATCGCACTCTCGCCGCAGATGTGGAAACTTCTCTCCCCACTCGATGAGCAGAATGCTGTTATCGGAACGCAAATCATTCAGGCCAAGCGTTTCAAATTCGCGCGGCGTGTCGATGCGGTACAGATCGATGTGGTAGAGGTTGACTTGAGATCCGCGATATTCGTGCACCAGAGTGAAGGTGGGGCTGGTGACGTCTTCCTCCGCTGCGGCCTCAAAAGCGGCGGCGATTCCCTTGACCAGCGTGGTTTTGCCGGCGCCGAGATCGCCGCGCAGCAGCACTAACTTCGGAGGCGTGAGCAACTCTGTCAGCGTGCGGCCGAAGGCGATGGTTTCGTCCGCCGAGTGCGTAGTGATCTCCCGCAGATCTGTTTTCGCCTTGCTCTGGCCGTTCACCTGTCCAGTATAGCGAGAGTGCTCTTGCCCTAGAACCGGCGAACCTCAGCACCCATCGTCAATACCTGCAAAATGCGCCGGATTTCAGGCCCAGCAAATTCCGATCCGCGACGTGCTCGAGCGAGGTCCGCAAGCGACGATGGTCATCATCTTCAAGGGCGACAAAGCGGAACGGCTGCAGCACGCCCTCGGGCATCTTACGCATCGGGGTGAGAACTTCCGCCATGCCGTGCACCAGGCCCGCCTGCGTTTGAAAAGCTACTTCGACGAAGTCGCCTTGTCCCAGAGAATGGGACATTTCGAGCAGGCCGCCGGTCACGGAAATCGATTGGAGTTTGGCTTTTGTGCGCCGGCCGTCCTCGAGACGAATCGCAGCCAGGACCGAGTCTCCGAGCTGGACCCGGGCCGCGCGCCGCGATGAGTGCGGTTGGGGGAAATGGGTCATACTTGATGACTATCGCACTAGACGATATCGGGTAATAGATTACCGAAGCCCCTCGTCCGGATTCCGCACTGGGAGCGTCCAATGGCCGCATCGATGGC
The DNA here is from genome assembly GCA_036514015.1 of Candidatus Sulfotelmatobacter sp. Taxonomy (GTDB): domain Bacteria; phylum Acidobacteriota; class Terriglobia; order Terriglobales; family Acidobacteriaceae; genus Sulfotelmatobacter. Next base: position 161,179 of record DATBYA010000166.1, read on the forward strand.
CTGCCCTACCAGGTACTGAGCGGACAATAACTAGTTGATTAACATGGGGCAGAGTTAATATCGAGGATGAGTGATTTCCGGTATTGGCCGGACCAGCCGATTTACACTGTCTGACTACCGTGTGTTTGCCTATTCTCTCGGACCGAATTCTCGAAGGGGTGTCGTGATGCGAATTGGTTCACTGATCGCGTTCTCGTTGTTGTTCGCCGGACTTGCGTTCTCGGCCTCGCCTGCCCCGCCACCGCTCCGCGTAGGAATAGTTGGCCTGGTGCACGGCCACGTGCACGGATTCCTCAACCAATCCCGCCACAGCCCTGAGATTGAGATCGTAGGAGTCGCGGAGCCGGATGCGGGTCTGCTTTCCCAGGCTGCGGCACGATATGGTTTTGATCATTCCGTGCTGTTTACCGATCTGGAGGAAATGCTGCAAAAATCTCACCCGCAGGCCGTTCTCGTCTACACAAATACCTTCGATCACAAGCGGGTGGTGGAAATCTGCGCCCGGCACGGCGTTCCCGTCATGATGGAGAAACCGCTCGCGGTCAGTCTCGAGGACGCTCTGGCCATGGAGAAAGCCGCGCACGCCGGCAAGATTCAGGTACTGGTCAATTACGAAACTTCCTGGTATCGCAGCAATCACGCCGCCTATGACCTGGTGCATGAAGGAGACCTCGGTGCAGTGCGCAAAGTGGTCGTGCATGACGGCCATAACGGACCGAAGGAAATTGGCGTCGAACCGGAATTTCTCGCGTGGTTGACCGACCCAAGACTGAATGGCGGGGGCGCGCTATTCGACTTTGGATGTTACGGCGCCGACCTCATGACCTGGCTGATGGACGGGCAACGACCAAAAACGGTCACCGCCGTTACTCAGCAATTGAAACCAGAAATTTATTCTCGAGTGGATGACGAGGCGACGATCATCCTGACGTACCCGAGAGCGCAGGCCATTGTGCAGGCATCGTGGAACTGGCCCTTCGGCCGTAAGGACATGGAAGTGTACGGCGCGACGGGATACGCCATCACAGTTCAGGGGAATGACATTCGGGTGCGGCGCGGCGCAGAGAACAGCCGCGAAGAGCAACTTGCGGCGAAGCCCGTACCGGCACCTTACGACAATGAGCTCTCGTATTTGCGTGCCGTGATTCTCGACGGAGCCAAGCCAGATGAGCTGTCGTCCCTCGAAACGAATGTCACGGTGACTGAAATCCTCGACGCAGCGCGGCGCTCGGCAGCCGCGGGAAAAACCGTGGTGCTACCCGCTATGAGGAGAACAGAATAGTAAGGTATAGCTTCAACCGTGCCATAGGCCGTTCAGAAAAACTCGGCGTTCGCCGCCGCGGGGCGTCAGCCGCCCCAGCACACGAACGTTTCTCGCGCGCTTTGCTGCGCGCGCCGGAAGGCCTTTGGCAAACCTTGCAGCAGGTCCGTCGCAACCATGGAATGCTCGCCCATACTCTCGGCCATTATGTCGCCGGCGAGCCCATGCAGATGAACCGCGGCGATAACTGCCAGCAGCGCATCGTTCGGGTGCTGGGCAATCATGGCCGCGGTAATGCCGGTGAGAATGTCTCCCGTGCCGCCGGTTGACATCCCAGGATTGCCAGTCGTGTTGACCCAAGCCTCGCCATTCGGCTCCACTACGAGCGTCCGGTAACCCTTGAGCACGACGATTAACTCATGCTCGCGCGCAAATCGCCGGGCTACGCCTAATCGATCTTTCTGAACTTCGGCGATGGAACCGCCAACCAGCCGCGCCATTTCTCCGGGGTGCGGGGTGATGACTAGCAGACGGCTCTTGCCGTTCAGTTCACTCAAGTCTTGCGCGCGGCCGTCGAACCCGTTCAGCCCGTCAGCATCGAGAACGATGGGAACCTCAACCTTGCGCACCAGAGTTCGTACCAGTTCAGAGGTCTCGGGATATTGGGAAATTCCTGGCCCGATCGCCAGGACGCTCTTCCCTTTGATCAGCGCGTCGAGGCGCCGGCCCGCGCTCGCCGCAATCGTGCCTTCGACGGTTTCTGCCAGAGGCTCCGTCATCAACTCGGGATGAAATCCGGCTACCGTGGGCAACGCCGACTCTGCCGTCGCCACCGTGGACAAGCCCGCTCCGGCACGCAGCGCGGACATCCCCGCCATGGCAACCGAGCCGGCTTTGCCTCGTGATCCGCCGACCACCAGAACGTGCCCGTACTTTCCTTTGTTCGAGTCCGCCGGGCGCGGACTGATCAGCGACGCGAAATCGCGGGCAGTAATCACCTTGAGTTGCAGAGATGAAGCGATCGCCTCTTGTGGCGATCCGATTTCGGCAACGCAAGTCGTACCGGCGGTGAGCGAACTGAAGACATGCGCGGGACGTGGGGCTGTGAATGTAACGATCGAATTCGATCGCGCCACCATTCCCTGCTGCGGATTCTTGGTGTCAGCATCCGCACCGGAAGGAATGTCGACTGAAACGACGGGCGCCTGACTGGCATTCAGAAGGGCGATGGCATCGGCATACAAACCACTGATGGGCGGCTTGAAGCCGGTGCCGAGAATCGCGTCGAGATATAAATCCGAAGGCAAAGCGAGGCGTACCTGTTCGCCTTTCAAATCTTCGCCGGAGTGGACGACAATGGGCGACATGGGCAACTTTTCGAACATCTCCGCCGCATCGCCCCGGAGGTCCACCCGATCGGCCAGCAGAATAACCTGAACCGTCTTTCCTTGCTCATGCAGATGCCGCGCCGCGACGAATCCATCGCCGCCGTTGTTGCCCTTGCCACAGAACACCACAATGCGCTGCGCTTCGGGGTAATGCGACAAAGCGTGTTCCGCCACGGCAGAGCCGGCGTTTTCCATCAGTGTAAGCGACGGCACGCCGAAACGTTCACTGGTGGCGCGGTCAATGGCACGCATTTCTGCTGCAGTAACGATTTTCATAGGGGCGGTCGTTGAGTCGTTGGTCTTTGGTAGTGCTCTTCGTACGACAATCGGCGGAATGCGCAGCCGTAGGACTGATTCCCAAGGACTGACTATAAAGCAAAAGGGCCCTCCGCGCCGTGCGGAGAGCCCCAAGCAAAGAACAAGTGCAACTAAGGTAAACGCTTCGCATTACCTGCAGCCAACGACTGCACCCGGCTGTGCTTCTGACTATAGGTGAAGTACACCACCAGGCCAATCACTAACCAGATAATCAATCGCGCCCAGTTTACCCATCCCAGTTTGTACATCATGTATCCGTTTGCAATGATTCCAAGGACCGGAACGAGTGGCACCCAGGGTGTGCGGAATGGCCGCGGCTGGGCGGGATTGGTATGACGCAACACCATTACCGCAATGCACACGATGACGAAGGCCAGCAGCGTTCCGATGTTAACCATCTTTCCGATGTCATCGATGGGAGTGAGACTGCCCACGATCGCCGCGAGCAAACCGACGAGGATCGTGTTTTTCCATGGGGTCCGAAACCGGGGATGGACCGCGGCAAAAAACTTTTTCGGTAGCAACCCGTCATTGGCCATCGCGTAAAGCACACGCGTTTGTCCGAGTAACATCACCAGCATCACGCTTGTCAGTCCAGCCAGGGCGCCCAAGGTAATGATCTGGGACGCGGTGGTGAGCCCGCGGTCCAAGAATGCAACGGCGACCGGCGCCTCAATGTTGATCTGCTGCCAATGCACCATCCCTGTCAGCACCCCGGCTACGGCAATATATAAGACAGTACAGATCGCCAGCGAAGCGATCATGCCAATAGGCAAGTCGCGCTGCGGATTCTTGGCTTCCTGCGCCGTGGTCGAGATCGCATCAAAACCAATGTAGGCAAAGAATATGTAGGCAGCGCCCGCCCCGATTCCGGCGAAGCCATGGGGCGCGTAGGAGTGCCAGTCCGTGCCCCAGTTGCCGCGGTTGACGTAGTGAGAACCGAGCGCGATCACGAAGAGTACGACCGATACCTTTACCACGACGATCCCAGTGTTAAAGCGCGCGCTCTCTTTGATGCCAACCACGAGAATCGCCGTAATCACGAGTGCGATGAGAAAGGCCGGCAGGTTAAAACCGATCTCGGTCCCAAACAGTTGGGGCGCGCCCAGCAGGTCATGCGCCCGTTGCAACAATTCGGGAGACTGCGCAGTAACCATGGCGCTTACCTTATCGAGGAAAGCTTGCGTGCCCGGCATCAGGGATGAGTCGGCAGCTTGCGCCATCTGGCGGGCGACAATATTCTCAGCGGTCTTCAGCGCTGTCCAGTGATCGTAGGCCAGCCAGAGTGGCATCTTGATATGGAAGATATTCAGCAATTCGATGAAGTGGTTAGACCAGCCCGAAGATACGGTGCTGGCGCCCATGGCGTACTCGAGCGTCAGGTCCCAGCCGATAATCCAAGCGATCAACTCCCCCAGTGTCGCGTAGGCGTAGGTGTAGGCGCTGCCGGCCAGAGGAATCATGGCCGCGAACTCGGCATAGCACAACCCGGCGAATGCGCACCCCAAGCCGGATAGAACGAACGATAGTGTCAGTCCCGGACCGGCATACTGCGCGCCCAGTCCCACCATGACAAAGATCCCTGCTCCGATTATTGCGCCGACACCCAGGGCCGTGAGTTGGAAAACTCCGAGCGTGCGCTTCAGGCTGTGCTCGCCCGTTTCGCGGGCCTCTTCCATCAGCAGGTTCAGCGGCTTGGTTGCCAGCAGATTGGCCATCCGTTTCGTTTCTCCTTGGTTTTTAGGCGGACTCACTTGCGTTGCCATGACGCGACCTCCTCGACCAGGCATAGTAAACCGGAATTCCCAACAGCACCACAATCAGCCCCGGCCACGTGTACTGCGGTTTGTAGCGTAATAGTACGACATCGATAAATAAAGCCATCCCAATATAAATGATTGGTAAAACCGGATATCCCAGCGCGCGGTAGGGCCGGCTCGCCTCCGGGCGCGTGCGCCGCAGGACGAACAATCCTGCGATCGTCAGGATATAGAACAAGAGCACGGCAAAAATGATGTAGTCCAGAAGTTGTCCGTAGCTGCCGGAGACGCAGAGCAGGCACGCCCAAACCATCTGCACCATCAGAGAAATCGCGGGCGTCTTATAAGTGGGATGAAGTTTGGCCACTTTGCGGAAGAAGAGACCGTCTTTCGCCATGGCATAATAGACGCGCGCGCCGGAGAGAATCAGTCCGTTGGCGCAGCCAAAGCCTGAAATCATGATGGCCGCAGCCATGAGCAAGCCACCAACGGCACCAAACATTTGGGTCATAACCGCGGTGCCGACGCGTTCTTCCGCAGCGTATTTGATGCCCCGTTGCAGAATCGTTGCTGCGCCTGGGGTTCCATCGAGCGGCAGCGCGGTCAGATAAATAAAGTTGCAGGCGATGTACAGCGCGATCACCACGCCTGTGCCCAGAGCCAACGATAGCGGCAGGTTGCGGCTGGGATTCTTCACTTCCCCGGCGGTGAAGGTCACGTTATTCCACGCGTCGGCGGAAAACAACGAGCCGACCTGTGCCACGGCAAGAATGGTCAGCGTACCCACCATGACGATCGGTCCGCCCACCCCGACCTGGACGGCATGCTGCGCGCTGAGTCCGGCATTATGCCAGAAATTTGCGCCAAAGTTCGCAGCCATGGCGTGCAGGTTGCGTCCGAGTGCGAAACCGAATACCGCTAAACCCAGGAGCGCAGCAACTTTGGCGGCGGTGAAGATGTTCTGAATCGCCGCGCCGGTTTTCAATCCAAAGATGTTCACCACCGAGAGGAAAATCACCAGCAGGATCGCGACGAGATTCTGGGTGTTAATCCCCACATCCATGTTGCCGAGCACCATGGGGCCAAGATGGATCGGCGGAACTCTCCAAAGATGGAGAAGCCAGTGCGTCGAAGAAATCGAAGGAACGAAAACGCCGAGGAACTTGCCGAAGGCCACGCCCACAGCCGCGATGGTTCCCGTCTGGATCACAAGAAATAATGTCCAGCCGTAAAGAAAGCCCCAGAGCGGCCCCAGCGCTTCGCGCAGATAGACGTACTGTCCACCGGCGCGGGGCATCATCGCCGCCAACTCGCCATAGCTAAGAGCGGCTACGATGGTCATGAATCCAGCCACGGCCCAGGCTCCGATCAGCAACGCCGGGGAATCGACCTCGCGGCCAATTTCGGCCGACACGATGAAGATGCCCGAGCCGATCATCGACCCCATCACCAGCATGGTAGCGCTGGTGAGGCCCAGCCCCTGCACCAGTTCCTGGTCCTGATGACTATGAATTTCCCAGTCGCTGCGGACTGGCGGGTGCGTTGTCGGTGTGCTCAGAGACCCTCCCAGGACGTGCAGCAGCAGACGTGTAGCGCCGGCCGTCGCGAGGGCATTCCACCCCTCGCAGCCGAACCAAACCGGGGTCAACCGACTTTACCTCAAGACGCGGAAAAATTCCTCTGCTGATTTGCGCGGGTCTCGTAACAAATCAGATATCACCGCCACCGAATCGGCACCCGCCTCCCTGACGGAGGCGGCATTCGCCCGGGTGATGCCTCCGATCGCAACCAGGGGTTTACACGTCAGTTGCCGCGCCTGGCGCAGGCCTTTGAGGCCGACCACCGGATCGGGATTGTCCTTGCTGGAAGTGGCGAATATGGGCCCGATAGCAAGGTAATCGGCAGAGCTGAGATCGGCCTCCCGCAGTTGCTCGGGATTGTGGGTCGAGAGGCCGATCCAACGGTCCGGCCCAATCACCCCGCGCACGGACTCGGGAGACAAGTCCTGCTGCCCAACATGGACTCCGGCGAAGTCGGCGGCGAGGCACATGTCCGCGCGGTCGTTCATGATCAGCCGTATGGAATCTCCCCCATGCTGCTTGAGTTCCCGGGCTTGCTCCAGCATCCGGCGCGCATTCCCCGACTTGTTGCGGTACTGCAACAGCGTGCATCCGCCCGCGGCAAGTTCCCGGGAAAATGCCACCAGTTCTGAGGTCGCCGGAAAGAACACCGCATCCACGATGGCGTAGAGGAGAGAAATTCGCATCATAGAACGGCCCTGCTTAATCGCTCCCTTCCGCCACAAGGGAGCGCCCTCTCTTGGCAGCCACCCCAAGTGCCCCCATCCCAGCCGACCATTCGCGCCCGGTTTTCGCTGAGCCAAGCCGGAGCGAAACAACAAAGACGACAGCTCCAGCCGCGAGGAGCAGCCCGACAACAGTCATGGACGATGAATCTCTAAGCTGCGAAAACATTTCTCGCCTGTCCCATCGTCGGTACTCAACCAACCAATTGCGCCGTAGCCTTCAGAGACCGCTAGCCCACACCATTCTTCTTCAGGAAACGCTCGATGAATCCGGTGTCAATCCTCCCCGCCCGGAAGTCTTCATCTGCCAGAATCTTTCGGTGCAGCGGGATCGTGGTAAAGACACCCTCCACGATGAACATCTCCAGCGCCCGCGACATTCGCGACACCGCTTCGCTGCGATCTTTGCCGCGGACGATCAGCTTCGCAATCAGCGAATCGTAATATGGCGGGATCACGCCCTCGGCGTAGGCGGCGGTGTCCACGCGCACCCCGGTTCCTCCGGGAGGATGGAACGCCGTGATCTTCCCTGCCGACGGCGTGAATTTCTCCGGATGCTCGGCGTTGATCCGGCACTCGATGGCGTGACCGCGATGGATAATCGGTCCCTGCAGCACGTCGCGCATGAGCGCACCGGCCGCGATCATGATCTGGCTTTTCACCAGATCGACGTCCGTCACCATTTCTGTCACGGGGTGTTCGACCTGGATGCGGGTATTCATCTCGATGAAATGAAGCCTCCGGTCCTGGTCCATCAGAAATTCGATGGTGCCGGCATTGCTGTAGCCGATCGCCGCCAGTGACTTGCATAAGACTACGCCGATTTGGTCGCGCAACTCTGGAGTGACTTGGGTCGAGGGAGATTCTTCAAGAAGTTTCTGATGGCGCCGTTGGATGGAGCACTCGCGTTCGCCTAGGCTCACCACATTGCCATGCTCGTCGGCCAGGATTTGAAATTCGATGTGCCGGGGATGCTCGACGTACTTCTCCATGTAGAGATCGCCGTTGCCAAAGGCGCCGGCCGCTTCCGCTTGGGCCGCTTTGAAGAGCGCAGGCAGTTCTTCTTCGTTGCGGACGATACGCATGCCGCGGCCGCCGCCGCCCGCCGAAGCTTTCACGATCACCGGGAAGCCGACCTGGCGCGCCCACTCCACTGCTTCGCCGTCGGAAGCAATGATGCCATCGGAGCCGGGCAGAATGGGTACTCCTGCTTGCTTCATGGCGGCGCGGGCTTTTTCCTTCTCGCCCATGAGACGAGTGACTTCGGGCCGTGGACCAATGAACTTGATGCCGCTGGTCTCGCATACTTCGGCGAAGTTCGCATTTTCTGCCAGCAGGCCGTAGCCGGGATGCACTGCTTCCACATTGGCAATCTCTGCCGCGCTGATGACCGCGGGAATGTTCAAGTAGCTGAGCGCCAACTGCGGCGGTCCGATGCAGATGGCTTCATCGGCAAAACGAACCGGCAGCGAGTTGCGGTCCGCTTCACTGTAAATGGCGACGGTGCGGATGCCCAGTTCCTTGCACGCACAAATCACGCGCAGTGCAATCTCTCCGCGATTGGCGATCAGGATCTTCTTGAACATGAAATTCAGTTCAGCTCTGAGCTGTCAGCTCTCTGCTACTGCACTCTTTCCCGGCGCGGTGGTTGGAAACGGTTCTGCTGGAGGAAAACAAAGAGGCGCGACTCGGCGCGCCGCAGCAGAAAATGCCAGATTCACTTCTTCGGCCTTATCACGAACAATTCCTGGCCGTATTCGATCGGCTGGCCGTTGACCGCCAGCTTTTTGACGATCTCTCCGGCAACGTCCGACTCGATCTCGTTGAGCAGCTTCATGGCTTCAACGATACATAGAACTTGTCCGACTTCGACCGTGTCTCCAGCTTTCACAAACGGAGGAGCGCCAGGAGAGGGTGCTTCATAGAACGTTCCAACAATCGGAGACTTCACGGTGTGAAGTCCTTCTTCGGCAGCGGGGGCAACGGGGGGCGCAGGTGCGGCGGGCGCGCCGACCACTACGGACACGGCACCTACTTCGGGAGCTGACCCTGGCGCCGGAGGTACCGCATAGAAACGTGGCTCCCCGTGAGAGTGGACAACGGTATGCTCGCCGGCGCGCTTGATCCGCACCTTGACATCGCCGCGCTCCAGTTCAAACTCCGCGATATCCTTCTCAATCAAAAACTCAATGAGTTCTTTCAGCTCTTTTTGATTCATTCGTGTAGGGGTGGGACCCTTCGCTAATCAACTGCGAACCAAAACGCGCACCGAACCCGCGAACCGAAAACGCAGAACGCGCGAAGAAGCGGACCCGGCCGAAATTGAAGCCCAGAAGACTAGACTGCCAAGAAATCCTTGCTCGTCGGCGTCAACACTTCACAACCATTGGGGGTGACTACGACCATATCCTCGATCCGCACGCCCCATTTGCCGGGGAAGTATACGCCCGGCTCGATCGTGATAACCATCCCCGGTTGCAGAATCTCGCGCTGCCCGTCGGCCACTCTGGGAGCTTCGTGAATTTCGAGGCCCACGCCGTGTCCGGTGGAGTGAGTGAAATAACGTCCTAACCCGGCCTTACGCAATACCTTACGCGCTGCGGCGTCTACCTCACCAACCCCAATCCCCGGTGCGACGGCCTCAATCGCCGCCTGCTGTGCCTGCCGCACGGCTGCGTAAACCCGGCGGGCCTCATCTGCCACAGACCCCACCCAGACAGTGCGGGTCTGGTCCGAACAATAACCTGCGAGTATAACACCGAAGTCGCAGACGACGAATCCGCCTGGAGGAATTGCCTGCTCCGAAGCGCGCCCGTGCGGGAGCGCGGACCTCGCTCCGGAAGCAATGATCGTGGGAAATGACATCTCCTCCGCACCGCCCCGGCGTGCCGCAAGCTCCATCTCGCCGGCCACCTCGGTTTCTTTCATGCCCGGACGCAAGACCTCGAGTGCCCGGTCGAATAGCCTTGCCCCCAGGGCCACGGCGGCGCGGATTCGACTCAACTCGTCGCTATCCTTGATCATGCGCATCCGTTCGACGACGGAGGGCGCATCTTTTAAAGTCATACCCGATGGCCGCACACGAATCAGGCGCTTCTTGTCGGCAATCGTGAAATACTCGGCCTCGATTGCAATCGTCCATCCCCGAGCCCGCTTGCGCCGCGCGCCAAGCCACTCCCCAAGACTGGGCAACAATGCTTGGCGCACGATCACCACCTTCGCCGCCTTCACCTGTTCGTGGGCTTGCGTGTCATAACGGACGTCGGTAAAGAACACGCTTCCGGCTTGCTCCACGAGCAGCAACCCGGCGCTGCCCGTAAAACCGCAAAGGTATTGGATGTTGGGAAGATGGCTGATCAGGAACGCATCGAACCGGGTGGTGGAGAGATGGTCCCGCAATTTCTTCTGGCGCGCCGCGAAATCCATTGGGTTGAGTTTAGCAGGACGGGCGAAGATCTCAGTTCTTAGTTCTTCGTTCTTAGACGAGACAAACCAACTCTTAAACAACTGTCCAGCGCGCTTGGGAACCATTTGCGGGGCGCGCGCCAGCCCCACCCGTCCCGCTCTTCACCGGAACCTGAGAACTTATTTGCAAACACAAAACCGCCGACCTGACAGGTTCTTCAGGCCGGCGGTTTCAATCTTCGAACTCGCTGCTAGGTCTGAATAATTCGCGGCGTGATGAAGAAAATCAATTCCTGGTTACTGGTGTTTACTTGCGTGTGCTTGAACAGGTTGCCCAGGATCGGGATGTTGCCCAGCAGCGGCACCTGATCAATGGTGACCGAGTTCTGGGTCTGGATAACGCCGCCGATCACCACCGTGCCGCCATCGGTCACCAACACCTGAGTGGTGGCCTGTTGCGTGATCAGTTCCGGATTACCCTGCACTTGTTGCGCAAAGTTCGGCGTGGTGTTCTCCACGTCGACGTTCAGGAAGATGGTGTTTTCCGACGTGATCTGCGGAGTCACCGTCAACCGCAGGAAAGCATCAATGTAGGTTACGGTCGGAGGACCACCCAACTGCGCTTGCGTCACAATCGGCACGCGCACTCCCTGTTTCACGAGGGCCAGAATGTTGTTCTGTGTAACCACCCGCGGACGGGAGAGGACTTTCAGCAAGCCGCGCGACTCAGCCAAGGAGAGGACAGCGTCAATTCGCACGGTTTGGGAAGCGGTAACGAAAGTCAAACCGCTCGAGGGCGCGGTCGATCCCAGGTTCGAAAACAGGGGAATGGAAGATCCAGTACCGGTGCCGGTTCCCGGCACCGTGATGTAGGCGGGACTCTGGCCGGTCGGCAGACCGACTGTCGTCGGCGACGAACCAGCCGCCGCATTTCCGCCCAGTGCGGCGCTGCTGTTGCCGAAACCAAAACCGAGCTGGGTGCCAATATCACGGGCAAACTGCCGTGTCGCGGCCACCACGCGTGCTTCGATTTCGACTTCCTGCGTCTTGCGGTCGAGCTGCGTCAGCAGGCGGTCGATGGTCGGAATTACCTTTGGAATATCGTTGATGATGACGGCGTTGGTGCGATCGTCGGCCACCACATCGCCGCGCTGCGAGAGGAACTTCTTTACCGTGATAACCACGTCTTTCGCCTTCGCGTAGCTCAGGAAACGCGTAACCGAGACCTTTTCGACGGCCAGGGTTTCGGATTCGACCTGGGCGCGGCGGGAATCGGCTTCGCGCTTCAGAGTTTCGACCGTCGCGATACGCAGGACGTTGCCTTCCAGCTCCCGCGCCAAGTCGTTGTTCTTGAGCACGATGTCGAGCGCCTGGTCCCACGGCACGTCATCGAGCACTACCGTCAATGTACCGTGCACATTCGGATCGAGCACCACATTGAGTCCGCTGATTTCGTGAATCAGCCGGAAGAAGTCCTTCAGGTCAACGTCTTTCAGGTTCACCGAGATCGGCTCACCGGTATACTTCGGTCCGGTTACGGCAGGTTGTTGTCCAGCCTGCGCCCTTTGCTCTGCTGCCAGGTTGACCGCCGGAGTAATGGTGTTGGGAGCGTTCTGAGACTGGGCTGCGTGAGCGCTTACCGGAATCAATTCCGCGGCGGTCTTATCCGCGAATCGCGCCGCAGCTTCCTGGGCGCGAACCGTGGGCTGGTCGGCTGCTTCATCTTTGTTCAGTTCAGCCTGGGTCGTCGCCTGGGGCTTGGCCTGGTAAGAAGGCTCGACAAAGACAAAATCTTTGGGCGAAGCCGAATTCGCTGCCGTGGAATCGGATGCCGGCGTCCGAGGCACGGACTGCGTGTCGGCCACTGGCGTCGCGAACGGCGACGTCTTCTGGCTGGCCGGAAGCGCAGCTACCGTCTTTGCCGCGGGGGAAACTCCGGCGACGGCGTTGGCATGCAGAGTAAGGACCAGCTTGCCTGCCGGACCCGGCGTCAACTCGTAGGCGCAAGCCTTGTCGAGGTCGACGACGATGCGTGTGGTGGGATGTGTTTGGCCATCCATGCCAATGCGCACATCCTTAACCCCAGCCGCCCCCACAAGGATGCGGGTCTGTCCGGTCGCCATCACGGTCTCCGGCAAATCCACCACCACGCGAACGGGCGAGTCCAGCGTGCTGAGCTTCGGGGTGAGTGTGCCCTGGGAGCTCATCTCGACCCGGATGTCGTCCGTACCTCGGACTACGTTGACTCGATCAAGCTGGCTCGGTGTCTGTGCGGCCGCGGCCACCACCAACAGCAGCAACGATACGAACATTGTCATTGTCACTGTCACTTGTTGCTTTCGCATTTCGCTCTCCCCAACTCGCGGGCCGGGCCCGCGTGTCCTTCTTAAGAACTTGATTTCGGCGCTCCGGTTTCCGGTTGCGCCGTCCTGCCTAGACTGCCGGCGTGACGATCCTCTTCACCACTTCCCGGGTGAAGGACTTACCCACCTTGTCCTGGATCGTTTCCTTGAACACCACCGAGTCGCCCGTGATCTTCACCACGAAACCATTGAACACCGGGTCGTTCTCCCGCAGAAAATAAGCTTTGTTCAGGCTGTTGGTCACGACCGCGATGAAGCCGGCATCGGACTTAACGACGCCTCGCAGATTGATGGCGCCGATGTCCAGGCACTTTTTCCCGGTCGAGCAGCCCGAACCGTTCTGCTGCACTACCGGACTGAAGAATGGATCGCGTTTGCCGGTCATCGACCATTTCTTCTGTTTCGCCTTCTCCTCCGGCTTGGGCTGCTTGGGTTCAACCGCATTCTTGGCCGAAGCCGATAGCGGAGCGCCTACTACGGGAGAGACGCTGTTGGCGGCCGGTTCGGCAACCTTAGGCGCAGAAGCCGCGATAGGTGCAGAGGCCGCGATCTTGGCCGGTGATTCAACCTGGGCCTGCAGTATGGGCTCCGGCTTGGAGGCCGGGGCCGTTGCTTTCGCGGCAGAAGGCTTCACGTCTGCCACTTTCGGAGCCAGAATGGCCGATTTCGCTGTTGCCGTCGGCAGCGTCGCCGCTGTAGCGGCCTTCCCCGCCAGGACGGGACTCGAAACCTGGACTGGTGCGGGATGGGAAACCTTCAGTGGCGGAGCTGGATCATTCTTCGCCTCGCTGGGAGCGGCTGGTTGCGAATGCAAAGTCAAAATTACTTTGCCGGCGGAGCCCGGAGTCAACTCGTAGGCCAACGGCTTCTCCAGGTCGATCACGACGCTGGTCGTCGGAGGAGTCTTTCCGTCCATGCCGATGCGTACACCTTTTACTCCGTCGCTGCCCACGGAAATCTTGCTCTGCGAGCTAGCCATGACCGTCTCGGGCAGTTCCACGACAACCCGGTCGGGGGAGTTCAATTTGCTCAGCCGTGGCGTAACCGACTGGCTGGAACTGATCTCGATCTGGACGCTGTCCGCGTCGGGAACCACCTTCACGTGTTGCAGTTGGTTGTGGTGCGCGAAAACGCGGAGGAGCGTCGCCGCCGGCTTGATCGCTCCAGCCGGAGCGCCTGGAGCCGGCTTGGCTTTCGCCGGAACTCCGGCCGCGGCCGGAGTCGGGTTGGGATCGTTGCCCTGTGTCTGCTGCAGCGCTTTTGCCGTGCTGCGCGCGTTGTCGATGGCATCCGCGTCCTGCGCCACAACCTTCGTGGCCACAGACCCGCCAACCACCATTGCCATTGCCAGAATTCCTGTCGTGAGCTTCATAGTCATTTACTTCGCCCCCGGCTTCTTCCCGGCGACTGCCGCTGAAGGTTGCAAATCGTGACTGAAATATGTGGTCGCCGTGAACGATGCAACTATGCTCTCGTTGGGCGCATACTGGTATGTGTGCTTCACTTTCGCGGCGCTTGGAGTCTTGGTCGTCGACACCAGCAGTCCGCTGATGTTGACAATTCGCTCCAGCTTGCTCACGCGGTCAAAGAAATTCAGTGCCGAATAATACGGTCCGTCTAGTTCCATATCGAAGGGCACTTCGGTGTAGTACTGCTGCGACTTCATATCCTTGGCCGAGTAGCGCCGCAGTTCCACGCCCGCCTTTTGTGCCTCGGCGCCCATGGTTTCGATGAAACCGTCCACCTGCTTTTCATCGGGCACGATGCGCTGCTCGATCTCCAGTTGTTGTTTGAGTTCGGCCAGTTGCTGCTCCATCTGCTTCAACTTGGGCCGGTAGGACTCGAGTTCATTATTTTCCCGAATCTTGTCTTCGAGCGCATGTTGCGCGGTGGCATTGCTTTCATCGTGACTTTTGAACAGGGTGAAGTACAACGCCCCCGTCACAATCGCCCCCCCGACCACCACCGTTGCCCACTGCTTGATACCCGACATTTCGCTAAAATTCATCGCCATAGGTCCGCCTTTACGACTTTCCCTTCTCGCAAGTCAGCGTGAACTGGAACGCCTGCATATCCTTAATCGCTTCGTCCTGATACGTTTCCTTGATCTCAACGGTTCGGAAGTAGCCCGTCTTTTGCAGGTTCGCAATCAGATTGGCAACCGCGTCGGTGCTGAGCGCGGTTCCTTCCAGGTTCACACTCGGTCCTTCATCGTCCATCTTGTTAAGCCAAACCGCTTCGGTGTTATTGACCGTTTCACCCAGCATGGCAAGGAGGTTGACCGGCCCCGTCTGGTTCGAGCGCAGCCCGTCGATCACATCCACGCGCCGCTTATAGTTGTCAGCTTGGGTCTGCCGCTCGAGGAAGCGCGCCTTCACGTCTCCCAGTTCGCGGTTCTTCTGCTCCGCCACTTTCATGTGGGCCGCGATGGCTTTCGCCTGATGATCCAGCCGGGACCAGTAGCCCAGGTTGAACAATCCGGTGATGACCAGCACCGCCAGGATCTTGAGTTTAGGCGAGCCCATATCGCCCATTTCCATCGTGGGCATCGACGAACCACTGCTGCTGCCGCGCTTATTCTTGCCCTTGGAATTTTCCAGCAGGTTGATTTTGATCATAGAGAGTCAAAGCTCCTCAGGGCCAAGCCCACCGCTACTGCCATCTGGCCGGGATTCTGCTCCACCAGTTCCGCTCCGTGTCCGTCGACCGGCGGAGTGACCCGCTGGAAGGGGTTCAACAACTCCACCGGCATGGAGAACTCCTGGCGCAACGCTTCCACCAGGCCGGGCACTTTCGACGAACCGCCCGCCAGGTAGATCTTCTCGATATGCTCACCGGCCGCGCTGGCCCGGAAGAAATCGAATGTCTTCTGAATCTCAAGCACGATGATCTCGGTGACCTGCTGCAGAATCGGCTGTTTCGCGTCCTCGCTCACGGTGCCGACTTTGTTCCCCAGCTTCAGTGATTCGGCATCGTCAAAGCTCAGGTCCAGTTCCTTCTGCAGCGAATCGGTGTACTGATGGCCGCCCACGCTGACGTCGCGCGGGAACAAGGGAGTCGTGCCCTTCACGATGTTGATGTTCATGACGCTGGCGCCCAGGTTCAACAGCGCTACTACCTGATTGGGCGCGGGCTGATAGTTGTATTCGTAGCAATTCTGCAGAGCCAACGCATCGATGTCCACAATAGCGGGAGTGCGTCCCGACATCGAGAGTACGTTGGTGTAGTTCAAAATCTTGTCCTTCTTGACTGCGACCAGCAGGACGTCCATTTGTGGGCTGCCCACTTCGTCGGACAAAATCTGGTAGTCGAGACTTACATCGGCCAGATCGAAAGGAATATGCTGCGCCGCTTCCTTCTCGATGGTCTCGGCCAATTCCTGATCGCTCATGGAAGGCAGCGAGATCTTTTTCACGATCACCGAATGGCCGCTCACCGCGGTGGCCACGGCCTTGGTCTTGATCTGATTGTCGAGGAACAACTTCGAAATCGCACTCGAAACTGTGCCCGAGTCCACGATCATCGAATCGACCACGATGTCGGAGGACAGCGGCTCCAGGCCGAGGTGTGCGACTTCAATCTGCCCACCCTTCTTCTTCAGCTCGACCGCCTTGATGCTAGAAGAGCCTACATCCAGGCCAACAATGGACTTCGATCCCATTCCAAACATGTGCCCACCTTTGTAGCGCCGACGTTTCGCCGGCCCTCAAGTTATTCGTAGCGCCGGCGTCCTGCCGGCTTTGTTCGTTACTGTGACCCGGCAGCTTTCGTCGCCGCCTTCGGTTTGCGTTTTCCCTGCGGTTCCATCTCGCTCGACTTCTCTTCCATCCACTGGTCCAGCCGCGATTTCTTGAAGCGCCAGCGATTGCCCAGCTTGAACGCCGGAATCTTTTGCTCGCCCACGTACTTGTAAAGCGTGTCCGGACTCACGCCCAGATATTGCGACGCCTGGCGAATGTTCATTACTTCTCGCGAGTCGGCCATAGTTACTCTTGCCTTTTCCACCGCGTCCATTGCCCGCTCCGCTTTCCCCGCCCGCGGGATTCGCTTTCGCTGACTGCCCCGCCTGCAGACTGCCTGTCCAGGGGCTTTCGGTGTTCCGAGCATATCTCAACCCCTAAGAACCCCACCTGGAAGCGAATCTCCGCGTTGTCTAGGGTTTCTTGCCCGTTTTCTGGAATTTGCCAATGAGAGAAGGAGAGGTAATTCTATATATTGGGGTACAGCGTACGAGCTGTGCTATATGAGGTATTCGTTATGCGGGAGATATGCAGTCACACGCGCACCGGTAACTGAAGTACTAGGCACGGTACGAAGGTACTATGTCGCACGCTCAAACTGCAGTATAGGCAGGGTTTAGTCGCGCGCAGGCTCTTAGACCTTCCCGGTTACTGGACATCTGTTACTGCCCGTCTGTCTGCGCCACGTCCGCGCGGCGGTTACTGCACATCTGAAACTTTGCCGTTCAGAAAGGTCACCTTCAGATCCTTATAGACATAGATCTGTTTTGCCCCGAGATTAACGATTTTGTCCGGTTTGCCGAGCGCAGCGAGCACCTGGTCGGTGGTCTGTCCCTTCTCAATGGTCTGCGGTTCGGCCTGTGGTTCGGGCTGCTGCGCGGCCTGCTGATCCTGCCCTGCCGGCGCAGCCTGACCTCCCTGCTGCTGGCCTTGATCCTGCTGCTGGGTATCATCGCTGATGGAGAGCAGCTGCCCGATCGTGTCCTCGACCTCACCCGCGCTCGCCTTTGCCAGGGTTCCTCGGGGAAACTGGAAGATTACTTGAGCTTTGTTATAAGTCGGCGGATCGGTTTTGTTGCATGTGTCGCAAGCCACGATGTTCAGCGCCACAATGTCCTTGTTGGGATTGACTTCGATCTTTGACGCATAAACCTTGTCCCCCACCTGAAACAGGTGGGTAGTTTGCGTCTTCCCAAATCTCCCCATGCCGAGACCAATCCCCTTCGACAGAATGCCGCTCGGAGTGTGCACCGTTCCACTTTCATATTTGGTCGAGAGTATAGCGTTGTCGGAATAGGGCACACCTAAAATTCCGCCCTTTTGAATGGCCAGCACGGTGCCTGCCGAAATCACCGAATAACCACTGGTGTCGGATCCCATCTTCACCAGCTTGTATTGGGCGGCGAGTTGCTCCTGAAGAGAAACCGGTGCGGCTTGCGCGTCGGCGCGCGCCAGCGAGAAGACAGTGGCGCAAACGATGGCGACAATGGCCGGTATCCCTATGTTTAACTTCTGCCTGTTTAACTTCTGCAACTTCTGGCCCATGGCTCGAATTCTCCTTTAAATATCTGCCCAAGCCGAATCGACCATGCTGGGTTCTTCGTGGATCCTGACTCACAAAAACACCGAGCGCCACCGATTGGGCGACGCCCGTCTGGCATTTCAGAGCCGCACGGCGCGAACCGCCCGCGGAGTTACTGCGAACCGCCGCCCGGAGATGCAACCTCTTGTTTGACTTGCGCCTCCGTCTTGTCGGCTTCTGCGTCTTGATCTTCAAGAGTTTTGCCGGCAGTTTTATCCGGCGGCGGAGGCGGAACATCGGAGGCGACCGTCGAGGTGTCCGGCGCCTTCGGTAGGCCGCCGGTTCCCTGTTTGGAAGCCAGCGTCTTCATGCCTTCGTCAACCTGCTCCTGGAAGTGGTTCTGCATTTCCTGCAGATCGTCCACCGAAACCGCAACGGTTTTGCCCGCGGCGCAATCGGTCTTCTTGCTGCTGGCAATGCTCACATTCACTTTCTGATCGGCATCGGGAGTGTCGGTGAGCCGGGTGATCACATCTCCCTGCGTCAATGCGCAGTCCTGACCATCGGCCACAACCGCGAGATCATCGGAGACCACGAACGTGCGCCGCGCTGGATCGAGCGCAGGAGGCACTTCGCCGCTGGCGGCCTGCTGCCCGCCGCCCTGCCCCCCGTCCGACGATCCGGCCTTACCCGCCTCAGCCTGGGAAGCAGCGATTTGAGCCTTCACCTGCTCGGCAATGGCTTGCTTGACCTCCGGCGAGAGCGCTACCTGGCCACCCGGCGCAGATGCCGGCTGGCCGTTGCCCGCCACCTGATCGTCAGATGGAGCGGAGTTGTTCGCCGCTGCTGCCGCCTCAGCATTGGCTTCCGCCCGAGCCGCATAGGCTGCCTGTAGATTGGCAGAGATCAGATAGTCGGTGAGCCAGAACGCGGCCGAGGGATAGACCGGGTAGGGCGCGAAATACCCGCCGTAGTATCCGTACCACGGAGCACCGCCCCATCCCCAGCCGAAGTAAACCGGCGCTACCCACGGGTTGTACGCCCACCCGTAATACCCGGCATGGAAAAAATACGGGTGATAGTAACCGTAATACGGATGACCGTGCCAGTAGTAGCCGCGATAGACCCCGGACCGGTAGCCGCCGTGATAATAGTACGTCCGCGAATAATAGGAACGTCCGCCGCGCGTCATGTAAGCCCGCTGTACATAGCCTCCATGCCTTCCCGTGCTCACGATGCGGGCCCCGTTGCGTTCCCTTACAATCGTGCGGCCGCCATGAAGATTGTGCTCAATGTGCATGCCGTTGCGGTTGATGGAGCGAATTTGCCCGTTGGGACGAAGGCTCGCCGAGCCGCCGCCCCTGAGGGAAACTTGTCTGCCCGGAGCCGCATGGCCCATGTTCGAGCGTCCGCCCGCTACGGTTCCATGCCCGGCCGCGGCCCCGTGCCCCGCGGTCATCGTTCCGTGTCCGGCGGTTGTGGTCCCATGTCCGGCCGCGCTGGTCCCATGTCCGGCAGTGCTGGTCCCATGTCCGGCGGTTGTGGTCCCATGTCCAGCCGTGGTGGTCCCGTGCCCGGCGGTCGTCGTATGGGTTGCAGTTGTGGCGTGGGTCGTCGTCGTATGGCTTGACGT
Organism: Candidatus Sulfotelmatobacter sp.; assembly: GCA_036514015.1. Lineage (GTDB taxonomy): Bacteria > Acidobacteriota > Terriglobia > Terriglobales > Acidobacteriaceae > Sulfotelmatobacter. The sequence continues at coordinate 180,874 of DATBYA010000166.1, forward strand.
CGTGGTATGGCTCCCCGTGTTGGCATGACTCGCCGTGTTCGTATGGCTCGCCGTGTTTGTATGCTGCGTACTGGGCGACGAATGGGCGGGAGCACTGGCATGTGAAGCCGGTGTGCTCGGCTTGTGCTGCTGCGCCGAGGCGAGCGCGGGAACTACCATCAGAAGCGCGAACCAAGCATACTTCCGCAGGACAATTTCATTGATCGTAAGACGCATCGCGAACTCCAAAACTCAAAGATTTCATCCGGCTGCCTAAGCACAAAGCAAAAAGTGAGCAAGGCGCAGGTTGACGAGTTAATTCCGAATCGTTTTTCTGGGCACAAGGGAGGCGGAGACACGTTATCAAAACCGGGCAGGGACGCGCAATTGTTTTCTCGCATTTCTGTTTTCTCGCATTTCGCCTCTTCTTCTTCATGCCGCCCGGCTGCGATAAGATGATCCCTCGGGCCGGAGGAACAGCTTGCACTATCTCGACCGCTTGCAGCCGCTCGCGCTTCTGCTCATGCGCCTGGCCTTGGGCGCCATCATGGTGGCTCACGGCTATGGCAAAGTTTTCGGAGGCTTGCACCATCATGCGCAGATGGTGGCTAGTCTCGGCCTGCCCGCATGGTTGGGCTACGTCTCCGCCTTCACCGAATTTTTCGGCGGATTGCTGCTTCTGGTGGGACTTTTCACTCGGGTCGCCGCCTTGGGCGTTTGCCTCGATCTGTTTGTTGCCATCTGGAAAGTGCACTTGCACAACGGACTCATCGGACGTCCCGACCGTCCTGGATATGAATTCGCCCTCGCAGCCTTTGCCCTGGCCTTTGCGATCATCTTTTTCGGCGGAGGCCCGATTGCCTTGGACCACGTACTGCGCGGTGGCGGCAGGGGTGCCTCCAGGCGCTCCTGATGCGCCCAGAAAATCCAGAAAATGATGTGCGCAGATGTCCACAGAAAATGTGCACAGAAATTTTATGGCGGAACGCCAGCGCAACTTTTTCCTGCCCGCGGGGTTTCACTCTGCCGTTGCTGCCTTCGGCTTGGAGTTTGCTCGAGCCAGGCCGATGAGAGCAGGTGTGGTCAATTGAATTCTGGCGCTGTTGAAATTATGATGATTAAGTCACTCATGCGCTTGCATCCAAATGGTTTGGCGGTCGCATCTTACCGCCATCAACGATATATCATGGGAGGTTTCTCTTGAGAAAGTTTGTCTTCGTTGCGACCGTCTTTACATTCTTTGCCCTGGCCAGCTTGGCTTCGGCCCAACAGGGGGACGCCATGCTGGGCTTCGGCACTATCGTGTCTCCCGGGGCCTCAGCGTGCGGCGCGTCATTTTCCACTGTCTTTACCTGTCCTGAAGACGGAGGCCTGTACACAAATATCAGCGCCGACGTCATTTTCCACAAGCGTCTGGGAATCGGTTTCGATGCCGCTTGGCGAGCCGGTCAGGGCGCCTACGGCGGGCTTGGCGGCCAGCCCTACCGCCCCCTCCTGTTTGACTTCAACGGGGTGTACCAGCCGCGTCTGAGCAAGAAAGTAGGCGCCGATCTGATGGCGGGTATCGGCTGGCAGAGCACTCGCTTCTACGGCTACGAGCCCACGAGCAGCTGCGTGTACTTTGGCGCCTGCTACCAGAGTTCGAATCACTTCCTGATCGATTTGGGAGCCGGTCTCCGCTATTACGTCTGGCATCACGTTTTTGTGCGGCCCGAAGCGCACTACTACAGGATATTCAACAACACCACGGACTATTCCTCCGACAACGTTATCCGGCTGGGAGCGTCAATCGGCTACACTATCGGCGGCCCGGACTAGGTTTTGAATTGGCGGTCGCGAGTTTCCCGGGCGGGAAGCTCCGGCCGCCACAATTCTTCTACGAGCCCGACCACTCGCGACTGCTGAATGCGCAGCGCCAATCTGACGACCACATCCCAAGCGTCTGAACGAACCGACAAGGGGGCTGTATTTGAGGAAGTTCGCACTTATCCCATCCGCGTGTGCGGTACTTCTTTTTTTTACAGCTCTCGCCCATGCGCAGCAGGTTGACGTTGCCGTGGGCGTTGGCATTCTTCTCTCCACTAAGAACACCAACGCGTCCGAAGCCTATCTGCCGCCGCCAGAAAAGGGCGGGCTCTATCCTAGTTTCAGCATCGATCGTATTTTGAAGAATCACTTCGGCTACAGCGCAGAAATTGCTACTAGTTATAAACAGGTACTCTACAACGGTTACCAGGAATATCGTCCTATTTTTTATGACCTTAACGGGGTATTTTCTCGGCACCTGATGAGAAGAATGGATGCCGATTTCATGGCTGGCGTGGGCGGCGAGCGGGTGCTTTTTTATAGCCCAACCGGCAATTGCAGTTTCTCTGCAGGTTGCGGCACCACTCTTAACAGCAATCATCTTCTGGTTGATCTTGGAGGCGACATCCGCTATCGGGTGTGGAGACACTTCTTTGTCCGGCCCGAGGTACGCCTCTACCACATCGTAAACAACGTTGAATTTCACTCCGACAATGTGCTGCGCGTGGGGGGGTCTCTCGGATATACGTTCGGTCCCAAGTAACCCGTTGCCTCCCGAGTAAGTAATATGTGCAGCCGTCCTCGTTAATTTCCTGTCCTGGACATAAAAAAGGCAGCGTCGAAAACCGACGCTGCCTGTCAGCTTTTCAAGACTGTCTACGGCTCCTGTTCGCAGATCTCAGCTTCGTGGATCGCTTGATTCAGGTGCTCGATCGCTTTGGCCCGATGCCCGTGGAAATCATGTTCTGCGGTTTCGAGTTCATGCTTGGCAGACCGCATCCCTTCGAGCGCTTCGTGGATGTGGGGATGAGGCGCCGGCGTGGCTGCCGGAACCGCTGCCGCTGCCGGAACCGGAGCCGCCGAAGCTTTGGGTCCGGCAGCCGCCGCCGTGAAGACCAGCGTCAAGAGAACTGTTACCAGGATGAGCAAAGTCAACAAACCTATTTTCTTCAAGTGTTCCTCCTCGTCCGACTTCCGGCTCGGACGCAACCGTTGTAATTTCGACTGCAATGGACATCACTTATGCTGCGTCGAAGGGCCCGAGACACCCGCACAGTATAGCCGCACGGACGCAGTCCATACTGTGCAAAAGATTACTCCTCGGATGCTCCACTTAGTTCTCGTGCCGGCGTCTCCACCAGAGGAACATTGCCGCGCACAAGAACAAAATCGCGATCGAGATGTCGATCCGTTTTACCTCGCGCTGCAGCCGCTCCCAATGCTGGCCGAACAGATAGCCCGCGCCGGAAATCACCGTGACCCACAGCGCCGCGCCAAGAAAGTTGAAGACCATGAATTTCCGCCAAGGCATCCGCAGGACGCCTGCCATTGGCCCGGCGATGATCCGCATCCCAAATACGAAGCGGGCAAAGAAGACCGTAATCGCGCCGTATCGAGCAAACAGTCCTTCTCCGCGTTGTAAAGTCCGGTCCTGAATTCTGAAAAAGGCCTGGTAGCGGGACAGCAGCGGACGTCCGCCATAGTAGCCCACGGAAAAACCCAGGTTGTCGCCCAGCGTGGCCGCGATCGTGGCCACGAAGACGATCCAGGGAAACCTCAGAGCGTGCTCCGAATAAGCCAGAAAACTGGCCAGCAATAAAATCGTTTCCCCCGGCACCGGCACGCCGGCATTCTCCAGGAGCAAGGCCGCGCCCACAGCCCAATATCCGTAGTGCACCACCGCATTCCGCAACAGGTCGAGGATGGAGGGGATCATGATGCTCACGGGAGGACGGCCGCCCTCGGCTGCCAGCGCAGTAGTCACGAGTGGCATTACAGAAACCTTAGACCGAACCCTCCGGGGATATCAAAAAGTTGGTGAGCTCGCGGTTGAACGCTTCCGGGCACTCTTCGTAAGGCAGGTGCCCAACGCCTGGAAAGACCAGCGTTTGCACATTCGCAAAATGCCTCGCCAACGGCTCCATAGACGAAACGTACACTGCGGAGTCTTTGCTTCCCCAGATCAGGAGCGTGGGAATCGGCGCCAGTTTGGGCAACAGCGCTTGCAGTTCCCGCAGATCGTCTGTCCATGTACGCACAATGTTCAGGGCATGCTCCCAGAATCGAGGATTCGCCAACGGGGCTCTGTAACCTTCCAGGCTTCCGGGTGGAATACGATTGCGGTCCGCGTAGAGCCGCGCGTGCAAGTAGGGAAACAGAAACGGCATGCGGGCGATTCCCGAACGGAACAAGGTCGCGCCGACGCGGGTGGCAAAGAAAGGCGCCAGCCACCTGCCATGCGACGAGTACGGATTGACCGGACATACCAGCACTAACCGGCGCAATCGCGCCTTGCACCCACCGGGGCTCATGCATTCCGCAGCAGCCGCCATTGCCACAGCCCCGCCCCGCGACGTGCCCAACAAGTCAAACGAGGACAGCCCCAGGTTTTCAACAAACCGCAGAACGCGCCTCGCGGTCGCTTGCATCGAGTGATCGATCCCCCTGGGCCGGTCGGAGAACCCTGCCCCGGGCAGATCGGGCGCGTACAAGGTTGCATAAGGCGCCAGAGCCGACAAAGTAAATCGCCAGGAAAAGGAATAGGCCATCAGCCCGTGCAGCAAAATCAGCGGCGGGCCGGACCCCGCGCGCAGGTAGCGCATGCGGCTGCCATCAAGGTCCATCCAGCACTCTTCCACGCCCTCGCTCAGGGGCGATGCGGTGTGTGCCGAAATCTGGAGAACTTCATTCATGCAAAACTTTCTCGTTGGCGGGACAACTCTTTCCGCCCCACTGGAGTCTACTTAAGGGAACGCCTCTGTCGCTTCACTCTGGGGAGCTTCGGCTCCCCGTTTTTTTTGGAGTCCGTGTCCGGTTCAACGGAGACAAAGCTTTCGGGCATTCCTCCTGAAATCACACCATGCCGTTAGAATGGTGCCCGGTTCTCAAGAGGATTTAAGACGCCCGATCCTGGGCTTGGCTCGTCGTCCGAAATGCTTTCTGGATAAGTGTGTAGCGCGCCGCCCCGATCATGCCGCAGTCATCATTGATCACGATCTTGACCGGCATGTCTTTCAGTATCGTCCCCATGCGCCCTTTGTCCAGGAAGGATTCCAGAAATACGGGATCCTTCATCCTGGGCACGATTTTCGCCGCGATACTGCCGCCGATAAAAATCCCCCCGGTGGACATGAAATTCAAGGCGCAGTTGCCGGTCTGGGCGCCGAAGACGCTTACGAAAATTGACAGGGTTTGATCGCAGAGGGCGGCCTTGCCCTCCAAAGCAAGTCTCGAAATCAGCGCCGGAGGATCGGGTGCAGCGCTGATCTGGGTTCGCAACCATTCCGGCTCGTCGGCCTTATTCGTATCTCGCAGAAAGTCGTAAATATTCTTGATTCCGGGTCCGGAGAGAATTCGCTCACAGCTGATGCGGCCATATTTCTTCTGCAGGTAGACCAGCAACTCGGTCTGAAGCTCGTTCCTGGGAGCGAAGTCGGCGTGCCCGCCTTCGCAGGCAAAAGGATGATGCCGGAAACCGTCCCAGTAGAGTCCGGCCATCCCCAGCCCAGTTTTGGCGGAGATGACGGCCCGGTTGCCCTCGGCCTCGTCCACGCCTTCGCTCAACGCGATGAAGTCTTTGGATTCCAGGCCATCGATTCCATAAGCGTAAGCTTCCAGATCGTTGAGCAGTCCAACCGAATTCAGTTTGAGTTGCGAGGCCACTTCCCGCGCATCAATGACCCAGGGCAGGTTGGAAATCTTGCTCCGTCCCGCTCGCACCGGACCCGCCACGCCGAGACACGCGCTGTGGACGGGTATGCCTTCGGTTTTTATGAAGTCAGCAAGAATGCCGGACAAGCCGTCGCGTTGCTGGCTCACGTAGTTTTTTTCCACCACGCATTGCAGCCGGTTGCCTTCGGTCTCGAATGCGGCCAGCCGTGTGCGTGTCGCCCCGATCTCACCCGCAAGAATCATTGTTCAACAAGAATCATGGTTCAATTCTCCTCCATTGGCGGCCATCCAGTTCCAGCAGCTGATCGGCCTCCACTGGCCCCCAGCTGCCGGATACATAATTCGGAAACTTGCGCGGGGGCAGGGCTCGCCACACGTCCAATACCGGATCCACCACTTTCCATCCACCTTCGACCATATCCGCACGCTGAAAAAGAGTTGCGTCCCCGATCATGCAGTCATACAACAAAACCTCGTAGCCGGTGTAAGCGTCCGCTCCGAAATATTTGGAATACTCGAAGCTCATGTCGACCGACCCGACCCGCAACAGGGGCCCGGGAATCTTCGCTCCAAAGCTCAGTGAAATTCCTTCTACTGGCTGGATCTGAATGACCAGCGTGTTGCTATGCAACTTGTGAAAGGGGGCCTTGCGAAACAGTTCAAAGGGCGTGCGTTTGAACTGGATGGCGATTTCGGTATGACGCTGCGCCATTCGCTTGCCCGTGCGAAAATAGAACGGCACTCCCGCCCAGCGCCAATTGTCGATGTTGATCTTCAGGGCCACAAACGTCTCGGTGCGCGATTCCGCAGAGACCCCTGGCTCCGCTCGATAAGCGGATACTTTTTCTCCGCCCATCAATCCCGGGCCATATTGCCCGCGCACGCTGCGCAGCAAAACATCGTCCGAGCTGAGCGGTTGAATCGAATGCAAAACCTTGGCCTGCTCGTTGCGAACCGCATCCGCTTGAAAAGAGACGGGCGATTCCATCGCGGTCAAGCTGAGCAATTGCATCACATGGTTGGGGACCATGTCCCGCAAGGTCCCGGCAGTGTCGAAATATCCGCCGCGCCGCTCCACCCCTACGGTTTCGGCATTCGTGATTTGTACATGGTCAATATACCGCCGGTTCCAGATGGGCTCGAAAATGGCATTGTCGAAGCGGAAGACCATGATGTTCTGCACCGTCTCTTTGCCCAGATAGTGATCGATGCGATAGATCTGATTCTCCTGCAGCACGTTCTTGATCTCGCGGTTCAGCGCCTGCGCAGACTCCAGATCATGGCCAAAAGGCTTTTCGATTACCACCCGGCGCCAGTGTGCATTCTCCTGCCGCGATAGGGCGGCTACCCCCAACTGCTGCACAATCTGCGAAAAAAACTTGGGCGCGGTCGCCAGATAGAAAAGATAATTACTCTCTGTATGGTACTCGGTGTCGAGCGCGGCGAGACGCTCCCTCAGTTTCGCAAACGTGTTTGCATCGGCAAAGTCGCCGCGCTCATAGAATAGCCGCTTGCGGAACCACTCCAGGGCGTCCGCCGCGTCAGCTCCGGTCGGCAGGAAACTGGTAACCTGGCTGCGAAAATCTTCCAGGCTCAAATCGTCGACCGAAACGCCTATCACCGCAAAGTTGTCGGGCAGCAGCTTTGCCTTCCCCAAATTGAAAAGCGCAGGCACCAGCTTGCGCCTGGTTAAATCCCCGGCCGCGCCAAACAGCACAAACACGCAAGGGCCTGCCGCCCTCCCGGCATACCCGGGGTCATTCTCCAGATTGGTTTGCGTGGCTGCGGCCATGGGTAACGCATTATAAGAGGGCGCCCCTTTGAGGTAGGTTTTGCGTGTGGTTCAGAACTCTACCAAGAGGAGGACCCCTATGAACATTAAGTATATCGGCATCGACGTTCCCAAAGAAACGATTGCCGTCGCGGTCGTCGCGGTAATGAACGGCGATGGGAAACCGGTGATGGAATCAATCATCGAAAACAAGGCGAGCACCATCCAGCAGCGTATCCAGGGAATACACGGTGACTTGCCAGGCGACCTGGAAAGGGGGGACTGGGCCGGCTTGGCGGTATGACCTGCTGAAGCCACATGTCACCGAGCTAGTCGCGTGCGATCCACGGAAAAACGCGCTCATGAAGGAGGGTAAAGGACGGTAACAAGAGCGACAGCATTGACGCGCGCACGCTCGCCGATCTGCTGCGCGGCGGATCCCTGCGCTCGGTCTACCACGGCGAGAACGGGCTGCGCACTTTGAACGAACCTAGCCCGGAGTTATCTGACGATCAGTCAAGATCTCACTTCTGAACTGGTGGCCCATATTAAATGACCCGTGCCGAGCGTTCGAGGACGTCCTGGTGAAAAGCCGTCGATGCGGAAACCTCCAAACTCTACGCCATGATGAGGAAAGCAAAAACCCGCCGTCGGAGCACGAGAACACGGACGTCAAGTGGAGCCATTTCCGCGAACCTGATGCTGTCCTAAAACCTCAAGCTGCTTTGAATGCGGAAACACTTCGTTGATAAGCTGTTTCAGATGTAGTTGCGTTTCATATTGGCATTTAGTTTTTCGAATAGCAGACATACACGGCAAACATTCATGGAAACCATTAAAGTACCGTTCCTCGATTTGAAAATGCAGTACCAGAGCATCAAGCCGGAGATTGATGCGGCTGTCGCCAGGGTTCTGGACGGCTGTCAATTCGTTCTCGGCTCCGAGGTCGCCGAGTTCGAACGGGAATTCGCCACCTATTGCGGCGCGGCGGAATGTATCGCCCTCAATTCTGGTACGAGTGCTCTGCACTTGGCGTTGCTGGCTGCGGGAGTCGGTCCCGGCGATGAAGTCATGACGGTCCCGTTTACGTTTGTGGCCAGCGTTGCCGCCATCGTCTACACCGGAGCGCGGCCGGTCCTGATCGATATCGATCCGCGCTCATTCACCATGGATCCGGCTGCGATTGAGGCGGCGATCACGCCACGCAGCAAAGCGATTCTGCCGGTGCATCTATATGGTCAATCGGCAGACATGGACCCAATCATGGAGGTAGCGCGGCGGCATGGACTGGTGGTGATCGAAGATGCGGCGCAAGCCCACGGCGCGAAATACAAAGGCCGCTCGGTGGGCGGCATCGGGGATATGACCTGCTTCAGCTTTTATCCCAGCAAGAATTTGGGAGCGTACGGCGAGGGCGGCGCTGTCACCACCAGCAATCCCGAGTATGCGCGAACGACTCGCATGCTGCGCGATTGGGGGCAGGACCGCAAGTATCATCACCTTCTGCACGGATTTAACTATCGGATGGAGGCCTTCCAAGGCGCGATTCTGCGAGTCAAGCTGCGCCATCTCGAACGGTGGAACGAGGCTCGTCGCGCAATCGCGAGCAAGTACAACCAATCTCTGGCGGGCTCCGCCCTGAAACGGCCCATGGAGATGCCTTGGGCACGGCACGTCTATCATCTCTACACGCTGCGATCGGAGCATCGCGATTCTCTGCATGTTTCGCTGCAAGAAAAAGGCATTCAGACGGGAATTCATTATGCAGCGCCGGCTCATCTCCAGCCCGCTTACGCCAATTTAGGATACGGTCGACTCTCTCTGCCACAATCTGAGAAAGCGGCAGACGAAGTACTGTCACTGCCTCTGTATCCCGAAATGACGGACGCCTCAATCGAAGCAGTTGCGCGAGCGGTTATGCGCGAACTCTAGGACACGCAGTGAAAGCAACCTGGCGCATGAACACCGATCTTCGCACGCAGAGATAGGTGCATGAGTGTGTGATGGCGTCTAGATTCGAGTTGTGCACAAGCGATGCGCGGCTTTAGAATCCTATGCGACGATGAAGTTTATTCAACTCCTCCTCTCTCGGCTCTTCAGCTTGATTGTTTTCCTGGGCATTCTTTGCTGGTGCCAGGCTGCCTCTGCACAGAACAATAATCCGCAACCTCCTGTCCAACCGGGCGTCACCGGGACAGCGCCGTCGATCGTGACTACGCCACCCAGCGACAACGCCGAGGAAAAAACCGGTGGTCCGGCGGCCTCGCCGCTCGTGATCGGTCCCGGCGATGAACTCGAGCTCGCAGTCTACGGCGCCCCTGATCTTTCTGGACACATGCGCGTCAGCGCCAACGGAAATATATCGATACCCCTGATCGGCTATGTTCGAATCGCTGGCCTCACCAGCAGTGAAGCGGAAGCGGCGATTGAAGCACAATTGCGGCAGAAAAGCGTGGTGAACGATCCGCAGGTTACCGTGTATGTCAAGGAATACGGCAGCAGCGGAATCTCGGTAGCCGGAGAAGTGGTCAAGCCTGGGTTCCAGTCCGCGCTTGGTCCGCACAGGTTGCTTGATGTGCTGCAGGCGGCTGGCGGCCCTACCGATAGAGCTTCGAATAAAGTCATCATCAGCCATCGCGGCCAGAAAGATGTGACAACGGTTTTTCTCTCGAAAGACCCGTCCGAAATGGCCGCCAGCAATATCGAGCTAGAACCCGGCGATACGGTTGTGATTCCGAGGGCCGGTATCGTCTTTGTGCTGGGAGAGGTGACTCGGCCTGGTGGATACGTTATGAACGCCACCGGGGGAGTTACGGTCTTGCAAGTCGTTGCTGTCGCCGGGGGGACCACCCACCTGGCGAAGGCTGGAAGAACCAGATTGCTTCGCAAAACTGAGAATGGGTTTCATGAGGAGCAGATCGATTTGAAGAAACTGCTGCGTGGCCAGGTTCATGATGTGGCGGTCCGTGATGAAGACATCCTCTACGTCCCCAGCAGCTTGGTCAAGGAAGCGCTGAATGCGGGCGCGCTAGTCGGCGTTGCGGCAAGTACCGCGATCTACCGCGTTCCCTTCTAGCCTCAATCCCGCAAGACGGTGAATCCCCGCGCGGGAGTTCACGGATGATTTCGTACCGGTTTCGCGGACGAAGAGCCACCCGTTGCGCTCGCAGAGGAATCCTCGCGCAGAAGTTCCTCTTCGGAACCTATGAATCCCCACGCGTTCCAGGCCTCGCCCTTCACCACGTTTTTGAAAAGGACATCTGCGCCGGAGCGGTTGTGATGATAGAAATACCAATTCCCGAGGCCGTAGCTCACTGTATCGAACGCTAGCTCGCCTTCAAGATCCGCTGGTCCTGCAGGCGGAGGCGGCGATACCGACTCGGCGGTAAGCTGTCCCTGATAGAAGTGCAGGAGACGCAAATAAAAGTACAAGTGGGGCTCGGTATTTTTAACTTCGGGCGTAATCCGTATCAGAACCTGCGCCGCCTCTTGCTCCTTGCCTGCTCGACGCAGCGAAACATAGAGCCAGTTGGAACAATCGATCAGGCTGTCGTTGCTCTTCGCCAGCTCTCGCGCTTTATCGAACCAGGCTGCCGCCTCGCCGAACTGCCCTAAGAAATAATGCGCCAGCCCCAGGTGATAATAAGCATCCAGCATCTCCGGAGCGAGCCGGGTTGCCTGCTGCAGGTCGCTCATGGCTTTGTTGAACTCCCGCAATCCGAGTTCGCGATGGCCTCGCTCAAGAAAAAGATCCGCGTTCTTCGGAGCCAGGGCTAATCCATGGGTGCATGTCGCCACGGCCTCTCTGTACTGCCTCCGCGCCGCCTCCGCTTTTGAGAGCTGCAGCACTGGCTCGACATTCTTGGGATCTGCGGCGAGACTCTTGCGAGCAGTGATTACACTCTGGTCATCCGGCAGCGCATAGAGCTTCCGTCCAAGGCCAGACGTCAGTTCGAGAGCGCCTCGTCCGGCTTCGGCGCCAACTTGAGACGGCAGCTGATTCGCCAGACCGAGAGCAGCCATGAAGAAAAAAACCCACTGGTGGACTCTCGATTCCCATCTCCACCTCATGCTGCACTTCGTTCGGCTCATTTGTGTTGTCCCCTGTCGTTAAAAATGTCTTCCTATGAGGCAAACCGTAACCAAGTTGCAAGCCCTGGCGGAGCGCCACGATTTCGCCTCCTCGCAAGGAGGTGCCCTCTCGGCACAGACCATCGCGGCGCGAGTGTAAAACAGAGCGGATATTTTTACACCGCCAGATACCCGCCATCCACTGGCAGCACAGCACCAGTCACCCAGGACGATTCATCGCTCGCCAGATAGACGGTCAATCCGGCAATGTCGTCTGGCCGCCCCAGCCTGCCGATGGGATGCGCAGCGGTTCTTTCTCGCAGAACCGCAGCCGGGTCAGGGGCCTGGTGGAGGACAGCCGCAGTCAGCTCCGTTTCCACGAACGAGGGACAAATTGCGTTCACCCGGATGTTTTCATGGCCGTGATCGACGGCCATGCTCTTCGTCAACAAAACAACTGCACCTTTGGAAGCCGCATAGGCGGCGCGGTTGCGAGCGCCGACAATCCCGAGCGTGGAAGCCACGTTTATGATCGAACCGCAGCCAGCCTTCCTCATATGTGGCAACGCTGCGCGCGAGAGCAGCCAGACCGCACGAATATTCACGTTGAAGGTGTGATCCCACTGTTCTTCGGTAATCTGCTCGGCGTTTCCGACATGCAAGACTCCCGCGTTGTTTATGAGAACGTTTAATCCGCAAAAGCGACTTACACTTTCGTTTATCAATCGCCTAATTTCACTTGGATTGGAAACGTCCGCCGAGATTGCAAACGCAGAATCACCAATCTCCTGCGCCAGTGCCTCAACCCGATCCTTCCGCCTGCCGACCAGCGCCACTCGCGCGCCTTCGCTGGCGAGGGCGATCGCACATGCGCGTCCAATTCCGCTCCCTGCCCCTGTAACGATCCCGATCTTGCCCTGCAGACGTTCGCTCATGATGAATTAGCTTAGTTGAGTCGCACCATGCCCCGCGGACGCAGGCCATTCGACCGGTTTCCTTCGTTCCTAAGCCAATGCGTAGAGATACTGGACGATGGAGCCGACTGCTTGGTCGATCCCCTCAACTTTCGGATTAGTGGAATCAATAAGATAGTACTCATTTGGGGCGTGCGCGCCAGTACCGTGCCCCAATCCAAAGTGTCCCGCGGGAAGATTAAGAGGTTCGGAAGTGAAGATGTATCCGGGCCAGGAGCCGGCCGATCGTGGCCAGAGTAGAGGATCCAAGCCGAGCTTGCGGTAAGTCGCAATTTGCGCCTGGATCAGCTTGCTATCCTGCGAGGTCTGCGTGGGATCGTATCCACCGCTCATATTGACCTCGATGTCCCCGAAGCCGCGTTTGGCAAGATGCTCTTGGAGAAGCGCCAGAGTGCCGGCCGCTGTCATGTCGGGCACCAGCCGCATGTCAATCTTCGCAACCGCGCGATGCGGCAGAACGGTCTTGCCGCCGGGACCGGTGTATCCACCGACCAGACCTTCAATGTTGATGGTGGGCTTTGACTCGAGCAGCACGAGAGAGTCAACCCAGTTCTTATCGTGCACCCAGTGCTCGACTCCAAGCTGCTTTTTCGCCGTGGCCTCACTGCGCCGAGCGGCGGCATCCTGAATCATCTTCATCTGGGCTGTAGTGAGCGGCTTGGCTTTGTCAAAGAAGCCAGCAACCGCCGGCGTATGCCCGTCCGCTTCGATCAGCGAGTTGAGCGCTTGCACCAGATGCCACGAGGGACTGTCGACCTGCGCTTCTAGGCTGGAATGAACGTCGTGTTTGGGTCCGCGTCCCCAGTGCTCTCCGCTGGAAATCATCTCGAGCTCAACTACCCCTTTCGCTCCCAGGGATATCTCGACCGTCCCATCCAAGTCCTGGCCTGCTGCTGGCATGAATACGCCAATGCATTTCTGTAGCGCTGCGGTGACCTTGGGTTGGCGGACAACCTCTGGAAAGTGCGGCGAACCAATCTCTTCTTCACCTTCGCAGACCAGCACGAGATTGACAGGCAAGGTCTTTCCGGCTGCTTTAAATGCATGAAGCGCACCGAGAAAAGCGGTTTCAGGACCCTTCTGGTTCACCGCGCCGCGACCGACGCACACTTTGCCCAGCCCTTCTTTATCCACGATCCGTCCTTCGAGCGGTGGCGAAGACCACTCCGAGGGGTCAAACTGTTTCACGTCATACATGAAGTAAATGCCGACGGTGGTTCGCGCCCCTGCATCGAGAGTTCCGAAGACCCCCGGCTTGCCCGAAGTAGGCACGATTTCGACATTCGCGAATCCTGCATCGCGAGCCAGTTGGGCCATATACTCAGGCCCCTGCGGATAGTTGCGGTTCTCGGCCGCGATCGAGGGCAACGCGATCCAGTCCTGCAATCGCTTCACGTTCTCGTCATGCATCTTCGCGATTTGACTCAGCACTGACTGAAGGTCGGAGTTATCTTTAGAAAATGCAGATATTGGCAAAGCGGCTAGCGCGGCTCCAGCTATTGCAGTTTGAATGAATTCCCGGCGGTTGAGCGCGTCATGATTCGAGTCAGTCATTGCATCCACCCGTGCCACGGACAAATGTTTGCTCGTGGTGATTTCGGAAATAGCTCTGGAAACAGAACCCTGTCCGATTTTTGTCGACCGTAATGATACCAGTCGATGTCGCAAGCGCCAGTAATCTTTTCCAATGAAAGAAGGTCAGCGGCTTTCAGCGAATCGGCGACAGAAGGGAAACCGGACTTCCATCTCGCCGGCGGAAAAGGTAGCTTTACGCGGCTCAGGAAGGAGGGTTGAAATTGATCGTACATGGGGGATAATCTGGTTTCTCTTTTTCCAGGTAACCGATTACTGCTGGAGCCAGTCAGAACTGTTCAGCATTTCAGGTGCCGTGTAGGAAGCGCTAGCGCGGACTGCAGGCGATTTATCGGTTTTGCCTATCCTTTCGCGAATCCTGGCGCTGCCTACTCCCTCCTTCACGCTGGGTGAATGGCGGGTGGAACGGTTGCCAGTATTGGGTCTTGATTATGTTTTAGCGTTCATGCTTTCGACCGCGGACAGACTCGAAATTCGGTATTCTGGACGGGGGAGTTTATGGCTGAGAAAACAATGACGATGGGCTTGATCGTGGGTAACCGGGGCTTCTTTCCCGATCATTTGGCGAAGAGCGGACGGGAAGAGATGCTCGCAGTGCTGCAGGCGGCGGGCATCGAAGTGGTGGCACTGACTCCGCA
>DATBYA010000167.1:0-16610 GCA_036514015.1 Candidatus Sulfotelmatobacter sp.
CCTTGTTTGGTATACCTTGACCTTCTACACATGAGGATGTATATGTAGAAGAGATAGGTATGAGCACCGCAGACAAATTCGATCTCCCCCAGGGTACCCTCGATCTCCTCATCCTGAGGGTTGTCGCGCTCGGCCCCATCCACGGCTATGCGATCGCACAGAGAATCCAGCAGATGTCCCGCGAAGCTCTGCAGGTGCAACAGGGATCGCTCTATCCCGCACTTCACCGCCTCGAATACAAGAAGTTGCTCAAAGCCACCTGGAAAGAGTCCGAGACAGGCCGGGAAGCCAAGTTCTATGAACTCACTGCCGTGGGGCGTGCCCGTCTCAAGACCGAAACCGAGAACTGGAGCCGACTGACTGACGTCGTCGCTCTCATTCTCAAGGGAACACTGGAGGAGATCTGATGAGCTGGCTCGGCAGGCTTTTCGCTCGCAAGCGTTTGGAAAACGATCTGGAAAAGGAATTGCGCTTTCACTTCGAATCGCAGGTCGAGGAAAAGATGCGATCCGGCATTCCCCAAAGCGAAGCCCGCCGCCTCACCCGTCTGGAGTTCGGCGACATCGACCAAATCAAAGAGGACTGCCGCGGAAGCCGCGGAACGCTGTGGCTCGAATACCTGGTACAGGACATCTGGTTCGGCCTTCGCCAGCTGCGCAAGTCTCCCGGTTTCACCTCGATCGCTCTGCTCTCCCTCGCCCTGGGTATCGGCGCCAACACGGCGATTTTTACGCTGGTAAATGCCATTCTTCTGCGACCTCTGCCCGTTCAGAATCCGAGCGAACTCGTCCTGTTTGGCGATGGCAGGGCGCAGGGCCTCACCTTTTCGGTTCCCGACGGCAAGTGGCAACTCTTCTCTTATTCCTTCTTTCACGATTTTCGCCGGCTAGCCACGTCCTATGCAGGAATCGCGGCCGTAAATAGCACCCAGTTCGCCAGCAAGGCTTCCATCGCCGGTTCCGCGTACCAGACGACCCACGTCGATTTTGTTTCCGGCAGCTACTTTCCCGTCCTTGGCGTGCCCGCCTTTCTCGGCCGCACCATCCTTGAATCCGACGACAATGCTCCCGGTGCCGGCCCCGTTGCGGTTGCCAGCTATGGGTGGTTTCAACGCCATTGCAACGGCGACCCGTCCGCGCTCGGTAAAACCATTCGCATTCAGTCGCACGATTACACCCTGATAGGCGTCGCGCGCCCTGGTTTCTCTGGAGTTACGGTCGCCCAATCCACCGACCTCTGGATTCCGCTCTCCATGGAGACGGAGATGTCCCCCGGCCAGAATGGTCTCGCGAACAAGTTTTACCAGTCTCTCCAGCTGATCGGACGGCTTAAGCCTGATGTGAAACCAGCCCAGGCGAGTTCCGAAACCAACCTCCTTTTCAAACAGATCATGCGCGATTACCTGGGCCCGCAGCCCTCGCAGAAACACATCGAGGACATCGCGCACGCCGGCGTCGAACTCACACCGGGAAGCCGCGGGATTTCCCCTTTGCGCGCCTCGTTTTCGCTGCCGCTCAAGATCCTCATGACAATTGTCGCGCTGGTGCTCCTCATCGCCTGCGCGAACATCGCCAATATGCTTCTCGCGCGCGGCGTTGCCCGCACCCGCGAAGTCGCTGTTCGCATGGCCCTCGGTGCATCTCGCGGACGGGTCGTCTTTCAGCTTCTCATTGAGTCCGCCCTTCTCTCCGTGTCGGGAGCTGTTGCCGGTCTTGCGCTGGCGTGGAAAGCCAGCATCCTCCTGCTTCAAATGGCCACGCCCGGCCCCGCCCCGGTCCCGTTGAACCTTACTCCCGACCTGCCTGTGCTTGCCTTCACTCTCGGGCTTACTGTTCTCACCGCGCTGCTCTTCGGCTGCCTGCCGGCCCTCCGCGCCACGGGCATTGAATTCACCCCAGCACTCAAGGATGGCCGCGGCAGCTCCTCGGTCTCGGCTCGAGGCGCGCTGGCACGTTCCCTCATCGTCGGCCAGATCGCACTTTCCGTGTTGCTTCTTGCTGTCGCCGGACTCTTCGTGCGCAGCCTCATCCATCTCACCGGCATCGACACCGGCTTCGACAAGCACAACGTCCTCGTTTTCTCCCTCGATTCAAGCACCGCCAATCTTCCCCATCACTCGCCGGACGAGATCCGCTCCGTCCACCTTCAGGAGCAGATCGAGTCCCGCGTCCAGGCCATTCCCGGCGTCCAGTCGGACAGCTTTGCCTTCTTCACGTTCAATCAGGGCAGTTGGAGCGACCTTGTTCTCTTCCAGGGCGTCCCGCGAACCCCCGAGAACGCCGATCCGGTGTTCTTCAACAACGTTGGCAACGGATTTTTCTCCACCATGGGCATTCCTCTCCTTGCAGGACGCACGTTCACTGCTCAGGACACCCAGAATTCGCCAAAAGTCGCCGTCATCAACGAGAGTATGGCCCGTCGCTTCTTCCCCAATGGATCAGCCGTCGGCCGTCGCTTCGCCGTCGGAGAAACCCCTGATCATCCCGGCGAAATCGAAGTAATCGGGGTCGTGAAGGACGCCAAATACAACGCGCTCGACGAAGGCTCCTTGCAGGCGGCCTATTTCCCCTGCACCCAGAACGTCGGCTTCTATGGCAGCTTTGCTGTGCGCTACGCTTCCGGGGCAAACCGGCGCGAAATCATCGCCCGCGTTCGAAATTCCATTGCGGAGATTAATCCCAACATTCTCGTTGATGGCGTGACCGGCCTGGACGACCAGGTGAATCAATCCATTGCGACGCAATCGCTCATTGCCCGCCTCACTAGCTTTTTCGGATTTATTGCCGTTTTCCTCGCCTGCATCGGAATCTACGGTTTGCTTTCCTACTCGGTAGCCCGCCGCACCAGCGAACTGGGAATCCGTCTCGCCCTCGGCGCGCAATCCCGTATGTTGCTGTGGCAGGTCCTGCGCGAGTCTCTGCTTCTCTTGATCATTGGCCTCGCCATCGGCATTCCCATCGCCCTGAGCTCCACCCGCATTCTCAAGAGTCTGCTTTACGAGCTGAGCCCGCTCGACCCGGCTGCGATCACAACAGCCGTCGCCGCAGTTGTGGTCATGACCCTCGCCGCCGCCTGGCTGCCCGCCAGGAGCGCCACCAAAATCAACCCCATACAAGCATTGCGCGCAGAATAATTCAAGGTGGACGCAGACATCAGCGGTGCCAGTTTCGATTGAATCCCCGCGATCGCTGGTGCGTTGATGCTAAATCGCCAATGCGTGTTTCGAGGTTTAGCCACTAGTAGGTTTAGCCGAGATCGCTGCTGGGACCGCAAACCCGTATCGAGTGTAAGTGTCAGACCAAACACACGGTTGACAGATTGAATCCGCAGTCAGCTTGACTTCACCACTTCACCGGCAAATTTTGAGGCGGCGGAACCCTGATTTCGCCAATTATCCCCCAGCGTTGGCAAAACGGTAAAACCAGCTTTCGTTCTGGGCGGATTATTTCCGGTTTGCCCGTTATCCCCTAGTCCAAGTTGAACTCTATCCAAAACACAGCCGTGGTCATCGTTCAAGCACCCTACTGTATGGCCTTAAGCTTTGCTTTCTCCTCGGACAGAAACGATGATTTCGCAGCTGGGTCGAGTGTTTCGTCAGTTGGAGCAAGAGCAATGGCGCGCTGCACTGCCGCTCTCGCGTTTTCTTTCTCATTCACCGACGAATACCCATCCGCGAGGCTGTCCTGGGCATTCGCTGACTGAGGATGCGCCCATGCGTTCAGCTGAAAAACTGTCAGGGCATCCTTCGGACGCCGTTGGCCAAGCAGGTTGTATCCCCAAGTGTTGAAGCGATCCGCGTCCATGCAGGCGGTCAGGTTGTCCTCTCCGCAACTTGTGATGAATGCCTGCTTTGCAGCCTCAAGGCCATTCTTATTAGCCAGTGCCGCCGCTTCCGGAGGAGATGGGGGAGGTGCCACGGTAGCCAAGTGCTTTACAGAAATTTCTTCATTCTGTCCAGCAAGACGGTCAATCTCCCCCAAGGCATTCGAATCCGACTTCAGTTTCGCGTCCAAAAAAGAAAGCACGATCTTGCACACTTTCTGATATCCGACACGCCCGCTCTCCCGATTCCACCCGTTGAGTGGATAGCTTGTCGGCAGCGGTGCATGGAATTCTGCTCCTATCATTGCGAACGAAGTGAAGTCGCTATGGTGCATCTTCTCTATAGTGATGAAAGTGCGATCAGCGTGGCGAAAGGAGTCAACGGCACTGAAGTCGAGAGGCTCATTGCCCTGTGCGCCCTGGGCCCGGCGGAGGTCCAGAAATGAGGCCCTCATCTTCTCGGGCGCGTAGCCGTAGGAGTGGGTCAGCACGCTGGACAGTCCTTGGAACCCATACGTCCCATCCAAGGCAATGACGGCAGAGACATCGGCGTTGCGCAATCCCAGGATGACCGCTTCGATGGCGCCAACACTGTGTCCAATGACCGCAAGTTTACTTTTGTCGATGTTCTTCGGCTCATCTTGCAGAATGGACCACGCAAACTCCATGTCCCGGACCGACGATTCCAAATCGTCGGGAGTTCGCGACTGAAACGTTTGTTCGTCAAATGGTCCGAGTAGCGAGATGCTGGCGACGATATAGCCTTGACTGGCCAAATACTCAGTCAGAACCGCGTTTGAATTGATCGGAGCATTCAGTCCGCCGAAATAGAGGACTACAGGAAAAATTCCCTTTTCTGACGGCGCACCGCGATATGCATTCATCTGAGCTGAACGCAAGGCTGGAATCTCGGCACTGGGCACGGAGCCAGCAGCATCGTCTCGGCTGCGCTGCCTCATGATGGTATTAAGCGCGGCGAAACCTTCCGGTGCACTCTGGTCGACATAGTCGCCAAAGCGCATCTTGGTGGCTGATTGATCCGGCGACGCCGGATACCAGAGGTTGATTTGGATCGGACGCCCCTTCAGATCAGGCGAGAATGTCCTGTCGTAGCCGCGGGTTGTTTTCCAAGTTCGGGAACTGTCATAGCGGAAAATCGTGCGAAAGCCCACCGCATGCCTTCCAGGGTGCAAATTACCCCACAGCTGTGGAACTGAATCCAGGTCAGCGCTGGTAGTTTCTGTCGGGAGTTGAGGGAAAGCGCCAATCGTCAATGCCAGAACATCGAGTGTAATGAGCACGAGCTTCCATCTATTTCGCATGCTCCTGAATACGAACTCAAACCATTGTTAGTTCCACTCTGAGTGAGAATTGCAGGCGTGAGTGCCTCACCATGGCACGCTGTGGGTGAGTCGTCGCCAAACAGGAAGCTATCCGGTTGCTGTCGCAAAACCACCTTCACCCATCGCTTGGGTCGATGAATGCTGGGCGACGCAGGCAGCAGGAGTTAAGGTCTGAGATCCGCTGGATTGGGAGATCAGCGAGTCCGGGAAGAACTGAGGCCAGATATTCGCGCACTGGGATTTTCAATCTACGGCAGCTCTCTACTATCGAAAGAATTGCCGCGATCTTCGGTCCCGCCTGCGCGCTTCCTATATGGATCCAATTCCGCCGACCAAGAGCTACGGGACGCATCGAATTCTCCGCCAGGTTATTGCTCAACTCCAATTTCGGATATTCCAGGAAGCGCGTGAGTTTGTTCCAGAGG
This sequence comes from Candidatus Sulfotelmatobacter sp., assembly GCA_036514015.1. GTDB lineage: Bacteria > Acidobacteriota > Terriglobia > Terriglobales > Acidobacteriaceae > Sulfotelmatobacter. The sequence goes on from DATBYA010000167.1 coordinate 5,591, forward strand.
GTTAGCGTGCAGTTGCAGGCCTTGGCCAGCGCGCCCAGCAAGCAGTGCCGTGGAGCGGGCGATTTCGATCTGCTTCTGGATCACACCCAGTTGCGGTCGCGATTGCTTGCTGACGCAGAGCATGGCGGCCCAATCCAAACACGGCTTACACTCGCTCCAGCGCACTCATCAGACGTTCGAAGGTGTGCACATCAAAATCGCGCCGCACTTCGATCCGCCGTCCGGCCGGCAATACAACGGCCAGCCCGCAAGTCGGTTGCTGCTCCGCCAGCGGTTTCCTGAGGGCCAATTCCACTGCCACGAACTGGCCCTTTGCGGGAGCACTTGAGGCTGCGTCCTTGCTCTTTTTAGGGGCGTTATTGAGTGCTCGAGCCGGATGAAGGGAAACTTTCAAGTCCGGTTCTTAGGGAACTGAGCGGTCGCAAGGCCGCTCGGTTACCCGGCGAGCCTAACGGCCGCGTTCACCGGCACCCCTCGTGATCGCCTACGGCCAACGCCGCGCATCAGTCGGCGCGCACCGATTCTCAGAGGCAACGACCCAGTTATCTTGCGCGCAGCTCCGCGGCATAGTGTTTGTTAGGCTACGTTTCCCATTTAACGCTGCATCAGGAATCGACTCAGGGGACGTGTGCGTTCATCGTGCTACGCGGGTTCCAGGAAGACCATAGGTTGCCCGAAACTTGGCGCAGTAGTTTTCCAATTTCGCTGCACACTCATAACTGCGGTAATACCGCTCTGCCCAGCCCACGAGATTATCGAACTGCAGAATGACGCCGGGGCGGAGCATCTCTAGAATCATCTCATCTGTTTCGAAAGCCTTGTCGAGCTGGTCTAGGAGTAGAACTAGGTCGGCATCAAGGAACCGGGAGAACCGCCAGACGTCATCGATTACCTCCTTGCACTGTTGTTGATGGGCAGCCATCGCGCCCAGCCATGACAATTGCGGAGAATGGATGTCCTTAATCATGGGCGCGATAGCGGTCGGCGAGACGCTCGCAAACAATTCCTTGACGGTCTCTATCGTTATTTCGTCCGGGATCAACAGCCCTTTGTTCTGAGACCCTGCTATCATTTGGAGGAATCCCTGAACCCTGTTTGCCGCAAGCTCCGATCGGCGCATGATCGGCTGAGCGAGTGTCCATTTCTCCACGACGATTGGAAGCTGCACCGCAAGAACAAAAAAGATGTAGGCTGACACGTTAGCGATCAGGAAGGCCTCTACGATCACGCCTAACTCCTGCGCGTGGGGAAACAGCGGCTCCACGAAATTCAGCCACGTAACCTTGAGAACGAGCAGCACAAGCGATGCTCCCCCCAGTACGGACGCGGCTAGCGGCGTAGTTTGTATTGCAGCTGTCATTGCTTTCATGGGAGTCCTTTCCGGTGGCGGGCATAACGGCCTGCAGATCAACGCCAAGCCTTTTCAGCGGTCGGCTGCAGCGGGATGGGCCGCTCCCTCGCGACAATATTCTCGGGTGGAGTTGTTCATGACGCAAAGTTCTTGAAAGCTTATCGCACTGGCTGAGGGAATTAGATCACGTCGCAACAGTCCAGACCACTGCGGTCCGGCTAACGCACTCAGTGAGGTAGGCAAGTGATGGATCGGTAAGGAGTTGAGGCTGTTTTGGGTCTGCCGCGATTTGACGGCGGCGAGACAGGTTTGGGCAGTCCGGACGGCGCACCATGGCTCATGCTGTCTTCTTGCAGTTCATCAGCTTCCTTCCCTCTCACTTCTGATCGGAAGTGCGGCGCACTTCCTTCCGTGAGGCCACGGTGTATCTGCCCGCACTGGGTTTCGCCAAGATCGCGCAAACGCGAATTCCCTATGTTCCTAACTTCTAAGCCGCATCGTCGCGACTGAGACTAGCACGGGAGTGAACGCTAATGGCTTTTCCCGCGGCTTCGGGTGAACGAGGTTCGTGACTTTCCAGATGCCCGTTCCGGCCAACTTTCGAGTGGCCGACAAGCCGGACGTTGAGCAGTTGGATCAACACTCCGCCGTCATGAAGGATCTGCGGGCTGGTTCCCCCACAATGGTCAGTATGAACTCGCCTAACAGGTTCGAAGTTGGGGCCGCTATCGGTGTAGTGCGTCAGCCGTGGATTCTTACTCCCTGGAGTCCGTCCCATGACCAGCGTGGGATGCTAAGGCCATTAGGCACATCATCGGCGGACTGGTGGTAGCTGGACATCGTTGTTGTGGTCGCCCAAGCGAAGTAGTCGTGCAGCACTTGTCGCAGCGCGCCGTCGTCGGCTAGTCCGACATCTGCAAGAGCCTGGTCGAAGCAGACAATCGCACGGCGATCCATTTCGTCGTGCACCCCGTTGCCGCTGTGCATCTTGACGACGGTGGTTTCGTCACCATAGGAGTCGGAATACGCGCTAGGCCCGCCCAGGGCCTCGGCCCAGTACGCGGCGAGTCGCTCGACGTGCTGGGGGTGGAAGCCGTGGCTGAACGCATGGGCGACCACGTCATCGGCCATCACCCGACGATGCCAGGCGCCGGCAAGACAGCGCAGGCCATCCATTCCACCCGCCGCCTCGAAGACAGTTTGCATCCCTCCATAATGACAATCGTCCTGTGTCTTTGCAAGACAATGGCTGCGGCGAGTTCAGGCGAGGGGCACAATCCGCGCTGTCCGACGGGACCCGGCTAAGTGTGGCTGGCCGACCATTCGGGAGTTGAGCATCGCTTCTCGAATCGCGCTGCTTAGGGTGTCGCCCTCAAAGGTTCACAGTCACTCGTAAGAAGGTAGCCGGTATTGAAGTGCCGCCCTCGGTGCTCGCGTTCTGTGCGTTCGCCAGTTCCAAAAGCTGCTGATGGAGCTCGTCCACTTTCCCGCTCTTTTCAGCCGCTTCAAATGCGTTCATGGTGGGGCCATAGAATCGTCTGAAGATTTCGACAAGATCTGCCGGGCTTCTGTCAGGCGACCCGAAGTAGAAGGTGTCCTTGACCATGGAGATCTTCTCCGGGGGCACCCCGGCGTGGCCAAATCGCTCGATGATGTGAGTATCCAATCCCCACGTCATGGGACTGACGAAGCCTTCCGGAGGCGGAGGCGTAAACGATGCGCTGATCTTTAGCAGTTGCGACACGAATGAAGTGGGATCGTTGGGGATCCAGTTGCCCATCACAATGCGGCCGCCTGGCTTCGTAACCCGCACCATCTCCTTCGCCACGTCGAAAGGCCTTGGAGCAAACATGGCGCCGAATACGGAGAGGGTCAAATCAAACGAGTGGTCGGCGACCCCTTGCAAGTTGCACGCATCTCCCTCTTGAAATTTCAGCCGGTTGAGACCAGCCTCCGCCGCCCGTTTGTTCCCGGCGTCAACGAGGTTCTTGGCAATGTCGATTCCAATCACTTCAACCCCCAAACGGGCGAGAGGAACTGCCGTGGTGCCGTCTCCGCAGCCGAGGTCCAAAACGCGCAGCGGCGCCGTGATCCCGAGAGACTTCACGAGTGCTTCTCCGGATTCACGCAGCAGGACAGCAATCTGAGTGAAGTCGCCCTTCTCCCACAATGCTTTGTTTGGATTCATGATCGCTCCTTTATATCACTTGCCGGAGCCGACATTACCGCCCTGGCCGAGCACATAGGAGCGGCGTGGGCATGAACGAATCGATCGTGGTGGGTCAGAAAATGGAGCCAAGTCCTGAGTCACGGCCAACTGCTGAGGTTCCTGAAAGGAGCTGTGACCACAGCGGCGGCGTAACACTGAGAAACCTACCGATTCCCGTTACCAAGCATTGCTCACGCATGAATTTGGTGTAAAACGCAGGCGAACGATTCTGGCTGGATTACCCCGAACGGGCGTCGGGAAGATGTCGGTTTTCGGAGCAGGGACAGCGCTCGAAGCAGACTTCGGGCCAGCGTCACCAGAATCCTACCCGTGAAGCCGTGGCCGCTACATCACTCCATCGCTAAACACCAGCCGACTTCAGGGTAGTAATAAGTAGTAATAATTGGGGTCGGTGAGTGAGTTGGAGATTATGCGCTTACTGAGATTCCGCCACGAGTACTTAAGGGGCTGCTGGGACGACAGAATGAGACCAGTTTCCCGGGACGAATAACTGCCAGGCTATTCCGAGCGCAGAGCGTGAGCGGGATCGGCGGCGGCTGCGCTCAGAGCCGGAAGCATCGAAGCAACAAGCGCCAAGGCCAGCATGAGACAGACGCTTGCGGTGTAGACGATCGGATTCGTGGCGCTGACTTCGAACAGGAAAGCGCGGACGAGTCGAGAGACGGCGAGCGATCCAAAAAGACCGAGAGCGCAGCCGGCGGCTGCGATTTTAGCGCCCGAGCCGAGCACAAGCCGCGCGATGTTGCCGCGCTGTGCGCCCAAGGCCATGCGCACGGCGATCTCCTGCGTGCGCTGCGAGACGCTGAAGGCGATGACCGTGTAGATGCCCATGGCTGCCAGGAGCACGGCGGCGAGCGCGAAGGCTGTGATGAAGCCGGTATTGAAGCGGCGCGGAGCCTCCACTGCTGAGATAGCGTCGGTCATAGGCTGCACGGGATCGAGAGCCAGCCGCGGATCGATACTGGCGACCACCGAACGCAGGGTGTGGATCATCTGTTCGGGCGGCAGCTTGGCGCGGAGGGCGATCCAACCGCTGGACAAGTGAACCATGCCAGTGACTTCAGAGCCCTCGAGGATAGCGGGCTGCTCCAGCGGGAAATACCATTGCTCGCCCGCGGGCCGATCGGGTGCATCGATGCGAACGTCGGGCACAACTCCGACCACGATAGCCCAAGGTAGGGTGCGTTTGGGATTGCCGATGTGCAAACGCTTGCCGATGGGGCTCTGGCCGGGCCACTCCTGTTTGGCCATGGACTGGTCGACGATGCAGACAAGCGGCGCGTCGGATCGGTCGCGGACAGTGAAAAGGCGGCCGGCCATGAGGGGAATACCGAGCGCGCCGAAATAGTCGCCATAGGTCTCGGTAAAGGGAGCAAACCTGAGCTTCCATCCGGTCACGGGGATGCCTTCGATGGTAAAACCGCCACGGCCGCCGCCGCCGGTATCAGGGAGCGTATTTGCCAGACCTACGGCGACTGTGGCGGATTGGGCAGCGAGACGGTCGACGACCTCGCGATTGAAGGTAGCGATGGATGATTCGGTCGCGTATTGCTGCGAGGGCAATTGGTAGCCGGCGATGAGGACATGATCGGGGCGAAAACCGGGATCGCCGGCGAGCATCTTCTGATAGCTGCGCAGGAAGGCAAGTGAAACTGTGAGCAGGACAGTGGCGATGGCGATTTCGGACACGACCAGAGACGAGCGAAGCCAGCTCTGGCGCAGGCTACCGGTGCCCGAGCGGGCGTCTTCCCTGAGGCCCTCCAGCAGGTTGGTGCGGACCGCAGCCCAGGCCGGACCCAGACTGCAGAGAACTCCGGTTGCGACGGCGATGAGGAGAGCGAAGCCCGCAACGCCGGCATTGATGGAGATGGCGTCTATCCGCGGCATGGACTCGGGAAGGAGTGGCACGGTGGCGCGCAAGGCAAGTGCCGCCAGAGCCAGACCGAGGAAGCCCCCGGCAAGACTCAGCAGGAGACCTTCGCTGACGCACTCGCGGAGAATAGTGCTCGCATGGGCTCCCAGTGCGAGGCGCACGGCATGCTCACGGCGGCGGCGGATAGCGCGGACCAACAGCAAGTTCGCTACGTTGGCGCAGGCGATTAGCAGCACAATGCAGACGGCGAGAAACAGCGTGCGGAGCAGAGGCCGCACTCCGGCGACGATGGATTCGCGCAGAGGGAGAACATCCCCGCGGATGTGGATGGCGCTCAGCTCCGGGGGGAAATCGCGCATGACCTGCTGCGCGATCCGATTTGCGTCCTGCGCCGCCTGCTGCACAGTGGTGCCGTCCTTCAGGCGCGCGACCAGGTGGGTTCCCCATGCGCCAGCGGACGGGGAAAGCTCATCGGCGGTGAAACTCATGGGCACCCAGAGCTGTGCCTGGCCAACGCGGCCGGGGAGCGGCGGGAATTCGAAGCTGCGCGGCATCACGCCAACGATGGTGTAGTTCCTACGGTCGAGAGTGATCGTGGCGCCTGCGACGTGTGGATCGCGGTGAAAGCGATTGAGCCACAATGCGTAGCTAATCACAGCGACCGGAGCATGCGCTTCGTCTTCCTGCTGGGTAAAGACGCGGCCGACGATGGGCGCGATGCCCAGCGTGGGGAAGACGCTGGCGGTGAGGCGGGCGCCGTTGACCGATTCAGAGAGCGGGCCCCCGGAGAGCTCCCACGATGTGGTGATGTAGGCACCCATCGAAGAGAAGGCCTGCGCGGCATGCTGGTAGGTGGCGACCTCGACCGCGGTGACGCCTAGCTGCAGGCCATCTCCGAGGCGGTCGCCCAAAAGGACGAGATGCTGTGGATCGCGAAGCGGCAGGGGGCGCAGGAGGACGCCCTCAACGAGCGAGAAAATGGCAGTGGTCGCCCCGATGCCCAGCGCGAGGGTTAGGACGATGGTGAGGGAAAAGCCGGGCGCTTTCCGGAGCTGGCGGAGTGCGAGGCGAAGGTCGCGCATACGCAAATATCCATGCTCAACCAGAGGTCGCAAATAGATCTCCGGTTCTCCTCGAGACGCGAAGCATGAACCGAATGGCAAATGTTCGCAGCTGCAGATCCTAAATGTCAAATGGTGTGAACAGGCCAATGCGCTCACTGAGCATGGCTTACGGTGGTCGCGGCACGATAGATCCCCTTAAACGCCCTTGTATCGACCCAGGCTATGCCTGCACAATCGAAATCTCGGGAGCCGGTGACGAACCATATTCCATGGCTTCAGCCCTGCCCTACCGCCGCGGAGAAAAGCGGGCCACCACCGAAATTAAGTTGGCCTCCCATCGGCTATGGCACATATAGCGAGGCCCCGGAACGAACCGGGGCCTCGCATTCCGCCTGTCACAATCTTCCAACGGAAATCGTCAGTACTTCATATTCGTCAAATCTTCGATCAGTCCTGGTCCGGTCGGATGCCAGCCCAGGGTCTTGCGCGTCCACTCGCTCGAAGCCGGCATGTCCAGCGTGGCGAAGTGCGCGAGCCATCCAAAGTGCTCGCCTGCCCGCTCCGGAGGGATGGATTTTACCGGTATCTTCAGCCCCTTGCCAATCGTCTCCGCGATCTCCCGCATCGACACGCCTTCCTCCTGCACCGCGTTGTACACCGTCACTCCCGATCCCGTTTTCTCGACCGCGAGACGATACAAATGCGCCACATCCTTCAGCGGAGCCGCAGCCCAGCGGATCGCGCCATCGCCCACATACACCGACACGCCCTTCTCGCGCGCGGTCTGGGTCACCAGCGGCACCAGCCCCTGCTTGCGCGTGTCGTGCACCTGCGGCAGCCGCACAATCGCCACGTGCACACCCTTTGCCGCGACAGCCTGCGCTGCCTGCTCCGGCCTGCGCGGAATCATCGGCGAATCCACCGGAGGATCACCCTCCGTGCGCACGTGGCCCGGCGCGCCGCTCGTCAATCCAACTCCCGAGGTCACCAGGAGCAGCTTCCCGGGTTCGAGCACCGAGCCCACCGCCTCGATGGCCTTGATCTCGTCTGCGGCATTTTCCGCAAACTTTGAAAAGTCGTGGCCGAACGCCAGATTCACCACAACATCCATCCCCTTGGCTCCGCTGCGCAGACTGTCGAGGTCCTGCAGGTCGCCGCGATGAACCTCCGCACCTACCGCCTTCAGCTGCTCCACGCCGGCATCGCTGCGCGTAAGACCGCGAACCTTGTGCCCTGCGGCAATCAGTTCTTTCACCAGTTCCGTTCCAATGAAACCCGTTGATCCTGTAACAAATACACGCATGGTTGTCCTCCTGCTGTTATGAGGCGCCCCATGAAGGTCGCGCCAGAATTTGGCATCCGCGTCCCCGTCTATTAAAACGGAGACAATCTCCGAATATAAAGATAAGCGGAGACTATCTCCGGTTGCAAAATTTTTCTGTAAACTTCCGATTGCTGACCCGAGCTCAAATCCATTCCTTCAGAATTATGGGGTATTCGACGAGTGGAATACGGCGAGTGCGACGCGAGCGACCTGTTCCAGCTCTTTCCTGTCTGATTTGAGCCTGGCCATTGCTCTCATGCCTTGAATGGTCACTACAAAGAAGCGTGCCAGGGCGGCCGGGTCGTCCTTGGGTGACACTTCTTCCTGCTTTTGCGCTCTCGCGAGAGCCTGGAGGAAGATTGCTTCGACTCCGGCCTGGTTATCCCTCAGGAAGTCCCTTACGACTGCGTCCTTAGGGTCGCGCTGCAGGTTGGCGCTCAATAACAGGCAGCCTCGTTCATGTTGTTCCCGTGTTTCAGCGGCAAGGCCGTATAGAAGTCTTGCGAAACCGTCTCTAACGGACGGAATCTCATTCAGCATCTTCTGCATCTGGCGATTGGTTTGGTCGCGGTAATGTGCCATGGCCTTCAAGTAGAGGGCGCGCTTATCACCAAACGTATCGTAGAGGCTCTGTCTGGCGATGCCCATTGCCTTCATCAGCGCTTCCATGGAGGTATTTTCATAGCCCAAGCGCCAGAAAAGATTCATCGCTTTGGTTAAAGCGCGCTCTGGATCGAATTCCTTGGGACGGGCCATAACTGGACTTCTCCAGTCTACAACCGGGCGAGATTGACAGGCATCATTCTAGACTGTATAGTCTGGAATCACTTTTCAAAGGGGCCGCGAGCGAGAAGGCCCACCGAAAGCATCCTTACGTGTGGAGGAATCAATGAGGGTTGATCTGAGATTACAAACAGGAGTGTTCCTCGGCTTTCTCTTGGCGGCATCGGTTGCCGCAATGAGCCAGACCGAGCCTGGCCAGGCGCAGTCCGCTCCCGATACGATCGAATCTCGGTTCGGCGAGGTCGATGGGATCAAGATTCACTACCTCACCGCCGGCCACGGGCCTGCCGTGATCCTTCTTCACGGCTACACGCAAACCTCGCGGATGTGGAGGCCGTTGATTCCCAAGCTTACGGATAAGTTCACGGTGGTGGCACCGGACCTACCGGGAATTGGCGACTCCGACATTCCCAAAGACGGCCTCGATATGAAGACTGCAGCCATGCGCATCCATGCGCTCGCGAAATCCCTCGGAATCAGCAAAGCAAGGGTCGTGGGGCATGACATCGGTTTGATGGTGGCGTACGCCTATGCAGCGCAGTTCCCAAGCGAAGTCGAAAAGCTGGCCGTTATGGACGCCTTTCTCCCCGGAGTGCCGGGATGGGAGTTGGCGTATGACAGCCCCAATTTCTGGCATTTTCGGTTCCACGGTCCCACGCCTGAAGCGTTGGTCCAAGGCAGGGAGAAGATATATTTCGCTTATTTCTGGAACGACTTGGCCGCCGATGGGACTCGCTCGCTTTCAGAAGCAGACCGCACGTCGTATGTTGCTGCTTATTCGCGTCCGGGGCGGATGCGAGCAGGGTGGGCATACTTTGCTTCTTGGCCCGACACGGCAAAAGACTTCGCGCAAATGGCTCAGACTCAGTTGACCATGCCTGTCTTGTCCATCGCAGGCGAAAAGGCCAGCGCCGCGATCCTCAGCCCTCAGATGAAGCGTGTAGCAACAAATGTCAAAGTCATCGAATTGAAAGGTGGCGGTCATTGGCTCATTGAAGAGCGACCCCAAGAGACCATGGACGCGCTCGTCGAGTTTCTCTGAGGGTGAAGTCACCACTCGGTGAAAACTTTTCTTTGCAGCCGACACGGAGGCCCATTCATGAAGAAGACGTGGTTGTTTGCGCTTACGATTCTCGTCGCCACTTGCAGCGCGACCGCACCGTCTATTCCCGAACTGCGCATGACTCCCACTGAGATCACGAGCGGGGACCAGGGTGAGAGCCAGATCGGGAGTTCGAAACTCGCCGGAGTGCACACCAAGATTCTGGCCGGCAACCCCGCTGCTGCGGGTTTCTATTCCATTTTGTTATTCGTCCCGCCACGCACGACCATTCCAGCTCATTCGCATCGTGACGACCGCATGGCAACGGTTGTGTCCGGAACCTGGCACTTTGGATATGGAGCGCATTTTGACGAGAAGGCTCTCAAGATCCTTCCTGTAGGCAGCGTCTATTCAGAACCTGGCGGCGTCAATCATTTTGCGCGCACCGCCGAAGTGCCCGTGGTCGTACACATCTCTGGTTTTGGTCCTACCGATACGCGCTATTTCAACCCTGCGGACGATCCGGAGAAGCAAAAGAAATCAGAGTAACTCCTGTAAAAGACCTTGATTCCAAAGAAAACGAATATGGTTCTGGGAACGAGCTTAGAAACTTTCACGCTGATTCACGGGTTGATCAGTCTCCTCGGAATTGGATCCGGAATCGTTGCGATGTATGGGTTCTCACCGCGCGGATGCCTTTCTCCGGCGCTCGTGCTGCCACTTTTTTCGGAGTCAACTTCTCCTTCGGCTTTTCCGCCAGCTCCGCCAAGCACTTCCTTCGTATCCCGACGCACTGGGCCCCGCGACTTCACCCGCTTCGTCGTCGGTTCCCTCTTCTTTCGAGAATTGTTATGCTTCTTCGAAGGTTGATCTCCTTATCCACTGTGATTGCACCGCCAGAGTGCGTTGATCACTGGTAGCTTAACGCCGTCCGTGATCGGGGATCGACCTTCTCATCCCATCTAGCGTGAATTGGGAACTGCTCGCGGCGTTACCGGTAGCGCAATGCGATTCAGTCGTTAGCAAGATCATGAGCCGAGCTTCTTGCCAATTCTCCTGATCTCGCCTCGAAGCCATGTATGCGCGGCATCCGTATTGACTCGCGGATGCCAGATCATCAGGTACTTGAAGCCGGTTATCTCTTTCGGCGCCTTCTGCACCTTGATTTTGCGATTTTCGGCCTCCAGTCCTGCGAATCGCCGGGGTGCGGTCAGAATCAGTTTGGTTCCAGGAATACACCGCGTAGCCGCTCCGAAATATGGCAAGGTAATCACGGTACGACGGCGATGACCGTACGCTGCGAGACGCTTCTCCGGTATATGTTGCGAGCCTTCGACGACATCGACGCCAATG
>DATBYA010000168.1:0-8367 GCA_036514015.1 Candidatus Sulfotelmatobacter sp.
GCTATGAATGTCCGGGCGGTGGAACGGCAATCGATCGAGGAGGGTTTGCGACGGGCCCTCGACCGGCAGGAGTTCGCGTTGCACTACCAGCCGAAAATCGATCTAACGACGGGGGTAATCACCGGTGCGGAAGCGCTGATACGATGGACGCACCCCATTCGAGGAGCAGTTTCTCCTGCAGATTTTATTCCCGTCGCGGAAGACTGCGGCCTGATTCTGCCAATCGGCAAATGGGTTCTTCGTGAAGCGTGCATGCAGGCCCGGGCTTGGGTTAAAGCGGGTCTGCCGATAGGAAGTATGGCGGTGAATATCTCCGCGCTGGAGTTCCGTGACGAAGGCTTCCTGGACGGCGTGTTTGCGATCCTCGGTGAGACGGGCTTGGACCCGAGTTTTTTGGAACTGGAACTGACCGAAAGCGTGTTGATGAAGCGTGCTGATTTTACTGCCTCCGTGCTGCAATCGCTGCGAGCGAAGGGGATACGGCTAGCCGTGGACGATTTTGGAACGGGTTACTCCAGTCTGAGCTATCTGACAAGGTTTCCACTCGATGCGCTCAAGATTGACCAATCGTTCGTCCGCCAAATTTCCCTTGAAACAGAAGACACAAGCATCGTGGCAGCTGTGATCAGCATGGGCCGCAGCCTGAAGCTGCGAGTAATCGCGGAGGGAGTGGAAACCCAACAAGAATTTGCATTTCTTAAGGCGCAGCACTGCGATGAAGCGCAGGGCTACTATTTCAGCCGGCCAGTATCTGCGAAAGATTTCGCCGTGCTGCTCAGGACCGGAATTCACGAACGGGCTATTTCTCTGTCGCCCTTAAGCGGTTAGCAGTTTGATTCCGGTAATCCCATTCCCATTTTGAGGATCAAGGCCTCCTGAATTTTAGATTCTAACGGAAGAGCGAACGGCCCAGTGATTGCAGCATGGTCATCGATATTGAACCGCCTGGGTGCCCTGCTAAAAGTTCAGGTGTCGGAGGCTGCGTGGTGACGAAAAAACGTCTACTTTTCGTTGATGACAACGAAGACTTCTGCGAGATTTTCCAACAGGGACTCGTGCGGCGAGGATTTGATGTGACGGTGGCCCGTTCCGTAAACGCAGCGCTCAGGCTCATCTGCATCGCGAAATTTGAGGTCTTGTTGTGCGACCTACACCTCCCGGATGCAGGAGATGGACTTACCGTCGTCAGCGCGATGCGTCACGCGAATCCCAACTCTGTAACTCTGGTCCTTACCGGCTATCCCGCCCTCCAGCAAGCGACGAATTCGATTCTTCGGCAGGCTAATGAAGTCCTTCTGAAGCCGATTGGCCTGAATGAGGTTGTTGAAATTATCGAGAGAAAACTCTTAAATCCGTCAATCCGGTTACAGTCGGTCAAACAGCGCGTTGCAGTAATTCTGGAACGCGACCGGGATGCGACGATGCTGAACTGGTTGTCAAAGGTCGAACGCGATCCGGAATTGAATGTAATCGCACTGAGTCCCAAAGATCGCACCGGTCACCTACCGCTCATTCTAGGCGATCTGGTTCTTCGTCTCTGCGCAGGCCCTCATCCCAAAGCTTTACTTTCTCGTTCTGCAAGAGATCACGGAGTTCTGCGGCGCGAGCAAGGCTATACGTTGGCTATGGTCGTCGAAGAGTCACGCATTTTACAAGTTTGTCTGTTTAACACGCTGCAAAATAATTTAGGATACGTCGATTTTGACAACGTGCTGCTAGACGTCATGACGATCGCGGATGAAGTTGATTCCCAATTGAAACAAGCGGTTCTGGGATTTATGAATGCACCTGAACCTGTTGTTGAGAGCCTGCCCGCGTGACCTCGTAAAAATTAATGGCGATGATATCTCGCACGTAGCGAACACTTTCGCCTCGCTCTGGCCTGCTATCTGACAAGGTATGCCAGCTCGACCGGTCGGTGCAACACTCGCTAGTCAATAGATACGACCGTACTTCCGTCAGAGCATCCGTTGATCAAGCTGTAATCAATTAGAGTTAGCCAGGGTGGTGTTCTGTTGGAATCAGCACTGGCCAACCACTTTAGCTTTTGAGGCCACTGCAACCAGCCTTGCAGCAAGTCTTGCGTCGACTCATTGAGACAGCCCGACTTATCGGGAGCTAGCACGCGTTACGAGCAAGTGTTGCGCCTCCGAATCCTCGTTGTTGCTTTAAGAAACACCTCCAGCGGCGACGGCTCGGGAAATTCAAGTCGGCCGATGTTTGGCCGATACTACATTTAGAACCGCTTGAGTCGCCTGGGAGGTGATCTGTGAGACAAACCATCCTTATCATGTGCATGCTTGGTTTTGGCACACCGGCAGTTGCTCAGTCCGCGCCTCCACTGGGCGCGGCCCAGACCTTCGTGGTTCTGGGTGCTGCCACCGTGACGAATGCCGGACCGACTGTCATCGTCGGTAACCTTGGCGTGAGCCCCGGAACAGCGGTCACCGGTTTTCCTCCAGGAACAATATCAGGAGGCACAATCCATTCCGACGATCCCGCTGCGACAAGCGCTCAAGCGGATGCGCATACCGCATACGCCGACCTCCTCGCCGAATCCTGCGGCACCAATCTCAGCGGGCTGATCTTGGGGACGAGCGTTGGGGCCACAACTCTTGTCCCCGGGGTTTACTGCTTTGCCTCTTCGGCCCAGCTGACCGGGACCCTCATTCTCAGCGGAGCCGGGCCTTACATCTTTCAGATCGGTAGCACTCTGATCACCGCAACAAATTCTGCCGTCGTTCTAACGAATGGCGCCACCGCGGCCAACGTCTTTTGGCAGGTTGGCAGCTCCGCCACCCTCGGAGTCGATAGCGTGGTCGCTGGCACCGTGCTGGCCGCCGTCAGCATCACCGTTGACACCGGAACCAATGTCGAGGGCAGAGTTATTGCTCTGGTTGGTGCAGTGACTCTCGACACCAACGCCCTGGCAGCCGCGCAAAATCGGCAGTTCTTACTGGAATCGGATTCGACAGAGCCGAGCGCGGGGCTTGCCACAAGTTCAGACCCCAACGCGACCGTGCAATGCACCGTGAGTTCTCCGTGCGCGCAGCAACTCAGCCTTATTTTCAACACTGTAAATCAACAGCCAGCGTTCCTGGGCAATCCCAACGTGCTCTGGGCGACGAACTCTATAGACGACCCGGACGAATCGTTCGTATTGACTACATCTAATTTGTGTAGCAGCACGAATTCAGACATAACGGTGTCCAACGAAGACGGCTCGCAATACCTGTTCTCCGGGACCGGCACCGCCAATCCCTGCTTGAGTTCTCCGGCAAGCCCGGCTGCGGGCTCTTATGCTCTCTCAACCGGCGAAGCGGGCCTCTACACGATTTACGTGTTTCCCAATCCCAGCGGAGCCTACACTGGTACTTTCAATGACACCGGGAGCAGCGGAAATAATCATCACAATGCTCCCGGCAACGGCTCAGACACGCTTTCGCTCAGTGTGAACGCAGACTCTTCGGTAACGGCGACGCTAGTAGTCAGTGCAGGTGAGCTATGTCCCGCGCAAACCTCCGCGCTAGCATTCTCTTCCACAGGCCCACAAGCCATAAATAATGGTGTTGACCCCGCGAACGGTATTTCCAGCGTGAGCGTTGGAGATGCGGTCCTGCTCAGCCTGGGGGACGGGAATGGCAACCTGGTTTGGCTCGTGATGACGGATCAAGACGCCAATGGAGTTGAACTGCCACAGGGAAGTCTCTATGTGACTGGATTCTCGCCTAGCGGAATTTGTGGCGGATCATTTTTCTACGACCAGCCGTTCACTCGACACGGGGCTACCGGGGAGCCTCGACCTGTTCGCCATCACCGGCGCCATTATCTAGGAAAGCGGTTACGCGAATTCGAAAATAGAATCCGGAACCGGGAAGCGGTACCGATGGTAAATCAGGACCAAAAGTTTGACGGCTCTCGATAGTCGGCAACGAGATACGAGCGAACGAGCCTTCGGGTGCAGATTTTCGGCGGCAGGAAATCGTAGTGCCCGATTAACGCTGCCAGCTCAACCGCTCGATGCAACACCATCCAGTGCATTGATTCGACGATGCTCGCGCGGGAGAACCATCTGTTTGGCTGTGCTCGGCTTAAAACCTGGCCAGGGCAGCGTTCCAGCTGGTCTAACCCTAACAAGCGATTTAGGCTTTTGTTTCCGATGCGAGGCGGGTTCTAGCTAAGTGTTGCGTCGACCCATTGAGATCACCCGGCTTATCAGTGGCTAGCTCGTGCACTGTGTCGGTGCTAGCCAAATTGGCGCGTTCTGGTTTACCGTTCTTGCCTTCGACAACTGATGTGGCACGATAAAACCCCCTTTCAGAACAGGCCCATCGTGCATGGGAGGCCCGTCCATCATTTACCCGACGACGTAACCGCGCAATCGACTCGTGAGGAGCGAAGTGGTAACGATAGATATTCTGCTCGTTGAAGACAACAAAGGTGACGTCAGGCTGCTGCGAGAGCTGTTGCTTGAGACCAATAAGAGCGCGCGCCTTCACGTGGTCCGTGACGGCGCTGAGGCAATGGGGTTTCTGGGACACCAAGGGAGGTATGTCGATGCACCTCGCCCTCAGCTCATCTTGCTAGACCTAAATCTGCCAATAATACGCGGCCACGACGTTCTGTCGCGTGTGAAGGCAATCCCACACCTACAATCGATTCCAATAATTGTTCTAACCGGTTCCGCGGCGGAATCCGATCTGGTGACCAGCTATCAACTCAGGGCAAATTGCTATCTCAGAAAGCCTTCCGAGTTGAAGCAGTTCGAGTCCCTCGTGAAGAGCCTCAATGACTTCTGGCTAGCTAGGGTTAAGTTTCCGGCGAAGGGACGAGCCATGGGACCGGTTTGAACCCGGACCTGTACTTCTTCCGCCTCGCGCCTCAATTGCCCGGTAGTGTCATGAGCCGCACCGACAAGGGTGTGAGACTCCACCCATGTCGAAGCTCAGGAAACCCCGTCGAACTTTCACAACCTCGGGTAACGTAGTCCAGAGCCGCGAGGCCGAGCGGAAACTGGCCAAGGCGAGGCAAATAAAAACGACCGGAGAGAGTGTCAGCGACGGGACTCCATCAGCACCGCAAATGCCCCTCGCCCAACCTAAATCATGGTCCAATTACCAAACGCCGAAAACAAACTACCAACATAGACTGATAAGCTAGTGCTGCAGTGGAAGACCACTTTCAAATGCCACATCCGCAAACATTGATCCTGAACGCCAAGCTCGCAACGCCCACTTCGTCGCCGAACTTGGCACGCCCTCGGGTTGCACTGCTCGCGCCTCGATGGGATGCCGATGTCATCGGTGTCGGAGCCAGCGCAGCGCGATTCGACGCCACAGGAAAACTCGGCCTGGACGTCCGTATGACGAACGGGGAAGCTCCAGATTGCGATAACGAATTCGACGCCGTGTTCAGCAACGCGGCTCTGCACTGGATGAGCAATCCCGCCAACGTTGAAAACTGGACAGACCGGTCGATGAACTCACAGGCTCGAGTGATTGGCCACGAAGTTGGACGGGCTCCCTTTTGGCTGCTTCGCGAATTTGCTCCGCGCGCTGTTCCATTCACTGAGGAGAGATGACAGGGAGCATTACTGCGAAGTCCTCGCCACCGCAGCGGTACACGAAATCTTCGGCCCGGAATAGCGTTCTGAGGAGGTTCCCCAAACTCCGCGAAACGGAGTCACCCACTTCGTAGCCGAATGCGTCGTTGCACTGCTTGCAATGATCGACATCCAGCATCATCACTCCAAGTTCAGACTTCTTTCTCGACTCTCGGTTCGCTGGCAAGTCAGGGATTCCTCCATACAATCCAATCGCCGATTGCCTCGACAAACCGAAAAGTAAAGCACAACACGAGTGATAATTGACGAGGCCAGTGTCGACCCCGTTGTCGACTACATTCGCAGTACAGAATTAGAGAAGCGTTTCCGCTACCATGCGACGGATGTTGTTGTTGCTGGTTGAAACGATTTCCGACGTGCAATCACTATTACGACTGAGGGGATAAAAGAACAACGACGAAGCCGCCGAATTATAGCAACCGTGTCGCTTGAGATTGATTCAAACGGCGACTTACTGCCAGCATCGACGGCAGTCATCAACCTCAACGGAGCCTTGATTCTGTCGGCCGTAAACTGGCTACCGGGAACCGACCTTGCGATTAGAAATCCTGGCACGGGCGTGGAAGTCCGGGGTCGGGTCGTTGGGTCGGGAACCCAAGATTCCTCGCGGTCGTACAAGCTTGGTGTCGAGTTTCACTCGGCTTCGCCTGCGTTTTGGGGTGAAAGTTGCGATCTCGACAGCGAAGAAGCCCCGTAACCCCGCAGTCAAGGTTTCAAGTATGACGATCGTGCAATGTTTACCTTTACAGTACATAGCCACCCGACTATCTAAAATAGTCGTAATATTTCATACATGCCGCACGCAACTAACCGCTCCCTGTCACACTCCTTTCCGCCGGACCTGTCCCAACACATGCTGGGCCTGCCAACCTCGCGTCCACGTTTTCTGACTTGGTTTCTCTTCGCCGTTATCGCCGGAACCTTGTTAGCGCTTTCCGTAGTTGCAGTTGGAAATCTGATATTTTAAAACTGTGTAGAACGACCTACGTATAGCACTTTGCCGCTCCCGCTGGCGCGACGTGTGATGCGTGCTGGAGGATTTGAATGGTCATCGGCGAACAATTGAAGGCATTGAGAGCGCGGAAGAATATGTCCCAAGGCGACATCGAAAAACGGACCGGGCTCCTCAGGTGTTATATTTCGCGAGTGGAAAACGAACACACTGCTCCGTCCGTAGAAACGTTGGAAAGGTGAGCCCACGCGCTGAACGTACCGATGTACCGGCTTTTCACGGATGACCACCACGTGAAGAAGCCAAACATACCGATAGAATTCGTTCCAGGTAGGGTGGTGCGCTCCAAAGAAGACCAGAAGCTTCGAGCTCTGGCGAAATTGCTTTCTCGCATGGATGACAATGATCACGTGCTTTTGCTCCACAGGGCATCGAAGTTGGCGAGTCGAAGTTAACGAAGATGCAGTTTCAGCCCTACCAATTTCTTGTCGCTTGCGTCGGCCGCGGAGCTGCTTTGACGAAACAGCATCGGCTTGGCCAGGCGCAGCGGCGCTCAGCTAACGACAAACGAACAGCTTGCGCGTGGTAAATTCCCCAACAATATTGACAGCAGCATGCCCCCAACGATTTGCGAGTTTTCTCGGTCACACAGTTGCGATTAGCGGACCGGAATTCTGGCGCGACGCAGAACTGTATAAAATTGAACATCCCCGCGACCCAGGTCCTTGTAGCATCGCAGCTCCTGGTCTCGAAGTGCGCGCTGGTACAGCGCCGAACGTAGGGTACTCGTCATGTTGCCTCCCGGAAGGCGAATGGGATCTCGGCACCGCAACACACGCCCAGGAGCGGGAAGATGATGACGCGCTTGGAGCAACTCTTCAGTCACCTGAACCGCCACGTCGCAAAGCTCAAACAGAAATACCTCGATTTCAGCAATGGCATCGTCCAGGCCATCAACGAAGAGGAAATGAAGATTCGCAAGCAAGGCATAGAAGCGCGAGTTGGGTCATCAAATCGGCGCGAGCAACGAGGCGAAACATGAGCGAATCGAGGTGGCTGGCATGACCGAACAATCACGCACCAAGCGGGCCCCTGCGGAATTTCGGCTGCATCGGCAATCCAGCGACAACCGCCGCTGCCAGGTGGTGGGCGAGCGCCACATTCTCGAGCTGATTTCGCTCGGCGCGCCGTTGCCCGGGATCTTGAACAAGCTCTGCATGATGATCGATGTTCGTATCGGCGATGTAGTCTCGATGGTTTCCTTAGCGGACGAGGCGGATAATCATTTCGGTTCCATGACTCACAGCGCCCTGCGAGTGGGCCTGGAAATTTTTGCTTCCAATCAGATTCTCTCGCCGGAAGGGCTTTTCCTGGGCACCCTCGTAATTTTCGGGTGCGATCTGCGGCGGCCCACCATGCTGGAATATCAACTGATCGACCGCGTCACCTATCTGGTGGCTCTGGCGCTGCAGCGTCCCGATCCAGACGATCGCCTCGTGAGACTGGCGGTAAAGCCGAAGGGCCGGATGGCCGGCGCTCTCGAAAAACCGCCATTCATCAATTGATGCAACGCGCGCGAAGCTTCTGAAATTGTGGCAACCACTTAGGCAGCGAGCCGGGCGAAGCCAAAATGTATAATCAATTGTTCGGGCTGCGCGAAAACCCTTTCAACGTTAATCCCGATCCCCGCTACCTGTTTCTCACTCGTCAGACTGCGGAAGCGTGGGACGGCCTGAAGCACGGCATCCAGGCCCGCAAAGGTCTCCTCGTGCTCACCGGCGAAGTCGGCACC
>DATBYA010000169.1:0-21259 GCA_036514015.1 Candidatus Sulfotelmatobacter sp.
GCCGGAACGGGTTACAAAGGATTTTGCGGACTTCAACGCCGGTTTTGACGTTGCCCGCGACGGAAAGACGATTGTGCTGGGCACCTACGATTTCAAAGCCCAGAGGCCAACGATCTCCCTGGTTTCTCTTGATTCCGGCCAAGTCCAGCGAATGTTCGAGTTCGATCCGCGGCATCAGGGGCAACTCCGCTTCAGCCCCGACGGCAAAGGGATCGTCTACCCGGTCCGCGAAAAGGGCGTGGACAATCTGTGGCTGCAACCGCTGGACGGAGGTCCCGGCCGACAGTTGACGAACTTCGGTTCCCTCAAAATCTACTCCTATCAATGGTCGCCCGACCGCAAGAGTCTGGCCCTAGTGCGCGGAGATTCTCCTTCGGATCTGGTGTTGATTCAGAATTCTCAGCGGAACTAGCCAGAATCCGCTTGGCCGACTGCGGACGAGTTGTCGCAGTCCGGAAACTGTCCATAAAGGAGCATCCGGGAAGTCTCACTCACACACGCTTAGAGGTGTGGAACTCGGGGAATTTGAGATTGCGCACGATGTTGGCGATAACGTCCTTGATCATTGACGACTTGGGTGGGGAACCATGCAGCAGGTTTCTGGGTCGGTTTTGGCCGGATTACAAAGAAATCAGGGATTCGGCTGGCCGTCTTTAATCTCTCCCTCAGTTGTTACGGAGCGCAACCATCGGGTCAATGTGTGAGGCTTTTCGAGCTGGAAGATAGCCGGCGAAGAGCGCCACCACCGTGAGCGTGAGAATCACAGCTGCGAAGGTAACCGGGTCGGTGGGAGTTGTGCCGAAAAGCAGCGCCGCGATGGCCCTTGCGACAACAAGCGATGCAATGCTTCCGGTTGCAATTCCAATCAGCGTCAGGCGGAGGGTCTTTCCGATGACGCCGAGCTGCACCTGCGCCGTGGTTGCGCCCAGAGCCATGCGGATGCCGATTTCCTGGGTGCGCTGCGTAACCGAGTAGGAAATGACCCCGTAAATTCCGAGAGCGGCCAGCAACAGCCCAAGAGTGGCGAACGCGGCTACGAGCAGGATGAAGAAACGACGCGGCGAGACGGCACGGTCGACGATCGTCCGGATGGGCCGGAATTCAGCGGCCGGTTGGGTGGGGTTCAACTCGCGCAGGGCGCGGAGGACGCTCGCGGCGAGGGTTTTCGGCGGAAGGCTGGTGCGGACGACCAACTGAGCACCCGCAGGGTCTTTCTGCATCGCCGGGTAGTAGATTTGCGACCCGGCCGCGCTCTCCAAAGTTTCTTCGTGGACATCGTCGACGACTCCGACGACGTGATCTTCCTCTTGATCGCGCATGAGGATCTTGCCCACCGCGTCCTCCCCGGGCCAGTAGACGCGAGCGGCGGACGCGTTGATCAGCGCCACTCTCTCGCTGTGTGGCCCATCGGCCCAGGTGAAGTCTCGACCGTGCAGCCGGATGCCCATGGCACGAATGAATCCCGGCGTAATCACATATACCAGCGGGTCCGGCAGTTCGCCCGGGGCGAAGGTCTTTCCCTGGGGCACCGGGGTATCCCATTCGCGGTTTGGTCCGAGGGGAAGGTAATCGGCCATGCCTGCGGCCTCGACGCCGGGCAACGCGCTCACGCGGGTGAGAACCTGCTGGAAGATTTCGCTTCGTTTCGCCACCCTGGCATCGCTGGTCGGTGCGCTGTCGTCGTAGTCCACTTTGATGGAGGCGGCCCGGTCGGGCTGGAAGCCGAGGTCGAGGTCAAGCACCTTGAGAAAGCTGTGCATCAGCAAGCCCGCGCTTACGAGCAGCACGCAGGCCAAGGCAATCTCAGAAACGACCAGTGCAGCGCGGACGCGCTCATGTTTGCGGCCCAGGCCAGCGCCTGCGCTGGAGTCCTTCAGCACCTCCTGGAGATTGCCGCTCGCCATTCTTAGCCCCGGAAGCAAGCCGAACATCACGGCGGTGAAGACCGCGATGAGAATGGTCCACCCCAGCGCCTGGCCGTCGATGCGCAGAGTGCTGAGGAGCGGCAGAGCCAGAGATCCCTGGTGTGCGAGCCACGCGATCAGCATGACGGCCAGTCCGAGTCCGACAGCTGCCCCCACGCCGGAGAGCAGGAGGCTCTCCATGAGCAACTGGCGCACGATGTGACCGCGGCTCGCCCCCAGTGCGCCACGGACGGCAAACTCTTTGGCACGCGCGGCGGCGCGGGACAGCAGGAGGTTGGAGAGGTTCACCCCGGCGATGAGCAAAATCGCGCCCACCGCGGACCATAACGCAATCAGCGAGCGGCGCAGCTTGCCGGTAACGTAATCCTTCAGCGGCACTGGAATGAGATCGCCTTTGTAACGGCCCAGCGTCTCGGGATACTTCACGTTGAAATAGATGTTTGGCGCGATGCGATTGGCATCGTCGAGAGCCTGCGCCACGGTCACGCCCGGCTTGAGGCGACCAAGCAGGGTGACGATATTTCCCCAATCACGCTCCAGATTTAAGTCGAGCGGTGTGAAGAGATCGATTTTTGCGCCGGGAGAAAACACCGCGCCAAAGTCGAAGCTGTCGGGCAGCACTCCCACGATGGTTATCGGCGTCCCGTTCAGTTCAATGGCCTTGCCTATGATGGCCGGGTCGGCGGAGAACTGACGCCTCCAGAAGGCATTGGTCAGCAGAGCCACCGGATGCGGGCCGCCGTGAGCCTCGACTGCGGTGAACAGGCGCCCCATGGCGGGCGGCACGCCGAGAACCTGGAAGAAGTTGCCGATGACTTCGATGCCCGTGGCCGGCTCGGGCTCACCACGACCGGTAAGGCGAAGATTGTCGGGGGTAGTGAACGCCATGTATCCAGTCACCCCCTGGTAGACGCGGCTCTGTTCGCGGAATTCTTCGTATGCATCGGCAGTATAGGTGGCACACGAGAGGCCGCAGCTGGTCGGCCGCGGGGCAATCCACACGAGCTGGCGCGACTCGGGGAAGGGCAACGGCCGCAGCAGCAGCGTGTTGACTACGCTGAACACGCCAATGTTGGCTCCGATGGCAAGAGCCAGAATGAAGACCGCGGCTAACGTGAAGCCACGATCGCGGCTCAACGTGCGCAGGGTGTATTTCAGTTCCTGCAGGAAAATATCCAGTTTCATGTGCATCTAGCCAACAGGTTTCGAAGCTTGCGTGACATGGAATTCTCCATCGCGCGATGGCTCGTTGTTAGACGCACCGCTACGACAAGCGTAAGCTCAACGATCAACCGAGCTTACTCCCACAATTGCAGTTGAAGGTCGCAGTTGAAGGTTTTGGCGTTCTCCTGTGAGTCAGGGGCAAGTAATTGGATGAAGGCTATTCCTTGGGAAGATCGATCATGACGACCTGCGAGTTTTCGGGTAGGCGGTCGAAAACGATTTGTTTCCCGTCGCTTGTGACGTCGAAGGTCCGCATGGCGGCACGGTTTTGCAGCCTGGTGAGGGGGCGCGACTTCATCGAGGCGAGATCGAGTAGCCAGAAGTCCTGTGATGTGAGCAGTCCCTGCATGTAGATCAGACTCTTGCCACCAGGCAAGAAGCGGACGCGCTCGCCCGAGCGCCGCAACCTGATCTCGGGCAATTTGACGCTGGTTCCGTCCGGGCGTACGGCCAGAAGCGGAGCGAAGGTGCGCACATTCGTACCCGCATATACGATCAGGCTTCCATCCGGTGACCAGACTGGATTGAGTGCTTGACCGGCTACCAAGCGGACTGGCGACCCGCCATCCAACGGGATCTTGAAAAGCCCGGGGCCGGTGGCGTCGCTGCCGTCAGTGACGATCCATCTTGCATCCGGCGACCAGCAGCTCGTGCCCTGGACGTCAATTCCTTCTGCAATCGGCTGGAGTTCGGCGCCGTCTGAAGAGACGACATGCAGTTGGCGTTTGCCGTTCCGCCGCAGCACAATGGCCACGCGACCTCCATCCGGTGAAACAGCGGGCGTCTCCAGCAGAGCGCCATCGGCGCCCTTCCAGATCTCAGTGGCCTGTCCGTCCCGAAGGCGCCACAGTCCGTCGCCCGTCCCCAGGGAAGATAAATAGAACAGCGACGCGCCCCCAAAACGGGGCGCCAGCGCACGCACGGTCGGCACTGTAAACGGTTTCACGTCGTGTTCCTCGGCGATTCGATTCAGGATCGGGACACTCCAAAGACCAGCCGCTGGGTTGCTGATGGTGGCCACCAACTTACGGCCGTCCGCGCTGGCCTCCACGGACGTATATTGCTCGAGACCGACGCTCGCGCGCCGCGAATCCCTGCGTTTCAGATCAAACGCCCACAGCCAAGGTCCTGAACCGTCCTCGTCCCGCGCCACGTAGAACACGGTGCGGTAGCCGACCGGCGTGGGATAAGCAACATCTGTATTGCGTTGCGTGAGGCGCTCCGGGTGACTGCCGGCCGGGTCTATGCGCCATAAATCCATCTCCTTTGTCGCCGGAGTCCCATGCGCGAAATAGATCCAACGGCCGTCAGGCGACCAGGTTGGAAAATGGTTGTGAATTCCCGGCCGGTCCCCGAATATCCGTCGAGCATTGGCGCCAGTGCGGTCCGCCACGAACATGGGGTCGCCACTACCGAAGGTATGATAGACAATCCGCTCGCCGTCCGGTGACCAAGCCAGGTTGACGGTCTCCTCGCCGAGGAAATTACGCGGCACACCTCCCGTCAGGGGCATCAGCCGCAGCCGCATACCTACATCACCGCCGCCGACCCAAATTTCCGAGCCGTCGCCCGAAAAACCCACACTTCGTAAGGGCCCAGGTAACGGGCCCGCCTTCCCCTCTGTCAGATTAATCAGACGTCCACTACCTACCTGGGTGAGCCATACATCGAAGGGGCCGTCATGATCGGAGACAAAAGCCACGAACCTGCCGTCCGGCGAAATCGCGGCCTCAACACTCTCGAAGTCGGTGACGCGCGTGAAATGCGCTTTTTCGAGTGGGTTGGCCGGTGCAGCCGCCGGCCGAACCATTTCCCAGACCGCAGTTCCCATCAGCAGTGCAGCGGCTATGACCCACGGGAGCCACGCTCGCCTTGACTTCGGCTGCAGCACACTCTTCGCGGTCGACGTTCCGCTCAGCGATTCAATGGCAAACGCCAGATCACTGGCCGACTGGAATCGTCGCTCGACATTCTTTTCCAGGCATCGCCCAACAATCCGTTGCAGCTCCAGCGGACCTTGCCAGCCGGCATCATTCAGCGCCTGTGGCTCTTCGCGCAAAACTGCGGTCATCGTTTCTGCGGACGTCTCGCGTTTGAAAGCGCGTTTGCCGGTGAGCATCTCGTACAACACTGCACCAAAACTGAAAATGTCCGATCGCAGGTCGCTGGCTTCGCCCCGCACCTGCTCCGGCGACATGTAGCCGACGGTGCCCATCACCATACCCGGCAAAGTCACCGGACTCGTTAGCGTCACTGAAGTTTCGTGGTTTTCTTCCGGCCTCACCAGCTTCGCCAGCCCGAAATCCAGCACCTTAACACGTCCATCACGAGTGACAAACACGTTCTCCGGTTTCAGATCCCGGTGCACGATTCCCTTCTCATGTGCCGCCGCGAGTCCCTGCGCGATGCCGAGCGCGTATTCGACCGCGCGCCGCACCGACAGCGGCCGTGATACGAGCTTCTCCCGCAATGTTTGTCCTTCAAGAAATTCGCTGACCAGAAACGGCGCACCGTCGTGCGCACCAATGTCATGGATTCCCAGGATGTTCGGATGGTTCAGCGCCGCAATCGTGCGCGCTTCCTGCTCGAAGCGCCGTAGTCGGTCGGCATCATGAGCCAGCGCCTCTGGCAGCACTTTGATCGCGACATCACGCCCGAGCCGCGTGTCGCGTGCGCGGTACACCTCGCCCATGCCGCCTGCTCCTATCGGCGATACGATCTCGTACGGCCCGAGTTTGGTGCCCGAGGAAAGCGCCATTGATGCGCGCAATTATAGCCCGCACGCATTGCAGAGGATGGGTACCGATTCCGGACGGTTGGCCAGTCAACCGGAAGTCCAGATCGTGACAGGCGGATGGGTAACGAGAAGTCGGAACGTGTTTACGCGCTGGCTTCACTAGGCCGCAAAACCGACCCAGAAACCTGCTGCATGCTGGGAAGATTAAGAAGCCTTGAAGCGGTGCCGGTTTATGCCTAGCTTCCTTATTTTGGATTCGAGTGTTTGTCGGGGAATGCCCAGCTTCACGGCGGCGCCGCTTCGACCCCCAACCACACCTTCGGATTCCCGGAGAGCGGCTTCGAGGATCTCTCTTTCGTGCTTGACAAGGTCAGCAACCAGCGGAGCAGTCGTCGCAGCCAATTTGGGAGCCAGGTGCGTGAGCCAGGTCTCATCTACAAAGAAAGTCTCCCCTTCGGACAGAATCACTGCCCGCTCGACTACATTTTGCAACTCGCGGATGTTGCCCGGCCAATCGTAGGCGTAGAAGAGTTCGATCGTCTTCTTGTCTATGTTTCGAATCTTCTTGCCCAATTTTTTGGCGTAGCGGTCGATCAAGTATCCGACCAACAACGAAATATCGCTAATGCGCTCGCGCAATGCGGGTAATCGAATCGGAACAACGTTGAGGCGGTAAAACAAGTCCTGTCGGAACTTGCCTTCAGCCACCGCTGTACTCAGATCTCGATTCGTAGCGGCTATCACCCGTACGTCAACCGACACTGTTTGACTGCCACCCACTCGTTCGAATTCCCGTTCCTGAAGAACTCGCAGCAATGCCACCTGCGTCTCTGGCGGCAGGTCGCCCACCTCATCGAGGAATATCGTTCCACCGTCGGCCGATTCAAAACGGCCCAAGCGGCGCTGAGTGGCCCCTGTAAAGGAACCTTTTTCGTGGCCGAACAGTTCGGAAGCAATCAGCGATTGGGGAATCGCCGCGCAATTCACTCGAATGAACGCACGGTTCGAACGCTTGGACCGGTTATGAATTGCGCGAGCAATCAGTTCCTTTCCTGTTCCGGTCTCACCCAAGACCAAGACTGTGGAATCCGTCGGAGCTACCTTGGAAACATGAACCAGCACACGACGTAATGTCTCGGAGGAACCGACGATTTCTTCGAACATGGATGAGCGCACGATGTCTTCGCGTAGCGCAACGTTTTCGTTTTGTGTCCTGTCTTCGGCGCGCTTGCGATCATCGATGTCGGTTCCGGTCGCATACCAGCGCACCAGACGCTCTTCTTCGTCGCGGAGCGGGTTGTAACGGAACAGAAGCCAGCGGTACTGACCATCCTTCCGCAGCGCCCGTAGCTCGATTTCAAACGGCAGGCCGCGAGCAAAACCTGCTTGGCGCGCCTCGTCCACCCTCTCGAGATCTTCCGGATGGAACGTTCTGGCGCGAAAGTCCGATGCGAGTACATCTTGCATGGTGAGGCCGGTATAGTCGAGCATTGTCTGGTTCGCGTAGAGTGCCTTGCCCTTCGGGTCCAGCACGGCAATGGTGTGCGGTATAGCATCGGTAATTTGGCGAAGCTCCCGCTCGTCCTTAAGGAGTTTCGTCTCCACTCTTTTTCGATCTTCGATGTCGGTATCGCTTCCTAACCACCTGACGACGTTGCCTTCAGCGTCGAATTCTGGAAGGACACGTATAAGGAACCATCGGTATTCTCCGTCATATCGCCGGATGCGGGTTTCCAGTTCGCCCGGTTTGGGGTCATGCAGCAAGTCAAGCCATGCACGAATGAGTCGATCCAAGTCATCGGGGTGAACGACCACCTTCCAACCCCAACCTTTCCCCTGTTCCGGGGTAAGGCCGGTGTACTCGTACCAACGTCGGTTTAGAAATTCTTTGGATCCATCAGGGAAGCTCGTCCACAAGAAAGATGGAACCGTGTCGATGAGGGCCTGGAGCAGGCCAGACTCCTGGCCGAGCTTTTCCGGAGCATCGCTTTGTTCGTGGCTTTCCGAATCTTGGGCCAACTCATTCATGTTCACTCAGTCCGCCGGAGTGTCAGAACCAATCCTGCCAATTCTAAATCAAGATCTAAAGCCAAGCTCAGCCAGATGGCTTCGTGCTGAATTTTCGGCGAAAGCCGAAATGACAGCCTCACTTCAAGAGCTAAACACCAACGGCTCAATTGATTACGAGTGGCGCCGGGATTGCCATCGGTTAGGCGTGAAGCGTTCGACAGTCAAGCATGACCTTGAAAATTGAGAAGTACTCTGACGAGTACGGCACGAGGATTCGACTCATTGGGCGAATGCAAGCGGAACATTTGGCGGAACTGGAGACGCTGATCAAGGAGAGCGGATCGAAGATCGTGCTGGACTTGGAGGAATTGAACCTGGTCGATGTTGAGGCTGTTCGATTTCTCGGGAACTGCGAAGTAGCGGGTGTCACGCTGGTCAAATGCCCGCCCTACATACGCGACTGGATCGGCAAAGAACACGATTAGAGCAAAAGGTCAGGATCTGCGTCCACGACCGCCACCTCAACGAAAAGGAGCGTTTATGTCAGACCAAGTAGTCTTGATTACGGGGGCGCTGACGGGAATCGGTCGCGCCGCCGCAATCATCTTTGCGCAAGAAGGGGCACGAATTGTTGTGTCTGGCCGTCGAGACCAAGAAGGACAAGCCTTGGTTGCCGAGCTACAAAGGCTCGGAGCAGAGGTCATTTTTGTCCGTACGGATGTCCGCAAGGATGAGGACGTGCGCAATCTTGTGGACCAGACCGTCAAGCATTTCGGACGCCTGGATATCGCTGTCAATAATGCGGGGACCGAAGGATCGCGGGGTCTCGTAACAGAGCAGACCGCAGAGAGTTACGCGGATACGTTTGATACCAACGTACTTGGTGTGCTGTTAAGCATGAAGCACGAACTGCGGGCGATGCTGCCACAGGGGAGCGGGAGCATCGTGAATATCTCCTCGGCCTATGGAAGTGTCGGTGCTGCCGGAGCATCCGTTTATGTAGCTAGCAAACATGCGGTGGAAGGATTGACAAAGTCCGCTGCACTAGAAGTCGCGGGCACCGGCGTCCGCGTTAATGTGGTGGCTCCCGGCGCCACGGATACCGGCATGCTCACACGCTTCACCAACACCAATGAAAACAAAGCCGCACTCGTCTCAACCGTGCCCGTCAAACGTCTCGCTGCACCCGAGGAGATCGCTCAGGTGATCGCCTTTGTCGCATCGGCAAATGCGTCGTACATGACTGGTGCCTCCATCCCAGTGGATGGAGGGATGATCGCGGCCTGATTTATGGGGCCGCGCAAGCGCAAGTCGCACACCAACGGGACAGACAAAACCATGAAACCGTAGGGGTCAAACCTGGCAGAGGATCGGCAATGAGCGTTAGTTAAACGAACTCTAGCGAGATCGCGAAGTGTTCAGAAGAGCAAGACGAGACCAAGGGCTGCAGGGATAAGACATGGCACAGCACAACAAAACCGTACTCGTCACGGGGGCTTCCCGTGGAATTGGGCGAGCCACTGCGTTGGCCTTTGCTGAGCAGGGTACGCATGTATTGGTTCACTACGGCCGCTCCGCGCGGGCAGCGGAAACTCTCGTGTCCGAGATCCAAACCAAAGGCGGAAGCGCAAATGCAATCTCGACGGATCTGGGAATGCCGAGCGGCGCTGAGCAGCTAGCCAAACAGGTGCGCTCAATCGTCGATCGATTGGATGTGCTTGTGCTGAATGCCGGAATCAGCAAGGCCGCACCCGTCGCAGATTACACGGTAGGGGATTTTGACAACCTCTTTGCGACAAACGTCCGAAGCCCGTTCTTCCTGGTGCAGCAACTACTTCCCATTCTAAGTGACGGTTCGAACGTCATCGTGATCTCTTCGCTCGGGGCCCGTGCTGTAGTTGGAAAGCCCAGCCTGGACAGTCTTTCCGTCCTTGCCTACGCCTCGACCAAAGGAGCATTAGAGACCCTGGTTAAGAACTGGGCTGCCATTCTCGGCCCCGAGGGCATTCGCGTGAATGCAGTCGCGCCAGGCGTGATCGACACTGACCTGTCGAACTTCACAAAGACTGAGGCCGGCCGGGACGCCGCGCTAGGGATGCAGGCATTGAAACGGATCGGCAAGCCGGAAGATGTCGCGGACGTCGTCGCTTTCCTGGCGTCAGACGCAGCCCGCTGGATCACGGGAGCCAGCATCCCCGTCGATGGCGGGTCGAAGCTTTAAGGACCCTGACGACTTGCTGGCGTCAGCGGCAATCGAACGGATGCATGAGGAGGGTCGGCAGATGGCAAAAACAAGAATGGCAAGTGAGACGATCGAATCCAAGAATAAAGCGTTCGTTCTAGAAGCCTTCGACACCCTATTCAACAAGCGTGACTACGAGGCTGCAGAGCACTTCTGGTCACCGAACTACATTCAGCACAGCGCACACATAGCACCAGGTCGCGAAGGGCTATTCAATCTCGTCCGCTCAGTGCCGGAAACGATGCACTATGAGAATCAACTCATGGTTGCAGAAGGTGATTACGTCATAGCCCATGGCCGCTTCACGGGGATGGGAAGGCCCGCCGCCTGGATCGCCGCCGACATTCTCCGGTTCGAAGATGGTGTTTTTGTGGAGCACTGGGATGTGCTTCAGGACGAGGCCACGCAGGAACAGTCAAAGAGCGGTTTGCCAATGTTCGGTAACAAATTTCCACAGTGAACGAGTGAATTGCGCCGACCAGCGGCTCCGTAAAACTTCGATCCACCGAATTTAGGGAGCAACCTAGATGACCACGAGAACAGATGGCAAGCAACTCAGCCCCTGCGTCGAGCTCTTCATAGAGTTGCTACTCGACGGAGCTTCCGCAGTCTCATCCAGAGAGGTCTCCATTGCCCGTCAGCCTCAAGAGGTTGCCACGCATTTTCGGACTGGACTTCCTCCCAACATGGAAGAGAAAAAGATTGAGGGGGGAATCAGCGCGACCGGGGCGCGCTTGTCGTTCAGCCAGAGTGAAATACGAATGAGAGGAAAATAGAAATGAACGGCACATACAAAGCAGTGGAAGTGTCAGCACCGAGTGTACTCCCAGATGGCCAAAGGAGATTTTATGTCTAAGTTAGCCAATAAAGTAGCACTTGTTACCGGAGGTTCGCGTGGCATCGGCGCGGCAGTCGCCAAGCGTCTGGCCGCAGATGGAGCAAACGTCGCCATCACCTATGCGAAGGACGCCAAGGCGGCTTCCGCCGTGGTCAAAGCAATTGAACGGGCTGGCCAAAAGGCGCTCGCGATTCAGGCGGACGCCGCAGATGCTGATGCCGTCGCAGCAGCGGTCGACAAGACCGTGGCGACTTTCGGCAGGTTGGACGTCCTTGTGAACAATGCCGGTACGGCCATTCCGAAAGCGTTCGTGGAGACGACGCTGGAAGAGATGGATCGGGTGCTTGACATCAACATCCGCGGCGCACTTGTAGCGACGCAGGCCGCGCTGAAGCACATGACGGATGGTGGTCGCATCATCATGATCGGTTCGGCTGTGGGCGAGCGCGTCCTAACGCCAGGGCTTGTGTCCTATTCAGCCACGAAAGGAGCCGTGAAGATATTTACTCAGGGACTGTCCAGGGAGGTTGGAAGCCGGGGCATTACGGTCAACAACGTGCAACCGGGTCCAATCGACACAGATTTAAATCCCGCCGCGGGGGAGTGGGCGGTACCGCAGAAGGCCGTCACAGCACTCAACCGCTACGGACACGTTGATGAGGTCGCGGCTCTGGTGGCGTTTGTCGCGGGTCCGGAGTCTTCTTACATCACAGGAGCGAATCTTACCGTGGATGGCGGAATGAATGCCTGAGCTGAATCCACACTCAGGCTGCGGACATGGAGAAGAGGGTTTCCCCGAGTCGTCGCTAATGGTGACTAACGTTGGAAGGAAAGCAAAATGACAGTCCGGCACATTGAATCGAATACCCAGCGCAGTGTCGTCGTTACTGGAGCCCAGGGAGTGTCCGGCGCGGCGGTGTTGAAAGGATACGCCGCCCTGCCGGGAACGACGGTGTACGGAGTGTCCCGCAGGCCAGTCGAAAACGAGGGCAATGTTCGACAGATTTCCGTCGATCTATTGAACCCAGACGATGTTAAAGCGAAGCTCAGCCATCTCCGCGAAACCACGCACTTGTTCTTCGGAGCCTACATCGACAAGCAGAATGCTGCTGAGAAGAGCGAGGTGAACGTTCGGATTCTGAAGAATCTGCTCGATGTTATTGCCGAGGCACCACTTCTCCGGCACATCACGATCTTCCAAGGAGGCAAAGCCTACGGATCAGACCTCGGTCGGTACAAGACGCCAGCTCGCGAGGATGATCCGCGGCTGATGTCGCCCAACTACTACTACGATCAGGAGGATCTGCTCCGCACCCGACAAAAGGGCAGTAAGTGGAACTTCACCGTCTTGCGTCCCGGTGGAGCAATCTGCGGCCCATCGCTGGGCAGCCCGCTGAACCTTATATCTGTGATCGGCGTATACGCGACGATCTGTCGAGAAATGGGGTTGCCGCTTCGCTTCCCCGGTCCCGAAAAGACTTATCGGGCGCTGTACCAGGTCACATCCGCTGACCTGCTGGCTCGCGCCACGGTGTGGGCAGGCGAGACGACGGCTGCACAAAACCGGATCTTCAACGTCACCAATGGGGACACTCTCCGCTGGCAGCATATGTGGCCACGGATAGCAAAGATGTTCGACATGGACATCGCCGATCCGGTTCCATTCTTGCTCACAACCTACATGGCGGACAAACGACCGATGTGGGACGCGATCGTGAAGAGAGAAAACCTGCGGCCCATCCCTTATGAAAAGATCGTCGCCTGGGGCTATGGAGACTTCGCCTTCCGTCAGGACTTCGACAACGTATCGAGCACGATTAAAGTGCGGCAGGCCGGTTTTCACGACTGCATCGATAGCGAAACGATGTTCTCCGAAATCTACGAAAACCTCCGGGAGATGAGAATACTGCCGAGATTACCCGGTAGCGTCTCACCAACCATCCCCGCCCGCGAAGCGGGCACCTTTGATTCGCAGAGGAAGGTCTCTTGAGCGGGGGCACCTAGATTTGTCCTCGCTCGCATGCAGCCAAAACTGCCCGGAAGAACCCAGCGGAGTTGCTTACGAGACTCTGCTACTGGATTCTATGCGTGGCGTTGCAACGCTATTAACGCGCAGAGATGAAGTAGAGGCGGAGTGGCGCATCATTACGCCGATTGAAGAAGCGTGGGCGCATTTGCCGCCGCCAGACTTTCCCAACTACGCCGCGGGCAGCGAGGGACCAAGCTCGTGGAATGAACTGCTCGAAATCCGCGGCAACATAGCCGATGCGGCAATAGGCAACGGCAAATCGTGTCCGGGTTTGCCACCGGGCACACCTTGCTCGGTAGCAGCGCCTGTTGACTGCATGTCGATGCGACCCCTACGGCTTGTGTCATTCCAGGAAGTCATCGAATCCTTGCAGGAGGAAAAGACGCTCATGAAAACTCCAATTGACGAGAAACGATTTGGTCCGTGGGCGCTAGTTACCGGCGCCTCGTCGGGAATAGGCAAGGAATTCGTCCGGCAGCTTGCGGCTGCGGGGCTCAATGTAGCGCTGGTAGCGCGGCGGGAAACGTTGCTCTACGCGGTGGGTCAGGGCATCGCCAAAGACTTTAATGTGCAGTACCGCACGGTGGTGGCGGATCTGTCGCAAGGGGGCTTTCTAGACAAGCTTGCGAAAGCCACTAACGACCTCGACATCGGTCTTGTGGTGTCCAATGCGGGCACTGGAAATCCGGGCGAGTTCCTCAAGATTGATCGTGTAGAGTTGGAGAATCTCCTGCGGCTCAATACTCTAGCCCATCTCGATATCGCGCATCAGTTCGGCCAAAGGCTCGTGGGACGTGGCCAGGGCGGATTGTTATTTGTGGGAGCTATGGGCGCAGATAAAGGTGTTCCCTATATGGCGAACGACGGCGGTGCTAAGGCATATGTACAGAGTTTCAGCGAGGGACTTCACGTTGAGCTCAAGCCGTTGGGTGTGCATGTGACTGTGTTGCTGCCTGGCCCCACCGACACGGCCGTGATCGCGAAGTTCGGGTTCGCTCCGGACTCGATGCCGATGAGGCCGATGACAGTGGAGCAATGCGTTTCGGAAGGACTCAAAGCTCTACAGAATAACCGCTCGATGATTATTCCTGGTCGCCTCAACCGGATCATGAATGCGGTGGTCCCAGCATCGGTGGTCCGCGGAATGGTGGCGAAGATGTTTAAAAAAATGCTTGCAAATCGACTCGTAAAACGAGAAATGGGAGCGAGGGGCTAGACCCAACCGCAAGCGGCACAGCCCGCCGGAACCCGAGGCTATCGGAGGTGAAGCCGTCGATGGTGGGGGTCGCAGTACTTTCGCTTCGTCCAAGACAACAGCGCGATCCAAACGGGCGATTTTATTTCAATTTGTGCCGGCCGGCCTTGGGACTGGCATTATGCTCGCATGGCACGTGCTTATACCGCGCGGCTGGGTGCGGCGCGGACGATAGCCATCGGATTGGCTTCATCGATCGGGACGTATGCCGCTATCCTTAATATATATAAGGACACCCACGACCCCGACGACCCCGACTGCAGTTTTGGCTTCCGCAATTTTCTGCGATGATTGTCTCGCGCCAGTTGGGATCGCAGCTTCGAACATTGCCACGGCCAACGCGCTGCTACCCGAGATTAATGACATCTCGACCACGTAGTACTGCGTGCGCCAACTCGGAAACACTCTTGGAGTGATCGGTGCGACTATCCTGTTCGATCACCGTATGACGCTGCATTCTTCCCGGCTAAAACCGGATCACATCAACTATTCGGTTCTCAAAGCCCTCACGGGATCAATCGAGGCCGCACGCCGCGCCGGAATGATCCCTGCGATACATGCCGCGACCGCGAGCGTGCATACCGCTCCAGCGATGACACCGGCATCCCGTCCAGCGACCTCATACAGCTGTGACTGCACAGATTTTATAGAGCGCACACAAAACAGAGCCACGGGTATCCCAATCGCCAGTCCTACCGCTGTCTGCAGCATGGCTCCGCGTAAGACCATACCGACAACACTGCCGCGCGATGAACCCAAGGCCATGCGTAGACCAATCTCCTGCGTCCGCCGCTGCACGTTATATGCGGTCACGCCGTACAGGCCAACAGCAGCCAGCACTAGCGCGAGCACTCCAAAAAGCAGAGTCAGCCGAGCGATCATTCTCTCTCCACTAAGGTTCCCTTCGATTTGCTCCTCGAACGTCTGATAGTGATCGACAGACAGATTCGGATCGATACTGGACAGCGTCTTCCGCACCTGTTGCTCCAGACCCGGCGTCAAGGCCCTCATCTGCAACACAAACTGCCCCGCATAGAGCGACGCATCCGGCTCATTCGCCGGTTTCGTGTGCGATTCTTGCAGCATCGGCGTGAAATACATCGGATCTGGCT
The DNA here is from genome assembly GCA_036514015.1 of Candidatus Sulfotelmatobacter sp. GTDB lineage: Bacteria > Acidobacteriota > Terriglobia > Terriglobales > Acidobacteriaceae > Sulfotelmatobacter. The sequence goes on from DATBYA010000169.1 coordinate 15,373, forward strand.
GGTCGCGTGCGCTTTGATACTTCGTATCCGCCACCACGCCAACAATCTCGAAATCGCCAGAGTTCTTGATATCGTTAGCGCCAAAACGCTGTCCGATTGGATCCTCGCCCGGATTGAAGAGCTTTTTGACGAACGCCTGGTTCACCACCGCAACTCCCGGCGACGTCGCCGTATCGGCAGCAGTAAAGGCGCGCCCGCGAACCACCTGCTGTCCTATCGCTTTGAAGTATTCGGGGCTGGCACGGTCAAACAAAGAAACGTTCTCCTGTCCAGCATCCGGGGGACGTTTTCCTTGAACAAAGACATACCAGTTCCAGTTATCTCCATTGAGTGGCGTATACAGCGTCAGCCCTACATGTTCCACTCCCGGCACCGCATGAAACGCGTCCTCAATCTGTTGGTAAAGTCCCTGCAACTGGCCCGGCTTGTAGCCAGCCTTAAGCGGATTCATATCGACGATCACCCGGCTATCCGTCGCCAGACCTAAGTTTTGATGCTGCAGCTTGTTCAGGCTCTTGCCCAACAATCCGGCGCCAATCAATAACACAACAGACAAAGCCGCCTGCAGGATTACGAGCGACCGCTGTAACAAAGACGACCCTTCCGGAGTCGAACGATTCGTACCCCGCATCGCATTCGCTGGTTGCTCCTTTGAACTGATCCATGCCGGCACCACGCCAAAGATCAACCCCGTCGCCATCGACAAGCCAAACGCAAATCCAAGCACCGGCAACGACGGCGCCGCATCGATCGGCATCACGGTCGCATGCGAAAACATCAGTCCCAACAACAGCTTCGTGCCCACATACGCCAGCAGCACGCCTGCCGTGCCTCCTACACAAGCCAGTACTACACTCTCCGTTAGCATTTGCCGTGCGACTCTCGCCCTGGCGGCACCAAGCGCCATACGAATAGAGATCTCCCCCCGCCTCGCCAGCCCGCGCACCAGCATCAGATTGGCGATATTTGCACAAGCAATCAGCAGCACCAATCCCGCGAGCCCCATCAGCAGATAGAGGCTGCTCGCGGCCTGGTGTTGCATGTTAGCGACACCAATCCCGCCCGGAGTCAGCACAACATGAGCCTTCGCCAGAAGCTGCTTCCCATGTGCTGTCTGAAAGTCTTTCAACTGTCCCAGCGACTGCCTCAGCAGCCCACTCAATTTCTCTTGCAACGCCCCCTGCTCAACTCCCGGTTTGACGCGTCCGATCAGAAACAGCCAACCCAAGTTCGGGTTATTGCGCGCCGCATAAAAACCAAGCGTTGGCTCCTGCGAAAGCGGAACATACAAATCAGGTGGAGTCTCGGTCATCCGGTCGCCGTAGAACCGCTGCGGCGTTACACCGACAATCGTTATCGGATGCGTATTGATGAAGATGCTACTGCCGACTACCGAAGGATCTCCCGCATAATCCCGCTGCCATGCCTGATAGCTCAGCATCGCCACAGGGGACGCTCCATCCGAATCATCAGCAGGTGTCAACGCCCGCCCCGCAAATGGCTGCACTTCAAACGTCTCGAAGTAATTGCCCGAGACAAACTCGCCCCGAGACGAGTGAGACGCTGGATCTCCGGTAGCACTCCGGGCCGAGAGGTCCGCCTCCCCGCCTTGCATCGCTGCGAGTTGCTGAAACTCCGACGTGTGCTCCCGCAGATACTTGTACGTCTCGTACGGAAAGATGGAGTAGCTATCGGCCCGGGAAGAGGCAACTTCATTTAGAATGCAGCAGTCCTCATTGTTCCCCACGCGAACCAGTTCACTGGGATTTACCACCGGTAGATTTTTCAGAAGAATGGCGTGTACCAGTGTGAAGATCGCCGTGTTCGCCCCGATGCCGAGCGCCGAGGTGAGTATCGCGGTCACCATAAAGCCGGGCATCTTGCGAAGGTGCCGGACCGCGTAGCGAGTGTCCTGGATCAGTGTCGTATGCACTTTGCTTCTCCTCGTGATCTGCAGGTATTAAGTTTGATCCACACACTGAATATGCTAGGCCGATAACGGATCTGCGCTGAAAGATTGTCGAGAACGGACAGGCCCCTGCTAATTTCTATCGCATCTGTTTGGCCAAGGATTTTTCGTTTCTGTTCTCATATTTATCTGACACTTACGACCTGCAGAAAAGGCAGGAAGTGTTCGGATTCAGATATAAGCGTCCACGATCGGACACTCTTCCCGCCAAAACAACTTCTCTCTCGCAAAAAGCTGGATTTTTGGCCGGTTGCCCAAAGATGGCAGCCGGTGCAACCATCCGCTGACGAAAAATTGAAAATTGATCGGCCCAAATCTGCTTGCCCCTTTGAAGCAAGCGAAGCGTGTTTCAGGTCATCTATCTCGTCTTTAACGAGGGTTACTCGGCTGCGGCGGGAGCGGAGGTTACGCGGGCCGAGCTAACCGGCGAGGCGATTCGATGGGGACGACTACTGACCGAACTCCAGCCAGAGCCCGAGGTCCCAAAGCCGGAAATCATGGGGCTGCTTGCCCTGATGTTGCTCCAGGAATCCCGTCACGCCGCGAGAACCTCTCCGGCCGGAGAGCTGATTTTGCTGGAAACTCAAGATCGCTCGCTCTGGAACCGGGAGCAGATCGCGGCGGAGGGAGTGACATTGCTGGAGAAAGCCCTGAACTCCCGCCGCTTCGGTGCTTAGACACTGCAGGCTGCGATCGCGGCCGTTCATCTTGAAGCGGAATCGGTCGCTGGGACCGACTGGCGGCAGATTGTTGCGCTTTACGACCCAATTGGTACGAATTCAGCCTTCGCTAGTGGTACATCTAAATCGCGCCGTGGCCATGGCCATGCGCGATGGCCCGGAGGCGGGTCTGGCGCATATCGACGCGGTGTTGGCCCATGGCGAATTGGCGAATTACTACCTGGCGCATTCCGCCCGTGCCGATATGTACCGCAGGCTCGGCAGGACCGCTGAGGCTCGGTCCCCTTATGAGAAAGCTCTGGCGCTGACCCAACAGGAACCAGAGCGGCAGTTCCTGCAGGAACGGATTCGGCAGCTGAAATAAAAATTGGAGTGGCTGTCGATTTTCCGTCTCCCCAACGACTATAGGGCAACAGAACGATGAGCTACGTTTTCTGAGTGAACAGGAAACGAGTCATCGAAAACAAAGCCACAGGAAGCAAAAAGGAGAAATCATGGCACAGTATTTGGTTGCTATCTACCACACCGACGACTACGACCTGTCCGTCGAAACCGAAGCGATGATCGAGGAGATCCACGCGCTTAACCGCGAATTGATCGCTGCCGGCGCCAGGAAATTCGCCTGCGGTCTTTCCCCGGCCAGCAACGCGAGGTCGCTGCGGAAGCAGCCCGATGGCAAGGTGCTCGTCAACGACGGGCCATACCTGGAGACCAAGGAGCACATGGGCGGTTTTTGGGTGCTGGACGCCGCTGATTTGGACGAGGCACTCGAGTGGGGACGCAAGGGTGCCGTCGCCTGCCAGGCACCGGTCGAGGTGCGGCCGATTTTTTTCAAGCCGGACCCGAAGCGAGCAACGGAATAGTCTGCCGCCGCGACGTCGTAATATGCACCGTCTTGACCATAGGATGAACGAGCCAGCGCGAAGCTACGCCGCTGGCTCCCACCCGGAAGGAAGAGGAGAAGAACAGTGAAATACTTCTGTTTTGGCTACTACGACAAAGGCAAATTCGACGGCATGACTGAAGCCGAGTGAAACGCCATGTTCGATACATGCTTTGAATATGACGACCATCTTCGCGCCAGCGGCCACTGGGCCGGTGGAGAAGTGCTTCAGGGGCCGGAAACCGCCCTGACCCTGTATTGGAAGAACGGCAAGGTGGCAACGACTGACGGCCCCTATGCCGAAACCAAAGAACAAGTCGGCAGCATTCTCGTCCTTGAGGCGAGGGACATGAATCATGCTGTACAGCTCATCGGCCGCCATCCAGCTCTGACGTATGGCAACATTTTCGAGATTCGGCCAGCGGCGGACATGCATGAATTGATGAAGGCAAGTGAGCAGCGCCGGCGACAGAACACTGCACGCTGAACACGGCGTAACAGAAAGAGGAGGAGACATGAGCCGAGAATCTGAACTCACGATTGGCTTTGCGCTGGTCATCGCCATGGGCTGTGGTGTGTCGAATGCGCGCCGCTACGAGGATTTTGCCGCGGAGACCGCTGCGCTTTGGAAGTAATGAATCGCGGCAATGACTCAAGACAAGACCTTGAGGAGAACAAAATGTCATTCGCTCAGCCGACAATTCCGCCGGACGATCCCAAACGCAGCCTCACCGTTGCTCAACCCGAAAACCTGCCTCACATCGGGCTGGTCGGCGATACCTACACCATTACCGTGACCGGCGAGCAAACTGCCGGACGCTTCTGCGTCATCGACATGCACATCCCGCCCGGCGGCGGTCCGCCACCGCACCGGCATGACTTCGAGGAAACCTTTATCCTCCTCGAAGGCCAGATGGAAGCCACCTTCCGTGGCCAGAATTCGACGGTGCGCGCCGGCGAAACCCTGAACATTCCTGCCAACGCCCCTCATCAGTTTCACAACGCTTCTGGTGAGGCCGTACGCATGCTCTGTGTTTGCTCTCCCGCCGGGCAGGAGAAATTCTTTTTGGAGGTTGGAGTTCCAGTCGCCACTCGTATCACGCCTCCACCCAAGCTCTCTGAAAAGGATCAAGCCGCATTCGTTGAGAAAGTAAAAGCGCTCGCCACCAAGTACCGCACCGAACTGCTGAGAGAGGCGTAGGCCGGCGGAGAGGCCGTCTCCTCTCGAAGCGCATGATTTCGGCCAAACCGCGTGAAGTTGTCCAGAAGTCCTAGTGCTGTATCAGAAGCGACCACAGAGAAGTCAGTAGCCGTTCAACAGCGATACTTCGGGTAAGAGCTTTTCACGGTTCAACGATCTTGCGGTTGTATTCACGAATCTTAAGCGGGAGCGCCTTGATGCTCTGTAGCACCGGTTCCAGGGAGATGCGCAGAGCTGGGCTGAGGTAGCGGCAAAAAATCCCAGAGCGTCTGAACCCGAGGAATTGCGAGCCCTACTTTCGCAACTTGATCGCCGCTTTCGTGTGATGGTGTTGCTCGATGCAGCCAGCGGACTTCGCGCAGTGAACTTCTTGCTCTGAAATGGAGCGACGTTGATTTTGATGAACTGCAAATCAATGTGAGGCGGTCGATCTATCTAAATGTCATTGGCAATTGCAAGACCGGCCTCTCGCAAACCTGTGCCCAGGGACCCAATGCTTGCCTCAGAGCTCTGGTCCTGGAAACAAGACAGCCCCAACAGACCGTCCGATGATTGGTTGTTCGCAGGCCCTCGTACTCACGGCAGAAACCCTTATTGGCCGGATAGCTTGCTCGCACATGTCATTCGCCCGGCAGCCTTGCGAGCCGGGATCGGAGAGCACATAGGCTGGCACACGTTTCGGCCCTACCTTCTGCAGCCTGCCGGTGGCGAATGGGGAAAACGTGAAGGTCGTACAGGAGTTGATGCGACAGGCCAACTGCCGGTGCACGCTTGAGATCTGTTTCCCAGGCCCGGATTCAAGCGAAGCGAAACGCACAACATCGGGGTGTCGAAACGATCTTCCACGCAAGAACGAGAGGTTACTGGCACCGAAGAAGACCAGACCGAGCTGTTGGATCTCAAGGAAGTGTCTGTTAAAATGACATTTCGCTACCCAAGTCGCGGCTCATTTTTTCGGGTGTAGTTACATGGGCCAGATAGCAGCCGAGAATGGGACTGGACTTGTTATTGGAGCCATGTGGACCTTGGCGATGCCAGGACACAAAGGGCAAGTGCTTGAAAACACAATATAGGCGCGTAGCTCAGTTGGTTAGAGCGCTACCTTGACACGGTAGAGGTCAGGAGTTCGAGTCTCCTCGTGCCTACCATATTTT
>DATBYA010000170.1:0-16682 GCA_036514015.1 Candidatus Sulfotelmatobacter sp.
GTGCGGAAGACGTGACCGAATCCTTGCAGTTCGCGTTTAAGCTCCTTGAAGTTATAGATTTCTCCGTTGAAAACTACCCACACGGATTCTTCCCCATCCGACATGGGTTGATGCCCACCCGCAAGATCTATGATCGAAAGCCTGCGAAAACCGAAACCGAGCGGTCCGGCGATGAAATAGCCCTCGTCATCGGGACCGCGATGGCTGATGCTATTGGCCATCGCTTCGATATCCCGTCGCTGAACAGGTACCGGACTTCCGAAATTGAATTGACCGCAAATGCCACACATAAGTCCTCGCTAGTCTATTGCGCTCGATTCCATCAGTCGAAGCGTATCGCCGGCCTTCCCATCTGGCAGCTGCTTTCCGTTCCGGGCTAGCAAGAAGCAGAGGCTACGAAATACCTGTGACTGAGCCCAGCGATGCATAGGAACATTATCCCAACCAACCATGAGCTTGCGGGCTCGAAACGAACCATCACGTTTTTGCCACCGCGCTAGCAGATCTGTGAGGACGCCCACCAGGATTCTGTCTAACTCCGGGAAGCGGCCTTCCAGGAGGACGACCAAGTTAATACATTCCGCGTAATCGTAGAGCTCATGGCGATATACCGTGAGTCGGGGCCTCTTGGAAAATGGCGCCGGCAGGCCGTTAGAATCAAACAGGTGTTTTACGTAGTAGCTGACCCCGCGCTCGATGGCGTTCCGGAGCTGCGGGGATCCCGCCAATTGCTCAACTTTCGCGAGGCCCTTCAAAACAAAACAGGTATGGAAGTGATCGACAAAATCGCGTTGGCCGTCGGTCGAATAATACCAAGAGCCATCGGAATTCTGAGACTCGATTACGAAGTTTACATTCCTCTCAGCGACTTTCGCGTATTCCGGCTCTGAGAAATCCACCGCTGCCGTCATCAACAAACCGGCCCGGTAGGCGCTTGCGTTGACAACGCCGCTCGAGTTCTCGGGCCCGGAGTCGTAGCAACATGTCGAAGCGGTCGGCGAAGTTTCGAAATCTCTGTAGTCCAGAAGAGCATGCTGGGCGATTGATTGCATGATTTCTCGCCACTGAGGATCCTTATCGATCTTATAAACGTCTCGGAACGCCTCATAGGCGTACGGCAGCGTAGTGATGAGAGGCAACCCTTCTTTCATCGTTCCATTTCGCGTTTCCCAGTTGAAGGGGTATCCCCAGCCGTAATTCTTATATCCTGGACTCCGGGTCTCCTTGAGCAGCTCGAGAAAATGAACCGCTCGGCGGTGGTAGCGCTCTTCTCCGGAAGCCTGACAGAGGAACGCGAACCCCATGGCGTAATGGGCGTCTGCGATCGGGAACCGTTGCGCTTTCCAGAACAGCGTTCGAGCCGCGGGGAAAAATGCCTCGCAGAATATCATCGGAGAAACAGCCAACGTCCCCAGCAGCGGCTGCCGATAGTAAAGAGCCTTCGCACTTCTCCCAATGTCACTTGCGAAGAAGCTCTGATGATCGAAGGATATCTCGCCATAGCCGTCGAGCCACTTCGTAAAGCGGCGGACTGCCGCTTGCACTTGGGCAATTTGAGTTTCGTTCACGATGCTGGCGTGCTCAGGAAGCAAAGAAACACCTATTCGGGAAGGACTTTGAACTTATCGATCGGTTTGAACGTCAGAAGAGATTTCAGAACGACAGAGAGCTTTTGCATTTGCTCTTTACGATGGAACGCAATGAGCTGCTTGGAAACGGGTCTGTTGACCCGGCGCACCATCGCCCAGCCGTAACCCAGTCCGAGGGCCAGTCCATCCACAATATAAGGAGGTTTGGACAGGCGGTAGACGGCTCGAAACAACTCCCATACCGGATGACCACCCAGGTAGTAATCCTTCTCACCGTAAGAAAAAGACGAGGCCAATACGCCGCGCTCGGCCGTGCCCAAATGCCTGAAATGGAAAAATGACTTCTCGCGATAGGATCGTGTCGTCCAACCCATCATTCGAGCCGTGGTGACCGCAATCCAATCGATTCCACCGGCCTTGTTCGCAAAGTATCCGCCGATTTCCTCGAAGCATTGGCGCCGGAACAGCTGGCACTGGCCGGAAACGTGGTTTTGTCCTTCAAAACTGCTGGTTTCCGAACTGTAACCGCCTTCCTCTCTGAAAATTGTCCCAGCCACTCCCAGGCGAGGATCTTCTTTGAACTTGTTCAAGAGAAACTCAAAATGATCTTCGTCCAGCGCGACATCTGAATCCAAGTTGCCGATGATTTCATATTGAACGTTCTTCAGCTTTTCCTGGCCGGCATTGAATGCATGAACCTTCGCGGCAAAATTTCGCTCTTTGCGTACAGGACGATCCACGACCTCAATCCAATTGTGGCTTGCGGCATACTTCCCTGCAATGCTCCCGGTCGAGTCCGTGGAACCGTCGTTCACGATCACCCACTTCATCGGCAGGACGGTCTGACGAATTACCGACTCGATCGTCTTCGCGATGAATGCTTCTTCGTTTCGAGCAGGAGTAACCAGGACATAAGGCGGGACGGAAACCCGTTGATCCATTTTATCCTCACTCATTGCTGCAACCGCCACGCCGCCGAGATCGGTGCAGTCCATCGCGACATTCGCGACTAACCTAGTTTATTCCTGAGGAAGCGGGGGCAGGGTCCGCGCTTCGAATTCGTCCGCGTGCTAGTTAACCCCGGGGCGCGGCTGTTGGGCATACACTTCCGACCGCTCCGCGGTGAGCGACTCGTCATATACCTCTTCCGGTTCATATACGACGACGTGGCTGCCGCGATTCGAGAACTTCATCGGTACGCAGAGCAGATTCTTCAGCCGCATCCGCAATTCGTTGCGGCGTTCAGGTGGCACGAAGAACAGCATGAAACCACCACCGCCTGCTCCGAGCAGCTTGCCTCCCAGCGCGCCGGCGCTGCGTCCTGCTTCATAAATCTCGTCGAGGTTTGTGTTGGTAATTTTTTGCGTCAGAGTTCTCTTTAGCTGCCAGCTTTCGTGCAGCAAATGTCCGAATTCGTTCAGAGAGCGATTCGGATTTGTGACGATGGCCTCGGCTTCGCCTACCATCTGATACATCAGGTCCAGCTCACGCTTGCGCTGTAGAGTGGTTCTTATCTGCTCTTGCGCAATTTCCGATGCCGTCCGTGAAAATCCCGTGAAGTAGAGCGCGCAGTGTTGCTGCAGCGCCGCCAATCGGTCCGGCGACGTCAGCACTGGCTTTACCTCGAAACTGCCATCCCTATTGAAGTTGATGCGGTTGAATCCCCCGTAGGCTGCGCTAATCTGATCTTGCGAGCCCACCGCCTCTCGAATCACTTCCTGCTCGACTTCGAGGGCGTCGGTAGCGAGCGCGTGCTTATTGCGCATCTGGTCTTTCAGCGCGTACAGAGCCAGCAACAGTCCTACGGTAAACGCCGAACTCGTTCCCAAACCAGTCCGCGCCGGCAAATCAGCGACGTGGTGAATCTCGACCCCTTCATCCACTCCCAGATACTTCAGGCACGCCCGCACGGATGGGTGCTCGAATGCATCGTTTTGGGTAACATTTTCAATCCGCGAATACGAGACGCGGCTATGGTATTCGAAAAATGGCGGCAGCCGCCGACAAGTGATGTAGCAACATTTGTCGATGGCGGTGGATAGCACGGCACCGCCAAACTCACGGTACCAGATCGGATAGTCGGTGCCGCCGCCGAAGAAGGATATGCGGAGCGGAGTGCGGGTGGTTATCATGTATTTCGTTTCCTTTGCTCGTTATGGGCGATCGCGGCCCACGCGGCAGAATTACGTGGCTGCGGGAGCTGTCGAAAAGAAGTCGATGGCGACCCCTTCCTGCTTCAATATCTGGTGAATCGCATCAAGAAGCGATGACGCATTAATGTCGGCAGTAATCGTCGCGTCAGAAATGCGCGCCCTCTCGCTGGAGGTTGCGTTTGTTGCGGTGACTCGAGCCGTCTTGCATCCAGCGTTAAGACCAGCCGCGACATCGTTATCAGAATCGCCGATCATCCACGATTTTCGCAGGTCAATGCCGTGCAGGCGCGCCGCGCTTAATAGCATACCCGGCGCGGGTTTGCGACAATCGCAAGGAGGTTCGATTTCGTGCGGGCAGTAAAACGTTCCGTCAATTTTGGCCCCGGCTCGGGCCAGGACGCCGGTCATCCGCTTGTGCATGTGCTGGAGGTCAGCTTCAGTCATCATCCCTTTGGCGACGCAGCGCTGATTGGTAATGACGATGACGGAGAAACCCGTGCGGTTTAAAAGTGCGATACCTGCGGCGACTCCGGGGAGAATGTGAAAATCCTCCCAGCGGGTCACGTAATCGCCTTCCGGGGGCCTTTTATTGATTACCCCGTCACGATCTAAGAAAACGGCTCTGCTCAACGTGCCATACCTCTTCCACCGATGTTAGCTCCAATCACGAATTTGGCGAAGCTGCCTGATAAAGACTCTGGCAGAGCGTTTGAGCCCGAGCGTAATCCTCGGGCGTGCCGATGTCGATGAAGATGCCGTGCTGCTCGAGAGCGTACACGCCCTGTTCGAGCACCCGCGGAAACACGTCCTTTTCAAAGCTCGCTGGGCCCTGCGGCACCTGATCGAGCACAGCACGATTGAAGACATACACGCCGCCATTTATGATGCCGGGAACGGTGGCTCCGGTTTTTTCACTGAAGCCCACGACACGATGATTGGCGTCCAGATGAACTGTTCCGTAACGCGCCGCATCCGGAACTTTGCGGACCGCCATACTGACCAATCCACCATGCTCCCGATGAAATCGAATGAACTGGCGTAAATCGAGCTCCAGAAATGAGTCGCCATTCATGACCAGGAAGTCGGAAGCCTGCTTCAAGTGGCCTTCTGCCAGTTTCACCGCGCCTGCTGTTCCCAGCGGTTGCGATTCCCGTGAATAAGCTATGGCGACATCCCATTTCTGGCCGTCGCCGAATTCTTCTTCGATTTGGCTGGCAAGGTGCCCGGTACACATCACGATGCGTCGGATACCCTGAGAGCGAAGCTGCAGAACGAGCAGCTCAAGGAAGGGCATATCCCCAACGCGAGCCAGAGGTTTGGGCGTGGCTTTCAGAATTGGTTGCAGGCGTGTTCCCAGCCCGCCGACGAGCAGAACCGCGTGCATCGCTTCGACTGTGGTATCCATTGGTGCAGAAAGTTGCATGTTCGGAATCACAGAACTCACTGAGCTCATTTCAGATTCGTCGAGCTCAGCGTCACCGCCCACAGCAGAAATCACACTACGCCGTTCCAATATTCCAACATTGACGTCAGCGTTTGTTCGAGCGATCGCAACGGTTTCCAGCCCGTATCCTTACGGATTTTCTGCGTGCCTCCGAAAATGATCTTCTCGTCCGAAGGACGCATCAATCGTGCAACAGGCCTGATTTCGGCTTTCACACCGGATAAGCGGATCGCGGTGCGTAAGAGTTCGCTCATCTGATACGTCCGCGCTGCGCACAGATTGTAAGCCTCACCTCGTTTGCCCTTTTCAGCGGCGAGATAGAATCCGCGCACCGTGTCGCTAACGTCCAGGAACGATCGGCGAGGCTTGAGATTCCCGACTTCGATTACCGGCGGCTGCAGACCTTTCTTAATGGCGGCCAACTGCCTTACGAAGTCCGACGGCGCATCACTCGTCTTTCCCGCGCCCGTCGTGTTGAAAAGCCGGATGTTGACCGTCGGGACTTTGAAATCGAGGAAGTATTCGCGCGCCAACAGATCAAGACAAACTTTGCTGATACCGTACGGGTGCAGCGGGTGAAGCGCTTGGCTTTCGGTGACTGGAATGGCCGATGCCGGCACAGTCCCGTATTCCGCGCTCGAGCACGCCGATACGACCACGGGACGCCGCTTCATATGGCGTACCGCCTCAAACAAATACAGCGAGCCCATGATGTTGGACTCGAAAGTCTCGACTGGATTCGCCCATGATACCGTGGGCAGGCTCTGCGCTCCGAAGTGAAATATGCGTGTTGGCTGATATTGAGCCAGAACTTGCGTGACGCGCTGGCCATTTCGCAGGTCGCATTGCACGAAATCTACATTCGGCAATTTCGCGAAAGGAATCTGACGCTCTTGAAGGTATGTCCCCACCACATGCCAACCCTTGGCGTGCAGGAATCTCACCATGTTGGAACCGATGAAGCCCTCGGCTCCCGTTACTAGTGCGATCTTAGTCATTGGAGTTGTCAAGTCTTTTACGCCCGGTCCACTTTCGAATTCGAAATAAGTCTTCTGTCCTCTTTTGAGGCATCCCGGTCCTTCGCATCAGCGCGTATCGTGACGACCCAGCTACACCTTGTTCAGGATTTCGCTGACGCGCCCGAGCAACGTCTCTCTTTCGCTGTCCCAGCTGTGTGTCAGAAATATTTCCTGCCCCTTGCGCACGACGTCCAGAACTTCGCGAGGATGAGAGAACGCGTATTCGATTTGTAGTGCCAGGTCGCCTGCGTTCCCCGCCTCAAAGAACAATAGCGAGTCGGGCTTGAAGTAGTCTTGTATCCCCAGCGTGGCAGGTGCGATCACCGGTTTGCCTAAAGCCAGATACTCAAATATTCGGGTAGGAGTGTTGATATCCGTAAAGGCATTCCGCTGATTGGGGATGATACCTATGTCGCACTTTTCGATCTCCCCTACCAGATCCTCCAACATCTTGGGCCCGAGATAATGGACGGCGTCTTGTAAATTTTTGCTACGAGCCATCTCCATCACGCGATCGAGGAAGGCCGTGGGTGCACCGTAAATGCGGAGTTCCGCTGCGGGAATCGCCTGGCGCACTTGCGCCAGCGCGTCAATCGCAACGCCCAGCCCATTCCGTTCGACGATTGATCCGTGATACATGATCACGAATCGTTCTTTCCTGTCTTGGCTCGCCGGACTGCCAACTTTTACCGGGTAGAAGGGGAAAATCCGGCCGTCGGGTGAATTCATAACCACGGCGATTTTTTCTGCTGAGCAGCTGCGCGAGGAAAAGATTCGTTTGAACGTTACGCTCGCTGTCACGACCAAGTCTGTCCGTGCAATGCTCCACTTCTCCAGACGCTTCATCATCCCAACGCTTTTACTGTCCGACGTGGAATTAAATATTGTCATCATCAGTTCGGGCATCGGGTCGTGTAGATCGAGCACGACCTTCGCTCCGAGCGCTTTGGGTATCAGTGCGCTCAGCACCAGAATGTCAGGCATATTGTGCACATAGACCAGATCGTAGCGGCGAGCCAGAGAGCGGATTGCAAAGATTGCGGACGAGACCAAAATGAATGCGCCGTAACGGTAACCGTATTCGAGCTTTCCGCGCCGTTCATGTTTCATGGCGAGGCGGCGGACATTGACTCCGTTCAGGATTTCGCGCTTGGGGGCCTCGTCGCCGCCCAGACAGATCAGGTCCACGCTCGCGCCCTCTCCCACCAGCGCTTCCACGGCGCGCCGCGGCCTGGGGTCGAAGGGGAAAGGTGAAAATGTGACCATCGCCACGCGCTTGCCGGCGAACCGCTTGCTTTTCGTTGCTGTCCCGGCGCGGCTGCCCGCAGCTGTGTCAATTTGTTGAATCATTAGAAAGCTAATCCTTGTCGCACCTGGACCGCGATGCGCGCCACACCGCCGCACAAATCCGATCTCTCGCTGCCGCGTTTGCCACTCTGGAAATCACCCTCATGCTCGGATTCCTCAGTCTTCTACACGGCTCGTCGTCAATTTTTGCACGAACAATGCTCTGGGTTGTCTGAATAGTGAGAGGTCGTTCGACGTTAGCGAATATTGGGCTCACGCGAAACGGGAGAGACGCCCAGATACACCCACTCCCGTGCTTGCAGTTTTTCAACGGAATAATTCCTATACAGCGCAGGCGAGGCGGGCAGGCTCCGGGCAGATGCTAGGCCGTGCGGAGCATTGAAGGCGGTTATGGAAAAGCAACCGTGAGTCTCGGCGTGGTCCGTCAAGCAGATCGGTTTTACACGGCCAACACATCTTGCGACCGGGTGTTCTGGGCGCTTCGAACCAGCGCGTCTACGACCCGCAACTGATCTGCTTCGGTGAGTCCTGGGAACATCGGGAGGGACAGAATCCGTTTGGCCGCGTTTTCGCACACGGGGAAATCGCCAGGCCCATATCCGAAATTGCTGTACGCTTTCTGGAGATGCAGCGGAACGGGGTAGTGGATACCGGTGTCGATATTTTGCTTCGCCAGCTCAGCCTGGACTGCTTCGCGATTCTCCACTTGTACTACAAAGAGATGATAGACGGCCTTTGACCGGGAAGGCTCCTTCGGAAGGATAATGTTCGCATCAGCTGCCGCAAACAGTTCATTATACTTCCGCGCGCGTTCGCGCCGGCTCTCGTTCCAGTTTGCAAGATGTTGCAGCTTGACGCTCAGTATGCCCGCTTGCACGGCATCCATCCGGCCATTGTAACCTTCGATGTCGTGGTAATACTTTTTTGCCTGGCCGTGATCGCGCAACATGCGCATCTGACGCGTTATCGCTTCGCTATTCGTCGTGGCGGCTCCAGCTTCTCCGCATGCTCCAAGATTCTTCCCGGGATAGAAACTGAACGCTGCTGCGTGGCCCATCGAACCCGCCTTCTTCCAGCGGTTTTCCTTCTCCGAGAAATATTCCGCGCCATGGGCCTGGCAGGCGTCTTCTACGACGATCATGTTGTAGCGCCGTGCGAGTTCCAGAATTGGGTCCATGTCCGCGCACTGCCCGTAAATGTGAACGGGAACCACCGCCGTGACGGGAGCGCGATACTTTCTGTGGTAAGGCTTGCCAGTGTCGCGGTCCACGTAGCATTCGCGCTCGAGATACTCCCGCAGTTTCGCAACGTCCATCGTATACGTCTGCTCATCGATATCAACAAAATCAGGCCGTGCGCCGGCTTGACTGATCGCTTCAGTCGTCGCGATAAACGTGTGCGGGACGGTAATCACAATGTCACCGGGTTGCACTCCGGCAGCCGTCAAAGCAAATCGGACCGCGTCCGTGCCGCTCGATAGGGCAACGCAGTATTTCGCGTCGCTAAACGCGGCGAATTCGCGTTCGAAATTTTCGACCATCGGGCCGCCCACAAAACCTGCCGTGCGGAGGACCTTGTGAAACACTGCAGTCAGCTCCGGCTCCAGTTGCTGGTGCGGAGTGATCAAATCCAAGAACGGAATCTTTTCGGTAAGTGACATTATGCGATCCTCGACTCTTCGGTAATGTACCGCAACAACTTGGCGGGATTTCCTGCGACAACGGCATTCGCTGGCACATCTTTCGTTACAACGCTTCCGGCACCCACAATCGAGTTCTCCCCAATCGTGATGTTCGCCAGAATCGTGCAGCCTGATCCGATGGACGCCCCTTTCTTGACGGTCGTCCTCTCGACTTTCCAGTCTGCTTCAGTCTGCAGGTGGCCCTCCGCGACTGTCGCCCGCGGATAGGAGTCATTGATAAACGTGACGCTGTGTCCTAGAAATACGCCGTCTTCGATCGTGACGCCTTCGCAGATAAATGTGTGGCTGGAAACTTTGCAGTTCTTGCCAACCGTCGCGTTCTTCTGAATCTCCACGAACGCACCAATTTTCGTTCCATCGCCCACGGTGCAGCCGTAGAGGTTAATGAACTTCGACAGTTTGACGTCTTTTCCCAGTTTGACGTCGGGAGTGATGCAGACGTATTCGTTCACAGTCGCACCACCTTACCCTTGTGCTGCAACGATAAGTCCGCTGCCTCAAGTATCCGCACCACATGCAGCCCCGCCGCTCCGTCATTGAACGGCGTCTTGTTGTTGACGATGCAGTCAACGAAGTAGGCGGCCTCCACTTTCAACGCTTCCACCTGCTCGACGCGCGGCGCCCACATATCTCCGGTACGGTAGCTGACCAGCGTTTGATAGACGGCTTCTCCGCTCCCCATCTGCACGCCTTTGTCATACACCTTCAGTTTTTCGTCAGCCTCCAGGTCATTCCAAACCAGCATTTTCTTTTCGCCGCCAATCAACGTAGTTCGCACCTTCACCGGCGAAAGCCAGTTGACGTTGATGTGTCCGATCATGTTGTCCGGGTAATACAAGGTCATGAACGCAATGTCTGCCACGCCATTCAGATGGCGCTCACCCGTCGCTACCACTGCTTCCGGTTTTTCCTTGATCAGATAGTCCATAATCGAAAGATCGTGCGGCGCCAGGTCCCAGAGAACATTCACGTCGTGCTGGAACAGTCCCAAGTTCACGCGTGTCGAATCGTAGTAGTACAAATCACCCAGCGTGCCATCGTCGATCATTTCCTTCATGCGCTTGACCGCACCCGTGAACAAAAACGTATGGTCCACCATGATCTTTAAGTGCTTGCGTTCCGCCAGTTCGATCAATTCCTCGCCTTGCGCCGTTGTACAAGTGAAGGGCTTCTCGACAAACACATGCTTGCCGTTTTCCAAAGCCGTCTTGGCCAACTCGAAGTGGGTCCATACCGGCGTAACCACGGCCACCGCATCAACATCGGGTGACGTAAGTAATTCACGGCAGTCGCTGGTCGTGTGCATATCCGGGAATGCTTGCCGCACACGTTGCAGTGATTTCGGACTCTTGTCACACACGGCCACTACGTGCGACCCCTCCTGCCCGTGAAAATTGCGCACGATGTTTGGGCCCCAGTAACCATACCCAATCACGCCGACCTTAATCACATTGCTGGACGACGTCTCGGGGGCCGACGGCTTGGATACGGGGTCAATACTTAGGTTAATCGCCATTTTTCTCCACCTTGAGAGTTAAATCCGAAGAACAGGAAGCTTGCGTACCAGACAGACGCGTGACGCGATGCCTGCCGGGTGACGCCAAAGGCTAGGCTCCGACCGGTTCGCCATTCAGCAGCTTCGCGAAACGTGTCGGGGCGATTGCGGAACCTTCGGGCTTAGTAGGCGCCATCGCCAGAGAAAACCGCGCGCGGGGTTTGCAGCAGGATTTTCACGTCGAGCATCGGAGACCACATGCGGGAATACAGCAGGTCCAGACGAACCATGTCGTCGAATGTCGTCTTGCTGCGCCCATGGACTTGCCAAAGACCCGTGATCCCGGGGCGGGATTCCAACAATCGGCGCCGGTGCCAAATATCGTAAATTTCGATTTCATACGGGATGGGAGGCCGCGGCCCAACGAGGGACATTTCACCTCTTAGCACATTCCAGAATTGCGGAATCTCATCAAGACTGGTACGCCGCATGAATTTGCCAACCCACGTAACCCGCGGATCGTTCTTAATCTTATAGGTAACCTTCTTCTCAGTGTTACCCTCCGTTCCATCCGCCTTGCCAGCGATGAATTTTCTCACGTACTCTTTATGGATCGCGGCGTCGGTGGAACTGAACATCGAACGAAACTTCAGAAACTCAAAATGAAGGCCGTACTGGCCGACCCGCTGCTGGCGGAAAAATACGGGGCCCTTGGAAGTTAGTTTGACGAGAGCCGCTAACACCAGGAATACTGGCGAAAGACACAGGAGAGCAGCGCCGGCGCCGATAACATCCATCACGCGCTTGATCAACAGCGACAGCTTTTTCTTCTTCTCGACTTCGAAGAGATCCGGATACAGCTCGGAATCTACTGCCTTTTTATGTCCGTTCCCATCCCATCCGTCTGGAAAGGAATAGAACGACATCTGAAAGTTGGTCAATTGGTTCGGCCGGAACGCCCGCTGGAGTTCCGCTGTAGCTTTCGATTCGATGATTTTCACGGCCGTCCCGACTTCACATTCTCCGAACTCAGTGAAGATGACGCCGAAAACGGAATTCGCTTCGAACCATCCAGCCAAGTCTGTCTCGCGAATGCTGGCACCCAGCACGATCGCGATCTGCTCGAGCATCGCATCGGTCTTCTTGCTCTTTACTCCTTTGCCGTCGACCAACATCAAGACAAGATGCTTGCGCGAGCGCTCAGACCGCTTGCGTTCACGGCTCAGCATTCTGCGGAAATGTTCTTCGGAAAGGAAACCCGCTAGCGCGCTGGAACCGTTTGCGAATACAGCGGCTTGCTTCTGCGTGTCCGGTGCTAGTGCTGCCTTTACGTTTGATGCGTCGCTCACGAGAGATCCTCTTTGCAGGTCGTTGCTGCGCTGCCGTGCTTCTTGTTGCTATGCCGAGATGAGCTCACGCTGGAACTGGCAGGCCTTGTTCTTGAGACTTGGATGTTTCTGGCCCCTGCTGCCGGGACATCTTGATCGCCGTGACTAAGGCGGAATCGATTTCAACTGCCACAGAACGCTGTAACAACGTCACAGAAATAACCAGCCGGTGACTCCGCTTCACTTCGGTCAAAATGCCTTCCAGCCCCACGAGCGGCCCCGAGTCAATTCTTACTCGGTCGCCAGCCGATAAAAACGGCCAGGGCTGATGTGGCACTCCTGCGGCGACCAGCTTCTGTATGGACCGAATTTCTGATTCGTCGACCGCGCTGGGTCCATCCTTGAAACCTATGATCTGAATCACGCCTGGTGTCTTCAAAATTGGGAGCCGGTCGCGCGGGTCAAACCGGCAGAATAAATATCCTGGAAATAATGGAGTTTCCACTTCCTTGATCCGATCCGACCACCGCTTTCTCACCTTGTAGAGCGGGAGAAACCTCTCATAGCCCTGTCCATTCAACTGATCGCCGACGCTTGCTTCCTGCCTAGTCCGCACTTGAAGCGCAAACCAGGGAAATAGAATGGGAGTAACGTTCGAATCCGTCGGGTTCAGAGTCATCTGCTTCATCGCCGATCTCATCCTCCGAATACGCTACCGCCGTAAGAGTCACATCCGGACTCGTCTACACGCACTTGGGTTTTGCACGACGATTGCCACTGCGCCGCAATGTCGCTAAATTCGTAAATGTATGAAGCAAAACGCCTTAATTGTGCCAAACTCTGGAGATTTTCAGGATTCCAGCGCACTCGGTCGCGTTGTAATGAACATTGCTATCCCAGAGTTGCAATTGTTTTCCTCGTCGTAAGACGCTCAAAATAAGAGCATTACAAAGAGCAGAGCACGATTTCATCCGTTTCTGACTAGAGCAGCATTTCTTAGTCTGAATTACTCCTCGACCGAGTGCAGCGAAGGTTGAGCGGTCGTCGGTTCTACGGTGTGTCCGTAGCCGTATGTATAGCCGTAAGGTGAAGAATAATAAGCGCCGTATGCGTCCTTTGGTCCCACAGCATTCAGCACCACCCCGACGACGTTTCGCCCTTGCAGCTCTTGGCAGGCTCTCTGTGCGGTCTCTGCCGGTGTCTGTCCCGCTCTAACGACAAGCAGAACTCCATCAACGAGATCGGCCAATAGGCTGGAATCTGCAACAGGCAGTAACGGCGCCGAATCCAGGATCACCCAATCAAATACAGGAGTTACGCGGTCCAGCAAAGTCCGCAAACGGCCGTTTGAAAGCAGTTCGCTGGGATTAGTCACTTGATTCCCGCCCGGAATGAAACAGAGATTCCCTTCCAGCCCATGCTGGATGACCGCCATCTCGTCCACGTCGCCCCGCAAATAATCGGTCAGGCCGGGGGCTGGAGGAGCGCCCAATGGGACATGCAGCCTGGAGCAGCGCAAGTCCGCATCGATGATCAGCGCGCGGCGGTCTGGCTGACGCACGATCGCCTGTGCCAGATTGTTGGTAACAAAAGTCTTTCCCTCGGCCGGAATGGAACTGGTGACCAAGAGCGTGTGCAATGGCTGAGAAGCGCGCATCTGGTACAGGCGCGAACGCAGGGTGCGAAATTGTTCTGAGCCGTGCGCCGTGAGTGCGGAATTGATGAATACGTTCACGCTGGGGTCCAGGTGCCACTGCGGGTGCGCGCAGTGCTTTCGCAAGTCATCGAATCGCAAATAGCCTGCGGTATGCGCAAACAACTGTTCAGCCGGCAGAGCAGACCGCCGTGCTTCGGCATCTGGCGCGGATACTGTTACTGCGGCCGTATCAACCGTTAATGGGCTGGTCAACACGGCGCCAGAGGCCGCTTGTACAGTGGCCCTTTCCTGTTCGGCTTTTTTCAGAGCTTCGTGAATACGACTCATGGTTTCCTTTCGCGCTGGGAAGAAGATGGCACGATATTGGCCTCGCGCAACCGACCGAGCAATTCATCCAGATTCTGGAGCAAGGCTTGTGTGTCCACACTCTGGCTAGTCCCATTCGAGCCATGAGCGGCTAGGATTGGTTCTATTTCGTCGAGCTGGAATTCGCGCGCCACTTCTTCCACCAAGTGAGCCGGAACGGGACGCAAGTGATCCACGTACGCGTTAATCAACGCATGCTCGCACAGCAAGTTCACAACACGAGGAATACCGCGTGAATATAAATTCACGGTCTCAATCGCTTCCTTGGAGAAAATAGGCTCGCCATTGGCCCCGGCGATGCGCAACCTCTCGGCGATGTATCCAAACGTTTCCTCGAGGGTCAGTGGAGAGGTGCGGCAGCGCAGCGTAATTCGTTGCCGAAGCTGCCGCAGCTGTGGAAGTTTGAGTTTTTCTTCCAGCTCGGGTTGACCCGTCAGCACAATCTGCAGCAGCTTTTCCGTCGACGTCTCCAGGTTGGTTAGAAGACGTATTTCCTCCAGCACTTGCAGTGACAAATTTTGAGCCTCGTCAACAATGAGGACTGCCGTCTCCCCTGCGCGATATCGCTCCAGCAGCCAGTGATTCAGCTTCAACAGCACTTGGCTCTTGTGCCGCGATTCGACCGGGATTTCAAAATCGGCCATCATGAAGTCGAACAACTGGCTCACGTTGACCTGGGAATTGAAGACAAACGCCGTTTTGACGCGCTGGCCGTGGAGCCAGTCCAACAGCCGATTCAAAAGCGTGGTCTTCCCGGTGCCGACTTCGCCCGTCAGCAGAATGAAGCCTTTGCGATTTTGAATGCCATAGGTCAGACCCGCCAGCGCTTCCTGAATTTGTTTCGTCAGGAACAGATAACGCGGGTCCGGATTGACGTTGAACGGGCTTTCCCGTAATCCAAAGAATTTCTGGTACATGTTTTCTCAGGCCCTCGCCCCGACTTCTAGG
This sequence comes from Candidatus Sulfotelmatobacter sp., assembly GCA_036514015.1. Lineage (GTDB taxonomy): Bacteria > Acidobacteriota > Terriglobia > Terriglobales > Acidobacteriaceae > Sulfotelmatobacter. The sequence goes on from DATBYA010000170.1 coordinate 15,010, forward strand.
TCGGCCGCCGCCACTTTCTGATTCCCATTCTTCTTGTTGCTCTTCGCGAGCAGCGGTTCGATCGCGGGCACCATGGCCAGCACCGGCAGGTGCAGCGCGAACTCCACATCTCGCTCGGTCTTGAACGAGGAATCCTTCATCTCCAGAAAAAACGCAATTCCGACTCCCAGCGCCAGCCCTCCCGCAAGCCCGCCTAGAGCAAATAGCGGCCGATTTGGAAAGGATGGCTTTTCCGGCAGGTTCGCGGGATCCAGCACGCTAAACTGTTCGCCCTGCTGTTTGCGCTCCAGGTTCACGGCCATTTCCGAATTGTCACGCTTCTTCTGCAAATCGTCGAAGGATTGCTGCGCCGTCTGATATCCGCGAGTCAATTCCTTGTACTGTTGCTCGACCGCTGGACTCGATTGGATCCGCTCCTGGTACACGCCGATCTGCTTCCTGATTTGTTCTTGTTCCTTCGTTTTTGCCCCAATAATCACTTCGTCGTTGTGGATTTGGGCGCGCAGCTGCTGGATCTGAGACGGCTCGATCGACGGTTTCGAGCTCTTGCTGGTTCCCGGCAGCTTGCTGGGTCCGTCGCTGTCCACAATCTTCTTCTGCAGCGTAGCGATGTCATTTTTGGCTTTGATCACATCCGGATAATCGTCCGTATAACTGTTCTGCAATGTGGCCAGATGTGTCTGTGCGGCTATCAGTTGTTGTTCCAGCGTCTCGGGATCGTGCCCGGTCTGCGACGCTTGCCAGGCGGCGACCTGCTGTGCGAGCAGGGACTCATTAAAGGTCTTATCCTGTTGCGCGCGCGATAGCGCCTGCGTCGAAGCATCCAGCTGCGACGTCAGACCCGTAAGCAGATTCAGATTGGTCGGTTCATCCTCTGGTAGCGCTCCCGCATAATGGCTCTTGAACGCGGCGAGTTTCGCATCCTGCTCGTCCAGACCTGCTTTCGCGCTGGCCAGCTCTTGCGCCAGGAATTTGGTCGTTGTTTCGGAGTGCTCTTGTCGCTGACGGATGCTCTGCTCGATGAACATGGACGTGATCGCCGTGCACACCTCCTGCGCATTCCGCGCAGTGTCCAGCGTCACGGCAACGTAGAATCCGGGTAACTGTTGTGCGCGCGTTTCTGCCATCGGCAGAATGGGTGTCACTTCGATTGCTTTCTGCAAGCGCAACACCAGGTCGTCCATGCTCTTGCGGTTGACATCCTGCGGATACAAATCGAACTGCCGGATGATTGGCTCCAGCCGCGACCGGCTCAAGATTTGCTGCTGCATGCTCGAAAGCCGCTGGTTGATGTCCGTCGAATCCAGTGAATCCACAATCTTGGCCGAGACCGTGGGCTGTTCGATCAGCACGAGCGTCTGCGATTTGAATTTATTAGGAAGAAATCGCGACACGCCATAGGCCAGTGGACCGCCGACGACCGTCAGCGTAACAATCAAAACCCAACGGCGCCGAAACATTGCGATGTAATCTGCTGCAGTCAATTCACGCTGAGCCATTCCATCCTCTTTCGTCGATTCCCGACTTTTCGCGATCTCTCAAAATGGGATCGGCTGTTTGTGCAAATTCACACCAAACTCGATTTGATTGCGGATCAGGCTGGTGGAACAGCCGGTGGCAACGCATGTGTTCGTGTTGGTGTTTTCGTATTGTAATTGATAATTCATGAATAC
>DATBYA010000171.1:0-12787 GCA_036514015.1 Candidatus Sulfotelmatobacter sp.
GCGGTTCGGACACTACACCGCGCAATTGCTTAATCCGAAGCTTGAGATTGCCTTCATCGCGGCATGTAACCCGCGCCTGAAGCTTCTCGTCGTCTATGTATTTCGACGCGCAGATTTTCCCTGGGTCGGCAACTGGGAAGAACGGCACAACCGAACCCAAGCACCGTGGCTCGGAAAAACATTCTGCCGAGGGCTGGAGTTCAGCACAACTCCGTTCGCTATCCCGCGACGCGAAACCATCGAGCAAGGCCCGATGTTCGGAGAACCGACATATCGCTGGCTTCCGGCGAAATCCAAGGCTCAAGTTCGGTTTCTGATTTTGTTGTTCGAAGTACCGGAGACCTTTCGTGGTGTAGCCCGGGTTTCCGTTGGCAAGAGAAGGATCGATGTTGTCGAGTCTGGAGTTCGTTGCCGGACGCTTTCAGTCGCAGCAGACAAACTCCTATGAATGATGCCGATCATCAGGAAGCGAAAACCCACCATGAGTTTGCTTGCCATCGATATCGGTTCGAGTAGATGTAAAGCGGTGGCGTTTGCGGTGACTGGAGAGATACTCGCTCAGCACGCCAGTGCATACACGCCGGAGTTCCCCGCTCCTGCGCACGCGGAAATAAATCCGGAGTTCTTTTGGCAGGCGGTGTGCGGTTGTGCGCGTGCGGTATCCAGGAATCTTTCTGATCCTGTCCGAGCATTGTGCCTCAGTTCGCACGGCGAAACATTCGTGCCGGTCAATGGACGCAACGAGGCAATCGCCCCAGCAATTCTCAACCAGGACAATCGAGCAGTGGAAGAAGCCGCGTGGCTGGAAAAAACATTCGGAAGAAAGCGACTTTTCGAGACCACTGGCCTGGTCGCTCATCCTATGTATCCGGTTCCGAAAGTTCTTTGGCTGCGTAAGCACAGGCCGGACATTTCTGGTCCCTCCGTTCGGTTCCTGACGGTCATTGGATATGTTCTTTCGCGACTAAGACTACATCCTTATGTCGATTATTCCTTGGCCTCCCGCTATCTGGCATTTGATATACGGCAGCACGGCTGGTCCGAAGAAATTCTCGCCGCCACCGCGATAAGTGCCGAATGCCTGCCCGTCCCGGTGCCGGCTGGAACGATTGCCGGAAAATTAGATGCAGCCGCTGCCAGCCAACTCGGTCTGCTGCCGGGAACCATAGTGGTGATGGGAGGACACGATCAACCTTGCGGAGCCTTGGGAGTTGGTGTGATTAGTGCGGGCCGCGTGGCCGACTCGCTGGGCACCTATGAATGTCTGGCAGCCGCCTCCGATCAGCCCAGCTTGACTGATGCGGCGCTCGCTGCTTGTCTCAACTCCTATTGTCACGTGGTTCCAGACAAGTTCGTCACGCTGGCGTATTTTCCCTCGGGAATCATGATCAAGTGGTTCCACGATCTGTTGTATGGAGAACAGTGCGATGAAAGCGTCATCGCAGAGGACGGGGATCCATCGGAGGTGGAGTCGGTTCACTACGCGACACTGGAACGAGACGTACCAACCGGCCCAACGGGGCTTTGCATCACTCCCAATCTGATCGGTACCTGCAATCCCGACTTCAACCCGCATGCCCGCGGAATCATCTTCGGCTTAGGACCGAACACAACCCGCAGCCAGATTTACAAAGGCATCCTCGAAGGCCTCGCCTGCGAGATGTCACAGATGACCGACATACTGGAAAGCGCAGTGGGAGAATTTCGGGACGTTTATGCCACCGGGGGAGGGTCCCGGTCGGCTCTGGGTCTCCAGTTGCGAGCTGCTTTATCGGGTCGGCGACTGCATGTAATGCAGTGTCCAGAGGCGGTGTGTCTTGGCGGAGCCATACTCGCCGGCGTGGCCTGCGGAGAATACGGCAGCCTGCAGCAAGCTGTGGAAGTCGTAGTCCGTGATGTTTCGGTGGTATTACCTGACGATGCGATTGCCGCATCGTACGCACAACAAGCCACGCAATACCACCAGTTGCGCTCAGCCCTCTCTGCCGTGACACGCGCTTAAAGTCCAAAGGCCCATTTAGGAGGAACGGTGATACAAACCACGATCGGATTCATAGTTTTTGGAGTACACAAAGACGGTCTACGGGACCCAATGGGGACGCCGTTTATTGATGACGCATTGGTTCGGCGCGCCAAGAGTGCGCTGGTTGCGGCGGGTTTGAAAGTTGTTGAGCATAGTGTGGTCGTTGCCAGCAAAGAAGAGGCTCGGGCCGCATTCAAGAAAATGAAATGCGACGATGCGGTCGATGCGGTCGTCCTGTTTTCCGGTACCTGGGTTTGGGCGGCGCACCTGATCGCCGCCGTTCGCGATTACTCCGGCAGCGGCAAAGGCTTGCTTCTGTGGACGCACCCCGGGTCCCAAGGCTGGCGGCCAGTTGGGGGATTCGTGCTGCACGGGGGGCTGCTTGAAATCGGTGTCCCACACAAATTTGTATACGGAAGCCTGGAGGAGCCAGACACCGTAGGCAAGATCGTCAGCTACGCCCAAGCCTCCCATCTGAAGAACTTCTTGAACATGTCTACCATCGGCACATTTGGCGGACGTGGGATGGGACAAACCTGCGGCGCTGCCGATCCTTCCCAATGGATGAGGATGTTTGGGATCGATATCGACTCCCGCGACACGACCGAGTTGAAGCAAACCGCCGAAGGGATCTCGACCAGCGAACTGGATGAACTTCAGCCCAGGCTGAAGCAGTTGTTTGGCAAGATTCCAGAGCAAAATGTAGTGACCGAGCGTTCGCTGCGTCTCTATCTCGCACTCAGAAAACTTGTTGCCCAGGAAAAATTTGATTTTTACACGATTCAATCCTTTCCCGGTCTTGCCGCCGATTATTCCGCCACTTGCTTTGCCCAGAGCATGATGCTGGAGGATGGAGTTGGCACGTCTACGCTGGGCGACTTCAACACTGCGCTGACCGTCCTCCTGCTCACCAAACTGAGCAAGGACAGAGTGTATTACGGCGATTTGCAGCACATGGATACGAAAACGAAAGAAATCAAGATCATCGGGGACGGGGCTTGTCCGCCTTCCTTGGCCAGCAAGTTAGGTCCAGCCGGATTCTCGGCGCACGGAATCCCCACGGAAGGCGAAGCGGGCGGACTCTCCGTAAAGTTGATCTGCAAAGTGGGAGAAGGAGTGTTAGCCCGACTGGGCAGAGTGAAGGGCGAGTTTCAGATGGTCATTACCCGAGCCAGCGTTTTCGAGCCCCCGCCTGATCAGATCGAAAGGCGGCTCAACGAATGCGGCATCCCATTCTGGCCTCACGGTTTCGTAACGACGCATGGTGACGTCGATGTTTTGCTGCAGCATTGGACCAACGAATATGCTTGCCTCGGCTACGGCGAAGAGCTATATCCGGCCTTAATTGATTTTTGTGAGATTACGGGAATCAAGGCAATCCTCTCCTAAATCACGGGGAGCGCGTTTCGGAGATTAAGGCGGCCGGGAATACAAATAAACAAAATGATTGACAAACGAGCCGTTATTGGCAATCGTTACCTTTCCAATCAAAAACGAAAGTCGGGTAAACAAAAGGAAATAGAACGCAAGCCTTTTCGAGAAGGGCTCAGGAGGCGGAGGACCATGAAAAGAACGTGTCGGAACTTGTTGCCCGTTGTCCTTGCTGTGCTGCTTGCCGCCATGGCCGTGCCGCCCGTAGCACTCGGGCAGAAAGACAGCGGTGCCATCGCGGGAATTGTCCGCGATTCGGCTGGAGCCGTAGTTCCTGATGCCAAGATCAGCGTCAAGGATGTTGATCGTGGCACCGAGACGGTGGTCACCAGCAGCGCCCAAGGAGAGTACGTCGCGAGTCCGCTCAAAATAGGACGCTACAGCGTAATCGCGGAGAAAGCAGGCTTCAAGAAAACGGTCGTAGGACCGATCACCGTGAACATCCAGGAGCACCCAGAGGTTGACATTACGCTGACCGTGGGCAGCATCCATGAGGTTTTGACCATCACATCCGAGGGACTACAACTGCAGACGGAAACGTCCGAGCTCGGAGATGTGGTGAATGGCCAGGAGGCCACGACGCTTCCACTGAACGGCCGAAATTTTGCCCAGTTGGCGCAGCTTAGTGCGGGAGTGGCTCCGGCCGAACCTGGTTCACGAATTAACGCCAGTTACGGATTCAGCGCGGGTGGAGCGCGGTCGGAACAGAACAACTTTCTGCTGGACGGGGTTGATAACAACTCAAACTTGGCCGATTTGCTGAATGAGACTGCTTTCGTCATCCAGCCTTCGGTGGACGCCATTGCCGAGTTCAAAGTGCAAACCAACTCCTACAGCGCGGAGTTCGGACGCGGCAACGGAGCGATTCTGAATGCGGTGATCAAGTCGGGAACAAACGACTTCCACGGCGACCTGTATGAGTTCATCCGGAACGAGAAACTCGATGCGCGCAACGCGTTTGATGCATTTGGCCGACAGCCGTACAAGCAGAATCAGTTTGGCGCCACCTTGGGCGGACCGATCATTAAGAACCGCACCTTCTTTTTTGGCGACTACGAGGGATTGCGGATCCGGCAGGCAACGCCCTTTCTGGAGTTAATTCCCACCCCTGCGGAGGTTGCCGGGAATTTCTCCAGTCTTCTCACCTCTACTGTGACGGGCACCGACTGCAACGGGCAGCCCACCTACGCCGGCGAAATATTCAACACTCGTCTTACCCAAGCCTTGGCCTCGAGTCCGACTGGGTTTTGCGGAGTTCCTATCGGCGGCTACAGCGGAGGTTTTCCCACCAACATATTTCCGGCGGTCGATCCGCTGGCAGCCCGCCTGTCAACCTATTGGCCAACTCCAAATGCCGACATCGGAGGCAACAACTTTCTTTCCGATCCGCATCGCCAGGAGAGCCGCAACAACTTTGACATCCGCATCGATCACAAGATCAGCGACAAGGACAACGCTTTCGGCCGATTCAGTTATGAGAACCAACCCAGTTTCATTCCTCCGCCTTTTAACACTCTGCTGGATGGTGGAGGGTTCTTCGACGGGACTGAGGATAATTCTTACCGCAGCCTGGCCTTAAGCGAAGTTCACCTCTTTAAATCCAATGTGATCAATGAATTCCGACTGGGTTACAACCGAATCCATTCCCACCGCTTTCAGATTAACGCCGACCAGAACATCAGTGCTCAACTGGACTTTCCCAATGTGCCTTATGGTCTAGACAACGGCGGCTTGCCGAATATCACCTTCGGCGATGGCACGGCTGGAATCGGAAGCTCCACCTACCTGCCTTCGATTGAGAAACAGAACAGTTTTGTTCTCACCGACAACCTGACCTGGGTCCGGGGACGCCACTCGCTGAAGTTCGGCAGCGAAGTGCGCATAGAACAGTTCACCATCTTCCAGCCAGCGGAAGCGCGCGGCGCTCTGACCTTTGGCAACGACTTTACCGACAACCCAGCCGTACCGGGAACTGGCGGCAGTTCCTTCGCGAGCATGTTGCTGGGCGTTGCCGATGGTGGCGGAATTACCAGCCTGCATGACATTGACTATCGCCGGCAAATTTACGCCGGTTTCGCTCAGGACGACTGGAAGGCCAACGACCGCCTGACCGTCAATCTGGGTCTGCGCTATGAGGTTTTCAGCACGGTCAAGGAGCACAACAATGAGGAAGGAACCTTTGTTTACGGCCCCAACGCTATGCTTGTTCCCAGCGGACAGAATGAACCGCTCACCCAGCTGATCGGAGCCAGCATCCCGATTGAGCATGGCTCGCGTGGACTGATCAGTCCTGATCGAAATAATTTTGCGCCGCGTATCGGCTTCGCTTTCCGGGCCGCGAACAAACTCGTGGTACGCAGCGGTTACGGCATTTTCTACGGCGGCCAAGAGAATGGGCCGTACTCCAATCCCAGCCCGGGGTTCAATCCTCCGTTCTTCTCCTCCGAGTCCTTTTCGACGCCGTGCGGGAACCTGGCTGCCAATCCGGCCGTCACGCCTGGGCAACCGCTCAATTGCTCCGTTGCTTCCCTCAATATGAATGGGTCGAACACGTTGGCCAATGGATTCCCGCCGACCGCGCTTTCGAACCCCAACACTCCGGAGCTCTATTCCGTCTCTCCCAATCTGCGAACTCCCTATACCCAGCAGTGGCACTTTGGCGTGCAATATCAAATGCCGGCCGATACCTTGCTAGACGTTTCCTACGCGGGCTCGCGTGGCCTGAAACTCTTTGGCTTTTATAATGGCAATGAGGCCGCGCTTGCGACCCTCCCACAGTTCGCAGCGCTTTGCATTGCAAATTTTGGCGGCCTGCTGGCTTGCCCGACTGCCGAGCGGAGACCTGCAAATGGGGTGGCTCCGGGCTCTGCTCCGGGATCGACTTGCAACTTAAGCGTGACGGATAACTGCGATCCCGTGTTTGATACCTCGATTGCAACATTTCGTTCTAACGACGTCTCCAACTACAACTCTCTGCAGGTCCGTTTCGAGAAACGCCCCACCCACGGCCTGCAGTTTCAGGCGGCCTATACCTGGAGCCACGCCCTCGATGACGCTTCCAGCGCCAGCCTGGGATCGCAGAATGCGGGCGACTTCCGCTTCCAAAACGATCCTCTTCTGGAGTACGGAAACGCGGATTTTGACGTCCGTCAACGATTTGTTTTGAGCTATGCCTACGATTTGCCCTTCGGCAAGAACAAGGCATTCGGAGGAAACGCTTCCGGCGTATGGAATCAGTTCATCGGCAATTGGCAGGTTGCAGGCATCACGATCGCAACCACGGGAAACTGGTATACACCCACCGACATCGCCACCAACCTCTCCACATCCGATGGTGGCGGAGAGGTCGCCAGCGCATCACGGCCCAACCTGGTCGGAAATCCAAACGGACGCCCATGTGTCCCGGGAACACTGTTTAACACCTGCGCCTTTGCCACGAACACAGTCGTCGGATCGTTCGGCGATGCGGGCCGAAACATCATTCAAGGGCCAGGCACCCAGAACTGGGATATCTCTTTGTTTAAGATTTTCCCCATCAACGAACAAAAGCGCCTCGAGTTCCGGGCAGAGTTCTTCAATGCCTTCAATCATTACGATCCGGAGTTCGACAATCCCGGTAGCTTTAATACAAATATCGCTACCCAGCACGGGTTGGATGAAACCGCGGCGCAGACCGGGTGCACGAACGGCAACACAAATTCCAATTGCGCGTTTGGCTTCGCGCAAGCTGCGCACGATCCACGGTTCATTCAATTTGCGTTGAAGTTCTATTTTTGAAACCCAACCGGCAAGCGGAGTCAAGCCTTGAGTCGACACTTACTCCGCGGCTTACAGCGAGAAGGGTGCGAGGAAAGCGGTTCTGCCGTGATGGGAAGCTTCCGATGATCGGTTTTTCGCGAACGATCGCTCCAGTCATACTAGCTTTCTCGATCGCCCTGTCCGCCACCGCTCAAGCGCCCACTTCGGCAGGTACTGCCACAAAAACCGCCGCTGACGAACGAACCCTGCGCGCGTTCGCCGCGATCCGTCCCATTGATGTTCACGTTCATGTCTTCAAGACCGAGCCCGCGTTTCAGAAGATGCTCGAACGGCTGAACCTGAAACTGCTGAATATCCTGGTGATGGACGACACAAACCCCAATCGCAAGCAGTTGCAACCGCAGATCGATGATGCACTGGCGCTCGTGCAGTCGAGCCGTGGCCATGTAGCATTGTGTACGACCTTTGATCCATATAAGTTTGGGAGTGCCTCATTCAGGGCCGAGGCCATCAAGCAGATCGACCGCGATTTCGAGCAGGGAGCCGTGGCGGTCAAGATCTGGAAAAACATCGGAATGGAAATCAAGGACAGCAACGGCCAATATGTCATGGCCGATGATCCGAAGTTCGAGCTGATTTACAGAGACATCGCCGACCATGGCAAAACGCTGATGACACATCAGGCCGAACCTGATGTGGCCTGGGGGCCAGCGGACGCGTCCGATCCGTCCTGGTCCTACTATCGGGAAAATCCGCAATGGTACGTCGCAAACCGCCCGGGGTTCCCCTCTAAGCAAAGGATTCTCGACGCACGGGATCATGTGCTCGCCAACCATCCCAAACTACGCATGGTGGGAGTTCATCTGGGCAGCATGGAACGGGATCTCGACAACATCGCCAGCCACCTGGACAAGTATCCAAATTTTGCCATCGACACGGCGGCGAGAATGGAATACCTCATGCTAATGCCACCGGAAAAGGTGAGCGCATTTCTTGTCAAGTATCAAGACCGCGTTCTATATGGCACAGATCTTGATTTATACTCAGACGCTAACGTCCCGGATGAGTTGACCGAATGGCAGTCCAGGTACGCGCGGGACTGGAAATTCCTGGCGACCGGCGAGACCCTCAGCGTGGCGGGCAAGCAGGTGCGTGGATTGAACCTGCCCCAGCCGGTCCTTCAGAAAATATTTCGCAGCAACGCCATCCGCTGGATTCCGGGATTGTGACGGCTGGCTCAAGTATTGATCTTGCTTTGAGAGTGGACACTTGGAGATTCTGCCACTTGACAGGCAACTCGGAGATGGGATTGAAAGAGTCGCCATCCTCGACCTACGATCAGAGGATAAAGAGTGGCTCCTTCACTCAGGATCTGAGCCAGGATATCCACACATCCAATCAGATTTGCGGGGAGGTCTCACTCGCAATGGGGCTCATCCGTATGGGAATCCCACGCCGCTTACAAACTTCCTCGAAACGTTGGCGATCGTGCTCCTGCCCGCAGCCTTCACCAACACCTTCGGCAGGATGGTCGGCCAGCCTCGACAGGGATGGCTTCTCTACGGAGTGATGCTGCTTCTGTTCGTCTGCGGACTGGTTTTCGTACATCACTTTGAACAACGAGGGTTCCCGCACATCGGAAACGTGAATTCCCGACACGGTAGCCTCCAGTCCGGGGGAAACATGGAAGGGAAGGAGGTGCGCTTCGGCATTGGCAGTTCCACCCTCACGGCTGTGGTCACATCCAACACGGCCACGGGATCGAACAACTCAATGGACGACAGCTACACTTCGCTCGGCGGCATGGTTTTGCTGGTGAACATGCTGCTGGGAGAACTCGTATTCGGAGGACTTGGGACAGGCCTTTACAGCATGGTCATGGCCGCTGCGATCGCAATGTTTCTCGCGGGATGGTTGGGCGGACGCCTGAATACCTGGGGAAAAAGATTGGGCCTGCGGAGAATAAAATGATCATGCTCCACGCGTTGGCCGCGCCGCTGCTCGTCCTCCCACTCACCGCCATTGCTGTGGGCACTCGGTTGGGACTGTCCGGACTGACGGTCAACACCGGTCCACATGGTTTCACGGGGATTCTGTTCGCCTATACTTCTTGCTTCGCCAACAATGGCCAAAGCTTTGCCGGTCTCAGTGCGAACACTCCGTTCTACAACCTCACGATAGCATTCGCGATGATGGGGGGCAGGTTCGGCCTGGCGATTCCTGCATTGGCTTTTGCTGCTCTGTTTGGCCGTCAGAGGAACACGCCTTCTTCGTCGGGAACCCTTCCGACCCATTCTCTCGTGTTCGGTGTGCTGCTGACGACCTGCTTGATAGTAATGGTGGCCCTGAGCTATCTTCCGGCCTTGGCCCTCGGCCCTGTACTAGAACGATTGCTCTTGGGAAGATAAAGCGTTTGAAGTTCACATATCATGCCTGCCCTGCCTTCCACTAAGCTCCGTTCGCAACGCGACATTAACCTCTGGCGGATCCCGCTCGGATTGAGAGGCCAAATCTGACCGACGACAATTTGTAGCCGATCAAGTTTCTTGTGCGGGAACCGTTTTCTTTTCGCAAAGTCCGAGGTATTGTCGTTACTGTTGAGCCTCGCCATATCTGCAACCAGCTCGTCTGCATGCCAGAAGACAGGGACGATGTAACTCTTCCACTCTTCCAGACGGGCAATGATGATCTTCCGAAGTTGTGGATGAAGAAATCTCCCCACTCGGTGGTCGTGGTGAGAGCGGATGCGCTGCAGCTGTTGCTCGGGATCATCGTGCTCGTTGTTCTGGAGCGTTCCTGTCGGCCGTTACACGAAGAATCGACACACTGCCCAGACTAATTCCCATCCTTCATTCACGAATCTGCCGTCTGGCGGCCGCCATTGTTTTCCTGCTTCGGCTCCTTTTCTTTGCGCGCTTCGCCTTGGCCGGCACCGGGACCGAACGCCCGGTTTTGGCGGCTGGGCTCGCGGCCATATCCAATCCAAAAAGTTCGGAAAGGTCTTCTCCGCCGAGGACCTTAGCCGCCGGCCCCTTCTTGGCCAGCGGAAATGCGACGTCGGCGCCGGCGATCAACTCTTTTTCGTCGACTCCATGGAGCCGGAAAAGGAGTTCAGGTTGTTGGTCTAAACGAGCGCCAATGCCATAAAGGACTGCTGCAACGTGCTTACACATTTCGGCCCAGTCCGGGCAACTGCACGAGAGCTGAATCTCTTTCGGCGATGGGAATAGGCCGGTATTCCGCAGGCAGATACGTTCCATGACACCCGTGGATAGGCGTCCTTGCAGAAGTTCGATCAACGAATCAATCGCGCCAGCGCAGTCCTTACAAATGGACCGCCAGCGCGCCTTCGTGACTGGGGCGACTTTCACCGCTACCTCATAAATCTCCGAACCGCTGACCAACGCCTTGATCTCACCGGACGAAATCTGGAGATCAATGACCGAACCATTGCGCACGTAAGTCCGCCCGCGCGGCAAGCGGTTGGCAAAGTCACTGTAGCGTTCGAGGTTATCGCACCACGACTTGCCCCAGAAGGTCTTGACGATCGTCCGCCCCTCAACCATCACCGGCGAAACGTCGTGTCCTTTCTTTCTGCGCTTGTCCATTTCGCGCAAGGCTTGCAGCCGCCGCTCCGCCGCCGACACATAAGGTCTCCATCCCCAAGGGTCGTACACGAATCACGCCTCCTTAAGCGCTGCATTGAGATCCAGCGCCACCAACTTTAGCAGGTCTTCGTCTTGCAATTCAGTCAGCAGCAGCTCGGCGCCGCCCTCGATCAAATCCTTCGAAAGCTGCCGCTTTGATTCGATCATCTGGTCGATCTTTTCCTCGACGGTTCCCCGGCAGACAAACTTGTGCACCAGCACGTTCTTGCTCTGCCCAATGCGGAAAGCGCGATCCGTGGCTTGGTTCTCAACCGCCGGGTTCCACCAGCGGTCGAAGTGAACGACGTGGGATGCGGCAGTGAGATTCAGGCCTACTCCGCCCGCCTTGAGAGACAGCACGAAGAAAGGCACACCTTCCTCTTCTTGAAAGCGGCGGACCAGATCCCTGCGCTTCTTGACTTCGGTTTCCCCGTGAAGAACCAGCCCGGCTCGCCCGAAAATCGATTTCAGAAACGACGCGAGCGGAGCCGTCATCTCCCGAAACTGAGTGAAGACGAGAACCTTCTCTTGTTTGGCGGCGATAACTTCGCCGATGTCGCGCAAGCGTGCCCACTTCCCACTATCCTCTTCACTCCAAGCATCGTCACCCAGCCACTGCGACGGATGGTTGCAGATCTGCTTGAACCGCATCAGGAATGACAGCACTAGACCTTTGCGACGGATGCCATCGGCTCGATCGAGCGCCTCGGCTAGTTCTTCCACTGCCTGCTTGTAGAGCGCCGCTTGCTTGCGGCTGAGTTGGCAGAACGCCTTAACCTCGGTCTTGTCTGGCAGGTCTGCGATCACCGTCTTGTCGGTTTTCAGTCGCCGCAGAATGTATGGGCGCACTAGTTCACGCAATGGAGCGTACGGATTGTGAGTTCTACCCTCCAGGCGCTTTACGAAGTTTGAGAACTCCTTCGATGTTCCGAGCAGTCCTGGATTCATGAAATCAAAAATGGACCAGAGGTCGCCAAGCCGGTTCTCGACGGGCGTGCCGGTAAGCGCAAACTTCGCCTGCGCCTTCAACTTCTTGGCGATCCGGGTTTGCTTGGCGTCCGGATTCTTGATGGCTTGGGCTTCATCGATCACAACCAAGCGCCACGAGGCGTCTGCAATCCATGGAATACGCAGCAACGAGCCGTAACTCGTAATCACGAGATCCACATCCTGCAAACGCCCGGGCGCGAAGGTCATAAGATCGGCGGCAGGCAGCGCCGACGGATGTGCGACGAGAGCATTCAAACTCGGGGCAAACCGCTCCAGTTCCGACGCCCAATTGGCGAGAAGCGAGGCGGGCGCAACGAGAAGACTTGGTTGCCGTTGGTCGCGATTTTGGTTTCTCAGCACCAGCAACAGCGAGAGTATTTGAATAGTTTTACCCAACCCCATATCGTCGGCGAGGCAGGCGCCGAGCCCGAGCTTGGCGAGCAGGTAAAGCCAGCGCACGCCCACCTGCTGATAGGGACGCAGAGTGCCATTCAGAGCCGAGCCGGGATCGATGCCAGCCAATCCCTCCGGACTGCGCAATCCCTTCAGGGTCTCCGCTAGCCACGGACCCGCGACCACCTTCCCCCACTCCGCTGCGCTGGCAGAGTCGTCGTCCGCATCCACATCGGCCCCAGCGATCATGCGCAGCGCGTCACGCAGACTAAGACCACGTTCGGCAGCGACGCGCTCGGCCTCGCCGAAATATTCCATCATTCGGCGCAACCGCTCCCGGTCAACTTCCACCCAACGCCCTCGAACCAGCGCGAGCCCGTCCGATTTAGCCAACAACTCGCGCACCTCGGCCGGGGTCAATGTTTCGCCGTCGAGCGTGACGTCCATGCGAAAATCGAGCAGCGCATCCTGGCCCACACCCGACAGCAACTTACCCCCAACCTTAGCCGTTACCTGCGGGCGCGGAGGTCGGTTAGCCTGCCAG